>JBJFGI010000040.1:0-13279 GCA_051892535.1 Candidatus Coproplasma sp. | reverse complement strand
CACGGCAAAAGGGCGTAGACGGGTATGCCGAGCCCGAACGCCACGTCCGCACACAGCATATCGGCGCCCTGCGCAAACGCATTGAGCATAATCACAGGCGTATCCTCACCGCCCTCTCTACGGCATTTACAGAGGGCTTGAATTTGCTTCAGGCTCCCTGCAATCTGTTCCCTGATTGTCGGCATATCCTCTCCGACTATATTTCTATGACCCGTCTCGCCAACCACAACGGGAATTTTACCTTTAAACGTCATAGCCATATAATGTATTAATTAACGATATTACACCCTACGGTTTATTATTTGACAATACCAATTTATTTAAGCGGTAACGACGTAAATTTACAGCCGTTAACCCCTTCTTACGACGTTGCACGCCTTGGGGAATGACTGCAAGCCCAACTCGCACCCGTCAGGAACGTAAGCCACCTTTAAATTCCTGCAACAGTTAAACGCCTTTTCGCCGACGAAGGTTACGCCCGAAGGAATTGTTATCCGTGAAAGGCTTTCGCACTCGTAAAACGCTTGCTCCCCGATTGTCTCCAGACTGCTCGGGAAGGTTACGCTTTCAAGGCGTTTACAGCCGCTGAACGCACCCTGCTCAAGCAGTTTTACTCCCTCGGGCAGGGTTATATTTACAAGGCTTTGACAACCCTCGAACGCATATTTATCAATTACTGTCACGCCGCCCAAAATTGTAACGTTTGCAAGGTTTTTACAACCCCCGAACGCATATGTGCCGATATAGGTCACCCCGACGGGAATGGTAATACTTTCAAGGCTTTGGCAGTGATAAAAGGTAAAGCCCTCAATACGCTTTAAGGCGGCGGGGAGGGTTATGCTCTTTAACGACAGACACTGGTTGAAGGCATTTGCGCCGATGCTCTCCACGCAGTCGGGTATATCGATACTTGTAAGCCCTTCGCAGTAGGTAAAGGCAACCTTGCCGATAGCCGTTACGCTCCCGTCGGCAGGGATACGGCTGTTTTGGCAACCTGTAATTAAAGTTTTACTCTCCGTTTCTATCAGGCAATTGCCGTCGCTGTGATATTTTTTATTGCCCTGGCAGACGGCTATGCTTTCAAGGCGGGAGCAAAAGGCAAACGCCTGCTCGCCAATGCTCTCCACACTGCCGGGTATACTTATGCCTGCAAGGCTTGCACACCCTTGAAACGCACAATCGGCAATGCCCTCAACGCCGTCGGGCAGGGTTATATTCGTCAGCTGTTTACAACTTTGAAAGGCACAATAACCGATGCTCTTCACCCCGTCGGGAATAATAATGTCCGTAATATCCCGACTGTTGAACGCATGGTCGCCAATCGAAATAACACCGCTCGGGATACGACAGTTTCTGCCGCCCGTAAGCAACCTTTTATCCGACGTCCTTATAAGGCAATTTCCGTCAACGTAAAAGTATCTGTTGCCCTCGGCAATAGTTATTGCGGCAAGGCTTGTGCAGTATGCAAAGACACTCTCTTCAATCTCTTCCAGACTTTCAGGGAGCGTAATGCTTATAAGGTTTGCACACCCCCAGAAGGCATAATATCCGATTTTTCTGACGCCCTCGGGGACGACTATGCTTTTAACGTTTTCCCTGCCCTCAAACGCCTCGTGAAAAATTTCTTCTACACCATCGGGTACGACTACGTCGCCGCCAACGCCAAAATATCTTTTCAATACTGCGTTTTCAATTTCAAAACCATTAGCGTTAGACGACTTGCTCACACTTATTTTCTCCCGATACTTAGCTTGGCTAAATTTATTAACGGTTTTATTTTATCACAAGACAATTATATAGTCAATGTTACCGTTTAATTTTGACTATAAATAACAAAAGCTCCCCACGAATGAGTACCGTGAGGAGCTTAATATACAGTTTGTTTTTATTCGGCAGAGGGCGATTTAACCCAGGTGTACTCGTAACTCGTAACCCATGATACCTTGTACGTCTCCTTTAAAAGCGTTGCCGCATCAGAAGTGCTTTCAAGGGAGGTTTGAGCAATTTGCTCCGTACCTCCTGCAGAGGTTCTGCTCCAGCCTACCTTATCTTCAAACGTGACGTTGCTGAGACCTGAACAACCGCTGAACGCCAGGTTATAGATAACGTTAATCGTCTTGGGTATGGTCAGGCTGGTTATCTTACTATTCTTAAAGGCGGAAGTTTCTATCTGCGTGAGTGTATACGTGCGTTCACTGTAGGTTACGCTTTCGGTTAACACCACCGCACCCGTAAGCGAAGTTGCGCTTGCTACCGATACCTCGTTATATCCGCTCACCTCGTAGGTTATGCCGCTCAACGTAAACTGCTCGCCGCACTCAAGAGAGGCGGTGTTGTATGCAACCGTTGACGCCGCAGGCAGGGCATATAAGAAGTTCATAGGGTTGGTCATATCACCCGTTTTATTGACCGTGTGGTCGGCAAAGGTTTCGCCATACTGACACATATAGTCATAAACTGTTCCGTCGCCTTTGGAGGGTTGGTCGTCCCAGGTTAAGTCGTACCAATACCACGCCCCGTCGAGGTTGACCATATTCCAGGCGTGACCTACGCCCTTGCTTGAACCCGTTACGTACACGTTATCGATTCCGCTTGCGTTTAAAAGAAGGGCAAACGCCTTGGCATATCCTTCGCACACCGCATTCTTACCGACCAACACACCCAATATGCTGTGGGCATAATTTGACGTGTCGGGGTCACCGCTATCGGTATATGCGTAGTCGATATTGTCTATTATCATATCGTGGAAGGCAAACGCCTTCTGGTATGCAGACGTTTCACCCTCTACGGCGGTTAAGTACCCGTCTATTGCGGTATAAATCGCTTCGTTCTGCAAAACTCTGACACTGCCGTCTATATAATCGCTGTCCACGCAGATGAACAGAGACTGAACGCTGAACACCACCTGACCCAACATCCAATAGTAAAGCGGATGGTCGTGCCTGTAGGTAGCCCATACGGACTGCGCCTCGTATACGTTCATCCCCAGCGATATATAATCAATCTGACCGGCAACGTAGATAGTGTCACCCGAAACGGATTCGGCGCTTGCGTCTTTTGCCTCGTTGCTATGGAAGTCTTTAACCATCTCGTCCATTGACCTGTAAAAGCTCTGGTATAACTGACCTCTTTCAAGGGTGCCTAAGTAGTTATAGCCGTAGTCGGAAGCACACAGCTCTACGTAGTCGGCAGTGTAACCGCAAACCGTACAGTCCTCGCCTTCGACGTGCGTTCCCTCGTCAAACTTTGTACCGCATTCCGAACAGATTTTATAGTGTCCATCCTTATTCATTATATAGGTTGAAGACGTGTGTGGCTGAGGCGCAACGGTAACCGTATGGCAGGTTTCGCACTCCTTCCAGTGGGTTTCGCCGTCGCTCTTAGTTACGATATTATGTCCCGTCGCTTTAATTACAACCGATTTAATCTCCGTAGTTGCGGTTGAATCGGAATAAACCTTATTACACCCCGTGCAATACCAGTACTCTACGTTGCCGTCCTCGGTACACGTCGCCTCTTTTGCCTCAACGTGTTCAAGGGTGTGTTCCGCCTTATCCAACTGCTCGGTGCAGCCGATAGCGACGCACTGGTGCCAGTGGTAGGTGGAGTCGCTGCTCCAGCTTGAGGAGGGCTTGTGCTCGTGGTTGGGGTCAAGCCCCGAAAGCCAGTCGCACCCGGCAAACCCAACCGCTGCGCAAAGGGCGGTGATAAGTGCAAAAATTATAATTAAATACCTTTTTTTCATATATTACTCCTAATATATATCAGGTCGGATATCCGTTTTAGTTATCTTAGATGAGAAATTATCGACTTTACTGCAGACGGCAATTCGGTAGCCGCTCAGCGCATACTCTTTGAAATGCAGACCGCTTTCCGCCCCGTCTATAGTTATGTTGCAGGGGGAGGAAAGTTTAACCTCTACCCTCGACGGGGAGAGCGCAAGCCCTTTGCCCAGGCATTTTATTACACTCTCTTTGACCGTCCATAGCCTGCAAAACCTCTCCTCAACCCCTTGTTCATCCTGCATTACAAAGGCATACTCGTCCCCTGTGCAGATACGTCTGATTAAGCTTTGGTTGACGGGTTTAATCTGCTGGACGTCCACCCCTACCTCTTCGGAGGAAACAGCGCACACGGCGACAAAACCGCTGTGCGAGAGATTAAAGAAAACGTCGCCCTCTTTTAAATAGGGTTTGCCGTGTTCGTTAAGCAATATTGCGGGGTTAACCACGTTTAATTCTTTTAACGCCGTCTGCAAAAGATACCCTGCCGCCGCCGAAAGATATTTATCCTCATGCTGCTTTTGCGCCTTAACCTTTTTTAAACGCTCGGCGCCAAGGGTACTGCACAGCCTTTCAAAATCCGTTCGGGTGAGGTTGGTTACGTCTGTATATAACAGCCTGAACATACCGCTTAAAGCATTGCAAGTATATCTTGTGCGTTGGTGTCGGGCTTGACCTTGGGCATAATCGCCTGAATATTGCCCTGTTCGTCGATAATAAAGGTGGTACGAACAACTCCCATACCCCTTTTACCGCACATAACCTTTTCCTGCCATACGCCGTAAGCCTCTATTGCGACCCTCTCGGTATCAGAGATTAAGATAAAGGGCAGGGAGTACTTCTCCGCAAACTTTGCGTGCGACGCCACGCTGTCCTTACTGACGCCGATTACAACTATATCTTTAGCTTTAAACGCCGCATATGCCCCTGCGAACGCACACGCCTGACGTGTACAGCCGGGGGTATTGTCCTTGGGATAGAAGTATAAAACCACCTTTTTGCCCAAAAAGCTCGATAAGGTTATATCGTTTCCGTCCTTGTCGGGCAGGGTAAAGTCGGGTGCCTTTTGTCCGATTTCCAACATAATCGTCTCTCCTTGAATTACAGTAAATCTTTATCGTAAACCGCCCTTTCACCGCCGATGAATTTGGGGCGTGTCCTTGCACAAATAATGTTTGCACAGCCTATTTTATCCATACTTAACCTGACGGGAACGGCAACCTGCTTTAAGTGCATTCCTATCAGCGTTCCGCCGATATCTATGCCTGCGTCTGCCTTAATCCCCTCCACTAAGACGGGCTGACTGAAGGTGTGGTACGCCTTGGTCGCAAGCGAACCGCCTGCCTTTTTCTGCGGAACGGCGTTAACGTACTCGGCATAGGGTACGGCTGCCCTTTCCACAACGATTGCCCTGTTCAGGTGTTCGCAGCACTGCACGGCAAGGTATACTCCCCTTTCGTTGGCTGCGGCATATATGCCGTCGAACAGGCTTGAAGCCACCTCCTCGTTGGAGTTGGTGCCTATCCTGCTTCCGCACACTTCGCTCGTGGAACAGCCCACGACCAATATATCTCCGCTCTTAAGGCGTGAAACTTCGATTAACTCCTTTACCGCCTTATAGCCCTGTTGAAAAATTTCGTCCATAATTATTTACCGTTAACTTTGTCCCGTAAACACGTCTTCAAACACCTGTTGCCCGGAAATTTTCATTATCCAGCGGAAGAGCTTAGGGGAACTTTTTGGGAAAAATTTATATATAAAGCCCATTATCTTTGCGTCTGCACCGAAGACCATACGGCGTTTTTTGCGCTTAATGCCCTTGACTATCTTTTTAACCATCTTGTCCTTGTCGGACATAAACGTGGAGATTAGTTTACTTTTGGACATATCGTACTTCTGGTTTGCAAAGAGGTTGGTCTTAGTAAACCCGGGGCACACGTAGCCGACGTATATTTCGGGGTGTTCAAACGAAAAGCATTCGGTCAATGCCTTGCTTGCCGACTTTGCCGCCGTGTACAGCGAAGTGCCAGCAATGGGCGCAAGCGCCGCCGAGCTGGATACGGTGATAAGCGCTGGCGTTGCAGATTTGCCGATATACGGATACATAACCTGAATGGAGTATGCAACCGAGTAGAAGTCTACGTTTAAACACCTCTCGAGCTTCTCTTTGGAGGTCAACTCAAACCTCTCGAACGGGGGGAATATCCCTGCGTTGTTTATGAGTATATCGACCTGAACGGCGTTGTCCTCTAAATATTTTTTAATCGCCTGCCAGCTTTCGTATAGGGATACGTCGTAATTTAAATATGTAAACTTATCCTTTTTTTCGCCGAGAGAGGCTATCGTCTCCTCTATCCCCACTTCATCGATAACAATTGCAATGACCGAGCAGTCATACTTTGTAATAAGCAAACGGGCGATACCGCCGCCGATACCGCTTGCACCGCCCGTTATAATTACAGTCTTTCCGTAAAGCCAACACTTTTTCATAACGTTTCAGCTTGTTTTTCCGCTTCCGCTTGTTGCTTTTTGTACGCCTTCCTTTCCTTCTTACTCATCACGGCGAATTTGTCGGGTTCGAAGAGCGACCTCGGCGGAGTTAACCCAAGCGACGTCAACTCCTCGTCAATCCTGTTATAGTAGTTATTGAACTTCTTGTAGTAGCCGACTGTCTTGTCGTTGACGTAGTTGCCGCTTACGCTTTCGTCACGCACAAGCTTTTCGAAGTTGTATGCGCCGTTGACCCTGAGCCCGTTGAGAAGTCCCATGGATATGGCGTCCTTAGGGCAGTTCATCGTGCACCTGCAGCACAGCGTACAGTGACCGCCGAAGCAGTACTTGCCGTCCTTTTTGGTTATGTTCTGCGCAGGGCAGTTTTTAGCGCACAGACCGCAGTCGATACACTTGGATTTGTCTACCTTATAGAACAGTCCGTTAAACCATGCACCGAACCACTCAATCTTACCCAAAAAGCACATAATAAGACTTGCAAGGTTGCTTTTAAGGCATTCCTTTTCGCCATCGGCTATCTTCTTTGCAGAGGACTTTGCCATCTGCTGAGAGTATAAATACATCTGTTTAGCCAGCCCTTCGGGGTAGCGGAACATAATGTTATAGGGCATAAGGTAGTGCTTTTCGTAAGTGAAGTTATACCCCTTCCTCTTTAAGTAACGCTTTGCGGCGTTGGAGGAGGAGTTATTGACCGAAAAGGGCTCTCCGCTGCTCTTGATTATAAACGCCTGCTGACCCCTTTCCGCCTTGGGCAGAAGCTTTACGAATTTGTTAAAAAGCTGGGGAGCGTTGAACGCATGACCGGGGTATGCAACGCCGATAAGGTCGTAGGCGTTGGGGTCGGGGAATTCTTTAGCCTTATATGCTTCGTAAGTTATAGCAAAAATTTCGCCCTCGTAGTCGTAAGCCGACAGCTCGGACAAAAGCATTTTGCATATGCGGTTAGTGTTTCCCGTCCCCGAAAAACAATATATAATACACTTTTTCATAGGTTTTGTTGGTTGTAGTAGTTGGGTGATTATTATTTAAAAGTATTTAATACTTTCCACCGCTTTTGGGATTGTACCTCGTTCAAGAAGCGAGCAAGACAAGGAAGGCGAGGCTTTTCGACGGGGAGTTTACTTATGCGTAAATGACCCGAGAAAAACGTAGCCTGACACCGTATTGCGACGCTTATTGGACGAGCCCTCGTTCAAGCGTAAAAATTATTGCGCCCGCGCAACAATTTTTACTTAAACTCTCCGGGGGCATAACACGCCTTACCGGTCTCCACAATCGCTTCCTCTACTCCGCCACGGCCTATATGCAGTTCTGCGTAAGTTGCGGCAATCTCCTCTTCGGGATAGTAGAAGTAATCGGTCTGAATGTCGAGCATAACGTGCTTGTAGTCAAGTCCGTGGTGAAGCCCCTTCTTCTTGTCAGCCTTAGCCATCATATTCGCACCCATTGCGCACAGACGGCGAGGGGGATTCCATATCTTTCTGGGTTTGCCCTGAATACCTATAAGCATATTGTCGAGCATCCAGTTGAAGTCGTGATTTTCGTCGCCGATGGCATAGCTCTTGCCGGCGACGCCGTACTCGATTGCACCGACGAGCGCTTCGCCGATGTGCCTTGTCGTCGTCATGACCGAACCGCCCTTGGGGAACATAATGGTCTTTTTGCCGTTTACGAAGTTATCGAGGAAAACCGCTCTCCATAAAGGTGCCCTGTGGGGGCAGGTGCCGAATATGTAGGGGAGCTCCATAATGCATACGTCAAGCTTGGGCAAGCCGTCTCTCTCCTCTGCCGCTTCCTTCAATAAAAGCTCCGCCTGCTCCTTTCTTACCCTGATGTAGGGGTGAATTTCGGCAAGCTTTTTCTCAGGCCACTTCCTGTCGAAATAGAGGAAATAGGAGCTGCACACCGCAGCCTTTTTAATGCCTGCGTCCCTCGCCGCACGGAACACCTTTGCGCAGTGGTCTACAAGCCTTAACTTAAAGAACTCGTAGGCGTCCTCTGCAGGGGTAATCCTGTCGTCGGGACCTACAGCATAAATCATAGCGTCGTAGCCTTTAAAAATTTCGGCAAGTTCCTTTTGAGAGAGTTCGAAGACGTCTCCCTCGATTCTCTTAATCTGTTCGGGATACCACCCGTCCATAGGTACGTCGGGAATGGCAAGCGAGGTAACTTCATACCCCCTCTCCAGTGCAACGTTAGCAGCCTCGTGACCCAGGAGCCCCGTACCGCCTACAATCATAAGCTTCATAATTTTTTCTCCGATGAATTAATGTTAAAGTAAACGATAATTAATTTCGTATACAAAATTATTTTACACCATTTGTAATATAAAAGCAATACATTTTATTTAATAATTTATTCTTGCTTTATCAATTCAGCCTGGTAAAGTTTAAAATAGTGTAAAATATTTTTCAACCTGTTTAAAAAGCCCGATAAAGCTTTATAATTTTAATGAACAAAGGTTTTGACAAGGAGATTTTGACAAGGAGGTATTATGCATTATGGATGCTGAAAAATACACGAAAAACAGCTTGCAGGCGTTGAATTCCGCAGAGAGTATTGCCGACAGCCACGGCAACGGTCAACTTATGGGCATACACCTGCTCTGCGCCCTGCTGGATAGCGACGGGCTGATTTACCGCATGCTCACCCGTATGGGAATAGACGCCAACGGGTTAAAAGCTGCCTGCGACGACGAGATTGACGCCCTCCCCAAAGTGTTCGGGCAGAGCGGCGTTTACATTTCAGGCGAAGTAAACAAGGTGTTTACCTCGGCTGAGAAACTTGCTAAGTCTATGAAGGACGACTACGTCTCGGTCGAGCACCTGTTTTTAAGCCTGTTCGACTGCGGAGGCGATACCATAAAAAAACTGTTCGATCGCTTTAACGTGACCAAGCAGAGCTTTTTAGTCGAGCTTAAAAAGGTCAGGGGCAACACCAACGTTAAAACAGACAACCCCGAGGATACCTACGAAGCACTTGAAAAGTACGGAAGCGATTTGACCGCAGCGGCGAGAAAACATAAATTAGAACCGGTTATCGGCAGGGATGAGGAGATAAGAAACGTTATACGAATTCTCTCCAGAAAGACCAAGAATAACCCCGTGCTTATAGGCGAACCGGGCGTCGGCAAAACGGCTATTGCCGAGGGACTTGCCCAGCGAATAGTAAAGGGCGACGTACCCGAGGGGTTAAAGGATAAGACCCTCTTCGCACTCGATATGGGTGCGCTGGTTGCAGGCGCAAAGTACAGGGGCGAGTTTGAAGAGAGGTTAAAGGCAGTCCTTGCAGAGGTCGCCAAGTCGGAGGGCAGGATACTGCTGTTTATCGACGAGCTGCACACCATTGTCGGCGCAGGCAAGAGCGACGGCGCAATGGACGCAGGCAACCTGCTTAAACCCATGCTTGCGAGGGGCGAGCTGCACTGCATAGGCGCAACGACTTTGGACGAGTACAGAAAGTACGTTGAAAAGGACGCTGCGCTTGCAAGGCGTTTCCAGCCCGTAACCGTCAACGAGCCCACCGTCGAAGACACCATATCAATCCTGAGAGGGTTGAAAGAGAGGTTTGAAATCTTCCACGGCGTACGTATACACGACGATGCGTTAGTCGCCGCCGCAACCCTTTCAAACAGGTATATTACCGACCGTTTCCTGCCCGACAAGGCTATCGACCTCGTGGACGAGGCAGCCGCAATGCTCAGGTGCGAGATAGACTCCATGCCCTCGGATATGGATACCTTAAGCAGGAAGATTATTCAGCTTGAGATTGAGGAAAAGGCGTTGTCCAAGGAAAGCGACAACATCTCGCTCTCGAGGCTTGAGGCATTGAAGAAAGAGCTTGCCGAATGCAAGGAACAGTTTGCCGCACTCAAAACCAAGTGGGACGACGAGAAGGCGAGCATAGACAGGGAAAAACAGTTAAAGGAAAAGATCGACGAGACCCGTGGCGAGATTGACAGCGCAACCAACTCGGGCGATTTTGAAAAGGCTGCAAGACTGCGCTACGGCGAGCTGCCTGCACTTGAAAAGGAGCTTGCTCAATTAAAGGAAAAACAGAGCGGAGAGCTGTTGCAGGACGAGGTGACCGAAGAGCAGATTAACCGCATAGTATCACGCTGGACGGGCATACCCGTAGCCAAATTAAAAGAGGGCGAAAGGCAGAAAATTTTACACCTTGCAGACGATTTGCACAGGAGGGTTATAGGTCAGAACGAGGCTGTAACCAAGGTGTCCGAGGCAATCTTGAGGGCAAGGGCGGGAATTTCCGACCCTGCAAGACCTATCGGCTCCTTCCTCTTCTTAGGTCCTACGGGCGTGGGCAAGACCGAGCTCGCCAAGTCACTCGCAGAAAACCTGTTCGACGACGAGAAGAATATAGTAAGAATAGATATGTCGGAGTATATGGAGAAGTTCTCCGTCTCCCGATTAGTCGGTGCGCCTCCGGGATACGTCGGCTACGAGGAGGGCGGCACTCTGACCGAGGCGGTCAGGAGAAAGCCCTACTCCATAGTGCTGTTCGACGAGATTGAAAAGGCTCACCCCGACGTGTTCAATATCCTGCTTCAGATTCTCGACGACGGCAGGGTTACCGATTCGCAGGGGCGGACGGTGGACTTTAAAAACACGATAATTATTTTAACCAGCAACTTAGGCTCAACCGACATCATCGAGGGAATCGAGGACGGCGAAATCTCCAAGGAGGCAAAAGACAGGGTCGGCGCATTGCTTAAACAGTCCTTCCGCCCTGAATTTTTGAACAGGCTGGACGAGATAATCATATTCAAACCCCTGACCGCCGACAATATGGTGGGCATTGTAGACATACTGTTAAAACGCCTCAGCGCAAGACTTGCGGAGGAAAACCTCAAGCTCAAGGTGACCGACTCCGCCAAGGCATTTATTGCGGAGAACGGCAGCGACAGCGTGTACGGCGCAAGACCTTTAAAGAGGTATCTGCAAAAGCATGCCGAAACGCCCATCGCAAAATATATCATAGAGAACAACCCCAAGCCCGACACCACTTTAGTGCTGGACTGCAACGACGACGGGTTGACGCTCTATACCGAATAACCCCGATATATTATGCGGTGAATAATTTTTTACAACCTGGACATACTTAAAGTATGAGCAAGAAAAACTGTAAAAAATGTGTTGAGGACTGCCTGGACCACGCCGCAAGCGCAAACGAATGCACGGGTGCGCTGCAGCATATGGAATTAGACCCTGAAGAACTTGCAAAGTTTCACAAACTGTTTAATTCCTGATTGCATAGGGAATATGCTTTAAACAACTGTAAAAAAGCAACGCCGCCGACGGAAAATTCCGTCGGCGGCGTCAGTTTATACGTCTATGCGTTATTAAATTATTTTACCGTTTTGCCTGAAAGGCTTTCCCCCGTTGCGATTGAAAGACTTTCTATCATTCCGCTCGAGATGAAAAAGCTGTTCTTGAGATTTTTAACACACTTTTCAGCCGTTAACAGCCTTTTAACCTTTGCCCTGCCGTGAACCTTGTCGGCGAGTATTACCTCTTTTACCTCCAACATATCCCCGTTCAAAGCGTAATAGTCGGTCAGATATCTCTTAATAAGCCCCTCGGCGTAGATGCATACGTTGGGGTATTTTTTTATATAAGTCATATCGAACTGCACAAAGTCCTCGCAGCCCTGGCGGAACAGCGCAAGCTTATCGCCTGCAATGCACAATTCGAATTCCGCATTGCCCTTAGCCTGCAGGATTGCCGTGTGTTCGTTGAAGTTATCTGCAATATATCTGTGCACTATCCTGCGGTAAGGCCTTTTGAAAAAGACCTCCCACACGATTATAAACACGAACAACAGCGCAATTACCCCGAGCAGGGCGACGAATACCCACACCGACCAGTCCGTAAGCTTTAACCTCGTCTTTTCCACCGCAACCCATATGGCGAGCCCTGCCGAAAGCAGAGCGAGAATTGCCATTGCCACGTTGGTTAAGATTACCGCCAGCTTATTGTTTTTAAAGGTTGCCTGTATTTCAGGCGAGGATAGGTCTGTCATTTTATCAGTCCTCTTTTCAAAAAGTAATTTTTTTCGGGGCGGTAAATACAAACCTCTCCGTTTTCTATAAGGTAATAGTCCTCAAACTTAGTATCACGTAAATCGAAATAATCGGAAATAGTAACGTTCGAATACTCCCCGCCATGCAAATAGTAGTACCCCTCTAAATACTGCCAGAGCCGAGTACCAAAATCAGAATAGGTTGCCGATTTTTTAATACCGGACAAATCAAAGACAATTTTTTTAGGGGAGTTTTTCTTGGATAAAGTTACCTTGTCTCCCACATATTCTGCCACTAACGCTATCTCGCTATCGCCTGAATACAGGTCGGAATTCTCCTCCATCGCCGTTATAAGCACGTCGCACACACACTTGTTCAGCCGTTTTTCAGTCAGCTTTAACAGGGTAAAAAATACTATTAACGCTACGGCAAAGACGGCGGCAATAATCCAGGTTGCCGTAATAAGTGCAGCCTGCTCTTTCATGCTGCCTACCGACACTGCGGAGAATACTCCTGCACAAAGGGCTATTACAAACGCTCCCGTAGAAAACGTCTTAAACAGCCTTACCCTTGCAATGTATTTTTTTATCTCTTCGTTATCAAACGTTACCATTTAATTAATCACTGCTCTTTAGCTTCTCTAAGGCGAGGAAGTGAATTTCCTCGGTGGCAATGGAGAGCTTAGTAAGCTGATCCCTCTGCTGTGTAGGATGCAGCCAGTAGCTGTCGTCGTTAGTGGATATATCCACGCAATCGCCCAAGAAGTGATGCCTGTTCTTCCACCTCTTAAAGAAGGGATAGTCGTACTCGATATGTATACTCTCCAGCTCAGCCGCCTTCCACTCGATATGGGTAGGCTCGCCGTAGGTGGTTGCGTCTAAAACAGTACCCTCCGTGGTCTGAACAAGCTTGCCCTTGCCGTGGTTTTCAAACTCCTTTGCGTTGG
>JBJFGI010000039.1:0-53036 GCA_051892535.1 Candidatus Coproplasma sp. | reverse complement strand
GTAGTCCCTCGTTTCTCTTCACTTCTGCAATGTAAGCGGTGTGAACCTTAAAACCATAGTTTTTCTCCACCCAATCCTGTATATCCTTGTAAATCGGCTTATCTTTTGGCTTTCTTTTCTCCGCACGTTTGGCAATGGCACTTTTATCAAGAGACGTGTTGTCAAATTCAATTTTCACTTCGATATGCGAATCGGGCGTTTTGTGGGATAATACGACCAACGTCTCGACGTGTTTGGTCTGAGGGAACATATCGTAGGGGGTGACGGAGACTATTTCATAGTAGCCGCTTTGCGCAGTGCCGTCGTAGTCGGGATTTTTGACAAGTTGACCGTCCACCTCCTTCAGACTTCCGCATAAAAGCCCCAAATCTCTGGCAAGCGTTGCGGGATTGCAGGAGACGAGTACCACCTTGTTTGCTCCGCTTGCAAGTATGGCTTTGACGACAGACCTCTCCATACCCTTTCTGGGAGGATCGCAGACTATCACCCTCTCGCTGCCTTCGGTTAAGCGGAACACCTCGTCCAACTTATCCTCCACGGCTCCGCAGACGTTGAACATCTTATCCGAGAGGTTGTTCATCTCCTTGAGCTCGTCGGCGCACTCAACCGCCTCCTTGACGATTTCGATGCCGTAAGCCGCCTTGCACCCCTTTGCAAGCAGTGCGGTAAGCATACCGCCGCCGCTGTACAAATCGACTGCAACGCTGTCTTTTGAGCATACCTGAGAGGTAACCGCCTTATATAGTTTAGTGCGCATGTCGTCGTTGACCTGCAAAAAGGTGTTAGCCCCCGCCTTGAACTTTATGCCCATATCCTTGCCGTTAAAATAGCCTTTACCGCAGCATATGTGCCACTCTTTGCCGAAAATTACGTTGCCCGTGGAGGCGTTTACGTTGAGAAGAAGGGTGAAATTATTAAACACTCCCTCCAACTTTTTCGCAAAGCCTTCGAGCTCTATATAGTGAGAGGCGACGACGGTTATAATAAACTTGCCGTCCATCTCCCTTGCAACCAGCTGGCGGATATCGCCATTGCGTTTCTGCTCGTCATAGCCCTTTAACCCCTGCTCGTACATAAATACGTACAGAAGCGAGATGAGCTTGCCCGACCAATTCTGCTGCAGGGCGCACTCCCTGATGGGGACTATGCGGTGAGAACGGGGTGCGTAAAAGCCGATAACGTTTGCCCCTTCACCGTCTACGCCCACGGGTATGGCGAGTTTATTGCGGTAGCCGTACTGCATATCACTCGCCACGCAGTCGTCGACGGCAACGGTTAAACCGCCTATCTTTTTAAGGCAGTTTTCGACGCTCTGACGCTTGAACGACAGCTGAAGGGCATAGTTCATATGCTGCAGCTGACAGCCGCCGCACCTGCCGAAGTTGTCGCAAACGGGGATAATCCTGTCCTTTGAAAGGGTATTGACCTCGGTAAGTTTGCCGTAAGCGACCTTGCCGGAGACCTTAAGCGCCTTAAAGACCACCTTCTCCCCGGGGAGGCACTGCGGCACGAAAGCCGTTACTCCGTTACAATTTATAACGCCCTCCCCCTCACTGCCGAGGGAGAGGACTTCGCCTGTATATTCCCTGTTTTTTTCCATTTTATCCTTTGACTTTACCTATTAAAATATTGACCGCCGCCTGACACTTAAACACCAAAAAGTCGTATACCGCAAATATCACGGTACCTAAAGTAAACGCAAACAGCACCATATATTGGTTAACCGCATCGTATACCTGCTGAGGGAAGAGCGAACCGCCCAAAAGCCCGTCGTAGACCAGGTAATATCCCACGATTAACGTTGCGTCGAACCACAGAGCCTTGACTATAAACCAGGGCAGCCAACGCAAAATCGGATTCTTCGTCTTCTGAGAGAGGCTCTGCTGAATGCAGTTGACCAGCGGATGCAGACCGAAGAACATTACAAAGGGAACCAAATTCCAGAACTTCGCTGCGGCACCCAGAACAACCGTTAAAACGCAAGCGCCTAAATAGGCGAGAAAGTCCCCTAAATAGAACTTCTTCGAAAGTGGAAGCATAAGCGCAATTACGCCTATGCAATAACCCGTCCCGAGCAGCCAACCGTTTAAGCTCAATACTCCCACCAACAAAAATATTACCGTTATCGCACAAGCTATGCCCGACAACGCTATTTCAAAAGACCTGCTGTTCTTATTCTTAGGCATATTCCCTTACTTAACACCTGAAACAGCTGTTGCACATGCAGTTAAGACAAGCGTTAAGCGCACAGCACTCAGCGCAGGACGTACAGAAATCGCCCATCTGATTGTCGCCGGGATAGTTCATATCCTGTCCCTGATAAACCGAACCGCCGTTATTTTCACGGGCGTTCTTGTTGGCGTCGTAATCAATTTTGTCGGCAAGCTTTTTATAAGCTACTTTGTACTTTTCGTTACCTGCGTCTAAACGCATTGCAATTTCAAGCTGTTTCTTGCTCTCGTTAATCCAGTTTTTGCGGTAAAAGACCACCGATTGCAGGTAGTGCCATTCGGCGGTACGCTCGTTAAAGGCGTCAAGCGCACGCTGAGCGTCCTGCAGGTTACCGTCTTTTATGAGCTGTTCGACGTGTGCGTAGGCGTCGCCCGTCTCCGTCGTCCCCTCTTCGAATTTTACCTGCTCGTTGAGTTCGGCAATCAGCTCGTCACGGGCAGTTTCAATCTTACCGAGCATTTTCGCTGCGTTGTTGCCCGCCTCGCCGTCGAGGAACCTCTCCTCCATATACTTAGCCCTGAGGGTGGAATACGCCTGTTCGATATCCTCTTCAGTCGCACCCTCTGTAAGCCCTAAAATTTCTAAATTCTTCTTGTTCATTTATTGCGAACTCCTTATAAATTCTGCCGTATTACTTAAGTTAACCCCTGAATATATCGTGGTTAACCCTCTGTTTCATCCTCTTGTTTACACTTTCCGCAACCGCATTTACCGTATACCAGATTGCGTGTTTTAAGCGGAATACCCCTTAATATTATATTATCCGTCAAGTCGTGATTGAAGTAGAACTTGACGTTTGACAGGTGGTAACGCATATCCGCAAACAGAGAGTTGAAGATAAAATCTATCTCCTCCTTATTCTCTGCGACCGCCTCGCTCTTAGTCTTGGCTTTAAAGGCGTTGTACAGAACGTTGTATCTGCCCTTTTTGACGTCCTTATCGTAGTCGTCGAGGGCGTCGGCAAGGTATACCCACTTACCCACGTCGTATATGAGTGCATTGGTATGCTCGGTGGCGTATTCGCCCAGCACGTAGGCGGAGGCGTCCCTCATCATCTCGGCGGAGGGCTCGCAAGCCTCCTCGATAATCGCACTGTTGCGCCTCTCTATATCCCTCTGCTTTTCAATAGAGGCTGAGATAATTGAGGCAAGCTTGGGGTGAGCCTTTAACGCCTTTTTATACCCACGCTTAAACACAAAGGCGAACGCCCCCTTTTTATCCCCGTCCAACTTGTCGTCCTCAAACTTAAAGTAGGAGAGTACGGTGTTTAAACAGGCAAGCATAACGCTGATGTCGTCGCTCTTAGCCATGGGGCGAGCCTTGAATATATGCAGGGCGCAACGGTGTTTTTCCACCTTCATATCGCAGTTTGCGATATTGTGCAGAAGGCAGGACATAAAGGCTATGTCGTAGGTTAACGCCGCCTTAGGCATATTGCCGCACGCCTTGCCGATTGACTTGCACATTCCGCAGTACGACGCCTGATAGAGTTTTTCATCCTTGATAAAAAGGTATGGGTTGTCGGGTTGAATATATCCAAACATACTAAGATGGTTATACCTGATAGAAACCTATCTTCTTATACACTTTAGAGAGCGTTTTACGGGCTATTGCATTTGCCCTCTCCGCTCCCGAGGTTAGCACACCGTTCAGGTACTCCTTGTCTGCAAGCAATCTTGCCTGTTCCTGCTGAATGGGTGCAAGCGTATCGGCAACCACCTCGCCCACGGCAAGTTTAAAATCGCCATAGCCCTTGCCGGCAAACTCGGCTGTTGCCTCCTCAATGCTCTTACCCGAGAATACCGAGTAGATTGAAAGCAGATTGCTGACGCCGGGCTTTTGAGCGGGGTCGTAGCGAATTTCGCCGTCGCTGTCGGTTACGGCACGCTTGAACTTACGCATAACCGTGTCCTTGTCGTCCGATAAAAAGATTGCTCCGTTGGGGTTTTCGCCCGACTTGGACATCTTCTTAGTGGGCTCCTGCAAGTCGTTAATCTTTGCCCCTACTTTGCGGAATATCCCCTGGGGTACGGTGAACGTGGGGGTATATGCGTTATTGAAACGGGTGGCAATATCCCTCGTTATCTCAAGGTGCTGACGCTGGTCCTCGCCGACGGGCACGTAGTCCGCCTGATATAAGAGGATATCAGCCGCCATAAGTACGGGATAGTCCATAAGTCCCATATTGATATTATCCGCATGACGGGCAGATTTATCCTTAAACTGCGTCATACGCTCCATCTCGCCGACGTAGGTAAAGGTGTTTAAAACCCACGCAAGCTCGGCATGGCAGGGCACGTGCGATTGAAGATAGAGTATACACTTTTCAGGGTCTACGCCGCAGGCAATGTACAAAGCAAGCAGGGCAAGAGTCCTCTGCCTCAGTTCCGCAGGGTTCTGCCTGACGGTAATCGCGTGCATATTGGCAATGGCATATATGCAGTCGTACTCCTCCTGCAGCTGCACGAAGTTAGTTATAGCCCCTATATAGTTGCCTATTGTTAAGTTGTTTGTGGGCTGTACAGCAGAGTACAACCTCTTTCTATTCTCTTCCATATCCTCTTCCCTTTTTGGGTTTTACATTGAAACTAAATTGTCTTTGGTTACGGCATAGGCTGAGGACTCGATTTCCTCGCCATCCCTTGATACGGTTATGTTGACGCTGTCCCCTACCCTTACCTGAAGTAACACGTTGGTCATATCGACCATACGGTTAATTACGTGCTTTGTGCCGTTAATATTTATCGACCTTATTATATCGCCTGCCTGTAACCCCATTGCTTCGGCGGGGAAACCTACCATAGGGTTGGTTGCACCTGCACTGGGCTCGCTGACGGTTATGTCGGCTTTAATCTTGCCCGTCCCCGTCTGACTGTCGTAGACGTATCGGCAGTTATCCTCATAGACGACTACGCCCAACATCATTCTGTAGACGTTGTGGTCGGTTGCGTCCATACAGTTATAATGCAATATACCTTCCGCACAGGGAACGACGGTTGCGGCGGGAATGCCGTAGTTAATACTCGCCACGGTATCGCTGCCGGCATTGCACAGAGCTATAAACTCGCCACGGGCATTGAAAAGCCCTCCGCCCGAACTGCCGTGATCCAGATCGGCATCTGTTCTTAAAAGGTACAACTTCTTGCTGCCTGCAACGTCTAAGGTTACAACCTCCATATCCACACTTATTATACCCTTGGTAAGACTTAATCCCTTGCCGTCGGGGTTGCCGAGTGCGTATACCGTCTGCCCTACCTCGTAACTTTGATTAATTACCACCGCTTGGGCATAGGGATATTTGGCTGTTAACTCAGCCGTCGGCACCTTTAATACCGCCACGTCGCATTCGGCAGAGCCGCCCACGTATTCGCAGGACATACCGAAGTTATCGTCGCTTGCAATAACCAACTCTCCCGCAGTTGTGAGGACGGGGGAATAATTGCTGCCGTACATATAGGCAAACGCCTTGGTACATATTTTATCGGCGGTTATTGAGTTTCCGTCGTAGACCATATGGTAGTTGGTAAGGATATAGGAATAATCTTCCTCTATTCTGTATAAAACCCCGCTACCCGTGTAGACCTTTTCCGTCGTGTCTGAAGCACTCTCGTTAAATGCGGTGTGAATCTTCAAACCGCTTCTGAAAAGCGAAGACAGGGCGGTTAAGTTTTCCTGAGAGGTACCGCCGTCTTGCAGGCTGAAGAACCTTTCAATGAACTCCTCCCTCGTCATATCGGGGTCGGACTGTTTATAAAACTCGTACAACTCGTCGACGGTCAGCTCGTTGTCGTTCTCGCCGTCCTTGCCGTTTGTTACGGTATAGGTTGACGTAGTGCCGTCGGTATAGGTTATGGTATAATAATCGACAAGCCCTATACTCCCCGTCTTTTCTATGGAAACAATGCCCTTCGGCGTAGTACAGCCGCAAATTACGGTAAACGAAAGCGTTAACGCAAGCAGGACACCGATAAAAAACTTCTTTTTCATTAAACCCTCAAAAGCGTATTGCCAAAGTTTATAGTAAGGCAATTATCCTCATACTCTAATTATATTATGCATTTGTTAATTTGTCAAAACAGAATAATGTATTTTTTGTGAAAATGCGGTCTGCGAAATAAAATTCGCAGACCGCACTGTTGTTTGTTTAAGTTTTTATGTCACTCTCTTCTTTTTAACAATTAGTTGAGACCGATTGCGGAGAAGAGATTGAATTCGTTGAAGAGTACGACCATTACAAGCGAGATGGTGGACATAATCTTGATGAGGATGTCGAGGGAAGGTCCTACGGTGTCCTTTAAGGGGTCGCCTACGGTGTCGCCTACGACTGCTGCGTCGTGAACTGCATCGTAGCCTTCTTCACCCTTCTTAACGCCTTCTACGCCGCCGCACTCGATGTACTTCTTCGCATTGTCCCAAGCACCGCCGGAGTTACCGGTGTAGATTGCAAGCATGATTGCGGCAATGATTGCACCGACCAACAGACCGCCGACGAATTCGGGTCCGAACACGAAGCCGCCTAAAACGGGGATTGCAATTGCAATGAGGCAGGGAACGGTCATCTGCTTGATCGAACCCTTGGAAGAGATCTGAATACAGGTCTCGTAGTCGGGCTTAGCAGAACCGTCTAAGATGCCGGGGATCTCCCTGAACTGTCTGCGGACTTCTTCAACCATGTTCCTTGCTGCCTTGGCAACTGCCTGAATGAGCATACCCGAGAACATGAAGGGAATTGCCGCACCGACGATACCGCCGATAAGCGTAAGGGGATTAGCCATGTTAAGCACTAACGAATATACGTGACTTATCGCATCCATTTCGGCAAACGCATACAGATACGAGCAGAGAAGCGAGATTGTTGCGAACGCTGCGGAGCCGATTGCAAAGCCCTTGCCGATTGCCGCCGTGGTGTTGCCGACTGCGTCTAACTTGTCGGTGATTTCACGTACTTCAGGGTCGAGGAAGGACATTTCGGCAATGCCGCCTGCGTTGTCGGAGATGGGTCCGTAGGTGTCAACCGAAACGGTTGCAGCTACGAAGGAAAGCATACCGATTGCCGCACAGGATACGCCGTATAAGCCTGCGATTGCATAAGAGCCGAAGATTGCTACGGCAAGCACGAGTACGGGAAGCATACAGCTTATCATACCCGTTGCCATACCCTCGGTAATGGTGAGCGCAGCACCCTCTTTAGCCGACTTGGAGATATTCTTGGTGGGCTTGTAGTCATAGCTTGTATAGTACTCGGAGATGATACCGATTACGATACCTGCAGCGATGCCCAGAACGGCAGCTATCCAAGGGGAAAGGTTGCCTGCTTTGAAGCCAAGTACGGAATTGAGTACGTCGCCGTTGACGTTCTGGAACATAAAGAAGCTTAAAAGGAAACAGCCTACGACCGATATGCCTGCGGATATCCAGGTTGCGATATTGAGCTGCATATGTACGTTCGTATTCTTCTTTAAAGGAATTAACAGTAAGTAGAAGATACCTACTACACAGCCTAAAAGACCGACGCCTGCAAATAACATAGGGAATAACAACAACGTCTTAAGCAAATCTGCACCCATAAGATTAACTGCCTGGTGAGCATAGATTTCACAGCCTAAGATTACGCCTGAGAGCATTGCGCCGACGAAGGATTCCAGAAGGTCGCTGCCCAAGCCTGCAACGTCGCCTACGTTGTCGCCGACGTTATCTGCGATGGTTGCGGGGTTTCTGGGGTCGTCTTCGGGAATGTGAGCCTCGGTCTTACCAACGAGGTCTGCACCCATATCCGCAGCCTTGGTATAGATACCGCCGCCTACACGGTTGAACAGTGCGATTATCGAGCAGCCGAGAGCATAGCCCGAAAGCGTCATCGTAAAGCCAGCTTCAAGTCCCGTCCAGTTCGTCCAGATGGGAGTCGTCGTGCCGAGAACGTCGTTAATCTGATGGCAGCCAAGACCGAAGATTAAGAATACTACGAGCGCACCGAAAAGTGCAAAGCCTGCAACGCATAAGCCCATAACCGAACCGCCCCTGAAGGCAACCTTCAAGGTCTTGCCCGTGTCACGGGTTTCGTTTGCGGCATTGGTAACCCTTACGTTTGCGTAAGTTGCTATCTTCATACCAACGAAACCTGCCGCTGCGGAAACGAGTGCGCCGATGATGAACGCAATACCCGTCTGCCAGCTGACAAACGCAATTAAAATCACAGCTACTACGGAACCGATTATAGCAACGATTTTATACTCGTACTTGATGAATGCGTTTGCGCCTACACGGATTGCTGCGGCGATTTCCTGCATTCTTTCAGTACCCTCGCTCAACTTCTTTGTAACAAAGTAGTTAAGCGCAGCGCAAGCAACTGCAATAATTACCGCAGCGCCTGCAATGATCAAAAGCCATTCCATACAAAACCCCTCTTAAGTTTTTTATTTTTTGAAAACGTCATTCATTTTAAGCAACATTTTCACATTGTACTAAATTTTATCACACTGAAAAGCAAAAATCAACACGATACAACTAAAAATCGAAAAAAATCAAAAATTGGTTTTTTATACCTTTTAGCCTGTATTTTATATACCTCTTTCGCCATAAAAATTTGATTTTACTATTGAAATATTGAAAGTTGTGTGATATAATTTTTACGTTAATTATATAAGGTAGGTGTACAAGTTATGAAAGATGCTAATTGCGGTTATTGCATGCGTGGCGAATTGCTCGATAAATTCGGTATTTTTATCTGCGAGCTGAACGTATCTTCGCTCATACTCTTTAAAGAGCAGTCGAAGCCCGGCAGATGTATCGTAGCTTACAAGGACCACGTAAGCGAAATCGTCAACATCTCCGACGAGGAGAGGAATTTATTCTTTGCCGACGTCAACAGGGCGGCTAAGGCAATACACAAGGCTTTCCACCCCGATAAGCTCAACTACGGTATGTACGGCGATACGGGTTGCCACCTCCACGTCCACCTCTGCCCTAAGTACGCCGGCGGCGACGAGTGGGGCGGCACATTCACTATGAACCCCGCTAAGACGTATCTCTCCGACGCTGAATACGCCGAAATGATTGAAAAGATAAAGACGGCTCTTGCCGAAGTTTAAATAAAAATAAGTGAAATAAGGGAGAAAATTAAGAATGGCTCATAACGTTATAGCTGAAGCAAAACGCTGCCTGAATTGTAAAAAACCTTTATGCAGAACGGGTTGTCCTATCAACACCCCCATTCCCGATTTTATTCAGACCTTTTTAAAGGGCGATATCGACGAAGCGGGTAGAATGTTGTTCGATAACAACCCCCTGTCCGTCGTCTGCTCGATAGTTTGTAACCACGGCAATCAGTGCCAGGGGCATTGCGTAAGGGGATTAAAGGGCGCACCCGTGGAAATTTCCACAATCGAAAACTTTATTTCCGAAAGGTACTTAGACAGCCTGGAACTCACCAAGGCACCCTCCAACGGAATTAAGGTTGCCGTAGTAGGCTCCGGTCCTGCCGGTATAACCATTGCCATTAAGATGGCTCAGTTGGGTTACGACGTAACCGTGTTTGAGAGCAAGTCGGACATCGGCGGCGTACTCCGTTTCGGTATACCCGAATTCAGACTGCCTAAGGTTATTATCGACAGATACAAGACGCTTATGCTGCGCATGGGTATCAAGATTAAGTTCAACATAACCATAGGTAAGGCGTTCGGCGTTGAGGAGTTGTTCCGTGACGGGTTCGAGGCAATATCTATCGGCACGGGCGTAACCTGGCCTATCTCGCTCAATATCAAGGGCGAAACGCTCGGCCACGTACACTACGGCGTACACTATCTGGAGAAGCCCGAGGCTTACCGTGGTCAGCTGGGCAACAGCATGATAATCATCGGTGCGGGTAACGTTGCAATGGACGTTGCAAGAACGGCACTGCGTATGGGCGTCAAGGACGTTAAGATTACCGTTCGTTCGGATAACTATTCGGCGAGCGAGGAAGAAAAGGAATATGCCGAGTACGAGGGTGCAGAGTTCGTCTACAACAAACAGCCCGTGGAGATTACCGACGAGGGCGTTATGTTCGCCGACACCGTCTGCGACGAGGAACACAGGTTGATTTCCGTCTCCGATACGCCTACGCTTATGAAGGCGGACAGCGTTATGATTTGTATTTCACAGAGACCTTCCAACCTCATCTTAAGCCAGACCGAGGGTCTTGAAACCAACGAGAGAGGTCTTGCCAAGATAGGCGCTAACGGCGAAACCACCCGTGAGGGCGTGTTCGCTTCAGGCGACGTCGTTAAGGGCGCAAAGACGGTTGTCGAAGCTTCCGAACAGTCCAAGAAGGTTGCACTGGCTATGCACGAGTACTTACAGAAAAAGCACGGCCTTGCATAAATATATAATATAGTTTAAGTGAATTTATAAAACCCCGTCATTGCAGCAGTGCAATGACGGGGTTAATTTTGTAGTAAAATATAAACGCCCCGCACTCAAAGTGCGGGGCGTAAATTATTTACCTTATTCGGGTATGCACTAAAGCAACTCTCTCTTCAGAGAAGCGAGTAGTTCAAGGCATGTGAGCACCACCGACGGGAGTTTACATAGACGTAAATGACCGAGGGTTGCCGCAGCTCGACAAACTATTGCGAAGTGTATACGCAGAGCGTCTAAGCCCATCTCTCTTCAGAGAAGCGAGTAAGACAAGGAAGGCGAGGCTTTTCGACGGGGAGTTTACATAGACGTAAATGACCCGAGAAAAACGTAGCCTGACACCGTATTGCGACGCTTATATGAAGAGAACAAAATTACGGTTGTTTGCCGATATACGCCAATATACCACCGTCAACGTACAATACGTGACCGTTGACGAAGTTGGATGCGTCGGATGCAAGGAACACTGCGGGACCTGCTAAATCTTCGGGGTCACCCCAACGCTCTGCAGGGGTCTTTGCCAAGATAAAGCTGTCGAAAGGATGACGGCTGCCGTCGGGCTGAACTTCACGGAGGGGTGCAGTCTGAGGGGTAGCGATATAGCCGGGACCTATGCCGTTACACTGAATGTTGTACTTGCCGTACTCGGAGCAGATGTTACGGGTAAGCATTTTAAGACCGCCCTTTGCAGCAGCGTAAGCGGAAACGGTCTCTCTGCCGAGCTCACTCATCATAGAGCAGATATTGATAATCTTGCCGTGACCTTTCTTAATCATCGAAGGGATAACTGCCTTGGAAACGATGAAGGGTGCGTTAAGGTCAACGTCGATAACCTTTCTGAAATCAGCTGCGGACATCTCGCACATAGGGATACGCTTAATGATACCTGCGTTGTTAACGAGGATATCTACCACGCCTACCTCCTTCTCGATCTGAGCAACGAGGGCGTTAACAGCCACTTCGTCTGTTACGTCGCAAACGTAGCCGTGAGCTTTAATTCCCTTTGCTTCGTATGCAGCCAGACCCTTGTTTACAAGCTCCTGATTGATATCGTTGAAAACGATAGTTGCGCCTGCCTCTGCATAAGCAGATGCGATTGAAAAACCGATACCGTAGGAAGCGCCTGTAACCCAAGCGACTTTGCCCTTAAGTGAAAAGTTTTGTTCAAAACCCATTTCTTAAATTCTCCTTAAAAATATTTTACCTTATAATTATACCACATTATATTGCCCCTGTAAAGCCTGGAATAAAAAATTTAAAGTTAACTTTTGATGAAAAACTGTTGATAAAATTTTGTTTTTAAGTTATCATAATAACTATGAAAGATAAGACGAAACGCAGGTTAAGCCCTGCTAAAAAAGCTGCAGTTATTGTTTTAAGCATCCTGATTGCAATCGTATCTTTGCTCTTATGCATCCGCATAGGCGAGAAAATTGCATTCGCATCCTTTTACACCAACGCCAAAGAAGAATTCCTCACTCCCGGAATGAGTAGCGGATTCGTCGGTCAGGGGTTGGACTATTTAACCGAAGAAGACGCCTTCCTGTCCTGCGGATACAACGCTAAAAACGGCAAGCCGTCCTCCGTGTACTACATAGACTCAAAGGGAAAGTCACGTGAAATTCAGCTTAAGAACGCTGACGGAAGCGTGTACACCGGTCATACGGGAGGCATTGCCCACTACGGCGACTACGTCTATATCACTGCCGAAAGCGGTTGCGACGTATTCAACCTGTCCGACTTTACCGATGGCAGCACGGAGGCAAAAAAGATTGGCGAGATATCCTCTCCCGAAGGACACGACCCCGCCTTTGTAGTCGTAAGCGGCAATAAGCTGTACGAGGGTTCGTTCTACCGTCAGGGCAATTACGAAACGCCCCAAAACGAGAGAATAACCACTCCCTCGGGCGATGAAAACACGGCGATTATCTACGTCTACGAATTGGGCGGAAGCGAGAACTTCGGCGTAAGCGCTGCACCTGTAGAGGCTTATTCGACGTGCGGACTCGTTCAGGGAATGACCTTTACCGAGGACTGCATCGTGCTCTCCTGCAGCTGGGCAATATCCCCCTCGCACCTGTATTTCTACGAACTCGCCAACGCACAGCAAGGACAGCTGACCGTAGGCGGTACGCAGATACCTGTGAAATATTTAGATTCCTCCTGCCTTGTTAAAGACGTCACCGCTCCCCCTATGAGCGAAGAGATTGTCTATAAGGACGGAAAGATATATATAATGACCGAATCTGCCTCCAACAAATACATCTTCGGCAAATTTATGAGCGGAATAGGTATTTACAGCTATAAGGTTTAACCGCTTTGCAATTAACTGAATAAACATTACTTACCCCCTTGTTGTACGCAACAAGGGGGTTTTTGTTACCGTCAATTTCGTGCGGAAACAGATTAACAAAACTTTTACATATTTTTCATCGTATATTCTTGTAATTTTTGTAATTATAATGTATGATATTGTAATAACAATTAATGACATAGGTAATATTAATGAATACTAATGCTCAACAAAAAATTTTACTTTTGAGTTGCGGTACGGGCGAGGGGCATAACAGTGCCGCTCACGCAATTGAGTCCAACCTTAAAAGTATGGGAATTTTTTGCGAGACAAGGGACGTAGGAGAGTTTATCGGCAAAGAGAACGCCGAACGTGTTAACGGCAGATACGCAGGCATAATCCGCAGGGCTCCACGCCTGTTCGGGTTGGTGTTTGCCGCAGGCGAGGCATACGACAGGTTGCGTTTACCCTCCCCCATCTATCACAAGTACGCAAAGTGCGCAGACCCGCTATATAAATATATTAAGGAAAGGGGCTTTACCCGTGTTATCTGCACACATATTTTTGCCATGAACGCAATGACCGCACTGCGGAATAAGTACGGGGAAGGAATACCCTGCTACGGAGTTATGACCGACTACACCGTTCACCCCTTTGTCAAAGAGAGCGAGTTGGACGCATACTTTGTGCCCGACGGAAGGGTTGCAGGGCAGTTTATGAAGCTCGGCTTCCCTGCGGAAAAGATAATCATTTCGGGTATTCCCGTACACCCTAAGTTTAATTTAACCATAGACAAAGCTCAAGCAAGGGGGGCTCTCGGGCTCGACGAGGATAAAAAGCTGGTGCTTATTCTGACCGGCAGCGAGGGCTGCGGAAAGGTCAAAAAGCTCTGTAAAAAGCTCGGCAACACCCTTGACGATAACTGCAACGTTCTGGTCTTATGCGGCAGAAACGAAAAGCTTAAAGAGGAGCTGGACGAATCTTTCAGCCGATTGCCAAATTTCAAAGCTGTGGGCTTTACTAAGGAGATTAATCTCTACTTAAGGTCGGCTGACTGCGTCTTAAGCAAATCGGGAGGGCTGTCCTTAACGGAGATAGCCGTAGCAAACGTACCGCTTATCAACCTGAACGCAGTGCCGGGACTGGAGTCGGCAAACCTTAAAACCTTTACCAGGCACGGGCTGTCCTTAAACGGTAAAAGAATAAACAATGCCGTTAAGTATATCCGTCAGCTGCTCTCCGACAATGCGCTTGTCGCAAATATGCTGACCCTGCAAAGGCGGTACGTAGAGGCTGACGCAACTGATATCATTTCTCGGACAGTTCTGGAGGAAAAAACAAATGACTACGCTGATTTGGATACTGTTTATAATAATAGGCTTTCTTGGGGGGAGTATAATGTTCTGCAGGACAATACCTGCACTGTTAACACATAAGGACGTCTGCGAGATTAGCGACGATAAAAACCCCGGGGCATTCAACGTGTTTAAGCACTTTGGCAAGGGCTTAGGCTTGCTATGCCTTGCTCTCGACGTTTTAAAGGGGTTCTTGCCTGTCTTTCTCGCATGCATTTTGCTTGAAAGGGACAGCGCAATGCTCTCACTGGTTATGATTGCCCCCGTACTCGGACACGCAGTAGGTATGTTTAACCGCTTCCACGGCGGTAAATGTATTTCCACCGCCTTCGGCGTTATGCTCGGCATTCTGCCCGTGACGGTAATACCGCTTATCCTGCTTGCCGTTCTGTATATACTGTTCTCCACCCTGATTAAAATCAACCCCAACAAATTGAGAAGCATTATAACCTTTACCCTTTTCGGCATTGCAAGTGCAATAATCTGCTGTGTTCTTAATTTGTTTAACGTCGCTTTCGGCTGTCTGATTATTGCCGTAATAGCGATTGTAAAACACGTCGTTGCAAAGGAAACCGATTTACCTGCCGACGCCAAAGAGAATAACGCATCCGTTTAATTTACGATAGAGTAAACCGCCTGCAGGGCTATGCCCTGCAGGCGGTTTTTATTAACATAGAAATAAAAAATTGCGTAGCGACAGATTTTGCCGCTACGCCGTTAAAGGTTAATTTAAAATATATTACTCACCCTTGAAAGGAAGTAACGCAGCAACCCTTGCACGCTTGATTGCTTTAGAAAGCTCTCTCTGGTGCTTAGCGCAGTTGCCGCTCATACGGCGGGGAAGCATTTTGCCGGATTCGGTAACGAACTTCTTAAGACGGTTTACGTCCTTGTAGTCGATAGCCTCAACCTTTTCCTGGCAGAAAACGCAGACCTTCCTGCGGGGTACTCTCTTAAAAGGCTTTTTTGCGCCTGCTGCTGCAGGAGCTGCCGTTGTATTCGTGGTCTTTTCTTCCATGACTATTCTCCTTAATATTCTTTAAACGGGATTAGAACGGGATATCGCCGTCGTCGTCAAACGACTGCAAGGTGGGTTTTCTCGAACCGCCCTGCGTTGAAGGCACATCGCTTTCATACCCTGAGCCACCGGACCCCTTAGGCGATAAGAACTCAACGTCCTGAGCAATGATATCCACGGACGTACGCTTAACACCCTGGTTGTCCTCGTAATTGCGAAGCTCAATCGAACCGACTACCGCAACCTTGTTGCCTTTTTTTGCGTAACGGGAAACCGTTTCGCCAAGGCCTCTCCATGCGGTTATGTTAAAGAAGTCGGTCTTTCTCTCGCCGTCGGAACCCGAATAATTCCTGTTTACAGCGATTGCAAAACGGCATACGGATACGCCGCCGCTCGTCTCTGTCAGTTCGGGATCTCTGGTGAGATTACCAATTAAAAATACTTTGTTCATCTGTCTACCCTTATCTTACTTGATTGTAATCATTCTTCTTAAAACTTCAGTGCTAAGGCCTGCAATTCTGTCAAGCTCCTTAACGACTGCTGCTTCGGCTTCGAAGGTCATTAATACGTAATAGCCGTCGTGCTTATAGTTGATGGGATAAGCCAACTTCTTTACGCCCCACTTGTCGGTGGAAACAACCTTGCCGCCGTTGTCGGAAACGATAGCCTCGAACTTGGAAACAAAGGATTCCTTTGCCTCGTCAGAAAGAGACGCGTCCAACACATAAAGCATTTCGTAAGTTTTCATAATTTTTCACCTCCCGGACTTAATCGGAATACCACCTACGGTATTCAAGGTATAGTGCATTTTTTAAATGCTTATCTATAATACAATATTATTTAATAGTTTGTCAAACGTTTTTCGGGGCGCAGACGCACCCCGAAATATTTTTTGGTTTAATTTTGATTACAGGTACATCGTAATTGCAGAGAGCAACTGCTTTAAGGATAATTCACCTATCGCCTTTGCCTGAGCTGAATCGCTGGTCAATGCAATACTGCCGTCGACAACGGTTACGTATTCGTAGTTTATAGTACCCGTTCCAACATCATAGGGATCTCCCGTATCAACCGTTTTAATTGTTTTTTCAAGGTTGACTGTTGAAGAGTCGATTATCCCTGCATCCGCAAGCTCATTGAGGGTCGAATTATAGACGGTTTGCGCACAGGCGTTGACCATGTAGTCGAAGTTGTTTAACGTGTACGCCTTTTCAGTCTTGCTGCCGTCGTCCTGCACTCTGTACAGTACGAGCTTCCACATTCCCTTAGCTTCGCCGTAGGTGTAGTACTTACCTGCACCTGCGGTGAACTGCTCTGCAGTCAGCTTACCCAAGGCATTGTCGTATGCGACGCTGCCTTCTTCAAGGCCCAGACAGTTTATATCTACAATCTTGAAAGTATAGCCGTCGGTCTCGTTGCCGGTCCTTTCGTAGTACAGATATGCGGAGTTGTAGGTGGCATTATCGGTGGGATCGCCGTCCTCGGCTAAACCGTAGACCTCTTTGGCGTATATGCGCTGAATAAGTACTTTGTCTATCTCGGTACCGAGTTCAGTGATAAGCGTATCCTTCAACTGAGGAAGTACGCTGTTGCCGTTAATCTGCTCATCGGTTAATACTTCTTTAACCGTCAAAGTGTTAATCTTAGCGTCTAAACCGTTGATAGTCGTATCCTTTAAAGCCTTTAAAATCATTGAAGAATCGTCGTCAACTTCCACGATTTCGCCGATAGTCAAGGTGTTGATCTTATCGTCCAAACCGTTGATTGTCGTATCCTTTAAAGCCTGCAAAATCTTGGAGGAGCCTTCGTCTACTTCCACGATTTCGCCGATAGTCAAGGTGTTAATCTTATCGTTCAGCCCGTTGATTGTCGTATCCTTCAAAGCCTGCAAAATCTTGGAAGAGCTGTCGGTTACTTCCACAACGTCGCCGATAGTCAAGGTGTTGATCTTATCGTCTAAACCATTGATAGTCGTATCCTTTAAAGCCTGCAAAATCCTGGAGGAACTGTCGGTTACTTCCACAACGTCGCCGATAGTCAAGGTGTTAATCTTATCGTTTAAGCCGCTGATCGTTGAATCTGCAATTGCCTGTAATACCAATGAAGAGTCTGAGTCTACCTCTATGATATCGCCTATCGTAAGCTTATCCTGAAGGGTGCTGATTCTGTCGGGCATCTCGCCTATCTTAGTGCCTGAAACGGCGTCGCCGTTTTCATCCACAACCGAGGTTATTATATCGCTGGCGTCAACCGTGATAGATACGGATAACTCAACGCCCTCCTTCTCGTATTTGCCTACGTAACCGCCTGCAGTCGATTCAATGCCGTACACGCCGTAGCCGACGTAGGTCATTATCGCATCGGTTGCCTTGACGTCGATAAACTCGGTTACGCTCAACGCCTGATCGACGTCGTTCAGAAGATTGGAAACGTCGTTTGCCTTGGTTCCGCCAATTATCGTGCCGTCTGCCTTCCACACGGAGTCGATAACCTGCTCTGCGTCTACCGTCTTAGTGGAGATATAGACGGGTATTTCGTTTTCGCCTTCTTTATACGTAGCGACGTAAGTATAGTTCTTACCGTTGCCGTCGGTACTCGATTTAGCCTCCACGTCGTACACGCCGTAGCCGAGGTATACCATTATAGCCTCTTCGGGGTTAATGTCCATAAGGTCGGGAATGGAGATTACGTCCATAATACCGTCGACCCTGTCGCTGACTTCGTCTATTGCCGTACCGCTGATTGTATTTCCGTTCTCATAAGTAACCTTGGTAATTAAGCCGCTTGCATCGGTGTAGACAAAAACTTTGTTACCGTGAGTGTCCTTACCTTCAAACTTCCAATACTTGTCGGAAACTTCAACCACGTCTTTAATTCCGTAGCCGAGGTATGCCATTATAGCGTCGTCCGCCTTTACGTCGAGGAAGACATCCAAGGTAAGTTTAACCGTCAGCTGATTTAAGTTACCGACGGTATTGCCCTTGAGCGTTTCGTCGCTGTCACTGTCTTTAACCGATTTAATTTTACCGCCTTCGACCTCTAACGTAACCGTCGTTTCATTCTCGCCGCCCTTATCGTAGATTGCGGTGTAATTGCCGTGACCGTCGTCCGTAACGTTCGAAATATTGAACACGATATACGACATAACCTTATCGGTAACGCTTACGTCGTCGGGTAAGAAGGTGGAGAGATAGATGTCATTGATTAAGCTATTGAAGTTGACGCCATTTAAGAGGTCGTAGAGAGAGGTATTGCCAAGGACATTCCTAACCACCTCTTTCTGTTGCTCATCTACAATGGTGTATACGGGTACGTTACTGAGGGGAGCCGTTGCGTCGATCATTATGTCTGCGACGGTGAGGGGGTCGTATTCAATTACTTCGCCCGCAACGTTTCTGAAGTAGTTTATGTTGTTTATGGTAGTAATTCCGTACAACCCGTCGTTTTCACCGATTTTCTGAGGACCGGTGTAATAATTTCTTGCGTAATCTTCATAGTAAATATCATCCGACTCAATTGTAGCAGGATCCAACACAAAGGTCTCTACGCCGTCCACCGTCTGGGGCTTAACTGCAATAAATACGGTATCCTCTCCGTATTCAATCGTCCTGAATTTGTATTTAAGATTATACGTAACTCCGTCTTTTACGTAGGAGACGGTGGAGTCGCTCAGCTCTTTTTCCGTAGGTATGTACTCAGCCTCTTCAATTCCCGTAGGCGTAAGCTTGCAGGGAACGTAGTAGACCTTATAGAGTGTATTATCGCCCAAGCTGGACATCGTTTCGGTGGCGTACTCGGTGCTTAAGCCGTCGGGATAAGCCGAAATACCGTTTACGGGAATGGTTCGAGCGTAACCTATGCCCTCGTCTTCGACATAGTAGTCGAAGAGTACAGGAAGTTTGAAATCATTGCCCATACCTGCAACGGTTGCGTACTGAGCCTCTATGCCGTTGATGACGTGCTGGAGAATGAGAGAATCCTTAATTGAATCGTTTATTTTATAATCAAGTTTACTGTCGAGCAACTCGACCATCTTGGAGGTACGGATATAATACACCGATTTTTCCAACACTTGCATAACGTCAGTTAAGTAAACGTTTCTGAAGGTTTCCTTATCTAAATCAACCACCTCGTCTATGTACTCATACGCAAAGTCTAAAACAGTGTCGGTTATGGGTGCGAGATAATCGATCATGTCAATGCTAGTTTGACCCAATAATATATTTATGCTGATTTGATTCTCATCGTTGGATGCCATCTCCTTAATCTTCTCAATAAGTGCAAGAAGATTGGGTGCAGTATCGGCGTTTATGTAATTATATTTATCGTCGTCGCTTTCGGAATTCTCATTAACGTTCTCCAAGCCGAAAATACGGAAAACCTCGTTGATATCCGTAGTAGCCGCAACGTAACCCACGCCGAAGATACTGCCTACCAACACGATTAAAGCGAAAATGAATCCGAGCAAGAAGGATATTATACCTACCGCAACGGAACCCGAACCGCTACTCTTCCTGTTTTTCTTACTGTTACTTGCCATATTTGCCTCCTTAAGGCGAAACTTTGCTATAGCCGCAACGCATCTGCGGCACAATTTACCGCCGTTTGACGCTGTAATAAAAAGCTATGACGTCAATCGGCTTTTAGTTAATTACTATTATACTATATTATAATCATAAAAATCAACTAAATAAAACGATTATAATTTTAATCACCCTCTATTATATTAACGGCAAACGTGCTTTTTCGCCATAGAGAGCAGTTTTTCCCTTTGGTTGGGTATACACCCCATAGCCGTCTGCTCAAGCAGAAATTTAAGCGTTTTACCCACTTGGTCGGCACATATCCCCCCGTCAATCAACTCGTTGCCCTTGATTGCAAGCTGCTTTAACGTAAAGGGTACGCCCTCCTCTTTCATCTTCCCGATGATTTTGTTCCATTTTTTTACGCAGGGGGCTTGAGATAAATCGTCCTTGCAGGCAGAATAATCGGCCTGTTTAACCAGCAACAGCTCGTCTATCGCCTCATAGTGGTTGACTATAAACTTCCTGACCTTGTTCTCCGCAGCGGCACAATTGAGATCGTACATATGCAGTCCTACGAGCTGAGAGACCCTCTCCGCAAGCCTGTTCGGCACCTTTAATCTTGCGCAAATATCTTTCGACATCTGCCTGCCGACCTCTTCGTGACCGGAGAATTTATTGTAATTTATTTTACAGTACGGCTTGCCCACGTCGTGCAAGAGCGCTGCAAGGCGAACGGGTAATTCGGCGTACAGCACCGCCCTTAGGGAATGCTCTAAAACGTCGTAATCGTGGAAGTCGCTACGCTGAGACATACCCTTACCCAACGTCAATTCGGGCAGGAGTATGCCTAAAACACCTGTCTCTTCAAGCAGTTTAAGCCCTGCGTACTGACCGCCTTTCACTCCGTATTTAACGTCGGCGGAAAGGATGAGGTTAAGCTCCGCCCATATCCTCTCGGCGGCAACGTCTTTTATTAGGCTTGCGTTGGCTGAAGCCCCTTCAACGCACTCTTTAGTAGGCTTAAACCCCGTCTGCGCAGCAATGCGGGCAAGGCGCATAAGCCTTAACCCGTCCTCACCGAACACCTTTTCGGGTGCGGCAACCGTGGTCAACCTCCCCGCCCCGATATCGGCGATACCGCCCAGCGGGTCGACGTATTCCCCCCGTACTATGTCGTAATAAACGGCGTTACACTTAAAATCTCTGCGGCGTGCGTCAAGGGTTATATCGTCGGTAAAGCACACCGAAACGGGGGAATGCATACCCCTTACGTACTTATCCGTCCTGAAACAGGTGTATTCTAAAACCTGCCCGTCCGCCTCCAGCTTTACGGTACCCGTATTCTTGTATACGGCGACGACGTCGATGCCGATATCCTTGGCGGCCGTTGCCACCTCCAGAGCGGATAGAGGGGCACATATGTCCCAATCAAGCCCGTCTGTTTTTAGGTTTGCCAGGGCGTCCCTGCACACTCCGCCGACGACGTATAACGGTTTCGGCAGACTTTTTGCAAGCATATTGAGTTTTTCAGGAACGGCTATTTTCATAGATTAATGTACGTTTTTGTTTAATTATAACACACGGGATAGAGTAATGCAAACTTAAAACTGCAAAAAAACTATTGCATTATTTGCGCCGATAATGTATAATAGATTTATATAATTTTCACGAGAGAAAAACAAAAAAAGTTATGTATCACATCATTGCACACAACCTTAACAACGACCCCAAGAAGATTAAACAGATTGAGGCGATTAAAGCCGTATTTGAAAACGCCGGGAAAGAGGTAGAATTTCATTTTACCGACCACCCCCGCCACGCAACCGAAATTGCCGAAGAGTTGACGCAAGGCGGCAAGTATGCGGATATCATCGCCGTCGGCGGCGACGGCACCTTGCACGAGGTCTTTAACGGAATACAGGACGTTGAAAATTGCACCTTAGGGCTTATCCCCATCGGTACGGGCAACGACTTTGCAGATGCAAACAACATACCCAATAACCCCCAGATCGCAGCCGAGAATATTATACGCAAAGCACCTAAACCCATTGACTTTATCGAGCTTTCGAACGGGTTGAGGAGCATTAACGCCGTAGGTACGGGCATCGACGTAGACGTGCTCAAATTCGCCTATGCCTCCAAAAACACAAAGCGCAACAAGTACTTTTCGGCACTGCTTAAAGCCCTGCGCCACTTTAAGTGTTTTAACTTTAAAGTCAGCTGGGACGGCGGAGAGGAAAAGCCGTTCAACGGCATGATAGCCGCACTCGGCAACGGCAAGAGCTTTGGCGGAGGAATTAAAATGTTCCCTGCCTCCAAGGTTGACGACGGGTTTATGGACTTGGTAGTCGTCAGCTATATATCAAAACTCAGAATGGTCATTGCCTTTGTAAAGCTTATGCTGGGCAAGGCTGATAAGATAAAAGAGGCGACTTACGTTAAATGCAAGTCGGTTAAATTTATTCCCGAAAACGAGATGCCCACTATTCAGGCAGAGGGCGAGTTGTACGACAACGTACCCCTTGAAGCCCACATAGTAGAGGGTAAACTTAAATTCTATTTACCTTAAAAATGATTGAAAAGTATTACCGTAAAATTATAGACGGAGTGCCCTCCGCCGTATTCGTAGTCGACCGTGATTTCAATGCCGTGTTTATGAACTCGGCATTTAAAACGCTGTTCGGAAAAGATTACCGCCGCTGCTCTTTAGGCAAGGCTTTCGGCTGCGTTAACGGCAATTGCGCACAGTGTATCAAGGCGGGGAAATCCTCAGGCTGTTCGCTTACCGCCGTGCTGGACGACTCCTTCTGCTCCAATAAAGAGCTGTCAAGGAGGGTTATTTTAAGCCTTGCTGACGGCGGCAGACACGAGGTGGCGTTCTCCGTCACGGTCAAGCCTTTAGGCGGCGGTCTGTGTATGGGCATCATTGACGACGCCTTTGAGCTGGAGCTGGCAAGGGAACTTCAGACGGCTAAAAATATTCAGCAGCGATTGCTTCCCGCCGGCAAGTGGGCAGGCGGAAAACGCTATTCCTACCTGTATATACCCTGCAGAGAAATAGGCGGAGACCTGCCCGAGGTGTTCACCGTCGGCTCCTCTGCCTGCGGAGTTATTGCAGACGTTTCGGGCAAGGGTATATCGGCAGGTATGCTGACGGCGTTCGTTAAAGCTGCCTACGATAAGACCATTTACTCCCCTGCGGAGGCCATTGAAAAGCTCTCCCAGAAGTTCGCCGACCTCAACCTGGACGAGCGCAACTATATCACCGTTGCCGCAGCGAGGATTGACAAGGACAGCATAACCTACTCTATGGCGGCACATAACGTGCCCATACTTTTGAAGTCGGGCGGAGGCATAACCCGAATTATGCTCAACTCCTCCCCCGTCTCCAACTGGTTCCCGAACACCTCCTACTTCGAGGACACTATTCCCTATAAAAGCGGAGACATCTTAGTGCTTTTAACCGACGGCGTGACCGAAAGCAGAAACCGCTACGGCGAGATGTTCGGCGTGGAAGGGGCTATCCGCACCCTCTCCGTTTCACGCACGGGCGAGGAGTTTATCAGAAACTTAGAGGATAATTTACGCTCCTTCTGCGGTGAGCTGAAGGACGACGTGACCGCCATTGCGTTCGACTTGTAATTCAGATATTAATACTAAACGTAAAAACGGCGTACCTTACAGGGTACGCCGATTATTTTTATTAAAGCCGAGTACAGCACGTCATATATTCGCCGTACACGCTATCGTGGGGAAAGGTTTGCCCCCTTCGTTACCACGTCTATATAATATGCCGCAAAAGTATTTTTATTACGCAATTTTTGTAAAAAGATTGTATTATTTTAAAATTGTTTTAACTTTATTCGGCACACCGCCTTGTTGCGACGCTTATAGGCAAAGCAACCAGGCTCATCTCTCTTCAAAGATACGAGTAGTTCAAGGCGCAGTAGTACCGTCCGCAGGGAGCGTACATAGACGTACGTGACCAAGGCGGCACGGACTGCAACGCAGAAATGCGAAGTATACCGACCAAGCTCATCTCTCTTCATAGATGCGAGTAAGACAAGGAAGGCGAGGCTTTTCGACGGGGAGTTTACTAAGCGTAAATGACCCGAGAAAAACGCAGCCTGACACAGTATTACGACGCTTATATGAAGAGAATTAAACAGTCTCTTTAATCTTAGCTATAGCCGCCGTCCTATTCTCCACCCCGAGCTTTAAGTAAATGGAGCTTATGTAGTTCCTCGCAGTGCCGTCGGTGAGCTTTAAGGCGGAAGCTATCTGGCGATTGGTAAAACCCTCGGAGAGCATTATGGCAATACCTGCCTCCCTGTCCGAAAGTCCGAAAGCCCTTTTAAGCTTAATCTCCCTGTCGCTGGAGACCATAAGCGCAGCGTCGGTAATCTTTTTAGCTATTTTGGAGGGCAGAATGGTATCGCCTGCATATGCGTTGCGTATTGCATCCAACAGAGCCGTAGAGCCGATATCCTTTAAAAGATATCCGCAGGCACCGTTGTTGATTGCAGAGAGGATATAGTCAGAATCGTCAAACGTGGTCAGAATGATTATCTTGCAGTTGGGCAGCACCTCTTTAATCTTCTTTGTCGCCGCAACACCGTTCATATTGGGCATACGGATATCCATAAGCACCACGTCGGGGGTGTGGGCTACCGCCATTTCAACCGCCTCGGCGCCGTCGCACGCAACCGCACAGACGGTCACGTCGTCCGTCGTTTCTATAACGCTTTTAATTCCCTCAGCCAGAATAATCTGGTCGTCAACGAGCATAACTTTAATCATTGCCTGACTCCTTTTTATCTTCATTAGTGTTTTTAATTATTATTTTAACTTCGCAGCCGTCGTCCGGTTCGCTCTCAACCAATAGCTTACCGCCGAACGCCGTTGCCTTTTCCCTTATACCTTTAAGCCCGAAGCCCTCTTTAAAGTCGGAGGGCAGTCCGCAACCGTTATCGGACACGGTCAAAAAAACGTTCTCTCCGTCCTGACCGAACTCGACGTAAAACGCCGTAGCGCCGCCGTGACGTATGCCGTTTGCAAGGCATTCCTTAAGACTGTTTATGATGAAGTGACGCCTCTCCCAGGACAGCTCAACGTCGGATATGTCCGAACGAATGGTCATATCCGTCCCGTCCATGGTCTGCGCAAGCACCTCTGCAATCTCCTGCCCGACGGGCAGAACGCCGCTCCTGCCGGCTAACAGGTGTACGCTCTCCCTCATCTGCTCGAGGGCGCTCTTCGCCTGAATGTTTGCCGAAATTATCTTAGCCTTAGCCTCTTCGGGGTTGGTGTCGATTAACAGCTTCGCCGCCTCCGTCTGCATTATAACCGCCGTCATCGAGTGACCTGCATTGTCGTGAATATCCCTCGCAATGCGGTTACGCTCCTGAAACACTGCCGTCTCCGAAAGCTCTTTATATACGCTTTCAAGCTCCGCCTTGCGCTCGTCGGACGCCTTAAGCGCCTCCCTCAGCTTGATGTTGGTATAGTAGAACCCCATAATAAAGTTGGTCACGATGAAGTGTGCGGCAATGATAATCACGCCCACGAACCCGTCGGAGACAAGCTCGATTATCTGCCCGGGGGCTATCACCCACTGATGGCGGATAAACCAACCTATTACGCAGGTCGAGGTGAAGCCTACGCAGCTGATCGCAAACACTACAATCTTTGTGCGGAACACATCTAAGTTGAGGTAAATCTGCGTGAGAATAATGCAGTACAGCGCAGAGAGAAAGACGCTGCCCGTTATGGAGTTGATTACGATTAAAAGCAGCAGGTCGAAGACGTAAATTACCACCTTGCCCTTAAAGGTAATTGTAGCATATACCTCTACGGCGCATAGAATGATAAGGGCGACAAGACAGCTTGCAAGCGTAATGACCAACGCTATATTCGGGTCGACGCTTATATTGATAAACTGCACGAACACGACGATAGCAAAGATTACTAAAAGTACGAGCATCAGGCAGTGTAAAAGCTTGGTGAATTTTTTGGGATCACTGAAAAATTTTTTCTTCTCTTCCATTTTTACGCCCTGTCTCCGCTTATTGTTCCGTGTACGAAAGAGCTGTAAAACCCTTCGAGGGTGCTTATGCAATAATCGTACATTCTTACGCTTGCCGAGGTGCACGCTCCGTGTACCGTCTTTGCAAGTTCAAGTTCCTTGTCGCTGTCCGTTATACCGCCGTTGCATCGGAGGACAAACGCCCCGTACGCCTTGACGGAGAGCAACCTTTTAAGTATTCCGCCCTTATTCCTCTCTTCGGGAGCAAATGGTAAAATCATTCGTACCCTGCCGTCGACGTCTACGGCATAAATCTCCAAAAGGTCTGCCTCGCCCTGCTTGTTCTGCGAGGTGACCATACGGCAGAACTCTGCGGTGGAACGGACTAACCCGAAACTTCTTACGCCGTGTACCCGGCTTAAGCCCAACCCTAAAACCCTGATATATTCGGCGACGTTGCGGCCTACGCCCTCGACGCCCGTCAGCTCCTCCACGCTGGCATTGAGCACGCCGTCAATGGTGCCGAATGCGGCGAGAAGGTTTGTAGCCACGTCGAACATATCCTTTCTCGGGCAGGAGCGGAAGAGCAGCACTTCCATAAGGTCGTGAACGTATACGTTGGGGGTATTAACCACCCTTGTAACCGTTCTCTTCCTGTGTCCTTCGCCCATAACGCTCCCTCAATTAGCTTAATTTTGATAAAACTGAAAAACTGCTTTAATTCATTTTACCATAAAAATAAAAAAGAGTATAATGATTTAGTGAAAATACGTAAAAATTTATGAGGTGCTTTATGAACAATAATTTTGACGAGATTGTCAGAGAGCTTTCTACTCTGTTAAAGTTTAACTCATCACAGTCGGAGGCAACCGAGGGCAAACCCTTCGGCGAGGGCTGTGCGGACTGCTTAAACCACTTTTTATCCCTTGCTCAATCCTTCGGCTTCAGCGTTAAAAATTACGACAACTACGTCGGCGAGGTGTGCTTCGGCGAGGGCAAGGACTTTGCCGTACTCGCCCATCTTGACGTCGTTCCTGCCGGGTCGGGCTGGGAGCACGACCCCTTCGGCGGCGAAATAGATACCGTAAATAAAAAAATCTGGGGCAGAGGCGCAATGGACGATAAGGGTCCTGCACTCATCGCCCTTTACGCTATGAAGGCTTTAAAGGACGAGGGCTTTAAACCCAAACGTACGATAAAGCTGATCTTAGGCTGCAACGAGGAGAGCGGCTGGGCTTGCATCGACCACTACAATAAGGTGGCGACTATGCCCGAAGAGGGCATCTCCCCCGACGCCGACTTCCCCGTAATATATGCCGAAAAGGGTATTTTGCACGTCAAGCTTGCGTTCAATGCCGAACACGCACCCTTTACGGGGCTTAAAGGCGGCGACAGGGCTAATATGGTTTGCGACTACTGCGAGGCTGTCGCAGACGAAAAGGCAAGCGTTATAGAGCAGTTAAACCTCACATATTCGGGGGGTAAAGTCATTTCGAGGGGCAAGAGCGCACACGGCTCCACCCCCGACAAGGGCGTCAACGCAATAAAGAATATGCTTGACTATCTCGGTCTCGATGAGATGAAGAGGTTACTCTTTGCAGACGGACTGGGCTTTGCAAGCTTTGAGGACGAGACGGGTAAGCTGACCTTCTCCCCCAACCTCATCGAGCAGAAGGACGGCAAGATTTACGTAACCTGCGATATACGTTACCCCGCCACATATACCGCAGCGAACGTGCTTGCGCAGATTGAAAAGGTGGGAATCGAGTACACGATAGAGCACGAACAGGCACCCCTCTACAACGATATCAATTCGCCTATGATTCAGACCCTGTGCTCCGTCTACAACGAGGTGACGGGCAAGGACGTCAAGCCCGTTGCAATCGGCGGCGGCACCTATGCGAGGGCGTTAAAGTTCGGTGCGGCGTTCGGCCCCGAGGAAGAGGGCGAAGAGAGCACTATCCACCAAGCAAACGAATACATCACCTTTGAAAAAATCGATAAGTGCTACAAAATCTATAAGATAGCTTTAGAAAGGTTATGTTGTTAATTGCCGGTTTGCCAATAAAAATAATGTGCGGCGTGACGAAATTTTCGTCACGCCGCTTTAATCAATTAGCCGCTTTAATTGCCTATTTACCGATAAACAGCTTAATCTAAATTTTTCTTCTCCACGTCCTGCCAATTTGAGTTTGTGAGAATTTCCGCATCGTCGCCAAAGAATATAGCCTTTGCCTCGGCATCGCCCTTTAACCAATAGGACAGCCAAGCCGTCATATATCCGTCCGCCTGAGCGAGCATATCGCCGTGGTCGGCATTTACCCTCCTCGCCATTATTTTTACCACGTCGTCGCTTATTGCCGAATAATTTTCCTGCAGGGAAAACAGCGGTGCAATACCCACGTTGTCGCTGCCTTCAACCCCGTCGCCTGCATCTGTACTCAACGTGCCCGCCGCCATAAAGTAGGGGATTTTAATTTTCGATACGTCATACGGCCAATTCAACGCCTCCGAAAGCACGATATGCGTGGCGCTCGCCGTGTAAATCGCCTTATATCTCCCGCCGTTTTCCTGCGCTGTAACCGCATTGATTGCGCCTACTCCGCCCTGAGAATGACCTGCAACACCTATGTTCTCCTCGTCGATTTTCCCGTAGAATATGCTGTCCTCATCGGCATTTAAGCTGAGCATATATTCAAGGCTGAGCGAAGAGGACTCTCCGCTCCAGGAATTGCCGTCCTCGTTTCCGACGACGATAAATCCGTGAGAGGCGAGGTGATCGAACACGGGCTTATACCTCGAGGCAGGCACGCCCGTACCGTTGACCATAACGACGAGCGGATAAGTCTTCCCCGAAGTCTGCATATCCGCAGGGTACCAAACCTCGTACTTTCCGCAGACCGTACCGCTTGCGTCGCCCTCGTAATACGCCACTTCGCTACCACCCTTTAAAGTATATTTCTTCTCACCCTCGCACTGCGAAGTCACGTCGTTGAAATATCCGTCTTTAACGGCAGGCTGTTTAGACGCACAATAACAGAACCCGAACAGTGACAGGCTTAACGCCGCAAGACACCCCACGACAATCAGAATTATTTTTAACGCCTTATTCATAGTTTACTCCTTGACTTTTCCTCACCGATTTAGTATATTAATTGAAACATTTGTGCCAACGAGGATAGGATAATACAAACAATATTGCCCTGTCAACCGTACAAACGGGTGTCGATACGCATTGAAACATTAAGCTTTAAGGTGTTCCTGTATGAAAAAATATAACGACGAAGGATATGATTCAATAAGATATTGCATAGGTCAGGCGATAACGCAGTTAATGGGCGAAAAGAGCTTTGACGATATAACCGTTACCGATATTTGCCGTACCGCATACGTCGGCAGGACGACCTTTTACAGGTATTTCGGCACGAAGAACGGCAAGCGTGACGCACTGTATTGCTACCTTTCGATAGGCTGGAAGAATACGGGTAAAAGTCATTTGCCCGTACCCGATATAGACAAAGAGTTTATGTCGTATCTGTATTCGGTCAAAGATACTCTGCTGCTTTTGTATAATAACGGGTTTTGCGACCTCATCGATAAACTTATTTACGAGGTATATGCAGGGGACGCCACGCAGGAAAACAGATATTTAAAGTACGCAGGCGCAGGCATATGGATAGGCATTGTCAGGGCTATTTTAGACAGTGGCTTTTCCGACGATATTCAAACCGTTCAGAAGTATTTTTTATCCTCTTTACTACAGATGATTAACGAAAAATAGTAAAGCGGCGTGACGAAAAATTTCGTCACGCCGCTTTTGATTAACGATATACGCACGTCTATCTCCCGCAACAAAAGGTTGCGGGGGGATACCTCTTTGGTGCGCTTGACTTTGATTTATACGCTATAATATAATCGTGTCAAAGGAGCAAATTATGACTTTCGGAGAAAAACTATCTTTGGCAAGAAGGGAGAAAAATCTTTCGCAGGAAGAGCTTGCGAAAAAGCTCTACGTAACAAGACAGGCTATTTCACGCTGGGAAAACAACACGGCACAACCCTCGCTGGAAATGCTGTCAGCCCTCTGTCGGGAGCTTAACAAAACGCCCAACGACCTTATTGAAACAGAGTGCGAAAGCCCTCCCCGTTTTTATAAATCGCTTTCGTTCAAGGAAAAATATTGCCTGAATTTAGAGTGGCAAGGCGAGCATAAGCTGTTATTGTTTTTAAGGTGGCTTAGCAGTTTGGTATTCCTATTCGGCTTTGGAGCTACCCTATTTTTTATCATTTCTCAACCCTATCAAAACTATTCCCCTGCTCTGTTCGCCTCCTGTGTATCGGGTGCAATACTGCTTTTCTTGGTAGGTGTACTTTTATTCGTTTTAAACCTTATAAACAGTTCCATAAAATTCAACGCCTGGCTGTTGCAGAAAAAATCAATCATCCGCAAACGTAAATAGGCAGATTGCCACACGACTAACCCTCGAAATGACGGATAATAACAAGCTCATCTCTCTGTAAAGATGCGAGCAAGAGCAGGCGCCTGCGGATTTGCCGACGGAAGTTTACTAAATCGTAAATGACCGAGGCAAAACGTAAAGGCACCGAACTATTGCGAAGTATATTTACAGAGAATATAAATCAAAAGCGGAGACGATATACATCGCCTCCGCTTTTTTCTTTTATTTTCACCGCAGACCTTACTGCCCACGACGGAAATTAACTTAAGATAACTTAAGCAAGCTCTACAGTTGCGCCAGCAGCCTTGAGGTCTGCAGCGATCTTCTCTGCTTCTTCCTTGCCAACGTTCTCTTTAAGAACGCCACCCTTTTCAACTGCCTGCTTAGCTTCTACAAGGCCAAGACCGGTGAATGCACGTACAACCTTGATAACGTCGATCTTCTTAGCGCCAGCGTCCTTAAGAACGATGTTGAACTCGGTCTTCTCTTCAGCTGCTGCTGCGGGAGCTGCTGCGCCTGCTGCGGGAGCTGCTGCTACTGCTACGGGAGCTGCTGCGGATACGCCGAACTCCTCTTCAAGTGCCTTTACAAGCTCGTTCAATTCAAGAACGGTCATGCTCTTAATTTCTTCAATAAACTTTTTAACGTCTGCCATTTTTTTATTCTCCTGATTAATTTTAATTTATTTTATTAGTTTTGCACCCTGTTTTAAGGTCTGGTGCCGACCCATAGGTTCAGGCAATTAACTTATGCCTCTTTAGATTTTGCAACCCCGTCAAGCACACGAACGATACCTGAAAGAAGATTGTTGAGTACGCCTGCAAAGTTGGAAATGGGTGCCTGAATGGAACCGAGCATCTTTGCAACCAACTCTTCCCTCGAAGGCATAGACGCAAGTGCCTTAACGCCGTCCTTATCAACGTAACCGTTGTCCACGAAAGCGCTCTTTACGGTAATCTTATCTGCGTAGTCCTTAGCGGCTGCAACCATAACCTTTGCACCGGACGTCTCGTCCTTTGCAAACGTTACTGCGGTGGGGCCGTTGAGGTCAGCGTCGAACTGATTATAACCGAGGTCGTTTAAAGCCTTTCTTACAAGCGTGTTCTTGTAGACCTTGTACTCGCAGCCTGCAGCCTTGCACTTTTTACGGAGCTCGGAAACTTCTGCAACGGTGAGCGACTTATAATCTACGAATACTACCGATTTAGATTCTTTAATCTTAGCGGTAATTTCTTCAACTACAACTTTTTTTGCTTCAAAATTAGCTGACAAATTCTTTTTACCTCCCGTTAGTATTAAAAAAGCCTTATACCGCATGAGTATAAGGCGCAAAATATCTGCTTTAAAGACCTTACCTCGGCAAGATATTAAGCCGTACGGCACTTGCTGTCTGCGGTAAAATTAATTTTTACTGTATTAGTATAAAGTTTATACGCTGTTTTGTCAAACGTTTTTATCTCATTTTTTAATTTTTTGTATAAAATAAAACGTCAATCTGTTATCCCCAGAAGATAGGCAGGGTTTTCCTCCAGAATCTCACACAAAAGCGCAAAAGTATCAAGCGAAGGCATTGCCCTGCCGGAGACGTACTGCGCCACCGTAGGCTGCCTGACCCCAAGCTTTTGCGCTATCTGCGTCTGGGTCAGCTCGCTGCTTTTTATCGCTTCCGCCAATCGTTTTTGAATAATCTCGCTCCTTGCCATACCGTCTAAATTATATAGGAATTACCTATAAATTTCTTGACTTATAGGCATTGCCTATGATATATTTTACCCATAAATATAATCTTATTATGCATATATTTATCTCACAAAAAAAAGATGTGTTTTTCGGTAAAGATTTGTGCAAGGCTAACAATAACCCCGCAAACCCGTTTGCCGACTTCAAATATTTGACTATCTTTGCTTTAGGTGTTAGAATTAGCCTGATTTGAGAGACGATATTTTAAACTGTAGATTTGCCGATTAACGGTCAATTTACCGGCTTATTATAATATAATAGATTCTAATGATTAAGGGTAAACGGTATTATGTTTGACTTTTATGACGCAACAGTTATAATAATCGCACTGACGATAATAGTAATGTTCGTTGACATACTTGCGAACAAAGTAATAACCATAGCTAACAAAAAACAGATGCTTACGGTCTGCGGTCTTATCCTCGTCGCCTCGGTGTGCGAGTGGGCAGGGGTCAAGCTGGACGGGAGTGACCAATCGTTAATCTGGCTGCATTATGCGGTTAAGTTCATAGAGTTTTCGACAACCCCCTTCATATCCCTGACTGCAGCCAAAGCCTACGGAAAGGTTAAATATTACAGACCCTGGCTTGTGTTTGCCTCGACGAATATCATAATTCAGATTATATCTATCTGGACGGGTTGGATTTTTACAATAGACGAGCTGAACGTATACCACCGTATGGGGATGTATTGGATTTATATTGTATACTTCGCCCTTTCTATTCTCTACTTCATCTACAGCATTATAATAGGCAACAAACAATACCGCTTCAGCCTGGACGCAACTCTTATTGCCGCACTCTTACTAATTATTGCAGGCATAACCATTCAGATGATTGAAAGCGCAATAAGGGTGGACTTCCTTGCAATTGCTATCGGAAACGTAATCTTATACGTCCGCTTCGGCAACAACGTTATGCGCCTTGACGCCTTAACCAAGCTGTTCAGTAGGAGATGTTACGAGATTTATCTTCGTTCAGTACCTCAGGATTCGGTTATAATCTTCTTTGACGTCAACAACTTTAAAGACGTCAACGATAAGTACGGACACACCGCAGGCGACGAGTGCCTTGCGAAAATAGCCGAAACCATCAACGGCGTTTACGCCAAATACGGCTCCTGCTTCCGCATCGGCGGCGACGAGTTCTGCGTAATAATCACCAAAAACACGCAGGACGTTACGGCACTCAACGAGAATTTTAACAGCAGTATAAAGAGCATGCAAAGCCTTGATACAAGAATACCTACCGTGGCGCTGGGCTATACGACCTATGAAAAAAGCGACTCCAACATAGACACTGTAGTAAGTCGTGCCGACGAGGCAATGTACACGACCAAAAAAATGCAGAAGCAAAGCGAAAACAATTAATTCAGATTATATCAGCGGTGCGGCGATTGTTATCGCCGCACCGCTTTTTAATTTTTTTACACATTTTATAACAGGGCAAAAATAAACGCTCCGCAATATGTTGCGGAGCGTTATTCGCTTAAAATTGATTAGCCCTTGTTGTAGTAAACCTTAATGCCGGGGCCCATGGTTGCGGAAAGGGTTACGGACTTGATGTACTGCCCCTTTGCTGCTGCGGGCTTAGCCTTAACGATTGCATCCATCAAAGCGGTGAAGTTTTCGATAATCTTCTCTTCGCCGAAGGACTTCTTACCGATGGGGCAGTGAATGATAGCGGTCTTATCAAGACGGTATTCAACCTTACCTGCTTTAACTTCCTTAACAGCCTTGGTTACGTCCATAGTAACGGTACCGCTCTTGGGGTTGGGCATCAATCCCTTAGGACCGAGCACACGACCGATACGGCCTACGACGCCCATCATGTCGGGGGTGGTGATTACTACGTCGAAATCGAACCAGTTATCCTTCTGGATACGCTGAACCATTTCTTCTGCACCTACGTAATCGGCACCTGCTGCCAATGCTTCGTCTGCCTTAGCACCCTTTGCGATAACCAAAACCTTCTTGGTCTTACCGGTACCGTTGGGGAGGACTAAAACGCCTCTGACCTGCTGGTCAGCCTGCCTGGGGTCAACACCTAAACGAACGTGAAGCTCGATAGTTTCGTCGAATTTAGCCTTTGCAGTTGAGATTGCAAGTGCAACTGCTTCCTTGGGATCGTACGCCTTGGAATGCTCGTACGATTTAACGCTCTCTGCGTATTTCTTTGCAAGTTTCATTACCATTTACCTCCCTATTATTCCTCTACGGTTATACCCATAGAACGGGCGGTGCCCTTAACCATGCTCTTAGCTGCCTCTAAGTCGCTGCAGTTGAGATCAGGCATTTTGGTCTTCGCAATTTCTTCAACCTGAGCCTTGGTAAGCTTGCCGACCTTGTCCTTGTTGGGACGTGCGGAAGCCGTCTCGATACCGAGTGCCTTTTTGATAAGGACGGGGGTAGGGGGCGTCTTGAGGATGAAGGTGAAGCTTCTGTCCTGATAGATGGTTACTACGCAGGGAATGATAAGTCCTGCCTGTGCGCTGGTCTTTGCGTTGAACTCCTTGGTGAAGCCGGGAATGTTGATACCGTGGGGACCCAACGTAGAACCTACGGGGGGTGCAGGGGTAGCCTTGCCGGCAGGGAGCTGCAACTTAACTACCGCAGTAATTTTCTTTGCCATAATTAAATTTCCTCCAATGTGGTCAGACAAATAAGCCATGAAAAAGATTTAACTTATTCTCCCACAAATATATCAAAGCTCTCCGTTAAGAAAGCGTTGAAAACAAATTGATTGTGTCGCCACAGTGCGACACCGTATTGCGACGCATATTTACAAAGCGCAGATGAAGAGCAGATTACTCTGAAATCTTCTTCATCTGAACGTACTCTACTTCTACGTCGGTAGACCTTCCGAACATCTGAATGTTGACCTTAGCTTTCTGAGCTGCGTCGTTGAGTTCGGTAATCACGCCGTCGAAGCCGGCAAGAGGACCTGCGTCGATATTTACCGTGTCGCCTACAACGAAGTTAGCATCGGTGACTACGTCCTCTAAATGCATTCTCCTTATCTCGTCACGGGTCATAGGCTTAGGTCTGCCCATAGGACCTACGAAACCGGTTACGCCCCTGGTGTTGGTTACCCAATACCAAAGCTGGTTGGAGTAGATCATTTTGATAAATACGTAGCAGGGGAAAAGCTTACGCTCCACCACCTTACGCTTACCGTTCTTCTCCTCTATGGTCTGTTCCATAGGGATTTTGATATCGAAAATCTGATCTTTGAGGTTATTGTTTTCGATTAACCTTGTAATCGAATCCTTGACCATAGCCTCATAACCGGAATACGTGTGCAGAATATACCAGCAGGGATTTTGCTCCATATATTAAACACCCCCTGCGTTGGTAAGAAGTTTTAACAGTTCCTGCAATCCCGTGTTGATACCTGTAACAATAACGGTAAAAATCAAGACCACAACTAAAACTACACCCGTAGCCTTGACCACCTTGGTGAAAGACGGCCAGGTAACCCTTTTAAGTTCAGAAAATACTTCCTTGATTTTCCTGCCCATTCTTACGAATATATTGGGCTTCTTTTCCGTTTCTTTAGCCATTACTTGGATTCCTTGTGTTCAGTATGCTTCTTGCAGAAAGGGCAATATTTATTCATAGTAAGCCTGTCGGGATCGTTACGCTTATTCTTATAGCTGTCGTAATTCCTGTGCTTGCAAACAGTACATTCAAAAGTGATTTTAGCCCTTGTTGATGCCTTCATAATGGGTCTCCGTACAAAAAAATTACACCCCTCTCGAAGTGTACAAGAATTTTAACACGTCTAAAGAGGGGTTGTCAAGCTATTTTATAATAATTTACAAAAACTTTTTGCCCGATTGCAAACTATTTTACAATATATATAATAAGAGGTCGAAATTTTTTAAATAATCTCTACCTAATTGGGTATCCGCCTTTGGAAAGATGCGAGCTCGTCAACGCAAACGGCAACTTCGCTTCGTTGCGTCTCCTCTTCCCACAAAATCTTTGCAAGCAAATCTTTTGCGGGAGCCCTGTTTTGACGTGTGAGTACCGACCGCAGGGAGCTTACACAGACGTAAGTGACCAAGACGGCACGAAACACAACGCAGAAACACGACGCATATTTACAAAGCGCAACTGCAAACAATTAAGACACGCTACCGGGCGCAAATGCGTATACGTCTCTGTCCTCGGGGAAGATAGGTCCGTTGATAACAGGCAGGTTGAGCGGCGTAAGGTATGCCTGTGCGGTGAGGTTGGTAACTGCCGCACGAAGATAGGGATAGAGCTGACCGGTTGCCTCGATGACGAATGCCCTCTCCTCTTCTGCGGTGTATTCCTCGGTCTCAAGCTCGTACATACCGACCAGACCAACGTCCAGATTGAAGGGCTTGGGTTCAGCTTCCGTGCTCTCGATCTTTACAGCCAAAGCGATAAAAATAAGCTTCTTGTTGTCGTTAGCCTTGCGTACCTGACGGGAAAACTGGGGCTTAACGTCAAGGCGCTGGTTGGGTGCAATCTGTACCCTGTTAAGCTTGAAAGAAAGCTCTTCCATGCTGATTAATTTGAAATTGTATCTCATATGAATTACTCCTGTTATTGTTTATTACCTAAGCGGTGTGAATTATTACACCTTTTATTATAACATTATAAATTTGAACTTGTCAATACTAATTAAGTTCAACATTTTTATTATAAAAGCTTAATTTGGTATATATTCTCTATTATAAACCACTTTGTAGATTAATTTAACCGTCATATCGAAGTCGGTCAAAACGGAGGGATAGCTCATAAGGTACAGAGGGCAGCCGCTGTCCCCCTCCCTATAGGGCGGTTGACGGTAAGGCTGCAGGTTAACCTGCATTCCGTGTCTTTTGTAGAAATTAAACCTCCTGATCTGAATGGGCTGCTCGGGCAGCTCGGTCTCTAAAATGACCCTGCCGAATTTTTGCTCAAGCAAGTCGATAACCCTTCCGCCGACGCCGCCGTTGCGGAAAGGCTCGTACACGACGAAGTACTCTAAAAACACGAAGTCGGTCAAATCCCACACGCCTACAAATCCCTTTTTTATCCCGTCCTCCTCGGCGTGGTAGACGGTGTACTTTTCGCCGTTGCATACACGGACGACGTCGTCGTACTCACGCAACTCCTCCTTGATGAAATTGCGTTCCATCGCCTCGTATATTTTGGGCAACTCTTCCATATTTGCAGGGATTAGGTTCATTTATTTTCTCCGTTAAGATTGTTTAGCCTAATATTAACTTAAACCCAACCAAAAGTCAACCTTTTAGCCGACGCCGTTTAACGTGCTGAGAGGTCGAATAATTAGCTGAAAACGCCTGAAATTAATGCTTGATTATTTTATTTTATATGTTATAATAGGTGAGTATCATATTAACGGACAAAAACTTTGGGGGAAATTGTGTGACTAAAAAGCTTTATTTTGACAGCCACTGCGGAATTGATTACTATGCGCTCTGCGAGGACGGAGCGCTGTGCGAGTACGTCTCCCAGAGTGCAACCGTTCCCGACGCCGTGGGCAACGTGTACAAGGGCAGGGTAACCGACGTGCTTAACGGTATGCAGGCGGCGTTTGTCGATTGCGGTCTGGAGAGGCATTGCTACATCTCGGTTGCAGACCTCGTCCCCGACATCAAAAGCTATGAGGGCGACGTGGATATCCCCACCCAGCTCAATCTGCACGAGGGCGATGAAATTATGGTGCAGATAACCAAACCGCCCGTCGGCAAGAAAGGGGCAAAAGTTACCACAAACCTCTCGTTCGTTGGCAAGTATATCGTATATATGCCCGTCACCCCCTTTATCGGAGTGTCGAGAAAGTTTTCGGACAGCGAATTAAAAAACAACCTCATCTTCAGCGCAAAAAAGGCGGTGCGGGGCAACGAGGGTATGATTGTTCGCACTGCGGCACCCTACGCCGTGTTGGGCGACAAGATGAACGAGTTAAACTTCTTCCGCAACACCTATGCCACGGTTAAGGCACGTTTTGAACAGGCGGCGGTCGGCGAGCTGTTATACAGCGATTCCACCGTACACTGCTGTGTGCTGAGGGATTTGATGCTTACCCCCTGCGACGAAGTACACGTCGGCAATAAACAGCTTTACGAGAGTATTAAAAGCATCATAGATCTTTACCCCGAGAGGGAAAAACCCGAACTGTTTTTACATGATGCACACACGGATATGCTCTATTCCGAGAGGATATCCACCGAGATTTTAAAGGCCACGCAGTCCAGGGCGGAGCTTGCCAACGGGGCATATATCAATATCGACCGCACCGAGGCGTTGACCGTCATAGACGTAAACACGGGCAAATATACGGGGGAGAACAGCTTAGAGGACACCGTTTTCGCAACCAACGTTTTAGCCACAAAGGAGATTGCCCGTCAGGTAAGGCTTAGAAATATAGGCGGATTGTTCGTCGTCGACTTCATAGATATGAAGGAGGAAAGCCATAAAAAAGCCATCGTGCAGGAGCTGGAAAGGGCGTTAAAGAACGATAAGAGCAAGTGTAAAGTACTGCCTATGTCGCAGTTCGGGCTGGTGGAATTCACACGCAAGCGCACGGGCAACGGCAAGGCGCTCGGCAGCTGCGCACCCTGTGAGGCGTGCGGCGGTTCGGGAATGGTACGCTCCCACTTAAGTATTGCTACGGAGTTCAGGGCAAAGCTTTTAGAGGTTTTAAACAGCGGCGCAGGCACGGTTTGTTGCGATCTGAATTTTGATATAGCTATGTTCGTGTTAAACTTTCAAGAGCTCAGAGACGACGTCGCCGAGCTGTATCCCCAATCAAGGGTATACATAGTCGCCCACCGCACCTACAAGGAGACGGCAATGTACTTCAGAAAGGTCGACAAACCCGGCTTCACAATGCCTGAAGGCACAATTCTGTTGTATTGATTTTACAGTTAAAGCGCCCGAGGCTTATCCTTTGCGATAAGCCTCGGGCGTTTTTCGTTATTATTTCTACCTTATTTGGTAACACATCTTTCCGGAGGTACATTGCCAGAATTAATTATCGTCGCCGTCGTCCTCGCCGTCGCCGAAATCTTCGTCCGACTGGCTCTGCTCCCAAAGTTCTATATACTTATCGAACACCGCCATTGCCGCTTCCTCGTCCTCTTCCAGGACGAGAACGCTCTCGCCGTCCTCCAACTCGTCGACACGGAATACAATCGCCTCGTCGTCGTTAACGCCCTCTATTTCCGATACGGGCGCCAATATGGCGTAGAGAGTTTGGTTATATGGAATGGTGGCAACGTGGTTAAACACCAGCTCCGTACCGTCCTCGTTAGTCAACCTGATCTGTCCGTCGTTGTCTTCGTCCAACAATTTTTCAATTAAGTCCATCTTTTTCTCCTTATCTTTTTGCTTAGCAATACCTTTCGATTTTGTACTGCTCTTCAACCCTGTCGCCGCAGAGGGTTATCGCCTTCTGAGGGCACCTGTTTATGCAGCGGTAACAGGCGGTGCATTTGTCCGAAGCCATCGCCTTGCCGTCCTCTACGTAAAGGTTCTTCATAGGGCATTGCTGTACGCATATGCGGCAGCCGTCGCACAAATCCTCGTCTATTTTTAACCTTTTACTATAGTTGTGGGAACGCCTCCCCAGCCATAGCCTTTGACCGAAAAGCCCTGCAAGGCGGGCAAAAAAGCCTAACCCGTCTTTGGGATATACTCCGTTTTTAATATCGCCTGCAACTTTATCTATCCGCTCGTCAGCACTCTTTATTATATTGCGGCGCTGCTCGTGGAGTTTTTTTATATCGCCCTCGTGCTTCAGGCTCTCCAGATATAGCTTTTCGGGGTCAATCTCCTCGTCCTTCTTCTCCTTAACGTCGCAGATAGAGTCGGGCATAATAATATGCAACCCACCGAGGATATTGGCGCCGTACTTTTTAAACAGCCTTGCGCTGCACCCTGCGCCGTCGCCGCTGAAGGCGCCCATAGTAGCCACGCATAATATGTTTTTGCCCTTCCACAGCTGCTTATTCTCGTTAATAAACTCACGGACGAAGTAGGGCATATCGGAGTACTGCACGCCATAGCCGAACACGATGACGCTACTCTTTGCTATTGCCGCCTTGGCGGAGTCCCCCTCTAACGGCAAAACTATTGAAGAGTCGTCTATGCGTTTAACCAACCTTTCTACACAGCGTCTGGTATTTCCTGAACCGCTGAAATAAATTCCTGTTATCATAACGGGCTATATTTTAACTGATTTTTTTGCGGTTGGCAACTTGTTTTACACGTTGTTATTGAAGTATTATGACGATATTTATATTAATTTAAGGTACGGTTACCCCCTTAATATCCGTTAATTAACGCCGAGGGGCAGACTTTAACTCAAATCAAAAGCCCTCTGCATATACTCAATTCTTCTTTTCCTTGCCTGCTGTGCCGTGGGAGCTTTAAGCTTTATGTCAAACCCGTGCATAGCCCCTTTAACCTCGTACAGCTCTACGTCGACGCCACCTTTTTTCAGGGCGTCTGCATACGCCAGACCCTCGTCGTGCAGGCAGTCGAACTCAACAACCTCAACGTAGGTCTGAGGCAGACTGTTAAAGCTCTCCGCCTCCATAGGCGAGGCGTAGGCGATATCCTCTTTACACCCCTGAATATACCCCTGCCACATAATTTTTGAGAGCTTGCCGTTCCACATAGGCGTATCCGTATACGTCTTTTGCGAGTGAGTATTCATTCGCCTGTCGGTAACGGGGTAGACGAGCAGCTGAAATAGCGGTAAAGCAGTATTTCTGTCCCTCGCCATCTGGCAGACCGCCGCCGCAAGCGCACCGCCTGCACTGTCGCCGCCGACGGCTATTCTCTTGCGGTCGACGTGCAACCCGTCTGCATTATCAAACGTCCATTTAAGCGCCGCATAGCAGTCCTCGCTCGGCGTAGGGTGGGCATACTTGGGGGTTAACCTGTACTGCACAAAGACGACTTTACAGGGCGTATCCAGGGCATATTGCCGTGCCAACGAGTAATGGTACCACGCCGCACCTAAGAAAAAACCGCCGCCGTGATAGTAAACCAGGCAGGGACAATTATCGCCTATGCCCTCAGGCTCGAATAAAATCAGCTCAATCTCCTGCCCGTCGTAGCTTTTGATTTTCTGCTTGGTCGCCTTGACATCTTTATCCCTCCATATCCTGCAGGGAGGCCTCATTAATCCGCCTATCCACCCTGCAAATTTTGCGTTGCCTAAGGGCGGCGTAAAGTGATTAAAGGGAGCAAATTGCTTGTCAATAGGATATTTCATACTTACTTTGAAACCTCAACGAGCTTCTGCCAGATTTTAACCATGGCAAACGTGTCTAAACAACAGTACTTAAGTAATTCGCCCCTCGCCTTATCCGCCTCCTCTCCCGTCATGCTCTTAAGCAGGGGGAATATCTCCATAGCCTCGTTGCCGTTGTGAACGCCTTCAAGGTTGTGGTAGTTGAGTTCGGGGTCGTCGGGATAGATTGCAGGCAGAATAGTCTTTATCGAAAAGCCTTCAACCATTGCCCTGTCGTAGTAGTAACCACTGCGGAACACGTCCAGCAAATCCTGCATTCTCCCGTTGATATCGATAAGCCTTTTCGCAAGGTCGGGGTAGAGCCCCGCAAGCTTTTCTATTACGCCGCACTCCGTACTCATATGAAAGGCTAAAACCGTACCTTCCCCGCCAATATCCGCCACTAACCGCTCGGCAAGCGGTCGCCTCGGGTCGCCGTCAGCCTGGGCTAAAAACTCCCTGTGCTCCACCTCCGCAGTCGGACTTGAAAGGACGTGCAGAGAGTACTGAAAGGCAATCTGCGTCGAGGGCTTATCCCCGTCGTAGAGGGGAATTATGGGGTTGTAAAACTCAAAGTCGAGGAAGTAAAGGGGGAAGGTTATTCCCTCTAAAAATGCTTTAATCCCCACCTTATCGATTGTGGCAGGCAGATTGCCCGCCTCCGTTTCATATTGCAACTTCCTGATCGGGTCAGACTTCCTCTTCTTATTTTTCAGCTCGTCGGTGTCAGTCATATCGGCAAAGGAGACCTTGCCCTGATTGGCGTACTCGCACGCCTTGGAATAGCGAATGCCGTACAAGTCGAACACGTTGGGTCTGGGCAAATCTTTAAAGCAATAGCCGTGATAGATACACTCTTTGCACTTTGCGTTAAAGGGTATTGCAGGCTCTTGCCCCTCGGCGCAATCTTTAGCCGTCTTAATCGTCCCCTCCACTTGGCTATATAGCTCCCCTATCCTGTCGGAGACCTCCTCTATCTTACACAGCTGACTTTTATCTATCTCGCCGCAGCGGACGTAATCCTTGTTAACGTGTACGATATACACACCTGTAATATTAAGTCCGCAGTTGACTAAAACGTACTTCTGGTAGGCGATGTCGACGAGATATTTATCCTTAATCTCGGTGGACGACTTGACCTCGTAAATCTCATAGCCGTTCCCCGTTTTATGCAGGATATCCACGGCGCAATAACAGCCCTGATAGGAAAACGCCGCCTCGCAGATGTTTGGCGTGCCGAGGGCTATATGCACTTTAGTGCTGTTTATCATACCATTATAGTTTAAACCGCCCTCTTTTTTATATTGGGTGACCTCGACGTAATCGCCGAATAAATCCTTTACGTAATCGCCGAACTCCACGCCACGCTTGGCGAAGTAGTCGGAGACGTCGTCCGCAAGCTCGGGGTGATTGACGTCCAGCCAAAGCCTTTTTGGACAATAGCAAAAGCTTACGTACTTACTCTTTGAAATATTCATAATATTCTCCTCAATATCCGCCGAAAGCTATACGGTTATTCTTGCAACCTTACCCCACGGCGGTTGGACCTTGTCGTTGTTTAACAGCCACAAAACGGGTATACCGCCCGACTTGCTCTCCTTGGGGAAGGGAGCGTAGCCGTCGGTTAAAATAATTATACTTGCAGGGGGGGTCTGCATATATCTTGCGACGTAGTCGAAAATTATTCCGAAGTCGGTACCCCCTCCGCCGACGGGTTTTATTATTGAAAACTCATCTACGTTTGCAAAGGGTACGGGCTCTGCAATTGCAGCGTCGAAGAAGCCCAGCCAGCCTTTAAGCTTGCCGCCAAACTGGTCTATCGCCCCTTTGACCTCGGAATATGCCGCAGTTATCATCTTGTCGGACATGGAACCCGAGGTGTCTATCATAAACAGAATGTCCGCAACGACGTAATCTATATCGTTGAAATCGGGCAGAAAGAACGGGCTGTCGGCAAACCTGCGGTCGGGCGGGGAGAAGGAATAATCCGCCACCTCCTCCTGCACGAACTCGTTGAGTATGGTGCGCCAGTCGGTCTGCGGCTGCATAAGCTCGCTTAAAATCCTCTGCGCAAATCCGGGCAGCAGCCCCCTTGCGTTGGACGGGTCACGGACGGAGATTGCCTCCGCCGCATCCTTTAATCTCTTCACCCAGACGTCCTTCAATATCTCTTCGCCGTCCGCCGTTCCCCAGCGGGTATGGTCGTCCCATTGCCCACGGGAGCCCTGTCCGCTCTGCGATAAATTACCGCCTTGTGCGCCCTGCGATAAGTTGCCGTCCTTTTTGCCCTTACCGCCCTCACTTCCGCCATTGGTTGAGCCGCTCCCTTTCGCCTTGCCGCCCTTGCGGACAAGCATTTCGTAGACCTGCTCGGCGGTGTACACGCAGCCCTCCTTGCCGTCGGGGGCGATATGCATTGCCTCGCCGTATTTTTTGAGCGTTATCGAGCTGAGATTCTTATTGTTTTCGGAGAGTATGGTGGAGTTAACGACGATATCGCAGGCTATATTAAACAGCTCGGGGTCCCGTCCCTCGCTCCTGAAACAGTGCTGTAAAACGACGTGGAGCACCTCGTGAAGCATGACGAAGTCCAGCTCGTCCTCGCTTAAGTCCTCCATAAACTCGGGGGAAAAGATTATCCTCTCCCCGTCGGTTGCCGCAGTGGATAGCGACTCGTCAACGGAGTAGGTCATATGCATAAGCAATAGGCCGTAAAACCCGTGGTTACACAATATCCTCATCCTTGCAAGGAGAAGTCTTTTGATATAACCTTTGATTTTTTCGTCAGACAATGCCATTCAGCAACCTTCCTTTGGTCTGCAACCATCTCGAAAAGGCAGGTATCTTCATCAGCGTCTGCTTATAGTCCTTGGCTATGTACATATAGTCTTTCATAAGCACCGTAGAGAAATCGGGCGGCATACGGTCGGCGTATGCGATGGAGTTGGCAATTGCCGTCAAGTCGTCCTTATGCTCCCTTGCGTAAGCCGTCATCGACGCACAAAGGGCGTAGAGGGCGTCGGTATTTTTAGGCATAACGGGCATTTTACCCTTGAATATGTCCTCGATATCGGGCAGCTGCCGGTACACCTTTGCCCAACTGCGCAGCTCGACTGCAATTCCGCTGCCCACTAAACCGCAGACCAGCGGATATACCCTGTCTATATCGTCCGACACGCTGTTTAAAATATTGCTGACCATCTCCCACGAACGGGGAGTTGCAAAGGCTAAATCCTCCGACGAGGGGTCGTAACTCATAAGATAGTTCTGCCTGAACGAGAGAAAGCCTACAACCTTATCGTTAATTCCCGAGCGGATAGCCCACCCCTTCCATGCGGAGAAGCTGACCTCCGTCTCAATGTGCATAAGCCTGTTGGCGAGCGCCTTGGGCATTTTGTAGGCAACCGACTTGTCCGTCGTGCGGTTACCTGCCGCAATGACTATGCAGTTGTCGGGGAGCTTGTGCTCGCCGATAACCCTGTCGAGCGTTATCTGGTACGCCGCCGCCTGAACGGACTGCGGTGCGGCGGAAATCTCGTCGAGGAAGAGGAAGTTCACCACGTTCTCGCTCTCGTCCATGTTAAAAATCTGCGGTTTTAACCACACCGCAAGCGTCTTGTCCTCGTTGGCGGTGGGTATACCCCTTAAATCTATGGGGTTAAACAGCAGTAACCTGACGTCGGTTACGCAGGTCTTTTTGCCCGTGTTGAGCTCTATCTCTTTTGCAATCTGCCTTACCGCCTGAGATTTGCCGACGCCCGGCGCACCCCACAGCATTACGGAGGGCAGCGTTTTAAGCGGCAGTCCCGCCTTGATAACCGCACAATACATATCGCTCAACTGTTCGATTAACCTACCTACGTCCATTGACGCAATATTAGTAAGCTTTACGTCACCCATTGCCATTTACCCCTAATTTTTTATCAATTCTGTCAAGCTCTGCATGGAGAGCTTCTATCCTATCGGCAAAGCTCTCGTTTTTAGCAAGCTCGCTCTCAATTTCGCTCTGCCTCATCTTAAGATTTTTAAGCCCCTCCCTTAACATTTTAAGCCGTTCTTTCAAATTGTCAAGGAAATTATCAATTCTCACTATTCCGCCTGCCTCGGTGTTGCCCACCTCGACGTAGTAACGCCCCTCTCTTACGAGCCAGACGTACGGTCTTTCCGCCAGCATATTGGCGGGCAGGACGACGTCGAACCCCTGATAGGTAAACGCATACGTCTCGGTCTGCATAAGCACGTTCCCGTTTACCGCCGTAAACAGCTGCATACGCAATTGCCTGCGCTGCTCCTTGTCGTACTCGGTACGGTTTAAAGAATAGAAATCGTAGTCCTTTCGGCACTTGGAGATCAACTCCTTCTGGTGATTTATCCGTGAGGGGAGCTCGGTCAGCTCCTGCTCCAACCGTATATGCGCTTCAACCAGCTTTCGCTGGAGGGAGAGGCACCTCGTCAACTCGTTAGCCGTCTCCACCCTCTTTTTGACGAGGGGATTGCCCACGGCAAGGGCTTTGACTTCGGCATAGTTAAGCACCGTGCTCTCGATATCCGAACCGCTCCGCTCGGTAATAGACCCTGCGAGAAGCCCCGTAATAAACCTCTGCTTGGTCTCAAGCAGCTGCCAGGAGTAGGCGTCGAAGCTACCCTCGGTTATATATCGGTAGATAAACACCCGCTTGTTCTCGTTACCCTGCCTTATAATCCTGCCCTCACGCTGAATCATATCGGCGGGGCGCCAGGGCACGTCGAGGTGGTGTACGGCGATTAGTTTGTCCTGCACGTTTACGCCTAAACCCAATTTAAAGGTCGAGCCGATGAGAACTCGCAGGTCACCCCGTCGAATGCTTTCAAACAGCCTCTCCCTCTGCGCCTCGGTCTCGGCGTCGTGAATATAGGCGACGTCCTCCGCCCTTACCCCTTCGAATATGAGCAGTCTTTTAACCTCGTCGTACATATTAAACCCGTCTTTGGGCGTGGAGCTGTCGCAGAATATCAGCTGCGTACTCTTCGCCTTAGCCGTCTTGAAGTAGATGTCGCTGACGTTTCCCACGCACCTTGCAACCTTGGACTGGGAGGTATAGCCAGACCTCGGCTCCACAAGCCTTAAGTCCAGCGCCGCCTTCCTGCCGTCGGTCGTTATCTTGAGCATATTGTCGTCCTTACGGCGCACGTTGCCGTGGCGGACACGGTCTGCACGGTGGGAGATATCCGCAAGGTATTTGGCAAAGCCCATAGTCCTGGGTATCAATTCGTCCGTATACCCCTTGAACTCAGGCACGCCAGAGGAAGCGTCAATCTGATGGAAGTCGGCTATCGACGAGAGCAGCGCCGTCAGCTCGGGGAGGTTGTGGAACCTTGAAAACCTCGTTGCAAGGCGGTAATTGTTGGTGTCCACGTCGATCTCAAACTCGGTAACCCTCTCGGCAAACATACCTATCCAACTGTCAAAGCTCTGCAACTCAAGCATCGCCAGCTCGCCGCTCTGCAGATACTGCTGCATGACGTATGCGTCGGTTATCGAGTTGGTTATAGGGGTACCCGTCGCCATAACCACTCCGCCGCCGTTGTTGGTCTTTTGGACGAAGTGCACCTTGTCCATCATATCCTTGCACTTTTTCGACCCCGTTGAGCTTATGCCTAAAACGAAGTCCGCCTTGGTGTCGACGGGTACGTTTTTGTAGTTGTGCGCCTCGTCGACAAACAGCCTGTTTATGCCCAGCTCGTCGAAGTACAGTGCCGAATATGCCTCGTCTATCCTGCCTGACAGGGCGGTTACAGTCTTGTCGATATTGGTCTTTTTCTTGCTTAAAGACGAAGTCGACTTACGCTTATCCTTTTCAATCTTTATAATCTTTTCCTTTGATTCAAGGAGCTTATCTATGTAGTAGTCCTTGGATAAGGGTATCTGGTCAAAACAGCTGTAAGCCATAATAATGCCGTCGTAGTCGTCGTCACGAATGCTCTCTAAAACGGCGTTGCGCTTATCCTTTGTAAAGCCCTTTGGCTCTACGCACAGCAGCTTAGCCGCAGGATACATAGCGGTGAATATACTCCTCCACTGCCCGACGATATTGTTGGGCACGACGTATAAATTCTTTTTGGAGAGCCCTATGCGCTTAAGCTCCATTCCTGCGGCAACCATTATATACGTCTTGCCCGAACCCACGTCGTGCGCAAGCAGCGTGTTGGGGGTAAACAGTATTCTGGCTATGGCGTCCTTCTGGTAGGGGTAGAGCTCAACTCCCTCCGCCATTGTCGGAAACTTTAAAAACGAACCGTCGAAGTTACGCCTGCGCACACAGCCGTAGTTGTCCTCGAAGATGTTCTCAAGGCGTTTCTTGCGCTCCTCGTCAAGCCATACCCAACGCCTGAACTCCTCTATAAGCTTCTTCTGCTTTTCCACGGCGAGTACCGTTTCCGATTTGTTTACCACACGCTTAATGCCGGAGCGGTTTGTTAAACAGGTCTCCTCGTCGTACACCGCAACCGTCCTCATATTGAGCGTCTTTTCAAGAATGAACAGCGCAGCCATACGCTCTGTGCCGTAGGTGTGCGAGGAGGCAACGCCCGTGTACCAGCTGTAGTAACCCTTTTCGGGTATCTCCCAGGTGCCAGTCAGCTCGTCGTGCTTAGTCCCCTTAAAGGGCTTTGTCCTTAAATGGAATATGTGGGTGATAAAGGCGTCTATGATATCCACAGGCACCCAGGGCGAGCCTAAGGTTATATAGATATCGTCAGACGACACGGCGGCAGGCATTACCCTTTCAAGGGCTTTAACGTTGTCGGCAAAGTAACCCTTGTACTCTGAATTTGCCCTCTTTGCTGCAACCCACTTGCGCATAACGTTGCCGGACAGGTACTCTTCAGCCGTCTCCCAGCCCTTGTAAAAACATTCGCCCCAGGTGTCGGGGTTCTGGTAGATTGCACCCTTTAAGGCACTGATTACGCTCTTATAGTCCTCACCCGTTATGGAGGAGATGTATTCGATATCGACACGGGCTAAGTTGGAGAGCGACATAACCAGAGCGTCTGAAATACTGTCGGTATGTACGCCCTGAGTACGCTCGTCGCCCGAGAACACGTTCTGCCAGTCCAGCGGTAAATCCATAGACGTAACTTCTTTAACGTGCTCGTCGTTGTACGAAGTGCCGAACTGCAGACGGCTGCTTGACTTGGTCTTGCTATTACCCATCTTTTCTCCTCCTTTGTAAAAATATTATCCGCAGGGCTTGCCCTACAGACTGCGTTACACCCTGTTTCGGCTATAATCTCAGTTTAAATTATAGCACCCGACACGCTCGGTATACACCTTATCTGTCCAATAAAAGGGTAACAATAAACTCATTTAAAATCTTTTTAGAAAAATCAGCACCCCAAATTGCTTCGGAGTGCCATATTATTCTATACTGATTTGTCAATTTTGTCAAGCGTTGGGCAATAAATAACTCAAGCAATTTGTTTATTTATACAAAAACACCCCGACTGCACTGGCGTAATGCGGTCGGGGCGGGTGTAAAACAAATTAATTTATTCAAGGTACATATCTTTAAGCTGTTCAATCTGCTCGTTCGAGATGCCCACCTTTTGGTTGATATAACCTATGACGGAGCCGTAAGCCCCTTTGACCTCGTCGAAGGCAGCTTTGAAATAATCGCCGTCAACGCCGCCCATAGAGAGGGCGTCTTTGACTACCGACTCCTCGCAACCCCTTTCGATAAGCTCTGCCTCAATGCTCTTTATCTTATCGGCGTTCGCCTCGTTGGTCAAAAGGAAGTCCTGCATAATCGTGTCCTCGTCCACGCCGAGAGCGTAGAGAATTAATGCGCCTGCGACGCCCGTCCTGTCCTTGCCGTAGGTGCAGTGCCACAAAACCGCACCTTCGCCGCCGTTTTCAAGCAGTATTTCAAAGAATTGCTTTAAACCCTTCTGCCCCTGCTCGCTCTGCAATATCTTGCTATACTGCGTCTTATAAGTACCTGCTTCGGAGCAATATATCCCCTGCTGAATGTCGTCGCCTGCCGCCGCCTGAATCTTCTTCATAAGCTCCACGACGTCGGGGTCGGACATATCGGTATTGTAAAGGCTTAAGCCGATATTCTGCGCACCCTCAATCTCCTTGTCGGGGCTGTTCTTTCTCTCGAAATCCATACGCAGGTCGATGACGTATTTTACGTTGTACTCTTTAGCGAGCTTTTCCGCAGTCTGGTCGGAGATATTAGAAATTCCGCCAGTTCTCAGCAACAGCCCGTCCTTGACCTTGCGCCCATCGGCGGCGACGTAACCGCCAAGCTGCCTTGCATTCTCGATATCTTCGACGTCAATCACCTGATTTTCAAGAGAAATATTATTATTATTCGGCGCAGAACACCCTGATAAAGCAAAGACCATCATAATACAAATAAACAGAACAATTCCTTTTTTAACGATTTTTTTCATAATGCAAACCACTATACACAGCCGTTGAATATTTACCCAAATAAATCGGTTTTAACGACCGCACTACTGATCAATCCGAATATTCAACAGTTGCGTTTTCTTCTCGTTGAATTCATCCCACGTGATTATACCGCTGTCTAAAAGCTCCTTGAACTTTTTAATCTCATCCGCAACGCTGAAAGACAATGCGGCGGAAGGGGTAACGGCGTACTCTTCCTCCCCTCTAAAACCTTTCATATTACTTCCGTCGAAGCTTTTCTCTTCCCCGACCGTAAACTCCTTATGCTCGTCAGACACCTTTTGCTCGAGCTTGTTTATGTTGTCCTGAATGAGTATTGAGGGCAATACACCCGAGTATATGCTTGAAATAAGGCATATTATCGGCAGGGTGGACGTCTCGCCCGACCTGCCTGAAATTTCATCAACCGCCTGCGCACTGACGTATGCCCAATAGAGACCGTAAAAGGGTATGAACGTATAGAGAAGGGTTGCAGCCAACGCTCCCCTATTGTATCCGCTCGATTTGTCTTTTAAATACTTTGTCGTCCTGTATACCCAAAAGCACAGCCAGAAAGGCACGATCAGAGAGCATATTGTATGGGGTACGAGCTTTACGTAACAGCTACGGGGAGCTTTCTCTCTCTTCTCTTTTTTATTTTCTTCCTGCCAGACGAACTCTTCGACCAACTCTTCCGCCAGCTCTTCGTTTGCAAATTTCTTGCCGTAAACAATGTGGACAACCAGAGTAAATATCATCATTGCCAAGGGGTCCAATGAAAACAGACGACCGTCTGAATAGCCCGTCACGATTGACCTTATAAGCCCCTCAGCAAATAAAACTACGGATATCGCCGTAAAGACGATTAAAATCCTTCTGCCTATACCCATCACCCTTTCATAGTAATGTTTTTTTATCGCAACGACGCTCACTATGCTTAAAGCAATTATCCCCAACAGCATAATCCAGTTTACTATGCCAACGGGAATATACCATCCTCCGAAAATAGTCTTACTATAACTGCCGAACACCAGCGTTGACGCAGGCGAAAGACCGCCGATAAGCATACCGTCGAAATAGTACATCAGCAAAGCCAGTGCCGAGACAAGGGGCAGAATTTTTATTAAAAACTGGTTGACGGTACCCGTATTCCCGCCCGCCTCGTTTTTATGTACGGTAGCAGGGATAAAGAAGTTTGCAAAGAAAAATGCAATCACCGTAACTGCGCAGATTATAAATGCTGCAAGGGCGGCGTCAAGCATGTAATGAACCGATATCGCATCTCCATAAACCGAATCATAACTTAAAAACAGCGTATAATTGACCAAGGCGATTACCATACAGTATAGCACGGTTATCATCGCCATCTTTCTGCACGACCCGTCCGGTGCGGTCAATAACACCCAGACGTCCAGACCGATTAATCCGACGCAAACCACCAGGTCAACTATATCCCCCCAGAAGACGCTGTTGCATAAATAAATTATCTTAATTATGGCGAGCGTCAACACCGAAATCAACGCCAGAACGATAAAAAACAATCTTCCAAAAGTATTCTTTTGTTTAAATTTTTTCATAGCAAAATCATTATAGCATAACGTATGGCGTTTAGCAAATTAAAGTAAAAATAAACGGAAAATTTCCCATATTTACTCAAACCTCCCAAAAATTCGCAATAAAAGTACACAAAGACGTGTCGACCCGTCCCCCCTTGTTTGACAAATTAATTATTAAGTGGTATCATACCAACATACAATCAGCTATTGGAAGATTGCAGAAGGGTTGACTTTTAGCCTCGCCGACTGTGATTGGATAGCACTCCGGAGAACCTCATTAAATTGAGTGCCGAAGGGGCAAGGCGGATTTTTCTGCTAATCTCTCAGGCAAAAGGACAGAGCCATAAGTGATTAAATATTATAATGGTAATTGTTATTAACGGAGTGCAGTCGCATTCCGTTTTTTATTTACGAAAAATTTCATGTCCTTCGGAGGGATTATTATGGATAAAGTTTTAGAGGTGATTGGTGCGGTTAACTCGTTTATCAACGACTTAGTATGGGGCTGGCCGATGGTTATCTTAATTCTCGGCACAGGCATACTTTTAACCATTCGCACCAAATTTTTACAGGTTCGTAAGTTCGGAACCTCGATGAAGCAGTCGGTTGGGTCTACGTTCAAGGGCATAGGCAAAAAGAAGGGAAAGAAAACGGAAGGCTCCATATCCCCCTTTGAAGCGTTTGCCACAGCCATTTCGGGAACGGTAGGCACAGGCAACATAATAGGCGTTACCTCCGCCATAATGACGGGCGGCCCCGGTGCGGTGTTCTGGATGTGGATTTCCGCCTTCTTCGGAATGGTAACCAACTTTTCCGAAAACGTGTTGGGTATGTACTTCAGAAAAAAATCTCCTAAGGGCGACTTTGCGGGCGGTGCAATGTACTACTTAAGCGAGGGCTTACCCCTGCAGGCTAAGAGCGACAAGGGGAAAAAGGTATTAGGTACGATAGGCAAGGTCTTAGGATTTATGGCGGCACTGTTCTGTGCGCTTGCCGCAATAGGCATGGGCGGCACGCAGACCAACAAAATCGCAAGTACCGTCACGGGTGCGCTGCCCGCCACGGTAGATACCCAGTTAGTCAGCCTTATCGTGGGCATAGTTCTCGCCGTCGTACTCGCACTCGTCATAATAGGCGGCGTAAAGCGTATAGGCAAGGTCTGCTCGATATTGGTTCCGTTTATGTCCCTGCTGTTTATAATAATGGCGCTCGTCATCATCTTTGCGAACGTCACGTTGATAGGCAATGCGTTTGCGCTTATATTTAAAAACGTCTTCTCCTTTCAGGCGGCTGTAGGCGGAGTTGCAGGTTTCACCTTTGCGCAGATTATTCAAAAAGGACTTGCACGAGGCATATTCTCCAACGAAGCAGGTTTAGGTTCGTCGGTTATCGCACACAGCGCCTCCGAGGCGAGGGAGCCTATGAAGCAGGGCTTCTGGGGAATTTTCGAGGTGTTCTTCGACACGTTTATTATCTGCACGCTCACGGCTCTGTTAATCTTAGTTTCGTTCGGCAACGATATGGAGGTGCTCTATTCCCCGACCGCAATAGATACGCAGGTTTCAATGCTTGCATTCGAGAATCAGTTCGGAGTTTTCGGAACAATAGTGTATTCGATCATTATCCCCCTGTTCGGCTTGACGACTATTATCGCCTGGTCGTACTACGGCGAAAAGGCGGTTGAATACCTCTTCCGCAACACGGGCGAAAAGGGCAAAA
>JBJFGI010000038.1:0-3269 GCA_051892535.1 Candidatus Coproplasma sp. | reverse complement strand
ATCGTCGAGCTGTCCGTTAAGAGCATTACCAACCTGTCTACACCCATGCCGAGACCGCCAGTAGGGGGTAAACCGTACTCTAATGCGGTGATGAAATCTTCGTCAACCTTGGCGTTGCAGCCGGGCTCGGACGCCCTCTTCTCCTCCGCCTGCTTGGTGAAACGCTGACGCTGGTCGATGGGGTCGTTGAGCTCCGAAAAGGCGTTGCCGAACTCGTGAGAGCAGATGAAGTATTCAAACCTCTCGGTGAACGCAGGGTCGGTGGGCTTACGCTTAGCTAAGGGTGAATTTTCAACGGGATAGTCGTAGATAATCGTGGGCTGAACGAGGTTAGCCTCTACAAACTCGTCGAAGAGGGCAATGAGTACGTGACCCTTGGTCGCCTTTTCGCCCTCGGGCACTTCGCAACCCAGCGACTTAGCAACCGCCCTCGCCTCTTCGTCGGAGGACCAGCTGTCGTAGTCGGCACCGCTGTACTTCTTAACCGCCTCTTTCATAGTAAGCCTTTCCCAACGCTTGCCCATATCAATCTCGGTGCCCTGATAGCTTATCTTATCCGTACCGCAGACGTTAATTGTCACCGTCCTGTACAGATCTTCTATAAGGTCCATCATGCCGAAATAATCGGTGTACGCCTGATACATCTCGATAGAGGTGAACTCGGGGTTATGGAAGGCATCCATACCCTCGTTTCTGAATATTCTGCCCACCTCGTAAACCCTCTCAAGTCCGCCGACGATAAGCCTCTTTAAGTAGAGCTCGGTCTCGATACGAAGGTACATATCCATGTCCAACGCATTGTGATGGGTCTTGAAAGGTCTTGCCGAAGCACCTATTTCAAGGGGGGTTAACACGGGGGTATCCACCTCTAAATAGCCCATATTGTCGAGGTAAGCCCTTATCTCCTTTAAGATTTTAGAACGGGCGATAAAGGTCTTTCTGACCTCGGGGTTGACGATTAAGTCTAAGTCCCTCTGGCGGTAGCGCATATCGGTGTTGACCAGCCCGTGCTGCTTTTCGGGCAGGGGGAGGAGGGACTTGGAGAGCATTTCAATGTGGTTGCAGTGTACGGAAACTTCGCCCGTCTGCGTCTTGAATACTACGCCCTTAACGCCGATTATATCGCCGATATCGTAGTCCTTTTTAAAGGAGGTGTAGTCCTCTTCGCCCACGTCCTCTCTGCGGACGTAGAGCTGAATCTGCCCTTCCCTGTCGGCGATGTGGCAGAAGCTTGCCTTGCCCATAATTCTACGGCTCATCAGCCTTCCTGCAAGCAGGACTTCCTTATTCTCCCACTCCTCAAAGTTTGCCTTGATGACGGTGGAATTAGCCGTAAAATCGTACTTCGTCTTTAAGTAGGGGTTCTTGCCCTCTGCGGTAAGTTTTGCAAGCTTTTCACGGCGGATTTGCGCCTGTTCTGCAAGCTTTTGTTGTTCCTCTTCCTCGGTTAAGGGTGTTTCGTTAACGTTGTTAGCCATAATTTCTTACTTAATTTCCTTGATTACTAAAGTGTAGGTAGAGCCGTCGGGACAGTTAACCGTAACCTTATCGCCCACCTTCTTGCGCATAAGCGCTGCGCCTACGGGCGACTCGGAGGAGATTCTGCCAGCCATAACGTCCACGTCGGTTACGGAGGTTATGGTATAGGTATCCTCTTCGCCGAACTCTTCGTCCAGGACGGTTACGACGCTGTCCAGATGAACGTAGGAGTTATCGGTGATTTCTTCCTGAATTACTGCGTTCTTAATCTGATATTCAAGCTCCGCAATCTTGCCCTCGTTGGAGCGCTGTTCTTCCCTTGCGGCGTCGTACTCTGCATTTTCCGAAAGGTCGCCGTGAGAGCGAGCCTCTGCAATTCTTTCGATGATTTCAGGTCTTTTAACCATTACGAGATTGTCGAGCTCTGCAACTAAATCATCGTAGTTCTTTTTTGTCATAACAAACTGCTGATCTGCCATTTTTTTACCTCTTAATATATTGAGATTGATTTTATTTGTATTTACGGCGACGGCGAAAAAACGTGCACCGCCTTTTTTATAAAGCAATAAACGTAAGCTATGCTTACGCTTATTCCATATTATATAGTCTAATTATAAAATTGTCAAATTATTATACCCCGATAAGACTATTTGGAAGGGGGGAAGAATTTACTTTAAGCTTTTAACAAACTTGGTTATTCTGCCTATTGCCTCGGACAGATTCTCCTGCGAGGTGGCGTACGAGCAACGCACGTGGTTTAACCCCGCCTCGCCGAAAGCCGTACCGGGTACGACGGCAACCTTCTGCTCGTTCAACAGCCTCGTCGCAAACTCCTCGCCCGTCAATCCCGTACTCTCCACCGAGGGGAAGACGTAGAACGCACCCTTGGGCGCAAAGCATTTAAGCCCGAGCGAGTTGAAGGCGTTGACCATAAATCTGCCACGTCTTGCGTACTCCTCTTTCATATGCTCGACCTCCGAAAAGCCGTCTGCAAACCCTTCTGCGAGGGCGGCGTTAGCGGCGTGCTGGGACACACGGGGAGCACACATAATTCCGTACTGGTGAATTTTAAACATAGCCTCGTCAATCTCTTCGGGAGCGGAGACGAAACCTACCCTCCAGCCCGTCATAGCAAATGCCTTGGAAAAACCGTTGATAACCACCGTACGCCCCCGCATATTGCCCAACGAAGCAATGGAAACGTGTTTATATCCGTACGTCAGCTCGGCGTAAATCTCGTCGGAAATGACGAGTAAATCGTGCTTTTCAATGACGGGGATTAACGCCTCCAACTGCTCCTTGGTAATAATTGCACCCGTGGGGTTGTTGGGGTAGGCGAGTATCAACGCCTTAGTCTTTTCGGTTATTGCCGCCTCCAACTGCTCGGGGGTGAGGACGAAGTCGTTATCCGCAGTGCAGTTTACCGCAACGGGCGTGCCGTCGGAGAGGGTTACCGAGGGAGCGTAGGAGACGTAGCAGGGTTCGGGGACGAGAATTTCGTCACCCGGCTCGCAGATTGCCCTTAAGGTTAAGTCAATCGCCTCGCTTGCGCCTACCGTCACTAAGACGTGTGCCGGGTCGCACTTAACAGAAAATCTCTCCCACATATAGCGGCAGATATTTTCACGCAGTTCAGGCAGACCCCTGTTGCCCGTGTACTGCGTCAAGCCCTTTTTTATGGAGCGGACTGCGGCGTCACGGATATAGAAGGGCGTTATGAAATCGGGTTCACCTACGCCGAGCGAGATTGCCCCGTCCATAACCTGAACTATATCAAAAAATTTTCTTAT
>JBJFGI010000037.1:0-3379 GCA_051892535.1 Candidatus Coproplasma sp. | reverse complement strand
ATTCTCGGTACCGCCACGGCGGTTGCGCTCCTGTGCGCCGCCCTCGATAAGGTTGTAGAGCCTTACGCCGTTGCGGCAGTACAAAAAGCCTACGCCCTTGGGTCCGTGGAACTTGTGCGCCGAAGCCGAAAGCATATCCACGTTGTCGTCCACAACGTTAATGGGCAGGTGCCCTACCGCCTGAACGGCGTCGGTGTGGAAGGTTATCTTATTCGCCTTGCAGATTGCACCTATCTCACGAATGGGCTGAATTGTGCCTACCTCGTTATTGGCGAACATTATAGTTACCAAAGCCGTGTCGGGGCGGATAGCCGCCTCCACCTCTTCAGCAGTTATTAAACCGTTGGAGTGCACGTCTAAATAGGTTACCTCAAACCCTTCCTTTTCCAACTTCTTCAACGTGTGGAGCACTGCGTGATGCTCGAATGCGGTGGAGATTATGTGCTTTTTGCCCTTTAACGCACCCGTGTATGCCGCCGAGCGGATTGCCTGGTTGTCCGCCTCGCTGCCGCCCGAAGTGAAATAGATCTCGTTAGGCTTAGCGCCGATTAACGACGCTATCTGCGCCCTTGCGCCGTCCAGCGCCTCTTTGGCAATCTGCCCCACCGTATGCAGGGAGGAGGGGTTACCGTACACCTCTTTATAATATTTAGCCATTGCGGCTACTGCCGTATCGCTCATCGCCGTCGTTGCGGCGTTATCTACGTAAACCGTCTTTTGCTCTTTCAAATTACGCCTCTTAATTCCTACTTTTTTAGTATGATATAAGTATAGATAATAATTCCTATTTTGTCAATAGGAATTAACGTGCTTGAAAAATATTTTTCAGTCGCAGCGAAGAAAAGGAGCGCACGGCGAACAACGCCGTGCGCTCCTCTTTTTTTTGATTGGTGTCTGAAGATAGTTTAGTCTATCTCATAGTGACAGTCGGAATACTGTGTAGGGGGCATTGTTTCGCCCTCTTCCACGTGGACGTTGTTGACAACGTGACCTCTTCCGTCAACTACTTTGTAGGTACCGCTCTTAGGGCAGGTATCTCCGCAATTAAGTCTCATAAATTCACCTCCGATAATAGTATTGTGTGCAGTTATCGGAAAGCTATTCACGATTATTTCAACAAATCGGCTAAAGTTTTGCTGCGTAAAAAGTTCATTATAACGTCGTCCAGCTCACGCCACAGGGGTAAGGTTAAGCAACCGTCCGCCTTAGAACAGCCTGCGTCCAAACAGGACACGGGCGAAAGGGTTCCCTCCGCAGCGCAGATTATCTCCGCCACGTTATACTCCTCGGGCGACTTGACGAGGCGGTAACCGCCGCTCTTGCCCCTTGCAGATATTATAAGCCCTGCCGAGGACAGCGAGGCAACCGTAGCCTCTAAGTACTTCTGCGACTCCTTGACCCTCTCGGAGATATCGGCAAGCGACACGTTATTTCCGTCGTTATGCTGGGCTAAGTCAAGCATAACCTTTAAGGCATTCCTGCCCTTGGTCGTAATCATCATAACACTCGTCCCCCTCTTAACCGCCGTACTCGATCATCTTGTCTATGCACTTGACTGCGGAGGCGATGAGCTCTTCGTCCATAATAATCTCTTCGCCCGCCTCGCCCTTTAAGCAGTTGTACACGTCCGCAAGGGTGGTCGCCTTCATATTGTGGCAGACTAAATCCTTGGATAAGGGGTAGAACTTCTTGTCGGGACACTTTAATTGCAGGTGCTGTAAAATAGAGTTTTCGGTACCGATTATGAATTCCTTTGCGTCGGACTTTATTGCAAAGTCCATAATTCCCGAGGTCGAGCCGACGTAATCGGCATACTTGACCACCGAGGGACGGCACTCGGGGTGAACCAAAAAGAGTGCGTCGGGGTGAGCCGCTTTGACCTCCTTAACCTCTTCCTCGTCTACCCTTGCGTGGGTGGGGCAACCGCCTGAAAGCAGTTTAAAGTTCTTTTCGGGCACCTGATTTTTGACAAAGGTACCGAGGTTTATATCGGGTATAAACAGGATATTCTTCTGGGGAATAGCCTTGCAGATTTTAACTGCCGAAGAGGAGGTCACGCACACGTCCGAAATGGTTTTAAGTTCGGAGGTGGTGTTGATATACGCCACAACCGCATAGTCGGGGAACATCTTCTTGACCTGCTCAATCTCCTCCTTGCCCATCTGCTCCGCCATGGGGCAGCCTGCCGTGGGGTTGGCAAGGTACACCCTCTTATCGGGTGAAAGCATTTTAACCGTCTCCGCCATAAAACGAACGCCGCACATAATGACGTTTTTCTGCGGAGTGGTCTTAGCCTTGACCGAGAGGGCGTAGCTGTCCCCCGTGAAATCCGCAATCTCGCAGATATCGGGCGACATATAGCTGTGTGCCAAAATGCAGGTGTCGGTGTCCTTTTTGAGCTGAATGATTTTATCCTGTAATTCCCTGACCGTCACGGTTTTATCCTCCTATCGTCAGTAAAATAGTTTGTGTAATATGTTGGAAAGTAGACGCAACCGTCTCTACTTTATTTGCTGGTTATTATAGCACAACCCCGTCGGCTTGGTCAAGATAATAATAATGAATTGTCAACCTAATTGCGGGTATGTACCTCTGGAAAGATGCGAGTAGTTCAAGGCGTGCGAGGATAACTTGAAGGAGCTTACTTAAGCGTAAGTGACTGAAAGTTGCCGCAGCACAACACCGAAATACGACGCATATTTACAGAGCGCCATAAAAAAGCGGTGCTTGGGCACCGCTTTTATTCGTTTACTTAACTCTTTTTCTTGCAGGTTCTCTTCTTTGCAGGCTTTTTCTCAGCAAGCTCTTCGGGAATTTCGTCGGTGGGGATATGGGACACGTCGGTCTTAACCGCCTTGTGTTCCTTTTTAACCCTCGTCTTTTCCTTCTTCTCGCTCTCCTTTTCCTGCTCGGTACTCTCGTGGAAAGGCACCTCTAATATTATTGCCTCGAAGGGGCGGAGGGTGAACGAAAGCTTATAAGGTCTGCCGTTGCACAGTGCCTCTTCCGCCTCCACTTCCATTAAGCTGCCGTCGGGATAGGTGGAGAAAATTCTCTTATACTTGCCGGAAACGGGTGCGCCTACGCCGTAGTTGGAGTAGCCCATAGGGGTCATGTTGCAGACGAAGATTAAAGCGTCGTTGTAGTTCCAGGGGTTACGCCTGATGAATGCGAATATAGAACGGGCAACGTCGCCGCTCTCAATCCATTCGAAGGACTTGTAGCTGGTGTCGTTATATAAGACGGGTCTCTCCTTATACAGGTGTAAAAGGGTGCGGTAGCAGTCCATAACGTCCCTGTGTCCGGGGTCGTCGGCCAGGTGCCAGTCAAGGCTGGTCTTGAAGTTCCACTCCTTCTCCTGCGCAAAGTCCTGACCCAT
>JBJFGI010000036.1:0-14088 GCA_051892535.1 Candidatus Coproplasma sp. | reverse complement strand
AGATTTCACAGCAGCTAACGTAGACCTTGCGGACTTAAGTGCAAGCGCAACAATCTACGTAGACCTCAAGGACGGCGTTAAGGCACAGGTAATTGCAAGCGTTGCATACGGTAGCATAACCGCAAGCATCACGGCGGACTACATCTATGACAGCACAACCAACGGAACGGTAGTGTTAAGCCTTACCGAGCTCTGCGGCGAAGAAAAGAGCGTAAAGATCTATTGCAAGGTTAACGAAGTAGTTGAAGGTGTTAAGACTCTGTTAACATACTTCGGAACCCCCGCAACGGCTTCAGAGGAAGCAAGCAGCGGAATAGACCTCAACACAGTTATTGCAAATCTGTTAACCGCAGATATAAACGCATTAATTCCCAACCTTTCAGCAAGTGCTAACGTACTCAACCTCACTGTAGACGTTGATGAAGTTCTTAAGCTCCTGGGCGTTGGAGTAGCTGGCTTAACCATTGGCGAGGTAGCATTAAACTACAACCATGTAGGCGCAAATCTGTTAACCCTTAACGTGCCTAACTTCGGCTTAACTGCAACGGTTAACCCTTACAACAATAACTTAACCGAAGCAACCACGGACGATGCCCTTAACCTTAAGGACGTATTGGACGACGTTAACAGCATACTTGAAGCTAAGAAGTTAGCTGTATCTCTTAACTTCAACGGTTCACAGTTTACCGCAGCAAACGTACCCGAAGAGATTAAGAACATAACCGCCGATGCAACGGCATACGTTGATTTTGCAACCGGACTTGCGGCGCAGGTTAATGTAAACGTATCCTACAGGGTAGAGGACGGCAAGTTCATAACCGCATCGCTCAAGGTATACTTCAACTATGATAAAGACACTATCGGCGACGTAATCGTAGTAATCGACGGAATTAACGGTGTAGCTACAAACGCTAAAGTATACTGCAACGTAACCGAGATTAAGACTGCAATTGAGACCTTAATCTCCTATGTTGCACCCAAGAATGAAGAGGTCAACTCGACTTCCGAGACGACGGCGACCGACACTCAGACCGAGGCGGCGGCAAGTGTACTTGAGAAGCTTATCACGGCAGACTTTACCAAGCTTATAAAGCAAATCAACGCAAGTGAAAACGTATTCAACCTCACTGTAGACGTTGACGAAATCTTAAAGCTTTTCGACCTCAACACAGGTTTAACCTTAGGTGAAGCCACTCTTGAATACAACCATTCGACCGATGGAGAGGTTAAAGACCTTCTTTCTGCAAAAATGGATAACTTAGGTGTAACTCTTACCCTTAACCCTACGGACGTTGCGATTAACACTCCTGCAAAGGAAGAGTGTTTAGACCTGACCCAGCTTGTCAACGTTGTAAACAATGCAATCTCCCAGATCAACACCATCAAAGAAGACGGCAAGTTATACTTTGAGATTGCAAGGGCAACCGACGAAAACACCCCTGTAACCTACTTGTCCCTTGACGGTATACTCGTAGAGATCTGGGGTAAGGGTGAAATCAGTTGGGCAAAGGGAGCTGAAAGAATAGCACTCGACCTTACAATGTCGATAACCGAAACGGGAACCGACAGGCTTTCGTTCAAGCTCGTCTATGACAAGAACGCCGACGCATTGGTTAAGCTTGCCTTAGACAACGTCGGTATAACCATCTATCAGGACGATATCGACAGCGTCAGGAACGGATTTATAGAAATCTACAACAAGCTCGCAGGCGTATTCGGTCTTGAGCCCATAGCGACGGGCACAACCGAGAGCACGACTGCGGTTGCGACCGAGAGCACTTCAAGCTCGGTAAACTTAGGTTCAACCGATAAACTGCTTGCGTTAATCTTCAACCTGCTTTCAAGCGACGATTGGGTAAACGAGATTAACAACTTCACTACAACCTGCAACGGCAAGTCGTTTGCTTTAGGTTATCTGACCGACGCAAACAGGGCGAACGTAAGCATAGACACGGACGGCAAGCTTGCAATTGCATATGACGGAGCGTTTGGCGAGAGGTTCTCTCTCGGCGGCGTATTGACGGTTAAAGCGGCAGGCGAGACGCCTCTTGCGGTAAGCTTTGCCGACGTAAGCATGGCTTCATCTAAAGACGGCGAGACCGAGTTTATCCGCCTTGCATACAACTTCCTGTTCGACTGCATACACGCAATCAGCGTTGAAAACATCTTAGGCAGCAACACCTATGCCGTAAACTTTGAGTTAATCGGCTCCAACACCGAGGTTGCAGCGCTTAAGGACGTATACGTCAAGGCAGAGATCTACGTAACCGACGAAATTTCCATCAACAACGGTAAACTTGCCGAAGGTCTGTTAGTCCTCGACGTGGCAGGTGTGGCAATTAATCTTCACGTAATAACCGAGTACAACAACTTAGGAAAGGCACAGTTCTATATCAATCTCAATCAGGTTGGCAACATCCTTCTTCCCGACTTAAAGCTCAAAGCTTCGCAGGACAGCTTGTACGATACGTTCAAGGTGCTCTTCAACACCATTAACGACACCAAGATAATGGATACGGTAGCAAAGCTTCTCCCTGCAAGTTCAACTTCTGAAGACGGTGAGGAGGAGCAGACCACGACAGGCGAGAGCCAGCCCATTGAAGAGGGTACGCTCGACAAGCTTGCCACTCTGTTGGAGAGGTTGGTAAACCTCAACTTCTCCGAGGCAGTCAACGCATACGAGGTTGACGGCGTACAGTATGCAGATATCGATTTAGATAATCTGTTAGGTCAGCTCGGCTTAAACGTAGGCACGCTCGGCAAGCTTGCAGTTCAAATCAATCACAACACCCACGCAATGACGACTAGCGGCGTTGCAATGATAACCAACTCCGAGGGTATAACCGAAGAGAAGGAATGGATTTCGCTCTCCTCCGCAAAGACGAGCAAGCGTAACTATTCATCATTCAAGAGGGAGGACTACGTAAATATCGAATTCCTGCCCTACATGATAGAGGATATCGTCAAGTTTGCGACCGATGCGGAAGGCAATATGTACGAAACGTTCACGTTGACCGGCTCGATTACCGCAAACATTGTGAGCATGTTCGATATCAACATCGACACTGCAAACATCACGATATCGATGGCGGATAACGACTTCTACTTCTCGGGTGTACTCCACATCAAGAAGATGTCGGCGTTAGGTCTTGTAACAATACCCGAGGGCACGGTGGGCATCTCCTTCCATAACGGCTACTTAACGCTTGCAAGGGGATTGAACAGCTCTACTCCCGAATACCGCATAATGACCATGGACTTCTTCATGGATCACCTGCTTGTCAAGACTGAAAACGACTGCGTACTCAAGTGGTGGTTTAACATCAGCGGTTGGGATACGGTAATCAGCATAATCAACTCCGCAGCAGGCGAAGTCAAGGTTGAATCAGGTTTAACCTTACCCGAAGACGTATACCTCTACAACCAGTCGAGCAGCAGCGAGACGCAGACGGTTTCGATGTACGACTACGTCGATGCATTAAAGGTTATGATTAACGGTACGGAGTACGCATCGTTCGGCGATATGTCCGGTCTTGAAAACGAGTTCGGCGTATACGATAACTATTACGGCTTCGCACTCAACGCAAGAAGGGTTACGGGCGACGTGCTCACAAAGCTGTATGCCGCAATCTTAAGGGACGAAAACGGCATCAGCGGCTTAAAGGCAAGCGGTGCAATCGACTCCTACGTAACCTTCTCCGCAAACTTCAGCTACAGCGAGGGTGCTTCTGAGGAGTATGTAATAGGTAACAGCGTACAGGCAGGGCAGGTAGCTCCTTCGCTCTACACGGCGGCAAACGAGATAATAGATTCTATGGGCGTAACCGTAGACTACGACCACTTCGTCAAGAACGAGGCGGCAGGTTTCGACGAGAAGTTCGGTTGCTTCAACCTCTACTATAACAGCGAGACTTCGGCTTACGACGCAAGCTACGACTACTCCAACATCTTATATCAGCATACGCTTACGATAGTAAATCTCGACGGAACCATCGAGACGAGACAGGTTCGTCAGGGTTCGACAATCTATCTGTACGACAACAACTCGCCTCTCTACACGGACGACAACACTAAAGAATTCAGATTGCTCTACACTGTAGACGAGGGTGTTATAGGTGCAACTTCGGTTATAATGAATAACGATTTAACCGTCTATGCACTCAGGGTTAAGGCTGTCAACGTAACCGTAGTCAGCGGCACTACACAGTACCTGATAACCACGTTTGTCGGCGATAAAGTACCCACCGGTGTTGACGGATACGAAACGTTGAGCGCAGTGACCTACGAGGACGGCACTGAAGTAGTTGCAGGAACTATCATTACCGACGAGCTGTTAAACGGCGGTAACACGTTGACCGTATACGGCGTATTCGTTCAGAGCGTAGTAGAGGTTAACGGCATCAACTACGAGTTTACTTACGACTACGAGAGCGGCGTAGGCTACTATACGGTTGTAAGTAAGGCGTCGAACTTCAATAGTACACTCTACTGCGGAGCAAACGGACAGACCTTAGTACTTGAAAACGAGATTGACGGTTACCCCGTAACGGCGATTGCCGCAGAGGCTTTAGCAAATCTCGACGGCCATGCACTCAGGAGCGTTGTAGTACCTTCGAATATCGTAACGGTAGGCGAAAGGGCGTTCCTCGACAACCTTGCAATAGAGGAGGTTGTATTCCTTGCCGAAAACGTAACCTTCTACGGCGAGGCAAAGAGCGGTAAGTCAATGCCCTTCTACGGCTGTTCGGTACTCTCTACCGAGGACAACGTAAACGGCAAAAACGGCAACGAGTATACCTACCTCAAGGTTTACTACCACAACATCACCACGGTCAGCGGTGGCGACTGGAGGCATTTCAGATACGTTTCAAAGGTGTTCAGCTTCAACTTCTACATCGGTGAAGACGGCGGTGCAACCATCTCCAGCGGTTGGGACTACGTAACTGCAAGCGCAGAGGTGGATTTGGCAGGCGTAGCAGGCAGCTCGCTCGATCAGGAAGCGGCAGATGAGATTCTTGCAAGGTACTATCCTCTGGTAAGCGATACCACGTTCACCAGCACTGCCGAGGTCGATGCAGACCTTGCTGTAGATTTTGCACAGTTCGATATGACCAAGAACGGCATAACCTACAAGTGTGTATTCACCCCTGAGTTAACTACGGTTAACGGCTATACCCACGTAACCTACTCGGTAAGCTACGAGGCTGCAACCATAATAACCGTATACAGCGGAATAGATTTCACCTACTACGGCAAGACGGTTAAGGCAAACACCGCAACAAAGGTAACCGTATCCATAACGGACGACAGTCTCAGTCTCAGCGCACCTACGGCAAGCGGCTATACCTTCTTAGGCTTCGCTTACGATAACGACGGCACGCTCACCTTCGGCGTCGGCGAAGATATCGCAACCGCAGGCAATACGCTGTACGTTATCTGGGGTACGAGCAAGGTAGGCACTTCGTTCAGCGTAGTGACCAACACCGCAGGCTCTTCGCTGTATATGCCTTCAGGCGACAGCATAGACGGCAAGTGGTACGACGACAGCTGGAACGAGGTTACTTCAATCTCGCTTGACAACTTAGTTGTCTACACGAGAACTAAGTTTACGCTGACATTAAAACTTAGTATAGGTGGTACTGATACGAATAAGGTTCACATTTCTCAGAACGGTACTGAAATATACAACGAAAAAATAAGCGGTAACGTTATAGGCGGCTCCGTAAATATAACTACGTTGGATATTTACGAAGGGAATGCAACGTTTAGTATAACTGATAGTGAACTCACAATTGCTTCAGACAATGTAACTTATGTAATTTACTCAAATGAAATGTATTTAGAGTGGTTTTCATGGAAAGAAGGTAGTAAGCGTAATATTTCCTCCGATATAAACGGAGCAGTGGCGATTACGGGTGATCTTTCGGTTACGTTAAGTTATTAATAAAACCGTTAAACAGGAGCGAGGCTTAATACAGGCCTCGCTCTTTACCATATTATTTAATATTCCCAAAGCTAAAAGCATAAACTAAATTATGAAAATTTTGCAGCAGCTTTTAGCGGAAGCGGGGGCGGATATGTCAGGTGCGGTGACAATCGTTCCGCAGTTCGGGGGATATTTTTCTTTCGTCAAAAAAGTCGAGGAGTACACCCCTCAAAAAATCGTGCTCTCCGCCTATAAACGCAGGGTGATAATAACGGGTGAAAACCTTATAATAGACAACTACTTTGCCCAGGATTTATCAATAAGGGGCGACATTACGGGGGTTACGTTTGAATAACAGGGTTATTTTCGAGGTGACCGCCACGCCCGAGACGGCTTTAAAAAAGCTTGCCAAGGCACAGATACCCGTAGGAGCGGTTAAAGTACAGGGCGCAAAGGTACTCTTTGGCACAAATAGGGAATATATACAAAAAGTTTTTGCAATTTTTAAACACCCGTGTTATAATACTGTTATAAGGCGTAAAAGCGCAAAAATGCTTTTTCACGATTTTTTGAAAAGGCGGTTGGGCTTAATAGTCGGCGGCGTAGCCTTTTTAACGCTCTGCCTGCTCTCGCAGACCTTCGTATTAAAGGTGTCGGTCACGGGCAACGCACAGTACCTGACCGAACAGGTGCTGGAGGCTGCCGAGGAGTGCGGCGTAAAAAAATACACCTCCTGCAAAAGCCTGGACAAGGCGCTTTTAACTTCACGCATAACCTCGTTTGAAAACGTGGAATTCTGCTCGGTAAGCCGAAAGGGCTGGGCGCTGATTATCGACGTGCACGTTCAGCCTGCAAGCCCGCAGAAGGTCAGCCGCTCGTCGCTCAAAGCCGACAGGGCAGGGGTTATAAAGAGGTTAACCGTCCTGTCTGGCACCCCCTGCGTTCAGGTGGGGGACGAGGTAAAGTCAGGCGACGTCATTCTGGGCAACTACGAGCTGCTCCCCGACGGCACTCAAAGCGACTGCCTTGCCGCAGGGTACGTGGAGATAGAGGCTTGCGGAGATATCACTATATTCTTCGAACAGCAGAGCGCAGAAAACGAACGTCAGGCGCTCGCCGCAACCTCGCTGTATTCGGACAACGTCACGGCTAAGTCGCTAAAGGTGACCCCCTGCGACGGAGGTTTTTACTATCAGGTCAGCTATACCTATATACACGTTCAGGCGTGGAATATGGATTAAACAGGTTATATATATAATATGGAAAGAAAGATTAGCGCAGGCAACGTAGATTGTCTTGCAAAGGTACTCGGCTCGTTCGACGAAAACTTAAACGCCGTCTCAAGGGAATTGCAGGTTATCTGCCGTGTAGAGGGCGTAAATATTATAGTCGAGGGCAACGAGGAAAAAGTTAATACTGCTTTAGAGGTGTTTGAAAACCTTATCACGCTTGCAGAAAACGGTGAAAAGGTGGACAATGGTATGGCGGTGTACTGCATAGAGCTGGCTAAAGACGGCAGGGCTTCGGATATCTGCAAGCTCTCCTCCGGCACCGTCGGCGTGACCTTCAAGGGCAAGCCCGTCAAGTGCAAGACGGTCGGTCAAAAGGCGTACGTAGACGCAATCCGCAGAAACCAGATAGTGTTCGGCATAGGTCCTGCCGGTACGGGTAAGACCTACCTTGCGGTGTGCCTCGCCGTTCAGGCGTTCAAGCAAAAGCAGGTGGAGCGCATAATTTTAACCCGTCCCGCAGTGGAAGCGGGTGAAAAGTTAGGCTTTCTGCCGGGCGATTTGCAGACCAAGGTCGACCCCTATCTCCGCCCGTTGTACGACGCCTTGCAGGAGATGCTGGGCATCGAGGCGTACACCAAGCTTATGGAGAGAGGTGTGATAGAGATTGCACCGCTTGCCTATATGAGGGGCAGAACGCTCTCCAACTCGTTTATAATATTAGACGAGGCGCAGAACACCACAAAGGAGCAGATGAAGATGTTTTTAACCCGTTTAGGCGACGGGTCTAAAATGGTTATCACGGGCGATGCAACACAGATTGACTTGCCCGAAGGAAAGCAGAGCGGATTGACCCACGCCGCACGTTTACTTGAGGACGTGGAGGGGATATCGCTTATAAACCTTACGGATAAAGACGTCGTGCGTAACACGCTGGTTATGCGAATAGTCAAAGCGTACGCAAACCAAGGCGTCGGGAGAAATGAAAGTGAAAAGAAAACTGACTAATAAACAAAAACTTATTGCGTCGTTATGTTTTATCTTTAACGTGGTCTTGACGATTGCAATAGCACTTGCTATGCTTGCCGTAAAGCAGGGTAACAACACGTTTATCTATCTTTCGGAAAATATGGGCAAGGCAATTTTCGTAATCGCAGGCGTTTCGCTGCTGTATTCGATTTCTTTTTTGTATCTTTTTTTTGAGAGCAGCGAGGTGTTGGTAAAGCTCTCCAAGCAGATTGAGTTGTTCGTCCTGTTGGATTTATCTTTCGTGTTCAGCTTTGTAGTAACCGTCTTGCTCGACGACCCTAACGCACGTCCCTTCGGCTTTTTCGCCGTTATGTGCGCAACGCTTTTAGGCAGAAAACCTGCTATATTTTTAAACGTTATTAACGCACTGTTGATATTCATTATGGATATCAACCTAAGTGCCGTGGCACTCAGCTCTACCGAATTTTTACAGTATTGCTCGTGTATGCTTATTTCGTTCTATGCAGGTACGCTCGTAATCTTCTTCTCGCCTACGGTCAAGACGAGGCTGCAGAGCGTTTTAATCTTCTTCGTGCTGCTTTTGCCTATAGAGGTGATAATAACCGTTATGGAGATACTCTTCGGCGGAATGACGTCGGAGTGGATTCTGCTTGCGTACGGCGCAATCGGCGCAGTGCTCTCCACGCTGTTGTATATGATTTTACTGCCCGTGTTCGAGCTGTTGTTCTCCGAGTTGACCACCTTCCGCCTTCGTGAGATTACGGCGCCCAACGCCCGTTTAATGAAGAAGCTGAAGAACGAGGCGCCCGGCACCTACAACCACTCGGTGGTAGTGGCACAGCTCACCGAGGCGTGCGCAATAGCTATCGGCGAGGACGGCGAGCTTGCAAGGGCTGCAGCCCTCTATCACGACGTGGGCAAGCTTACCAACCCCGAAATGTTCACCGAGAACCAGTCGGACAAGAATATTCATAACGAGCTTCCCCCTGAACTGTCGGCGGAGATTATCCGTTCCCACGCAAGGGACGGCGCAAAGCTCATTAAAAAATACCATCTGCCCGAATTCCTTGCCGACGTAGCCGTACAGCACCACGGCACGTTGCCCATAAAGTACTTCTACGTCAAGGCGCTCAAGATGAGCGACGGCGAGATACAGCTTGCCGACTTCAGCTATCCAGGACCCGTACCCGAAACACGTATTGCCGCAATAATAATGATAGCCGATGCGGTGGAGGCGGCAACCCGTTCGCTTGCGGACAGAAGTGCGGCAAATATCGAAAAGCTTGCGGGCAGCTTAATCGAAGAGCGAATGAATTTAGACCAGTTTGTAAACTGCAACATAACCTTAAGCGATCTTACGGTTATCAGCCGTACTATTGCCCAGTCGCTCTCGGGCGTATACCACAACCGTATCTCCTACCCTAAGCTTAAAATAGGCAAAAAGGATTAACCATATGATAAACATAATCTGTGAAGACAGAGATTTTTCGGCTCTTGAACGGGCGTTCGAGGGTGAGTATTCCTCCGACTGCCCTCTCGTAGTTGAAATAATAATAGTCGATAAGGAGACCATACGGGACTTAAATTCCCGTTTCCGCAAAATCGACAGGGTAACCGACGTGCTGTCCTTCCCTACGCTCGACGGCATCAGGGGTAAGGAGCTGCACCTTGCAGACTTTCCATACGACTCCGACGGCGAGGGCAACCTCTGTTTAGGCTCAATCGCCATCTGCGAAGAGGTGGCAAAGGAGCAGGCGGAGGAGTACGGTCACAGCGAGGACAGGGAGTTTTACTACCTCGCAACCCACGGTGTTTTCCACCTTCTGGGCTACGACCATATGACCGACGAGGACAGGCTTCAGATGAGAGAGAGGGAAGAGAGCGTAATGGCAAAGCTCGGTTTAGTGAGGTAAGAGAAGGTTTATGAAGAGCGGATACGTAGCATTAATAGGCAAGGCAAACGCAGGCAAATCAACGCTTGTAAACGTACTCGTCGGCGAAAAGGTAGCGATAGTTTCGCCCAAGCCCCAGACGACGAGGGACGCCATTATGGGCATAATAAACACCGACGATTATCAGATAGTTTTCATCGATACCCCGGGCATATACAAGGCTAAAAACGCCCTCTCGCAGGTGATGGAAAAGACGACTGAGACGACATCAAAAGGCGTCGACGTAATAGTCTTTGTCTTAGACGGTCACGAGGGTATTTCGGACAGCGATATCGAGGTCATAAAACGCTATTCGTCGGGCAATATTCCTATGCTAATCGCCCATACCAAGATAGATATAATGCCCCGTGAGAACATACCCGAAAACGTTAAAAAACTGTACGACGCAGGCATCGATTGCGACGTCTACCCCGTCTCGGCGAGAAAGGGAATTAACCTTAAAAATCTCGTCGACGGAATAGTCAAGCTTCTCCCCGAAGGCGACAGGGTTATCGAGGACGACATCGTCTCCGACAAGAGCGAGAGGTTTATGATTGCCGAGATTATGAGGGAGAAAATCCTGTTGAAGTTCGACAAGGAAATTCCCCACGGCATCGCCGTAGTCGTCAACGAGTTTGAAAGGCAGGAGAACGGGGTGTACAACATCAGCCTCGATATAATCTGCGAAAAGGCAAACCATAAGGCTATTTTAATCGGCAAGCAGGGTGCGGCAATCAAGGAGGTCAGCTCCTTCGCAAGGCAGGATATGGAGAAGTTTTTGGGTGCCAAGGTCTTTTTGACCACCTACGTCAAAGTCAAGGAGGACTGGAGGGAGAGACCCTCGCTGATGCAGACCTTCGGCTACGGCAAAAAGAACTCATAATTAATCACCGTTTGCCCAACCTAAATACGAGGAGGGGCAGATGAAAACAAGAGATTACGACACTGCGGAGCTCGCCTGGAAGATGTTTGAAAAGACGGGTTCCGTCAGCTACTATATGCTGTATAAAGAACTCAAAGGGAAATAATTTTGGCAGAAGTAAAGGTCAACGCACTTATGTTGCGTGCGGTGGACTACCGTGAAAACGACAAGATATTAACGCTGCTCACCGCCGAACGTGGCAGGATAACGGCAGGCATAAAGGGTGTGAAAAAGGCAAACGCAAAACTGAAGTTTGCCGCACAGCCCTTTTGTTTTGCCGAATATATTTTAGCCGAACGTGGCGGAAGATACACCGTAACTCAGGCGAGCGAGTGCGAGAGCTTTTACGAACTGCGCTGCGACGTGGATAAGTACTACGCCGCCTGCGCCGTGTGCGAAGCGGCTATTAACTTCACCGAGGAGGGCGACGGCGGCAGCGAAATATTTGCCCTGTGCATAAAGGCTCTCCGTGATATGTGCGTCTCCGACCAGAAGTCGGCGTTGATAACCTTTTTACTGACCGTGTTAAAGGTATGCGGTTACGGTATAAACGTCAGCCAGTTCTGCCCCGTCTGCGGCAGCAGGTTGGAGGCGGCGGAAAAGCTCCGCTTCGATCTGCGCAGCGGCACGTTCACCTGTTGGGACTGCTCGTCCTATGCAGGCGTCGGCGCCGAGACGTTCAAAGCACTTTTAATTGCCGAAGGCAAAGCCTCAGGCGCAGCGAGCGAAGAGGGCAAAAAACGTGCCTTAAAGCTCTTGCGTGAATATATGGTAAACAAGCTCGACGTAAGGTGCGTCTGCTTAACTGACTATATAAATCTTTAATTTCAGCGGACGGCAGGTACTTGGGTACCTGTCGTTTTTTTAATAATATCATAATTTGTTAATTATTCACAAATTTTGTTGTTTATTTTCTCCCGAATGAATATATTCATAATTTTTTATATTTTATCTTAAATATTAAGCTAAGTACTTGAAAAAATATTTTTCTTATATTATAATTAAAAAGTTGAGTGGGAGAAAAAACTCTTTAAATTCAGGAAAAATAAAAAATAATATAAATAACCACAGGAGGATTTTTATGGCAAAGAAGTATTGCTACCTTTTCACCGAAGGTAATGCAAACATGAGGGAGCTTTTGGGCGGCAAGGGTGCAAACCTTGCAGAGATGACCAATATCGGGTTACCTGTTCCGCAGGGCTTTACTATCTCTACCGAAGCTTGCACACAGTATTATGAGGACGGAAGAAAGATTAACGAAGACATTCAGGCTGAGATAATGAGCTATATCGACAAGATGGAGCAGATCTGCGGCAAGAAGTTTGGTGATAAGGAAAATCCTCTCCTTGTTTCCGTTCGTTCAGGCGCAAGGGCGTCGATGCCTGGTATGATGGACACCATCTTAAACCTCGGCTTAAACGAAGAAGTAGTCAACGCCATTGCTGAAAAGTCCGGTAATCCCCGTTGGGCATGGGACTGCTACAGAAGATTTATCCAGATGTTCTCCGACGTCGTTATGGAAGTCGGCAAGAAATATTTCGAAAAGCTCATCGACAATATGAAAGAGGCTAAGGGAGTTGAGTACGACGTTGACCTCACCGCTGACGACCTCAAGACCTTGGCAAACCAGTTCAAGGCAGAATACAAAAAGCAGCTCGGCACCGATTTCCCCGACGATCCTAAAGACCAGCTCTTTGCAGCAGTAAAGGCTGTATTCCGTTCGTGGGACAACCCCCGTGCTAACGTCTACAGAATGGACCACGATATCCCTTACAGCTGGGGTACCGCAGTTAACGTACAGATGATGGCGTTCGGTAACATGGGCGACGATTGCGGCACCGGCGTTGCATTCACCCGTAACCCCGCAACAGGCGAAAAGGGCTTGATGGGCGAATTCTTAATGAACGCTCAGGGCGAAGACGTCGTTGCAGGCGTTCGTACTCCTATGCCTATCTCCAAGATGGCAGAAGTTCTTCCAGAAGTTTACGAGCAGTTCTTAAACGTATGCAAGACGCTTGAAAATCACTACCGTGATATGCAGGATATGGAGTTCACCATCGAAAAGGGTAAGCTCTATATGCTCCAGACTCGTAACGGTAAGCGTACCGCAGCAGCTGCAATCAAGATTGCATGCGATCTTATCGACGAGGGTATGATTACCGAACAGGAAGCGTTAATGCAGATCGATGCAAAATCTTTGGACATGCTCCTTCACCCTCAGTTCGACCCCAAGGCTTTGAAGGCTGCCGATAAGAACAACGTTGTCGGCAAGGGTATCGCAGCTTCTCCCGGCGCAGCGGCAGGTTCTATCGTGTTCACCGCTGAAGACGCAGTAGAAGAAGGTAAGAAGGGTAAGAAGGTAGTCTTGGTTCGTCTTGAAACCTCTCCCGAAGATATCGAGGGTATGAAGTACTCTCAGGGTATCTTAACCGTTCGTGGCGGTCAGACCTCTCACGCAGCCGTAGTTGCACGTGGTATGGGTACCTGCTGCGTATCCGGTTGCGGCGACATCAAGATGGACGAGGAGAACAAGCAGTTCACTTTGGCTGGCAAGGTATACAAGGAGGGCGACAGCATCTCCCTTGACGGTTCCACCGGTAACATCTACGACTGCCTTATCCCCACAATCCCTGCTGACCCCAACTCCGGTTACTTCGGCAGAATTATGGCGCTTGCAGATAAGTACAAGGCACTGGGCGTAAGAACCAACGCAGACACCCCTGCAGACGCAAGGCAGGCGGCAGCGTTCGGCGCACAGGGTATCGGCCTTTGCCGTACCGAGCACATGTTCTTCGATCCCGACAGGATTGGCGCATTCAGAGAGATGATTTGCTCCGATACTAAGGAGGAGAGAGAGGTTGCTCTTGCTAAGATTGAGCCTATGCAGCAGGCAGACTTCGAAGGTCTTATGGAGGCTTTGGAAGGTCAGCCCGTAACCATTCGTTTCCTTGACCCCCCTCTTCACGAGTTCGTACCTACCGACGAGGCTGATATCGAAGCTCTCGCAAAGGCACAGGGTAAGAGCGTTGCTCAGATTAAGCAGATTATCTCCGACTTACACGAGTTCAACCCCATGATGGGTCACCGTGG
>JBJFGI010000035.1:0-3434 GCA_051892535.1 Candidatus Coproplasma sp. | reverse complement strand
GGAGTACAAAAATGGATTTAACACCCAAACAAATAGTACACGAATTAAATAAATATATCATCGGTCAGGACGAGGCTAAAAAGGCGGTTGCAATCGCCTTGAGAAACCGCTACCGCCGCTCTCAGCTTTCCCCCGAATTGCAGGAAGAGGTTACGCCCAAGAACATCATTTTAAAGGGTCCTACGGGCGTAGGTAAAACCGAGATTGCAAGAAGGTTGGCAAAGCTGGTTAAAGCACCTTTTTTAAAGGTCGAAGCCACTAAGTATACCGAAGTGGGCTACGTCGGCAGAGACGTTGAGAGCATGGTCAGGGATTTGGCAGAATGCGCTATCCGCCTCGTCAAAGAGGAAAAGACGCAGGAGGTCAGCTATAAGGCTACGGCGTTTGCCGAGAGGCGTATCGCCAACGCCCTCGCCGAGACTATGAAGTCCGAGAGGGGTGAGACCTCCAAGGAGGTATTCATTCAGAACCTTGTGGACGGCATTCACGCCGGCAAGTACGACACCAACGTCATAGAGATTGAAGTAGCCGACAACCCCAAGCCCTTGGAGCTCTCGCCCGGACAGGGTGCGGCAATCGACTTGGGCTCCATATTCAGCGGACTGGGTATGGACAAAAAGAAGAAACGCAAAATTTCCGTCAAAGAGGCTAAGACCCTGCTCATTGCAGAGGAGGCGGAAAAGCTTATAGATAAGGACGCCGTAACCGAAGAGGCTATCCGCCGTGCGGAGAACGACGGCATTATCTTCATCGACGAGATAGATAAGATTGCAGGCAAGGGCAACCAGGGCGCAGACGTATCGAGAGAGGGCGTTCAGCGTGACATATTGCCTATCGTAGAGGGCAGTACGGTTATGACCAAGTACGGTCCCGTACGTACCGACTACATCTTATTCATCGCCGCAGGTGCTTTCCACGTCAGCAAGGTGGAGGACTTAATTCCCGAGCTTCAGGGCAGATTCCCCATTCAGGTGGAGCTGAAGAGCCTGACAAAGGAAGACTTTATCTCCATCTTAACCCAGCCCCAGAACGCAATCACAAGGCAGTATGCGGCACTTTTGGGCGTCGATAACATCGATTTGCAGTTTACGGAGGGGGCAATCGCCAAGATTGCAGAAATATCCGTCGAAATCAACTCCACCAGCGAGGATATCGGTGCAAGGCGTCTGCACACCGTTATGGAACTGCTTTTAGAGGATATTTCCTTTAACGCAGGCGGCAACGACTACCCCGTAATTACCGTGGAGGTCAACGAGAAGTACGTGGAAGACCACCTCGCTAACCTCTCCAAGAACAGAGATTTGAAGAAGTACGTGCTTTAAAAAAAAGAGGAGAATATGAGTATTTCAGTACCCAAGGGCACTAAGGACGTTTTGCCCGAAGATTCCTATAAATGGCAGTTTATCGAAGAGAATGCCAGGCAGGTTGCCAAGGCGTTCAATATCCGTGAAATCCGCACCCCCGTGTTCGAACACACCGAACTCTTTTTAAGGGGCGTGGGCGAGACGACGGACGTCGTAACCAAGGAGATGTACACCTTCGAGGACAAGGGCGGCAGGTCCATAACCTTAAAGCCCGAAGGCACCGCAGGCACAGCGAGAATGTTTATAGAAAACGGTCTTGCTAACCAGCCGTTGCCCTTAAAGGCATTTTATATCACCCCCTGTTACCGCTACGAACGCCCTCAGGCGGGAAGACTGCGTGAGTTCCACCAGTTCGGTATAGAGGTGTTCGGCTCGGCTCAGCCCGAAACGGATGCCGAAGTCATCTTTGCCGCCTCGACCTTTTTAAATAAAATAGGCGTTAAGTCAACCAGGCTTGAGCTCAACTCAATCGGCTGTAAGAGCTGCCGTGCCGAGTACAACAAGGCGTTAAAGGATTACTTCCGCCCTCACCTTAACGAGATGTGCAGAACGTGTAACGAGAGGTTTGAAAAGAACCCTCTCCGCATGATCGACTGCAAGGAGGAGGGGTGCAAAAAGATAACCGCAGCAGCACCTAAGATTTTGGACTACCTCTGCGACGACTGCAAAGCACACTTTGAAAAGGTCAAGTCCCTTTTGACGGGTTTAGGCGTTGAATACACTATTAACCCCGACATAGTAAGGGGTTTAGACTACTACACCCGTACGGTTTTCGAGTTTGTCTCCACCGATATCGGCGCACAGGGCACCGTGTGCGGAGGGGGCAGGTACGATAAGCTTATCTCCGAGCTTGGCGGCGGCGAAGTGCCTGCAATCGGCTTTGCCGCAGGGCTTGAAAGGCTGCTGCTCGTTATGGAAAACACCGCCGTACCCTTCCCCGAAAAACCCGTACCTGCAATATATATCGGGGGTATGGACGAGAAGAGCAGGCAGAAGGCGTTCGAGCTGGTAAGCGTTCTCCGCACAAACGGCATTGCCGCAGAGTGCGATTTAATGGGGCGTTCGGTTAAGGCACAATTAAAATACGCAGATAAATGCGGTGCTAAGTACGTTGCCATAATCGGCGAAACCGAGCTGGAGAGCGGAATGGTCGACGTCAAGAAAATGGCGGACGGAACCAAGGAAAATATAGCCCTTGCGGATATATGCGAGTATATCGGGAAGAATAATAAGTAAGGAGAAAGGAATATGATTGAAAAGATAGACGCAAAGAAGTTTGACGAGCTCATAGCAGGCGATACCCCCGTGGTATGCGACTTCTACGCCGACTGGTGCGGACCCTGCAAGATGCTGGGCCCCGTCTTGGACGAGCTGTCCGACGTGTATGCAGGTAAGGCAACCTTCGTCAAGGTCAACGTGGACGAGAATATGGAGCTTTCGATTCGCTACGGAATTATGAGCATCCCCTTTGTTGGCGTGTTCAAGAAGGGTGAAATGGTGGATAAATCCATTGGCTTTATGCCCAAAAGCGAAGCAGGTGAATTCATAGCTAAAAACCTTTAAGGCTAAATTTAAAGAATTATCAAGGGCGGTAATGTCGATTTTTTGCATTACCGCCCTGATTTTTTTGTTAAATGCTTGTATATTATTCATTTCTATGGTACAATAACTGCATAATTATAAATTTTTATGCGAAATTAATTAAACCCTGATTTCGTCTACGGAGCGTAAAATGATTGATATTTCTTTGATTGAACAGACCGACCCCGAAGTTGCCGAGGCGTTAAAGTTAGAGCTTGCCCGTCAGCAGGGCAATATCGAGCTTATTGCAAGCGAGAACTTTGTGTCTCCTGCAGTGCTTGCTGCGGCAGGAAGCCATTTGACCAACAAATACGCAGAGGGTTATCCTGCACACCGCTACTACGGCGGTTGCCAGTTTGTGGATATCGCCGAGGACTTAGCCCGCAACCGTATCAAGGAAATTTTCGGCTGTGAATACTGCAACGTTCAGCCCCATTCGGGCGCAAGCGCAAACCTTGCCGTGTTCTTTGCAATGCTTCAGCCCGGCGA
>JBJFGI010000034.1:0-14546 GCA_051892535.1 Candidatus Coproplasma sp. | reverse complement strand
AGGGTTAAAATCTGAGGCAGGAAGCCCAACACTGCGAATATACCGCCCAATATACCGTCGAGAACGAGGCTCTGTACCCACACCGAAGCGTTTGCCATAGCAAGGCTCATTCCGTAGCTGATATAGTTAAGTACAAGGTTGAGAAGATTTGTAAGTATTACGCCCGGCGAGAACACCGCACCGTCGTAGAAGCAGGCGGCTAACGCTATGCCGAAGTTAGAATAAATCTCGGTGTCTTCGATGAATTCATAGCCCATATCCTCGAACGTAGGCATCCACGCCTGCGCCTCGGTAAAGCCGTTGAGGTAGAATAAATTCTCCGAGAACGTAAGATGGAAGATTGCAAAGAGTATTACGATAAAGATGGGAATAGCCCATATCCTATGGGTTAAAACCCTGTCTATTTTATCCGACTTGGTTAAAGCCTGTTTATCCTTTTTCTGCTTTGCCGAGGAGAAGTTTGCAGATATATATGTATATCTTGCGTCTGCCACTTCCGCCTCCAAATCGGCGCCTGCGGCAATCTCTGCAAGCACTTCCTTTGCACCGTTATGGGCGAGTTCTATCTCGTCGCTCTCCAGCATCTTTACGGCGTGGAAGAGGGGCGAACGTATTCCCTGCCCTTCGAAGAACTGCCTTGCCCTTTCGATTTTACCCGAAAGGCTGCCGGAAAGTACGGTGTAGCCCTTCCTCTCCGACTTCATTGCTATGGCTCTGTTCATAAGCTCGGTTATGCCGCTCTTTCTCAAAGCCGATACAGCAACGACGGGAACGCCGATAGCCTTTTCCAACGCCTTGACGTCTATCTTATCCCCTACCTTTTCCACCTCGTCCATCATGTTGAGCGCAACGATGACGGGTACGTCCATTTCAAGCAATTGCGTGGTAAGGTATAAATTTCTTTCAAGGTTGGTTGCGTCTACGACGTTAATTATGCCGTCGATATGCTCTTCAATCATAAAGTTACGGGCAATAACCTCTTCGGGAGTGTAGGGCGAAAGGGAATATACGCCGGGGAGGTCGACAATCTGTACCTTTTCCTCGCTACCCTTATAAATGCCCTCTCGCTTGTCTACGGTTACGCCAGGCCAGTTGCCGACGTGCGCAGTGGAGCCCGTGAGAGCGTTAAAGAGCGTAGTCTTACCGCAGTTGGGGTTGCCAGCCAATGCAAAAATTTTCATTGAACTTCCACCTCCACGCACTCTGCCTCACTCTTCCTTAAGGTCAGCTCGTAGCCCCTTATCGTAACTTCGATAGGGTCGCCGAGAGGGGCTTTTTTGCGCATAGTCACTTCAGCCATAGGCGTTACGCCCATATCGAAGAGACGACGGCGAATTCTGCCCTCGCCGTTGACCTTGGTTATCTTACCGCTTTCACCGACGGTAAAATCACTCAAAAGTTTAGTCATATTTATCTCCTTTTAATATTAATCGAATGAAATGTGGGTTAAATTCTCTCCGCCTTAAGCCACGATAATTTTTCTGGCTAAAGCTCCGTCAAGGCAGAGCCTTCCCTCCTTAACTACCACTATAACCCCCGTAGGCGTACCCGAAAGAAGGGTAATCTTTCCGCCTTCGATAACACCTATCTCTCTTAAATGCTTTTTGGTCTTATCGTCAACGCTTATCTTTTTAATCTCAAATTCCGAATTGGGCTGAGCCATAATCAAGGGCATAATCTTTCTCCTCACCTCAAGTTAAGCAATTTATTAACTTAACCTCGGTTAACTATTTCATATTATATTCCTCCGTTTTTGGTTTGTCAACAAAAAATTAACCTAAGTTAAGTTTTTTGCTGATTTAATTTTACATTGTTTGGGCGAACGCAACCAAAAAGCGCAAAGGCAACCGGCTGGTGCGAGGCATATTTACAAAGCGCCTTATCGGGGTTGCGGCTTTGGAAAGATGCGAGCAAGAGCAGGCGACACCTATTCGGGTATGTTCCTTTTCGGAGATGCGAGTAGTTCAAGGCGTGCGAGCACCACCGACAGGAGCGTACACAGACGTACGTGACTGAGGCGGAGCGGAACACAACGCAGAAATACGACGCATATACGCAAAGCGCACGAAAAAAGGCGACGCCTATGCGTCGCCTTTTGTTTGCTTATACAATTAATATTTAGTGATTTTAACCGTCTTAATAACAATAGGCATACTTGCCATTGCATAGGTTGCTTCGTTGGAGTTTGGACCTAAGAACGGATCCTCGTTATCGACGTAAAGCGTAACCGACTTGGAAGTTATCTTATTGTCAGAGAATGCAGTCTTCAAATCATCCAGAACATCAGTATTTTTCAAGGTACCGAAGACGCAGTATGCCGAAAGTGAAGAAGGCGTCTGCGGATTAGCGGTATAAATTCTGAATAAGCTGGTTGCGCTGTTGTAGGTATAATCGCCCTGCACGCCGAAAGCCGAACCGTACTTATCGAGGTATACCCTCTTGTTCTTGACAACGTCGGATGATTTAGCCGTGTAATACATTGTAAGGCAACCGTAGGTCTGCTTTAACGCACCGTTGTCGATCTTGTGCTGATTGGCGGTAAATTCACCGATGAGCGTATTAAGGGGGTTAACGTACTCGCCGTCGTCAATCGTAGTGTAGACCGAGGGAGTAATTTTGCCGTTATTAGGATCAGCAAGCGTTAAGTACTCCTTCTCCTTGGAAACATCGGAATAATAATCACGCATTGTCTCCAAGTCACCGTTATTACCTGCCTCATACGCTTCTTCGTAAGTCAGGCTTTCGTTCTCGTATTTATATCCGCCGCCATAGAGGTAATTATTCGTATAGTTATGAATTATAGTACCGTCATAGAAACCGTTTTGCGTAAGCTCGATAAAGTGCTGAACAGTCTGGGGATACATATTGCGGTACAACCTGTATTTAAGCACGTAGTCCTGCTCGTCAAAGCTAATGGTTATCTCAGCTTCAGGGTGAGCGTTGGTGCAACCTGCCATAAAGGTCATACAGTACGCCGTACCCGCTATCAATGCCGCACATGCGATATGCGCTAATCTTTTCAACTTCATTATTAATACCCGTTAAATTGAAATGAATATAAGTTTTTAAGTGCATAATCATGCAGTTTTAAACTTATACGTATCTATTTTACCCGTAAACTAAAAAGTAGTCAAGCAATTTTATATCCGCTAATCGAATAAGACGACATCTAAATTCAAAGAATAATGAATAATTAATAAAAAATGAATAAATGCGGCATTAAAACAGGAACGCTCCGCACGAAACGTGCGGAGCGGAGAATTTTTTTTGCCTTTATTGGGGTATGTTCCTTTGTCAAGAAACAAACAAGACAAGGCGTGCGAGCACCACCGACGGGAGTTTACAATGAAGTAAATGACCAAGGCAAAACGTAAAGGCGACGAACTGTTACGACGCATATTTACAGAGAAAAACTTAAAAGTCGCAGTTTCTCGGCGTCCTGTAATAGGGAATAACGTCCCTGATATTAGCCATACCGGTTACGTAGATTAAAAGCCTTTCAAAGCCCATACCGAAACCCGAGTGTGTGCAACCGCCGAAACGACGGAGATTGCAGTACCAATACATTGAATCGGGGGAGATGTTGAGCTCCTTCATACGTGCTAAAAGCCTGTCGTAACGGGTCTCCCTCTGGCTGCCGCCCATCAGCTCGCCTGCGTTGGGCACGAGCAGGTCAACCGCACCGACCGTCTTGCCGTCGTCGTTCTGGTACATATAGAACGCCTTGAACTCCTTGGGCCAGTCGTAGACGAATACGGGTGCGTTAAACTTCTTTTCGGTTAAATACTTCTCGTGTTCCCTTGCGAGGTCGCTATCGTAGTCGGGCTTAAACTCGAAGTTTTCAGTGGCATCCGCCTCTTTTAATATGGTTATAGCGTCGTGGAAGGAAAGACGGACTATCTGAGAATCGATAAGCTGCTGCATACGCTGACGGAGGGGAAGCGAGTTGAACTTCTCCAAGAACTCCAACTCCTTATCGCACTTAGCAAGAATGGTGGTTAAGATACTCTTTAAGAAGTCCTCCTCCACGTCCATTAACCTGTGCAGGTCACAGAACGCCATTTCGGGCTCTATCATCCAGAACTCCGAGGCGTGGGTCTTGGTGTTGGAGTCCTCCGCCCTGAACGTAGGCCCGAACGTGTAGATGTTGGAGAATGCCATTGCGAAGGTCTCGCCCTCAAGCTGACCTGTAACGGCAAGCGAAGCGTGACGGGAGAAGAAGTCGTTAGAATAATCCTTTTCGTCGTTGTTTATGGGGTCGTAGGTGGTAACGGTGAACGTGTTACCTGCACCCTCCGCATCGTTTGCGGTAAGCAAAGGAGTGTGGACGTAGATAAAGTCACGGGATTGAAAATATTCGTGTATCGCCATGGAGGCAATACTCCTTATACGGAATACCGCCTGGAATACCCTTGTACGGGGACGGAGATACGCCTGTTCCCTCAAGAACTCCAGCGTGTGGCGCTTGGGCTGAATGGGGAAATCGTCGTCGCAGGTACCGAGGACGGTTACGCCCGAAAGCTCGATATCAATCGAATCGTTTCTCTCGTTTAAAACCACCTTGCCGACAACCTTGAGGCATGCGCCTACCTTGACGCCGACCGTATCCACCTTACCTATCTCGTACACGAGCTGAACGGGGTTGAACACCGTACCGTCGTAAAAGTCGATAAAGCCGATACTCTTTTGCTGTCTGTGATTGCGGACCCAACCGCAAATCTCCACTTCCTTGCCGATAAGCGATTGTCTCTGCTCCAATACCTGTTTAATATTCATCGTTATTTTCACCCGTTAAAAATATAATATCGGCACGAACTTTAAACTCAATTCGTACCGATGTTATTCTACCACGCCAAGCTATTAAAAGCAAGTAAATTTTAAATTTAGATTGAGGTAGTTTATCCGCCTACTCCACGGCGATTACGTAATCGTATAAAGGCTGGTTGGTCTCCACGACGCTGACCTCTAAATAAGGATAGTCGCTGCCGATATGCCTCTGCATCTGCTCGGTCAAGTCCTGAGAGCAGTTCTCGCCGCAGAAGAGGGTTATTACGCATTTATCCTCTATATTAAGCTGCGACATGGCATACTTGAATGCGGAAAAGGTATCGTCGTCGGCGGCGGCAACCTTGCCGTCCACAATGACCATTGCCTGCCCCTGCATAATCTCCACGCCGTCGCACTTTGCGTCACGGACGGCACGTGTTATTTCGGCTGAGATAACCGAGGAGATTGCCGATTGCATATCGGACAGGGTTACGGATATATCCTCTTCGTTGTTGTAGATTGAAAGGGCACTGTAGCCCTGCGCAATCGTCTTAGTCGGCAGCACGTGTACCCTGCCCTCGTACAGCTCTTTAGCCTGATTTGCAGCCATAAGCACGTTCGAGTTGTTGGGTAAAACTATGATATCCTCGGCGTTGACCTCTTCGAACGCCTTTAAAAAGTCCTGAACGGAGGGGTTCATACTCTGACCGCCCGACACAACGCAGTCGGCGCCCATATTGTAGAACAGATCCTTGAACCCGCCCTCGTCAGCAACGGCGACGAGCGCAACCTTAAGCTTGGGCTTTGCGGGCGTGACGACCTTTACCTCCTCTACGAGCTGAGAGTGCTGATAGCTCATATTCTCTATTTTGATTGAGATAAATTCGCCGTACTGCTGGGCGATGTTTAAAACGTCTCCCGGCGTCTGAACGTGGACGTGCACCTTTACGATATCGCCGTCCCTTAACGCCACTATCGACTGACCGCCGAGGCTTTCAAGCCTTGAGACAAGCTCTTCGGTAGAAAAGCTCTCCTTTGCCTTGGACAGGGCGACGAGGAATTCGGTACAGTAACCGAACTCACAGTCGGACGACGCCGCAACTTCAGCCATATCGGCGGGCGTAAACAGCTGCGCAAGCTCCTCACTGTCCCAGCTGCATTCGCCGTTAAAGTAGTTTAAAAAGCCCTGGAATATACACAAAAGACCTGCGCCGCCCGAGTCCACCACGCCTGCGTCCTTAAGCACGGAAAGCTGGTAGGGGGTGTTCTTAACGGCGGTAAGACAGCACGTCTCCACCCTCTCGAAGAGTTGGGGCAGAGAATCAACCGAACCGCTGCAGTCCTTTGCACACTCGCTGCACTCCCTGAACACCGTCAACATCGTGCCCTCGACGGGCTTGACAACCGCCTTATAACTCCTTTCAACGCCGCAGTTAAAGGCACGTATAAAGTCGTCGGCAGCTACGAGCTCACAGCCGTCGAGCCCCTGGGCAATTCCCTTGAATATCTGGGAAAGAATGACGCCCGAGTTGCCCCTTGCACCGAGCAACGCACCCTTTGCGAATATGCTTGCCGCCTCGCCTGCAGACGTCACGCCGCTCTCTTTAAGGTGCTTAAGACCCGACTCGTAGGTCATACGCATATTCTTGCCCGTATCGCCGTCGGGTACGGGGAAAACGTTTAATCTGTTAACTTCCTCTTCCTTTTCACACAGGGACGTAAAGCCTGCGGCAAGCATTGCCGTAAACTCTGCCCCACCCATTCTATTGACGTAATTTTGCATTTTCCTCTCTCGTAAATTAATAGATTTTAATCTTTCAGATACTCTTTACCTAAATATATGTACGTACTCTTCACGGCTGCGTACAGTTCAGGCAGAACTTACGGCGTACAGATGAAGAGAGTCTTAAAGACAATTAAATTTCTATTTCGTTGCAGCGGCAATAAATAGCTATTGTGCCGGGACCTGCGGAAGCACCGATAATAGGTCCTATGTAGTTTACGTAAACGTCCTTGACGCCCAGCTCGTTTTCGACTTTTGCCTTGAGGTATTCTGCGTCTGCCGCACAATCTGCATGAACGATAGCTACCGTCTGCTCTTCGGGGTTGACGATCGCCTGCTTTGCCATATTGAAGATTTCGTCGAGCGAATTCCTTCTGCCCTTAACCTTTTTCAACGCAAAGTTTTCACCCAGCTTGTTGGAGATAAGTATGGGCTTTACGCCGAACAGGTTGCCAAAGAACGCCGTAGTCGCCTTTACCCTGCCTGCACGCTTGAGATAGGTTAAATCTTCAACTGCGCAGAACTGCTGGTACTTGAGCTTGTTTGCCTCGATATACTCTGCAACTTCCTTAGCAGACTTGCCCTCTTTTTTCATCTTAGCGGCGTCCATAGCCATAAGTCCCTCGCCAAGACAGCTGTTTAAACTGTCGATGACGTAGATCTTGTTGTCGGGGTATTTTTCTGCAAGCTCGTCCGCTACGACTTTACCCGTGTTCACCGAGCCGGAAAGTGCCGAGGAACAGCCGATATAAATAATATCCTTGCCCTCTTCAAGGTACTTGGTGAAAGCCGTGTTAAAGGTCTGCACGGGCACCTGATTTGTGGTAACCCTCGTACCGCCCCTCATAAGGTTATACAGCTCTGCAGGGGTGTATAAATCCCAGTCGAGCGAGGCAGGCAGTTCCTTGCCGTCGTAGACGATGTTCATCTGCACGTAATCAATGCCTAAACTTTCCCTGACGTCTTTACCGAGGTCAGAACAGGAGTCAGTTAAAATAACGTAATCTTTCATAATGTAAATCTCCTCAAATGTCAGATAAATCTATTACAAATATCATATTACCATTTTCGACAATTATTTTCAAGCGTTAAAGCGTTTATTTATGTAAAAGTTTTGTGAAAAAATATTAATTTTAACAATACTTGTTATATGATAATATTTAACGGTTAATGTGCATTATGCAATATATTGGCAATAGTTAATATTGCGATAAAATTACGTTGCCAAACGTATATGCCGTATAATATAATATTTCGGTATATGAGTACTATTGCTTTTGTCGTTATAATAACTGCGGTTGCAGGCGTCGTCGGCACGGGGCTTGGCGGGCTTTTAGGCGCACTCGTTCATAAAAATTCGGAGAAAGTGGTAAGCCTTTTGCTCAGCTTTGCCGCAGGCGTTATGCTCTGCGTCGTCTGTTTAGATTTGGTTTCAGACGCCATAGAACAGGGGCGCAACGCTGCGGGGGATATACCCTTCTGGCACGTCTTAATCGTCGTCGCTATGATTATCGTGGGATACGCCATGGTGTACGGGCTTAATCATTTCATAGACAGGCGGACAAACAAGCAGGTCAAGCATATCGACGAAAGCCACCCCAAAACGGCTGACCAGCTCTCCGAGCTCATTCACAGCGACCACCTTGAAGTGCATAAGCACGACTATGAAATGGAGAGCACTAAGACAAATAAACGGGAGCTATTCGTCGCAGGATTGGTTATGGCGTTTGCAATCGCCCTGCACAATCTGCCCGAAGGTATGGTTATAGGCGCCTCTTACGTCGGCAAGGAGGCGAACCTCGCCTTAAGCGGCGGGCTTGCAATTGCAATCGTCATCGGTCTGCACAATATCCCCGAGGGAATGTCTGTTTCGGTACCCTTGATTTCAGGCGGCATAAGCAAGGTTAAGGCAGTGCTTATTACCGCAGCCACGGGTATCCCCACCGTGCTGGGTGCATTGCTCGGTTATTTCTTAGGCACCATCGGTCCGATTTGGCTGACCGTATCTCTGAGCTTTGCAAGCGGTGCAATGCTGTACGTTGTTTTCGGCGAGCTTCTCCCCGAAGCAATATTAATGTGGCGCTCCAAAGCCCCCGGGTTTGCAATGCTTGCCGGCTTGCTCGTGGGTATTTTAATTCTGTTTATCGGCTGAAAATTTTTTAATTAAAGGCGCCCTGCGCACCGCAAGCAGCGGTGCGCAGGGCGCTATTTTTTTGAGGTATATTTACAGGCAATTGAAATCACATCAAGTGCTTTCTTATCGCCTTTATCGCCACGTTAGCTATAAGGTTAGACCCCTTAAACGTGGGATGAACGCCGTCCTCGGAGTAGTCGGTGTAAGGTCTGGTGACGCATAAGCCGTTAAACATCTCGTCATAGGCGACGAACTCGTCGCACATCTCGACGCAGATACGGTGGATAATCTCCAGCTCCTTGTCGAACACGGGGCGCATACGCTTTTTGTCGGGCGCAGGGAGCAGGAAGGGCTCTAAAAAGATTACCACTATCCCCGCCTCCTTAAGCTTTTTGATGAGCTCAACCAAGTCGCTTTCAAAGAGCTTGTAGTTCAACTCCTTACCGTACTTAAAGCGGTGTATGGTATTGTTGATGCCTATCATCATAACGACGGCGTCGGGATTTAAGTCGATAACGTCCCTCTGCACCCTTGCAAGCAAGTCGCAGACCTCGTTGCCCGATACGCCTTTGTTGAAAAGTTCTATATCCATATCGGGGTATATGGGGCGGAGTTTATCCGCAAGCACCTTTACGTAGCCGTTGCCGAGCGACGTTTCATCATTGCGATCTCTGTCACAGTCTGTTATGGAATCCCCGAAAAATACTATTCTCATTGCTATCCCCTCTTAATTTGTTATATAATTTTAGCATATTATATGCCGATAAGCAAGCGCAGACGCAAAATTTTATAAATCATTATTTTTAAAATCTTGAATAATGCTTTGACAAATAGTTTTATTTGTGTTATATTAACTTACGCTGAACGCAAACTTCAGCATAAATACATAGAATAACAGGGCTCCCGCAAAAGATTTGCTTTCAAATATTTTGTGGGAAGAGGAGGCACAATATAGCAAAAGTTGTTATTTGTGCAAGCACAAATAACATAGAGCTATATTTGTGCCGACGAGCGGACGTACCCAAGTGGCTCAAGGGGCTCCCCTGCTAAGGGAGTAGTGCGGGAAACTGCAGCGAGGGTTCAAATCCCTCCGTCCGCGCCAATAAGGGCGTAAGTTGATTTTATTCAACTTACGCCCTTATTTTGTGTATTTAATCATTTACCCTCTGATTATTCCTTTCTCACTCCGAGTATATGTATTCCCCGTACCGCCGCATAATCATAACTGTATAACGGTCTGCCAAACGTATCGTATGAGTGAGCGGCTACGTAAAGCTGACCGTTGCGCTTGCCTACCACTACGGGAGAATGATAAAAATCCCCCGTACCCGTGCCAAGCTGAACGACGTCGCCTATTTCTATCTTATCGAGCGGAGCTTCTTGCGCAAACGGTCCGTCACCCTTATTGTTTACCAGAAAATTATACAGGTATTCCACACCCGTCCAGGAGGGAGAACGGTTATTAACGTCTATATAATACCATCCCCAGACCTTAGTATAGTTCATAATTTTAGCTCCGGCGAAGATACACTGCGACGCAAAATTAGTGCAGTCTCCCCCTATCTTGCTGAAATCGTAATACTTGGGATTGCGGCTGAACGCCCATTTTCTTGCATATCGTACCGCCGCTTCCCGGTTATAAGTTAATACAGGCATAATTTATTTTACGCAGGCAAGATAAATTAAGTTAATTATTCTTGTTTTATTCCTTTTTCGATGTTATACTTTTTTTAGCAGCTAAAAATTAAGGATATTACACTATGAAAATAATCGACGCACACGCTCACGTAGCGCAATACATAGCAGGCTTTACGTCCCGTGGGGAGCTGAGGGGCATAGGCGGCGGTATGGCTAAGTATGCCGACGGTCAGACCTTCAGAATGATTCCCGAGAATATGGGCGACTACGGCGTTACGGGGGAAAAGCTGTTAGAGGTTATGGACGAGAACGGCGTAGAAAAAGCCGTACTATTGCAGGGTCAGTTTTTAGGTTTTCAGAACGAATATACCGCACAGGTCATTAAAAAATATCCCGACAGATTTACGGGTGCGGCAAGCTACGACCCGTTTTGCAACAACGTGGACAGCGTTAAACGCTATCTGTTTAAAGAGTTGAATTATAGGGCGGTTAAGTTTGAAGTGTCGAACGGCTCCGGGCTTATGGCGTATCATCCCCCCGTAGATTTAAACGGGGAAATTATGAATAAAGAATACGCCTACGCCGCAGACAACGGACTTGTATTCGTGATAGATATCGGCAGACCACGCAACTGTTGCTGGCAGGTTGATTCGCTTTCCGCAGCGATAAAAAAATATCCGCAGGTAACTTTCGTTATCTGCCACCTGCTTGCACCGCAGAGGGAAGATAACGGGCTTTTACAAACAGCCCTGGAAAAGTTTGCCTTGCCCAACGTTTATTTCGATATCGCCTCGCTGGCAAACAACCAGAAACCCGAATGCTACCCCTATCCTACGGCGGTGGAGCATTTAAAATCAGCTAAGCGGATAGTCGGTGCAGACAGGCTTATGTTCGGCACCGATATGCCCTGCGCACTTGCACGTGACTCCTACGCACACCTTAAAGATTATATTATTGAAAGCGGAGTTTTTACCCCTTCAGAGCTTGACGACGTGTTCTATAACACGGCAAATTGCGTTTACTTTAAGTAGTACCTCCTGTATACGGAGGGCAGAGAGAAACGGCGGAAGTTGGTTTTGCAACTTCCGCCGTTTATATTATTAAACAAACTCAATTTTGGCAAGCAACAGCTGTGCGGCGTCTAACTTCTCCGACTTGATATTCGAACGTTCAAGCAGAAAGAAGTCTATACTCTCCCACATAGTAAACGAGGCGGCTACCGTGCATATTTCGTTTAAACCCCATAGGATATCGAAACGTGAGAACACTAACGCACAGCCGAAAAAGACGAAACCTAATACCAGCAAGACGATTGCCTTGACGTAACAAATCTTTAAATCAAGGCATTTATCGTTGAACTTCAGCTCGAAATACTTTTTATATGCCGCCGCTACGTTCTCCCTCTCCTCTTCGGGGACGGACGAAATGCTTATAGTCAGCGGTCGGTCTATGGGTACGTTATACGCCGTATCCTCGATATAATCGAGCATACCCGTATCCAGATCCCTTTTGTCGGAATAGGGCGAATAGAGTCCGCCATCGGCATTAACCCTTATCCTCACGCTCTCATCCTCGCAAATCTCGGAGTACTTCTCCGAAAAATTCCTGTTAGCTTTATTCTTCTTTGAATACTCCTTCAAAGATAAGAAAAAATTCCCACGTCTGCGTTTTCTCAATTCCTCGCTGACTTTATTAGCCATAACCAGCCCTCCGCAAATTATTTCACGCTATTATTATACCAGCGTTACCTTGCGTTGTAAACGGTAAACGAAAAATTAATTAATGATATAATATTGCAATAACCTGCTTTTAGGGGCAATAATATTATTAATATAATGGTATAAGCAAAAAATCACCAACGATAAAGCCGGTGATTTTTTTATTTGCAATTATTATATTGAATAAAAAAATATGATCTGCGAAATCCTTTCCTATTGCTCCTCTTTTGTGTTTACATTGGTTTCCGACTGCTGAGTCGCCTTTGATTGTTCAGCTTCCGACTTCTTTGCTCTTTTTTGCTTAATTCTTTCGATTTGGTCAGTGTTCAAAAACAATAATCTTACTTCGTCTTCAAGATTTTTTACGTGAACGTTGCCGTTCTTATCTACGCTTTTTATAGTAATAGTTTTATCGAACTTCTTAACCTCGCCACAATTGTCGCAAGTACATTCAATTGAAACATGTGATTTAACCGTAGTACCTTCGCTCGTCCTACCTGTTTCATGCCATTCAATATCCCTGTCGTAATCATAAAAATGTTTACATTTTTGACAAGTAGAGCGATATTCTTGAATTTTCGGATAGAAAATTGCAACAGCAACTCCTGCTGCTACAGCTATTATAACAACAACAATAATTAAAACTTCCATAAACTTATCTCCCGTAAAATTAAATTTTTTCTTACTATTGTAAGATTTTCTAAATTATAGCATTAACTGACCTAATATGTCAAGGGGTAATTCTTACAAAAGTAATAATTTTTTTACTCCACATATTGATTAGCGGGGGATTTACTATGGAAAACTACAAGAAAATTTTTTCAGAACAACTAAAGTCATTAAGGACGGAAAGAGACGTAACGCAAGTTGAACTTGCTTTGGGAATAGGTGTAAGCAAGGGGCTTATCAGCCTGTGGGAAAACGGTCTGCGTGAGCCGACACTCGGCAACCTTATTGCTCTTTCAGAATTTTTCGAAGTTTCTCTAGACGAGCTGATTGGTAAAATTTAGATTTATTTTAGGAAGTACAAGGTCTTTATTGCAATAACGCTTTGTACGTTGTATAATAGACTTAGCTCAAAATGTCGGTGAGAATATGAAATTGCTAAAAAAATTAAGAGATTGGAAGGTTTGGGTATTCACAATTTTTCCCATTGCCATGATTGTTGCGTGGTTTGCTATAACAATCACCATTTTGGCGAGTGGTAAGTATACTACTGCTCTCGTTTTAACCGCACAGGCGTTGCTCCCTGTCGCCGTGTTATTAATGTTCGGTTTCCAGATCTTTACGAGAATAAGGGAAAAGAGTTACCTTCGCTCTGCTATAGCTATTGTTTTAATTCTTTTGTTTTCAGGACTGCAAATCACAGCTTTTATAAAGTTGCCTGACTTAATTGAAAAGGAACAGGAAAAACAGCGGTTGTATCAGATTTTGGAAGAAACCCCTCGTGAAGACCCCGATTATTGGGAGAGGCATGAAGAATGGAACGATGCCTATAACAAAGCCTATGATGCAAGCTCTACTCTGCAATGGATAAATTTGGGAAGTTATGCCGCCATTGCTTTTGTACCCATATCCGTCGGCAAACGCAACCACGAAGAGGATAAGGACGAAAAGCAAGAAAGTCAAGAATAAAAGTCAACGGTGCAGGCGACACGTTCGTGCCGCCTGCACCGTTGAAATATATATACTGTAATATTTATAAAAAAATTTTAAACACCACCGCAAAAATGCTTGTATTTTTTTAAATCGTCTTATATAATAGTTAAGCAATCAGGCGAAAGCGTAACTTTTTCAGTTATGGGCAAAGCGGTTGCAATAATTAATAATTGGGGTGTCGCCAAGCGGTAAGGCAACGGACTCTGACTCCGTCATTCGTTGGTTCAAATCCAGCTACCCCAGCCAATAAAAAGTAGGCTTTTAGCCTGCTTTTTTATTATTTTTCAGCATTTTGCTATGTTTGAAGAATTTTAAAAAGCAGTTTAGACCCAATTTAGACCCAACTTTTATAAAAAATGCCTAAAACTCTTTAATAAGCAATTATGCTACATATGAATTACACTTTATATACAAAAAATGCCAAAGAATGAATTAACGCAAAAAAACCGACAGCGTGATACTGTCGGTTTTATTTTATATTTAGTTTTCGGGAATATCCGCTTCGGGAATATCCACGCCGCACCACTTTAAGAATCGGCGTTGTTCGTCAATTTTATTCCCCATCTCTTCAACAGCCTTAACCGAGCTTACGTTATAACCGCCAGCCATTCCCACCGCACCCGAAAAAAGCACGATAATGACTTTCACAAGACACATTACCACGGTTGCAAGCGTTGGTTCGGAAACGAGATTAACGCAAAGAGTAACACCAAATACTGCCGTAAATAACATTGTAACCGCCTTTTGTATTCCGTTGAATATTTCCAGCGTTCGAGTTGATATATACTGATTGGGTGCTTTTCTTGAGCCGTAACTGTTGTTTACACTTAAATAGCTTGTACTGTAT
>JBJFGI010000033.1:0-3525 GCA_051892535.1 Candidatus Coproplasma sp. | reverse complement strand
TTGCAAACCGAGCTTCACGAGAGTATCGGCAGGAAATGGGGATTGCAACGAGGTAAAGAAGGCAGTCAGGCAAAGCACCTCTCCACGGCAGAATTTAAAGCTAAAAAGATTATCGAGGGCGCAGAACAGCGCGAACGTGAAATCGACGAGCAGACCGAGAAAAAGAGAGCCGAGCTGGATGAATTAACTCAGACCATTCAGGCTGTTGAGGATGCTAAAAACAAGCCTATCCCCAAAAGGCGGAAGGCTGTTGAGGCAGAGATAGAAAGTCTGCGAACGCAAAACGCCGCCTACAAAGAGTATATCGCTATCAAAAACAGAGATACCGATTCTCTGTTTGCTGAACTGCAAAAAGCGGAACGCAAAGCCAAGGCAAACGACGCAGCGTTCGGAATGGTAGCGGATATGATGAGCGCATACCCCAAAGAATTTGACGAACTATTAAAGAAGTCAAGAGAAAAGAAAACCCCGTCTTCTTCCTTTAACGTACATAGTAACACAAGTGATAAAGGCGGAAAGTAACAACTGAATAAGACAAAAAAACGACCGTGAAGAATACGTCCTAATGAATATGAGAAGGTAAAAGGATTGAAAGAGTAATCACGGCTTTTTTATACGAAAAAATGCCGTTTGAACGGTTATGCGGATAATCCGCATTAAGGAATCGTGCAAAAGGGTTTCCGCAAAAAGATGAAATATTTTTGTGGGAAGAGGAGCCGCAACGGCGCAAAGTTGCCGCCTGTGCCAACGGGCGGCTCAAAGCAAAGTTTGCGGCGACGACGACACGGAGGAATTAAATATGAAAACTGAATATGAATGACAAATTAACAAGATATAGGAGGGAAAATTACGAACAGAGCATCAACACAGCTGATCGACGGGAGAGACAGCGTTCCTACTACTTCTCATACCGAGATCATAAACGGAAAAAAGTACGTTGTCGTAAGTCATTACGTCGGAGGCAAAGACTTCAAAAAAGTATTCGGCGATCTGGCTTTCAGACAAGTGCTTGCGGAAATGAAAAATTCTGCAAACTAAATATATTATCGGGTAGCTTGAATTTTTCGGTGCGCCGTGGTATAATCATAGCACATTGATAATTCAGGCTGCTTTGATTCAAAGGAGTAAAAGAATGAAATCAAAGCAAAACAACAAAGACTACATTGTCGGAATGTACGTAAGATTAAGCCGAGACGACGAACGTGCAGGCGAATCGCTGTCTATCGAAAACCAAAAGGCTATCCTTTCGGAATATATCGACGAACAGGGCTGGACTCTCCACGATATTTATGTGGACGACGGAATTTCGGGAACCTCGTTTGAAAGACCGGGCGTTAAGAGATTACTCGAAGACGCAAAGCAAGGCGTTATCAATACGATACTTGTCAAGGATATGAGCCGTTTCGGAAGAAACTACATTATGGTAGGACAGTATCTCGATTACGTCTTCCCTACGTTCGGAATACGGTTTGTGGCGTTGTCGGACAATATCGATACGGAGAACAAAGATACTCCCGCTATGGATATGATGCCGATTACCAACGTGTTCAACGAATGGTGGGCGGCAACCACAAGCAAGAAGTTGCGCGCCGTGCGTATCAAGAACGCAAAGGAAGGCAAAAACGGAATGTCCCACCCGCCGTACGGTTACATACTCGGAACGGACGAAAAACGTACCCTGCAAATAAACGAAGAAACCGCCCCTATTGTAAAACGCATTTTTGAAATGCGGGCAAACGGTTTAACACCGAGAAAGATAGCGGATATTCTGAACGCCGAAAAGGTTTTAACGCCCAACGATTATAGAATAGCCACGACGGGCATTAACGGTGTTAGAAATTCTTCGCACTTATGGCATACCACCGTTTTGAGAACGCTATTGTCTAATCAAGCGTATATCGGCAATTTAGTCCAGCACAAATCAACTACAATTTCATACAAGAACCACAAGTGGCAACGCCGTCCTGAAGAAGAATGGATTATCATCGAAAATGCACACCAAGCCATTATCTCGAAAGAACTATGGGATAAAGTTAAGGAAGTCGAAAAGGCTGTAGGACACGGAAAGCATACCGCAAGAGGGTTTATGCACCCGCTTTCGGGACTGATGTTCTGTGCGGACTGCGGAGCAAAAATGCGGCTCGGCTGGAATATGCCGAAAGATATTCCGTATTTCAATTTCAACTGCGGAACGAAATCGCGTATGGGTTCGTCTGCTTGTTTCAGCCATTTCATTACCGTACCCGTTTTGGAACAGATTGTCAAAAACGATATTGCCGCAAAAGCCAAAATGATTATAGGGCACGAAGCGGAATTTAAACGGCAGTATCTGGAACGACAAGCGGCACTTGCGGACAGAAATCAAGCCGACGTCAAGAAAGACCTTAAAAGAGCCGAAAAGCGTTTAACCGAACTTGATAAGTTAATTGAAGCTGCGTTTGAAGAAAAGGTTGCAGGCAAAATCCCCGAAAGCGTGTGCGTGAAGTTAATCGAAAAGTACACCGCCGAACAGACGGAGCTGAAAGAGAAAATAACCACTCTTACTCAGGGAATTGAAGAATTAACGCAAGTAAAGACGGACGTAGACGAATTTATCCGAAGGCTGAAAATGTATTTTAACTCGCCTACGCTCACCCGTGAAATGTGTCTGGCGTTATTCGATCACCTTGTCATCGGCGGCAAAGAAACGGTTACGGGAAAACCGCAAGAGATTCATATCTACTATAAGATTGATATCGACTCGGTTCTGTCGCCTTAACAAACCAACTACCCTCAAAATAGGCATTATGTCCATTTGACCTATTAGAAGGTATGAACCAATACTACTCGGCAGAACTCTCTCAAAAGGTTAAACGTGGTATGAAAGAAACAAGATTAAAGGGTTATTATCAAGGCGGTGGCGTTCCGTACGGATATAAAATAGACGGACGAAAGGTTGTAATTGACGAAGAAAGAGCCGAAGTAGTCAGATATATGTACGACGAATTTTCAAAGGGCGTAATCGTTAAAGATATTGTTAAGACGTTGACCGCTATGGGTAAAACTTACCGTGGAAAGCCGTTTGCAATGAATACGGTTTACGGAATTCTGCGCAACGAAAAGTACATAGGCGTTTACAGAATTAACGACGAAGTTATAACCAATATGTACCCCAAAATAGTTGACGAACCTATTTTTAATCGAGTAAAAGCTATTTTGGAACGTAATAAACGTGGCAGTCGTAGTCAAGAAACCAATTATCTGCTAAAACACAAATTGAAGTGCGGTTATTGCGGAAACAATATCAACGGTGAATACGCCAAATCACACACGGGAGCGAGCTTCTACTACTATAAATGCCGTGGGCGTAAATCGAAGTTGGCAGACTGTAAAAAAGGTACGATTCAAAAGGATTGCCTTGAAAATCTTGTAATCGGTAACACCATTAAAGAGTTAAGCGACCCTATGAATATGCAGACGATTATTAACGGTATTCTTGAAATGCAAAGGCGAACCTTGAAAGAAAATTCCAAGTTAGAAGAGCTT
>JBJFGI010000032.1:0-3562 GCA_051892535.1 Candidatus Coproplasma sp. | reverse complement strand
GACGTGGAATTCGACTACGTTCCCTAAAACGTGACAAAAGAATTAAGAGGAATATTAAATGTTAACATCCAAACAACGCAGTAAATTAAAATCGCTTGCAGCAAATTTAGACCCCGTCGGTCAGGTGGGCAAGGAGGGCATAGGCGAAAATATGCTTAAAAGCTTTTCCGACTGTCTCGAGGCGAGGGAGCTTATAAAGGTAACCATTTTAGAAAACGCCGACGGCGACCCCCAGAGCCTGGGCAGGGAGCTTGCGGCAAGACTCAATGCGGAGTGCGTAATAGTCATCGGCAGGAAGGCGGTGCTCTACCGCAGGTCCTCCCGCAAGGACTTTGACCACATAAAAATTTAATTGCTTTCCGAAAAGAAAAGGCACACAGCCGACAGAGTTAAAAGTATGCTCCCCGTGACGATATACCATATCGGGTAGAAGGAGAAGAGGGAATAAATTAAAAGAAACAGCCCTGAAAAGAACAGGGAGGGGCAAAGCCTTTTATTAAATCTTGCCTTAACTTTTTTAATAACTCCCTTCTTGATAGAACTGTCAAAGGGGTAGCTTTCGGGCAGGAGCTCTCTCTCCTTTAAAAGGGGGTAAATCTCCCCCATACACATTAAAGTAACGCTAAAGTCCTTGGCAAAGCTTACTGCCTCGGTGGAGGCGGCACAGCATAAAAGAACAAGCTGTTTTTCACCCCTTTGCTTTACGGCAGAGGCGATATCGTCGCAGGCAAGGGGCGTAAGCTTAAAGGCAAACAGGTATTGGTTTTCACCGTCCTCAATGGCGTTGCCTGCGGCATATGTGCCGTCCAACGCACTTAAAAACAAGCTTTTCAGCTTATCGGGCGAAAGTGTGGAAAGGTGAATTGCAAGCAGTTTTCTCTCCCCCTCGCCAACCGTAGCGGTAATGAGCTTTTCCCTCTTTTTTAAAGTTAAGCTAAGCGAGATAAGGCAGACGGCGACGGCTATTAAGGCAGAGACGACGATAGCCCAGACCAGACTTTTTATAAAGTAGCGTAAAGCGGTAAAGCTTATTAAAAAGGCACACAGAGTAAAGAACAACACGTCGGAGACGACGGCTAAATTAATTTTTTTCACAAAAGAGTTATTGACTTAAATAAAGTAAATTAAAACGGTATGAGGATAGCAGTATTCGGAGGGGCGTTCAACCCCGTCCACAGGGAGCACGTTCACCTCGCCTCCCTTGCGGTCAAGGAGCTTAAGCTCGACAAAATAATAATTATGCCCTCGGCAATCAGTCCGCACAAGAGCGGAAAGCTTTCCGTGGACTTCTGGCACCGCTACGAGTGCTGTCGTTTGGCGTTCAAGGATATCCCTCAGGCGGAGGTCTCCAACTACGAATTGACTAAAGGCGGAGTGTCCTATACCTACTTAACCTGCGAACACATAGCAGGTCTGTACCCCGACGCCGAGCGGTTTTTAATCATAGGCGGAGATATGCTTTCAAGCTTTCCGAGCTGGAAAAAACCTGAAAAGATTTTATCCCTTTTCACGCTTGCCGCCTGCGCAAGGGAGGAGATGTCGAGCTTTGAAACGGCAAGAAAACGTGTGGAGGAGAGCTTTAAAACCAAGGTCAGCGTCATTCATTTCGTGGGTGAAAAGGTGAGCTCGACTGCGGTTCGCACGTTGGCGGCGTTGGACGAGGATTTCACAAGCTACGTCCCCCACGAGGTCTGCCGATATATAAAAGACAACCGCCTCTACGTAATGGAGGACATCATTCCCGTCAGGGAGATGTTAACCAGGAGCCGCTGGGAGCATACGTTAAGGGTTGCCGTTATGTGTGCCGAAAACGCCTCCCGTGTGGGGTTGGAGGAGAGGAGTGCGATAATTATGTCAGCCCTGCACGACTGTGCAAAATACCTCCCGTGGGACAGTCCTCTTCTTTCAGGCTTTGTCTGCCCTGAAGGCACCGCAGAGCCCGTAGTTCACCAATATTCGGGGGCGTACGTCGCCGAGCATACCTTTAAAATAGACGACCAGCTTATATTAGACGCAATAAAGTACCATACTACAGGCAGGGCGAATATGACGGACGCAGGAATATTGTTATATCTTAGCGATATGCTTGAAGAGGGTAGAAAGTTCGACGGGGTGGACTTTTTAAGGGGATTGTTTAAAGAGGATCTGCACCTCTGCTTTAAGGAGGCGTTGTACCATCAGGTACACTATCTGCAGTCCTCTCAGGCAAACATAGACGGCTTAACTTTAACCGCCTATGAATGGATAAATAACAAATAGTTTTACGAACAGGATAAAGGAGTTAATTATGGAAGATATGAAAACTTTTTCAGAAGAAAGCAGTGTGGACGGTGAAGTGAGGAGCATAGATAAAGTCAACCTCATCTGCTCGATATTAAGCGAAAAAAAGGCTTATGACATCGTCTATATCGACGTGGAGAGCAAGACGTCGCTCTGCGATTATTTTATAATCTGCAGCGGTCGCTCGACCACGCAGGTTAAATCACTTGCGGAAAATTTAGAGGAAAAGCTCAGCAAGGAGCACGAGATGGAACCTCGCAGACGTGAGGGCGTAAGGGAAGGCAGATGGGCTGTACTCGACTACGGCGACGTCATTGTCCACGTGTTCAACGACGAGATGAGGGATTTTTACCACCTCGAACGCCTGTGGGAAGACGGCAAAAACCTCACCCGCTACGAAGATTGACGGCACAATATCAGCAAGTTAACGGGTAGAAATTGTATTGCTTAACGGCAGCTTTACGTCGATGTAAACCCCATCGGCGGGGGTTGCCGTTATTTTTTAAATTCAATCTCCTTCGGCTGGGAATAGGTTGCCTTTCTCTGCCTCTTTTTCTCGACTATGTAGTAGACGGGTTCGGTCTTTTTCTCCGCCTTAGGGGGCGGTTGCTTCTTGCCCTTAAGGCTTAAAAACCCGACAATCGCAAGCTTGATAAAGTGAACGGTTATAAAACAGAACGTAAATGTCAATACAAGATACAGAAAACCTTTTAACGCCATACGAAAAATGTATATCATTCAAAGGGCAAAAAACTGTATTAATTTGTAAATTACGGGGTGTTTATGGAATTTGCGAGACGTTCTGACAAGACTGAAAGAGAGGAGTTTGAGGAATTTAAACGGGCAAACCGCATAAAGGAGGCAAAGGCGACTGCGCTGAAGATTGAGCTCGACTGCCTTTCCCCGACGTGCGACAAGGCATATTTAAAGGATATCTGCCGTCGGGCAAACGTGCAGGAGATAGGTGCGCTCGTCGTCTACCCTGCATATGTAAAGGCGTGCGTGAGCTACTTGGGCGTTGACCCAAAGGTATCTTTGATTTCGACGATATCCTATCCCCACGGCGGAGATACGACCGAGATTAAAGCCTGTGCGGTCAAACGTGCCGTAAAAGACGGCGTGGACGAGGTGGAGGTCTGCGCTCCCACGGCGCTTATAAAAGACGGCAACTTTCAGTATTTTAAAAGGGAGTGCAAAAAGCTTAAAAAGTCGGCAAAGACGAGGGCGTTGAGGGTTGTGTTCGACTGCAACGCCTTAAACGAAAACGAGCTTATTAAAGCCT
>JBJFGI010000031.1:0-3623 GCA_051892535.1 Candidatus Coproplasma sp. | reverse complement strand
ACCGTTTCAAACACGGGTCTTGCAAGCTGGACGGCGGTAGCAAATGCAAGCAGCTATGTCTATAAGATTAACGACGGCGCGGAAACGCCTACGACTGCAACCTCTGTTCAGCTTACAGACGGTCAGAGTATCGTAGTAAAAGCGGTTGGCGACGGCACAAACTACACCGACAGCGATTACAGCGCTTCCAAAACCTATACCGTAAGTACGCCTGCTCCTTCAACAGCGCCTACATATTTGGGAATATTGGCTTCAGCCGAAGCACCCTCATCCAGCGACGTTCCCTCGAGGATTGCGTTGATGTCTTTGCGTTTATACTCCACAAGGATTTCTTTGGAGGAAGCATTAAGAAATTATTTATCGGACAGCAATAATTCGCTCGGCGATACTGCACCGACTGAAAGCAGCTATGAAGTTTACAGTTCTATCGAAAATACGGTATATATCCAGATTTGGTTAGACAATCCCGACCAGAACACAATTTTATCGTTGAAATTGAACGGAACTAAATACCAATCGGGCGGAGCGTTGCAATCGTTTTTCATTCAAGACGGAGAAACGTATTTGAACTGTGTTTACGTTGCGGTAACAATACCAACCGGTTCATATTATGAAATTTCTTATGAAGTTACCGAAATTGAATACGTAGAAGGCACCAACATTAATCAAGACGGAAAATCGGTACTTATTGACGAAGATAACGATACAGTTTTGATAGGGTTACAGTATGAGCAAGCTATGCCGACGGCAACCATTTCCAACGATTATTATACCGCTACGTATATTTCGTTTGACGTAAACGTAGTTGACGAAGATAATTTCGTCAATTTAGTCGGCGGTTGGTTGAGAGCCGTTATTTATAACGAATACAACGAAATAATAGCGCAACAAAAATTAACGAACGGAAATAATACGGTAACGTTTGACAATTTAAGTGCGGATACATCTTATGATGTTATGGTGTTTATTTTGGGTGATATTCACGACGGTAACGGAGTGTACGTTCATTTGTTAGACAATCAATCGTACAGAACGCAAAGCGTAATTGATGCAACTATAACAAGCGATATATTACAAAACGAACAAACGGGCAAATATTATCCAAACATTAGCGTAGAAGCGCAACTTAATGACGATTCTTTCAGGTTCACAAAAGTGGAAGTTTGTGATTTGGACGGTGAAGTTTGTTATTCTGGTGCTTTTGACGGCTCCATTGATATAACTCAAGGACTTTTAAACAATAAATATTACGTTGTAAAAGTTTATTATGAAAGCGCAAGCGGCGTAGAGCAAAGCCACATATCTTACGTTGAAACTGATAGCTTGTCGTCTGTCTGGGCGTATGGACCGAGTCTGGAATACGGCTTAATTGACGATGGTATCCTGGGCTTTGATTTCAGCGATTATAAGAGCAATTTTGATAACCTGACAATCAAAATCGTTGATGAATACAGCAAACAATATATTGCCGAAGACGCAATCACTTTGCTTGACAACCCTGATATTATTGCCGAACTCAACCAACAGTTAGACAGTCTGATCAATGGAGGCAGTTATACTGATGAAGAGTATCATGCAATTAGTGATAGAATTGTTAGCCTTTCACATGCTAAAACTACCATTGAAAATTTATATAGTTCACTGACAAGGGACGATTGGGAAGCTGAACTTGCAAAGGGCATTTATTCTTACGTATACGTCTATGGTCAAGACGAGGAGTTTTTCAGGGTAGGAAATAGTTACTACGTTGTTTTAGACGGTTATCAATCAAAGATAGTTGACACCGAATCTATGAAATTTACTCTGACGGCGGACTTTGACTATAACGACGGCAGAGAGGTTGAAGAAAACGTAGAGATATGTGAAAACTGGATCAGAATCGAACCTGATCTGGACGGAAGCAATTGGTTGTTTGCAGAAGAATTCTCTATCGACAGCGATAACGTAGTAAATCTTAAAGTAATGTCAAAAAGTTACTACGCAGAAACATACCGTCAGTTTGGCTACGTAAACCAAATCGTTTTGACAAACGGCTATGAAATCGTCAAGGTTTTGTGGTCGCAAGAGGAACCCAACCACGATATTGACGAAGCCGCTTGGCTTGCTGCAATTAAAGTTGCCTTAATGAACGGTCAGGACGTTTATTCGGCATTCCCCTTGGACGATTTACAGCCTATTACGTTCGATATGGATGACATTGTGCTGTCTGCTAATCTTGTCGGTAATTTTAACATTCGTTTCACCTATAAAGTGTATGGTGCAACCTATACGGAAGATAATCCTTACGAATGGGGCTACAAGACGGTGGAATACACGATAGTTAAACAGCTGCCGCAAGCGTCTATCGATATAAACACCGAACTTGGCAATTTATTCGGCACGTTTGAAATTGTCGTTCCCGACTATGTTGAAAACGGTAGTTGGAACTATTACACTCTTGAAGTTAAGGATGGAGATGATAACCTTGTTGACACTTATACCCAGGACGATTACGTAGGTAGCCTGTCTGCTGGCTACTCCATCAGAATAAGGCTTGACGCTGATCCTACCATTGATTACTACACGACAGGCGAATGGAGTGATTGGTTTGTCTGTGAGAGTGCGAAAATATCTACTCCTGAATGGTCTGGTCAATCCTACGACGAAAACGGCATTACTGTTTCGTGGTATGGGGTAGACTACGCTGAAAAGTACGTTTATATTATAAATAACGGCGAAGAATTGGAGACATACGAAACTTCTGTTTCGGGGCTTAAGGACGGCGACACTGTAAAGGTAAAAGCCGTTCCCGCAACCGACAGTAATTATTCTGAGTCCGATTACTCCGCAATTTACACGGCAACAGATACGAGAGCTCAGCTTGCCGCTCCCACAAATCTTAGCGTGGGCGCCAAGGGCCTTACGTGGGACGCAGTAGCAAACGCATCCTATTACGAGATAGAAGTTACTCAAAATGAAGCGATTAGTATAAATAAATCTTATTCCGGGTTTTATTCAGCAACTGTCGGGGCAACCTACCGTGTCAGAGCTTGTAGCGATGACTATGAAAATTATACGACGAGCGAATGGAGCGAAAGTTTCACCTACACCGTAACCTTGGTTAAGCTTGATAGCCCTACCTTTGATTACATAGATACAGTTGTAGCCGAAGAAATTGAATATTATGTTTATTGGAATAGTGTTGCAAATGCCAGCGGATACAACTATAAAATCGGCGAAGACGGTACGGTAACAAGCAGGAAATATTGCTACCTTAATATGAACAAAATTCCTGTTGGTGAAACGCTTTACGTCCAGGCGTGTGGCGACGGTGTAAGCTATGAAGACTCTGATTGGGCGATGATTTATTACAACGACGCTACATAAACGACGGTGAAGAGCAGACAACTGCGGAAATCAGCGTTTCGGGGCTTGTCGCAGGTGACAGAATTGTAGTTTGTGCAACTTCTACTCAAAACGGCTACCTTAATAGTAATTGGAGAGAATAAAAAACGCAACTTCCTATTAAAATTTTTAATCAATTAAAATTGCTTGCATATTTTCGGGCAGTAGTTGTCCTTATATAAGTGAGAGGGTGGATAACACCCGTTCAACTAAATAAACGGTAGAAAACCTGTAACAAG
>JBJFGI010000030.1:0-15066 GCA_051892535.1 Candidatus Coproplasma sp. | reverse complement strand
GAGAGGTTAAAATGTTTGAAACAATAAAAAATTGTTTTAAGAACAAGGAAATACGTACAAAGATTTGGTTTACACTTCTTCTGCTCGTTATCTTCCGTCTAGGCTGCTATATCCCCGTTCCCGGTATTTCACCCGACACGTTTACCGAAGCGATTAAAGACGTTTCGTTCTTAAATGTAATGTCGGCAATTTCGGGCGGTTCGCTTACCAACGCAACGCTTTTTGCATTGGGCATCAGCCCTTACATCAACGCCTCCATTATCGTACAGCTGTTAAGCGTGGGTATCCCTGCACTTGAACGCCTTTCAAAAGAGGGCGAGAGCGGCAGGCGTAAGATTGCCCAGATTACAAGGTACGTTACTATTGCGTTGGCAGTTGCTCAGGCAATCGGTATCATCATAAGCTTCGGCTTAAGGGAAACCGGTGGCGAAATGGCAATCAATCTTGCAAACTTCGGATATCTGTCCAATGGTCAAGGCATCTCGCAGGAAGCTGCTAAATGGGTTGCAGGTATATTCTTAACCGTCGTATACACGGCTGGCGCAATGCTGGTTATGTGGCTCGGCGAGAGAATTACCGAATACGGAATTTCCAACGGTATTTCGATAATAATCTTTATCGGTATACTCTCAACGGCAGGCAATGCACTCGTTGAAAAGTTTGTAGAAGCGTTCACAGGCAATCCCGGCGTATTGTGGGAAGTGCTCGGTTTCGTCATTCTGACGGTATTCGAATTTGCTGCAATCTGTACGGTTGACCTTTCCGAGAGAAAGATTCCCGTCCAGTACGCAAAGCAGGTTAAGGGCAGAAAGATGTACGGCGGTCAGTCCTCCGTAATCCCTATGCGTATATCCGGTTCAGGCGTTATGCCCCTGATATTCGCATTCTCCATTATCTCTGTTCCTGCAATGCTTGCAAGCTTGTTCTGGCCCGGCAGTGCATTCGAAACGGGTGTAGCTCAATGGTTCTCAGGTAACAGCAGCTATTGGTACGGACAGCTTATCTATATGGTTGTCCTGTGCGTACTTATATTCGCATTCTCCTTCTTCTATGCGTCAATGCAGTTTAATCCTGAAGACGTATCCAAGACTATTCAGCAGAACGGCGGATTTATTCAGGGTATTCGTCCCGGTAAACCTACGGCAGATTACTTAAAGAAAATCAACAACAGAATTACCCTTTTCGGTGCAATCTATCTTACGATCGTTGCGTTGATTCCTTCAATTCTGTCGGTTATTTTATCGGCTTGCGGTCTTTCAATCGACTTGATAAGCGTATTCTCAACCACCGGTATCCTCATCGTAGTTTCCGTTGCGTTGGAAATCGACAAGCAGTTGCAGTCGCAGTTGATGATGAAGAACTATAAAAAAGGCTTCTTAAAGTAATATTCTCTTCATATAAGCGTCGCATTTCGGCGTTGCAGTCCGTGCCGCCTTGGTCACTTACGCTTAGTAAGCTCCCTGCGGTCGAAACTTAAGCGCCTTGAACTACTCGCTTCTCTGAAGAGAGATGAGCTGGGTTTTTGCAAATTTACGTCGCAATAGTTCGTCGCCTTTGCGTTTTGGCTCAGTCATTTACGCTTGAGTAAACTCCTGTCGCCAAAGCCACAGGCTTCTGCTCTTGCTCGTTTCTTGCACAAAACTCATACCCGGATAAGGTGAAGGGTTAATTAAAATTTTTCACTTTATTCGGTTAGCCTATATAAGGTAATAAAGTATTATGAATATAGTTTTGTTGGGTGCACCCGGCGCAGGCAAGGGTACGCAGGCAAGCTTAATAGAGAGTCAGTTTAATCTCGTTCACGTTTCGACGGGTGACATCTTCAGGGCAAACATAAAGGGCGGCACGCCCATCGGCAAGCTGGCAAAGAGTTACATCGACGCCGGCAAGCTTGTTCCCGACGAAGTCACCTGCGAAATCGTAAAGAACAGACTTGCAGAAGAGGACGTCAAGTCGGGTTTTATGCTCGACGGTTTCCCCCGCAATCTCTTCCAGGCGGCAGAGCTGGATAAATTCGCTAACGTCGATTTATGCATTAACATAGACGTCGACGTCGAACTGCTTATGGACAGGATTTGCGGCAGGCGTGTGTGCAGCTGCGGTGAAAGCTATCACGTTTCCACCCTGAACGGCGCAACCACCTGTGCTAAGTGCGGTAAGCCCTTATACAGAAGGGACGACGACAATCCCGAAACCGTTCAGAAACGTCTTGACACCTATTTTTCGGAGACTGCACCCCTTATCGATTACTATAATAAACAGGGCAAGCTGTTTACCGTTAACAGCGGTAAGCTTACCCCTAAGGAAGTTTTTGCGATTATTGCCGAAGAACTCGGCAAACACACGGGTAAGTAATGGTTACGATTAAGACGCCTGAAGAAATTGAGTTGATGCGTGAGCCTTGCAGAATTGTCAAGGAGACGCTGGAGTACGTCGGCAAGCACATTCGTGCAGGCATGACCACCAAGCAGGTTGACGAACTTGTCTACAAGTACATCACCTTAAACGGTGCTATCCCCTCCGAACTCGGTTACTGCGGTTACCCAGCAAGCTCGTGCGTGTCCGTAAACGAAGTGGTCGTTCACGGCATTCCCGGGGACAGGGTTATCCAGGACGGCGATATCGTAAGCGTAGACATAACCGCAGAGAAAAACGGCTTTCAAGGCGATGCGTGCCGAACCTATTTAATAGGCAACGTGTCCGAGGAGAAGCGTAAGCTTGTTAAAGTCACCGAGGAGTGCTTTTTCAAGGCGATAGAAAACCTCAGGGCAGGAACTCCCCTTTACGATATCGGCTATGCGGTGCAGACCCATGCGGAGAGCCACGGCTACGGCGTCGTCAGGGCGCTTACAGGCCACGGCATAGGCAGGGAGATGCACGAGGACCCTTCCGTACCCAATTACGGCAGGAAGGGAACGGGTATGCGGCTTAAAGCCGGCATGACCATCTGCATTGAGCCGATGATCAACATGGGTACCTACAAGGTTATCTTTGACAGGACGGACGGTTGGACGGTGAGGACGGCAGACAATATGCCCGCCGCTCACTACGAAAACACCGTACTCATCAAAGAGGACGGCGTGGAAATACTTACCCTTTAAGGTGTGTGTATGAAAGTTTCCAAGCCGAGTTTAGGCGGAATTGCGCAGAGCCTGCAAGGGCGGGATAAAGGCAAGCTGTACGTCGTATGCGGTATTTCAGACACGACGGTTATGCTCGCTGACGGGGTTGTTAAAACCTTAGCAAACCCCAAGCGCAAAAACCTTAAACACGTATATTTATTAAACAAAACCGTCGCTGAATACGGCGTAACTTATCCGTGGGATAACTCGTTCGACTGCAAGGCGGCGTATGCGTTAAAGCAAATTAAAGCGGAACTGAATCCGCAAATCAAATCGGAGGAATAAGATTTTGTCCAAGGACGACGTAATCGAGGCTGAAGGCAAGGTAATCGAGTGCTTGCCCAATGCAACATTTAAGGTTCAACTTACCAACGGCTATGTTATAACCGCATATATTTCCGGCAAACTCCGCCTCAACTATATCCGTATAATCGAAGGCGACAACGTTAAGCTGGAAATGAGCCCTTACGATTTGACTAAAGGGCGCATCACCTGGCGTAGCAAATCTTAATAAGATAAGCTTTAAGTCAATCGGGCATTGCCCACAACTATTTACTTTTAATTATTAAAGGAGAAACTACAATGAAAGTAAGACCTTCAGTAAAGCCTATGTGCGATAAGTGTAAGATAATCAAGAGAAACGGCAAGGTTATGGTTATTTGTTCTAAAAATAAGAGCCATAAGCAGCGCCAGGGCTAATTTTCTATTCTTTCCATATATACTTCGCAATAGTTCGTCGGGCTGCGGCAACCTTCAGTTACGTACGTCTGTGTACGCTCCTTCAGGTTTTCCTCGCCCTCCTGCTCTTGCTCGCATCTATGAAAAGAGATGGGCTGGGAGGTGAGTTAACTCTCGCTTCTCCGCAGAAAAAAGGCTTGAACGCTTTAGCCTGCTCTCGCATCTATGAAAAGAGACGGGTAGCATAAACAATTAAACTGGTGAAAAATTATTTTATAATTCTCACCTTTTAATCTGTCAGAACCTAACGGTTTACAAAAATTACGAAAAAATTTGCAAAAAATATCGTTAAACGGTTGCATTATTGTAAACAGCTGTGATACAATATATTTTGCGGAATTTCAGTTAAGGGTGTCAAACGCATAAAAAGTTAAAAGGCGTTTGACATACTTTTCTGCGTTTTTGCGTTTTAAGTATTTTTATGTAATATGTTTAAATTGACTTGATTTCAGGCAAAAATTTAAACGTACGGCTAAAAATTATCGAAAACAATTCCTGCTTGCAGGCAAGGCAACATTCCAACTTTTTCGTCTTGTCTGGGGTACGGCTCGATATATATACAAAAAAATAAAAAATCACTAGTAAAATTAACGGAGGAAATAAATCGTATGGCACGTATTGCCGGTGTAGATTTACCCAGAGAAAAGAGGATTGAAATCGGTTTGACCTATATATACGGTATAGGTCTTGCAACGTCGAAGAAGATTCTTGCTGAAACGGGTGTTAACCCTGACATCAGAGTTAAGGACTTAGACGAGACGACCGTATCCAAGCTCAGAGAGTATATCGATCATAATTTGAGAGTAGAAGGTGAACTTCGCAGTGAAGTATCCCTTAACATTAAAAGACTTATGGAAATTGGCTGCTACAGGGGCATCAGACACAGAAAGGGTCTGCCTGTAAGAGGTCAATCTTCAAAGAGAAATGCGAGAACCAGGAAGGGTCCTCGCCGCACGGTAGCCAAGAAGAAGGGCGCAAAGTAAGATAGGAGGACAAGTTTAAGTTATGGCACAGGTTAAAAAGACTACTACCGTTTCCAGAAAGCGTAAAGAGCTTAAAAAGGTAGACAAAGGTCAGGTTCATATTCAATCTACTTTCAACAACACCTTGGTAACCGTAACCGACATGCAGGGTAACGCACTTTCGCAGTCAAGCGCAGGTGCACTCGGCTTTAAGGGTTCAAGAAAGGGTACGCCCTTCGCAGCACAGATGGCTTGCGAGACGGCAGCTAAGGCAGCAAAAGAACACGGACTTCGCAGCGTAGAAGTTTACGTAAAGGGTCCCGGCGCAGGTAGGGAATCGGCAATCAGAGCACTTGCTAACTGCGAATTGGAAATCACTTTAATTTCCGACGTTTCGCCCATCCCTCACAACGGTTGCAGACCGCCTAAGCGTCGTAGAGTATAATAGGAGGACAGGATAAATTATGGCAACTTACAGAGAAGCAAAGTGCCGTCTTTGCAGAAGAGAAGGCGGTAAGCTCTTTTTAAAGGGCGACAAATGTTATAACGGCAAGTGTCCTTTCGAAAAGCGTCCCGTAGCTCCCGGCGCACACGGTGCGGGCAGGAAGAAGGTTTCCGAATACGGTCAGCAGCTTAGAGAAAAGCAGAAGGTTAAGCGTATCTACGGCGTTCAGGAAGGTCAGTTCAGAGATTACTACGAGCGTGCAGACAGAATGAAGGGCATCACCGGTGAGAACATGCTTTCCCTTTTAGAGCGCAGGCTTGACAACGTTATCTACAGAATGGGTATCGGTGTTTCCCGTGCACAGGCAAGACAGCTTGTTAACCACGGTCACTTCACCGTAAACGGCAAAAAAGTCAATATCCCTTCGTTTATTGTTAAAGTTGGCGACGTTATCGCCGTTAAGGAGAATAAGACCTCTAATAAGTATTTTGAGGCAATCAAGTCAGCAAAGGTTACCAATCTTCCCAAGTGGTTGGAATTCAACCCCGAGAAGCTTGAAGGCAAGGTAATTGCTCTTCCTGCAAGGGATGATATTGACAGCCAGATTGCTGAACACAGGATTGTCGAATTGTACTCCAAGTAATCATAACAATAAGGAGGTAGTATATGATTGAAATAGATATACCCAAGCTCGAAGTGGTTGAAAGCGAGGACCAGTCATACGCAAAGGTTGTAGTTGAACCGCTTGAAAAGGGTTTTGGCCTTACGATAGGCAACTGCCTTAGAAGAATTTTGCTCTCCGCACTTCCCGGTGCGGCAGCACAGGGAATCAGGTTTCTGGACGGCTCCGTTAAGCACGAGTTCTCCGCTGTTCCCGGCGTCAAGGAAGACGTTACCGAAATCATACTCAACTTAAAGTCGCTTGCAATCAAGACGAAGGTTACCGACAAGGACTACGTTAAGGTTGTTCACCTCTACAAGGAAGGTCCCTGTGAGGTTAAGGCAAGCGATATCGAGCAGGACGCCGAGATCGAAATCATCAACGGCGACCAGCACATCTGCACTGTAGACGCAGGTGGCAAGATAGATATGGAAATAACCATCTGCAGAGGCAGAGGTTATAAGGGTGCCGACCACACCAGGACGGAACTCATCGATTATATTCCCATCGATTCCATCTTTACACCCGTTAAGAAGGTTAACTACAACGTAGAAAATACGAGAGTTGGTCAGAATACCGATTTTGACAAGCTTACGCTTGAAGTATGGACTAACGGTGCGTTCTCCGCAAAGGAGATCATCTCACTCGCAGCAAAGATTATGCAGGACCACATCAGCCTGTTCGTAGACCTGTCCGATACCATTAAGGATATGGACATTCTGGTTAAGAACGAGGATGACCGTCAGCAGAGAATACTTGCTATGGCGATTGAAGATATCGACTTGTCGATGCGTTCATATAACTGCTTAAAACGTGCAAATATACACACGGTCGAGGATTTAACCAAGAAGACCGAAGAAGAGATGATCAAGGTTAGAAACCTTGGCAGAAAGTCGTTGGATGAAATTATCTTGAAACTTCAGTCCTACGGGCTTTCTTTAGCAAAGAAGGAGGATTAACGTTATGCCCGCTAAATTGGGAAGAACATCGGAAGAAAGAATAGCAATGCTCAGGAATCAGGCTTCGGATCTTTTGTGGTACGGCAAGATTGAAACTACCGCAGCAAAAGCAAAAGCTTTACAGCCTTACGTAGAGAAGATTATAACCAAAGCTATAAAGGTATATGACCTTAACGAGGAAGTTGAGGTTACCACAACCGACGCAAAGGGTAAGCAGGTAACCAAGAAGGTTATCAAGGATTCACCCAAAAAGCTTGCCGCTCGTAGACAGATTATGGCTAAGCTTCGTGACTTGCAGGAAGTTAAAGGCTTCTCCGAGAAGAAGTCTGAGTACAAGGCAAGGACGAAGGATATTCAACACCCCTTAATCGAAAAGCTTTTCAACGAGATTGCGCCTAAGTATGCACAGCGCAAGGAAGAGCTTGGTCAGGGTGGCGGTTATACCCGTATCTACCTGCTCGGCTCCCGCCGTGGCGATGCTTCCGAGATGGCTATTATCGAACTCGTTTAATTAGCCGTAAGGATAATTTTAAATCAGATTCAAGTTGCGCAGAAGTATTCTTCTGCGCAATTTTTGTTGCCGTGAAAACGCTATGAAAAAAAATAGTAGATTATGAAAAAATTTTTTTTAGCGTTATTTGACATATCTGTCTAATATGATATAATAGTATTAATAAATTCAAAGGAGATTCGTATAATGACTTGGTTTAACAAACAGAGCCGCCTTGTGCAGGTATTATTGCTTCTTATTCCCGTGGTTAACTGGATTACCGAAATTTTGGTAAGATGGTCTACACTCTTCAAGAAGTTCTCGGTGTTAAGACTTATCGTCTGCCTCATCGTTACTGTCGGCGGTGTTTTCGTAGGTTGGATTGACCTTATCTGGGTATTATTGTTCAAAAAGCTCTGCTTACAGTAATTTTCGGATAAAGCTTTTGGCTTAAGCTTGTACTTAAATTGACGTTAACCTCATACAATATAGAGGTTATTAAATTAAAAGGAGAAAGGTTTATGTCGTTTGACAAGTGGTTTAATAAGCAGGATAGAATTCTTCAGGTAATTCTTCTCATCATTCCCTTCGTTGGTTGGGTTGTTGAGTTGCTTGTAAGATTATCCGTTATGCTCAGGAAAAAGGACGTTGTAAGCATCGTTATCTTTGTTCTCTTCCTCGTTGTAGGTTGGAGCTGGATTCTTTGCGTAATCGACCTTGTTTATCTTGCGCTTAAAGGCCATCTTATTTTGGCTTAAGTTAGGAAGAAAAAAACAAATTGTTTTAGCGGCGTAGCAATTATTGCTACGCCGCTCTACTTTTTAACACTAATGTTGAAATACAGTAAATTGCCTCGCACCGTAAACGGTGCGAGGCAATGACGTTAATCTAAAGTTTTAAAGGTAAACTGTCCGTCGTCATACAGTATATAGCCGTGGGCGGAGTTTTCCTTGGGCAGAGAGATTGAGCCGGGGTTGAGGTGGAGGTAGCCCTCCGCTTCGACTACGTTTAAGGGAACGTGGGTGTGACCGGTGATATATACGTCGCCCTGCTTTAACGGGGGGACAACTCTGTGTCCGTGGGAGAGGGTAATTTTAACCTTGCCGTCGCTTACGGTGGCGTAGTCGCTCGACACGTTGAAGTCAAGCACCATCTGGTCGACTTCCGCATCGCAGTTGCCACGCACGGCGATAATTTTATCGGCGAGGGGGTTGAGCATCTCGCATACCTCCTTAGGACTGTAGCCGTCGGGGAGGGGGTTCCTCGGCCCGTGGTAGAGTACGTCGCCTAAGATTAAGAGCTTGTCCGCACCCTCTTCTTTAAATTTTTCAACCGCTTTTTTGCACCAGAAAGCCGAGCCGTGAATGTCTGAACAGATAAATAATTTCATAACTTTTCGCCTATTAATTCTTTAATTTTAGTAATTACGCCGAAGTCTGCGTTGGAGGGAATTTCTATGCCTATCTTTGCCTTCAACGCAGGGAAAGCGTTTGCCGTGACGTATGGCGTTCCGCTAACCTGCAACATCTCCAAATCGTTCATATGGTCGCCGAAGGCTACGCAATCGCTTTTGTCCACGTTAAGTTTTGTCATAAGCGCCTTAAGCGCCTTGCCCTTGTTGGCGTCTGCAACACTGACATCCAGCCAATCCCTGCCCGAAACCATTGTACGCAAGCCGGTAATTTTTGGGGGCAACACCTTGCCGCCGTGTTCTGCCGCAAGTTGGGCGTCCCATACCGATATTTTAAGGGCGGTAACCTTGTCCAACACGTCGTCTAAATTCTTTACCTTTTTGTAGGCGGAGTAAGACCTCTTGAACACGGTAATAAACTGCTCGTCATCGTCCTCGATATAGGCGCAGTCGGTGCAGGATATTACGGGGTATAAATCACTTTCAGCCCTTATTATATCGAGGGCTCGTTTTACGTCCTCGGCGGGGGTAGGGTCGGTGAAGATTATCTCGCCCTTATACCAAACCAGACCGCCGTTTTCGGCAATGATTGCGATATAGTCCTTGACGGGTTCAAACAGCTTTAAAAGGTTGGGCAGCTGCCTTCCGCTGGCAGGGCAGAATACGCCGCCGAGCGAGTGGAATTTTTTGGCGAGAGAAAATATCTCTTCAGGCAATATTTTAGTCGGAGGAAGGAGCGTGCCGTCCAAATCACTTGCAATTAATTTAACCATAGTATAGCAGTAACTACCCCCCCATTACTATTTTCTTGAATGAATTACCACTGTCTGTGCCAAAGCTGTCTTAACGTGCGTCCGTGTGCCCTCCGCCAGCCTTGAAGGGAATAAAATCTCCCGTTCAGGACGATTAAAACGATTAGCGGAGACGGCATTTACGCTACTATATTTTAGCACGAAATTGAGCTTTACTGCAACAAATTATTATAGCTAAATTTAAACGAGGGGGGCGAACAGGCACAAAATACTGTCCTTAAGCCTTGCAAAGAGGTTGCGTTTTTTAAAACTTACCGGCAAGGAGAGGTTCAGGCAGGAGATGAAGTCGGCTGCCATATCCCGGGCAAGCCTCCCCTTGCAGAACACGCCGTTTTCGTAGTTTAAACGGGTGGAGCGGAAGTCGAAGTTATAGCTGCCAATATAGGCGACGTCGTCGAAGATTGCTCCCTTAAAGTGCATAAACCCGGGAGTATATTCGTAGATTACCGCTCCGCTCTCGTAGAGCTTTTGTGCGTAGATTTTGGTTATGGCGTAGGGCAGCTTTTTATCGGGGACGGAGGGGATTAAAATTATCACCTCAACGCCACGCCTTGCCGCAAAGGAGAGGGCGTCGCAAAGCTTTTCGCCAAAGCACATATAGGGCGTGTAGATATAAATTCTGCGTTTGGCGGCATATATTGCCGAGGCAATGCAGTCCTCGAAGACGCCGCCGCCCTTATCTGGCATATCGGCAACGGGAATTAGCCTCTCATTTTGCGGTTGGGCGGCACATATGTCGGGGTTAACGCCGTTGAACAGGGATAAAAACAGCTTGGCAAATACGCCTGCCGCATCACCCGTAAACAGGGCTCCGCCGTCCTTCCAATAGGCGTGCGGACTGGTTATATGGGCGTATTCGTCTGCAACGTTTACTCCGCCTATGATTGCGGTATAATTATCTATCACCGCAAGTTTTCTGTGGTCACGGATATTTATGCGGGAGAGAGGCAGGGGTGACAGGCGGTTAAACGCCTTAATCTCCGCACCCAGGGAGACAAGCTCTTTGAAATCTTTCTTAGGCACACGGAGGGCGCTCCCCCACCCGTCGTAGATTATCTTGACCTCCACACCCCGCTCGAGCGCCTGCCGTAACCTGCTGAAAATTTGCGACCAGATTGTGCCTTTGGCTATTATATAGAACTCCAAATATATGCTCTTTTGCGCCGTCGGGATAATATCGGTTAGCCGTTTTAACAGTATTGCGCCGTCGCCTAAAAATTCGCAGTCGTCGTACCCCACCTCGGGCAGGCGTTTGCCGTAGCCGCCCCTGGGCGAACAGGCGTGGGAGATAAAGCACAGCACCGCCCCGACTACGGGCAGGGCGACGATTACCGCAAGCCAGGCACACTTGAACGCAACGGCTCCCTCTCGTGAGAGCAGGTACAGCGCAGCCGAGAGCGAGAGCAGGTACGCAAGGCATATTGCGGCGGCAACGGGCAGAAGGGAGTGCAGGTACAGGCATAAAAAGACGGTTGCTCCGCATAGCGAAACAACCGCAAACAGACATATAAATAACTTTGAAAACAAAAATCTGAGTACGTGCATAAGCTATGTACCGCACTCTTTAATAAAGATTATAACGTAAACTTCAATACCGTTATCTTGGAATTGCGGGAGACGTTAGCCGCCCTCTCCGCAAGCAGGGCATCGAGGTCAAACTCGGTGAGTATCTCCTTTTCGAAGTTGGTCAAGTCCAGTGCACCGTGCATAATCATATTAACAGCCGTCTCGGTATAGCCGAAGCCGTCGGATACGGAGTAGAAGCGTAAATTCTTTTCGAACAGCGGCCCTGCGTCGATGGAGAAGTTTACGGGGCTGACGCCGCCAAGCACCACGTCCTTGTTGCGGGCAAGCACCCTTGCGGATACCGAGGCGGGCAACTTGCAGTCCGAGGTGTAGATTGCAGCGTCGCACAGGCTGCCGCTCGTCGCCTTGTTGATATTTTCAAGCAGGTTTTCGTCTGCGGCAAAGGCGAAAAAGACGCCGTTGCTCTTCATTCTGTCGATATTCTGTTGATAGTTGTCGATTGCAATGGGCACTAACTTATGATAGAGTGCCACCTGTGCGAGAATTGCACCGAAGAAGCTTACGCCGATTAACGCCACTCTGCTGCCCTGAGAGAGGTTCAACCTATCGAATATATTTTCTGCCAAAGCCACCCATTCTATGCACAGGGCGTGCATATCGTCCACCACGTCGGGCAAAAGCGTTACGTCGGTGTAATCGCATACGACGAAATCCCTTAAAAACCCGTCGAAGTCTTTGAGGGCGATTTTAGGGGAAGTGCAGTCGGCTCTGTCCCCGCTCTTGCAGTTATAGCACTGTCCGCAGGGGCGAACGGCGTTTAAATAAACACGGCTGCCCACGCTTAAGCCGAAGCAGTTTTTGCCGAGCTCGGTAATGACACCGACGGCAATTCTTCCGATAGTTACGGGATAGTTTACCTTTTGCTCACCCGTGTAGCAGAGTGCGTCGTAGTTGGAGAGTAAGACGTGGGTTACACGTACCTTAACCTGGTTGTCCCCTACGCTATAGCGCTCCTGTTGATGTTTTTCGAGCTTACTTTGCCCGACTAATACCCAATTATCCATACGCATTAATTATAAGCCAATAAAGAGATTAAATCAACCCTTTAATAAAAATTCCGTTAAAAATTTGCCAAACCGTTAAAAATATCGCTAATGGTCTGAAAAACGTTTGACTTATTTTGCACATTTATTTATAATAATAAAGCTATTGTATAGTGCTAAAGGTAAAAATAATCAGCGAGGTAAGATAATGAAGCCCGATATACATCCCAATTATCATGAAGTAACGGTTGTTTGCGCATGCGGCGCAACCTTCAAGACCGGTACCACTAAGAACGTTGAGACGCTTAAAGTGGATATCTGCAACAAATGTCACCCCTTCTTCACAGGCAAACAGAAGCTTGTTGATACCGGCGGTCGTGTTGACAAATTTAAGAAAAGATACAACATCTAAAAATGAGGCAGGCTTCGAGTATAATTCATTATATTTGAAGCCTTTTGTCTTATTTGGGCAGGTGCGGAAAACAATAACCGTATTTGCCGTATATTAATTTGAGTTTTATAGGCTTTTGGCAGGTCAAAAGCTTTTAGATAGTTTTAAAATGGCAGAAAAAGAAACAGAAAAAAAGAATAAACGCATTTGTTCTTCGGTAGGCGGTCAGGCGGTCTTGGAAGGCGTTATGATGATGGGTAAGACCTCTTATTGTACCGCTGTGCGTGACGGCGACGGTCAGATTCAGATTGAAAAGACACGTATAAAACGCTCTAAGGCGTTGGTTACTGCGTCTAAAATTCCCTTCGTCAGGGGTTGCGTAAATATGGTTACCTCTATGGCGAGGGGTATGCATGCCCTCAACCGCTCGTCGGACGTGTACGCCTCGGACGAGAGCGAACCCAGCCGCCTTGAGAAATGGTTTGCGGAAAAATTAAAGATAAGCTTTTCCACGCTTATCTCGGTTATCGGCACGGTCTTAGGTATAGCGCTTGCGTTCGCCCTGTTTATGTGGCTGCCCATAGCCGTTGTGGACGGCTTGATAATCAAGTATCTCTGGACGGATTTATCCCAGGCATCCGTGTGGTACTACGTCTTAAGGGGCGGGTTAAAGCTGATAATATTCCTTGCCTACTTAGGGCTCGTGATGATTTTAAAGGATATCCGCAGACTGTACCGCTATCACGGTGCCGAACACAAGACGATTAACTGCTACGAGCAGGGGCTGGAGCTGACAAAGGAAAACGTTATGAAGTGCTCTCGCATACACGACAGGTGCGGAACTTCATTCCTGTTTATCGTACTCATTATCAACATTGCCGTTATCGGTTTGGTCACCTGGGCTTTAGGCATCAGCGAGGTTACCATTCCCAACGGGGCTCTGCGTACGCTTGCAAATTTAGGCGTAGAGATTGTGTTGCTCCCCGTAATCACGGGTATTTCCTATGAGTTTTTAAAGCTCTTCGCCCACATTACCTCGCCTGTAGGCGTCATCTTCAAGTGGCCCGGTATGCTTATGCAGAAGGTGTTCACGACGAGGGAGCCCGACGAGGAGATGGTGGAGGTCGCAATCGCTGCGTTTAAGGCGGCAATGGAGATGGACGAAAACCCCGAACTACCCGAAACCTCCTTTATAACGGGCGGTCTGCTGCCTAAGCTTTTGGAGGAAACCAAGAAGAAGTTTGCCGAAAAGGGCATCGACGAGAGCGATGCGGAGTGGATATATTCCATCGTTTTAGATATGAACAGAAGCGAGCTCGACACCCAAAGGTTGGTTAAGCCCAGCGAGATGCGTAAGATTTGCGAAATCGTCGATAAGCGTATGACGGGCAGACCGCTGTGGTATATAATCGGCGACGTGGACTTCTACGACTGCAAGATTAAGGTGGACGAGAGGGCGTTAATACCCAGACCTGAAACCGAGCTGTTAGCCCAGCAAGCCGTCAACGCCATTGAGGACGGGGATAAAGTGCTGGATATGTGTACGGGAAGCGGCTGTATCGCCATCGCTATCGCCAAGCACTTAAAGGGCAAAAAGGCACAGATAACTGCGGCAGACGTCTCGGATGCGGCAATTATGCTTGCAAAGGAAAATGCAAACTATAACTCGGTGGATATAACCTTCGTACAGAGCGACCTGTTCTCCAAGGTACACGGCAGGTTTAACCTTATCGTGTGCAATCCCCCCTACATCAAGAGCGGAGAGATTCCCTATCTTCAAAGCGAGGTTAAGGACTACGAGCCGAGGATTGCCCTTGACGGCGGCGACGACGGGCTGGAGTTCTACAGGAGATTATCCCAGGAAGTATCCCGCTACATCACGAGGGGCGGTATGCTTATGCTCGAGGTGGGTGAAGGTCAGGCGGAGGACGTCTTAAAGCTCTTCCCCAAGCGTGAATACGCAATGATAGTCAAGGACTTCTCCGGCGTGGAGAGGATACTCAAAATCGCATTTTAATCAAGGGTAAAGATTTATGACCCCGAAAATTACCGAAATTTATAATAAATACCTATCGCTTACTCAAAAGCTCTCCGACCCCGCAATACCGGCAGGCAGCGAGGAGTGGACTAAGATTGCAAAAGAGCAGTCCGAGCTTATGGAGACTGCGACTAAATACGAGGAATACCTTGCGGAGAGTAAAAAATCTCAGCAGGCGGCGGAGGCGTTAAAGACCGAAACCGACCCCGAGATGAGGGAGTTGCTCAACGAAGAGGTTTACGAGTGCAAACGCAGGCTTGAGGAGATTGAGGGAGAGCTTAAAATTCTCCTTCTGCCCAAGGATAAGAACGACGACAGAAACTGCATTATGGAGATAAGAGGCGGCGCAGGCGGCGAGGAAGCCGCTCTGTTTGCAGGACAGCTCTACCAGATGTACCTGCACTACTGCGAGCACCACCGCCTTAAAGTCGAAGTCGTGGACGAAAACGCAACCGAGCTGGGCGGTA
>JBJFGI010000029.1:0-3841 GCA_051892535.1 Candidatus Coproplasma sp. | reverse complement strand
TCGGGGAAAGTTTTAACGACGATGAGCAGAGAATGATTATCTCGGCGGTAACGGGGCAGGCGTTCTTTATCGGTTCGACGGAACTGAGGACAAGCGTAAAAATCGTATCGGGCGAATATGCCCAAACGCTCTTTAACGAGCAAAACAAAATGGAGGAAATAAATGAAAATAAAAACAAATAAAACAGGGATAATGATTATCCTTTCTATGCTATTTGCCCTTTGTGTGGGCTTGGGTATTGTGTTCAGTAACACGACGGTTATGGCGAGCGCAAGTACTACCCCGAAATATACGTTGACTGTATCAGGTACGCAAGGTAGTGGTACTTGGGGCGGTAGTGCGACAACCAATGTAACAGACGTTACGTCTGTTAGTGTAAGAAAAAGCCTGAGTGCTTCGGATACGATAAGTTTCTATTTAAGCGGCTCGGCTTCATCAGGAACTGCAACGTTGGCAAACAATAGTTACATAACTTTTTCGGATGTATATTTCAGTTCGTCCGCATCGGATTGTGTGATTACAATTTACAACGACACCGAGCAGGTAGTTAAAACAGGTACAGGCTCCTTATCAACAACGCTTTCAAACGGTAGATACAAAATCAAGTTTGACGTTAATCGTTCGGGCGGTGCGGGATACACAATGTGGTCAGGTTCGGCAAACGTATATACATTCATTACCGTAGATGCGACTACGCCTACAATTAGCGGAGCTTCAACGAGTACAACCTATTATAAGACGTCCGCATTTACTGTTACGGCAAGCGATAGCACAAGCGGTTTGGAGAATCTATACGTTAAAACTCCAACGGCAAGCGGTTATACTGCGGTTGGCTCTTCCAAAATGGTGAGCGAATCCGACACGAACGGCTTGTATTGCTTTTACGCAAAAGACAAGGCAGGGAATAAAACGGCAACTTATTATGTTTACTTCGATAATACGAAACCTGCGGGTGCAATAAAAAATTCAAGCGGAACAACGCTGACAGGAACTTATACCAACACTGCTTTCAATTATACGGTGAGCGATAGCGAAAGCGGAATAAACTATGTGCAGTATATGAAACCTAATTCAACAAGTTGGACAAGTTATACTTCGGGGACAACGATTGCGGCAACTGCAACGAATGGTAAATATCAGTTCAGGGCGGTAGACAAAGCAGGAAACTACTCTGAAACTGCTGTGATTTATCTTGATTCAGTAAACCCTGTGGGGGTACTTTACAGCGGAGCGAGTGCGGTCAGTTCAGGCGCAAAATCTACGGCAAGTTACATAAAATACGTTGCCTCGGATTCCCTGTCAGGAATTAAAGCTGTTTATGTGAAAAAACCGGGGACTTCAAGTTATGTATCGTATGCTAACGGTGAGCAGATAACGGCAAACGGAACGTACAGCTTTTATTGCGTTGACAATGCAGGGAACAGCTCAAGTATTGTAACCATTTCTTTGGATAATACCAAGCCTACGTTATCTATATCGAACGGCAGTTTTGGCGGTACGCTCTCCGATAGTTTTTCGGTAACTGTAAGCGATAATATCGGCGGTGTAACGCTGTATTTCAAAGCACCGAGTAGCAGTTCGTTTGTACAAGTATCGGGCACGACGATGAGCGTATCTAAAATTATGCCAGACGGTACATATCAGTTTTATGCGGTGGACGGATACGGCAACACTTCCGCAACCTATTCGGTAACGTTAAGCATAGCCGCACCTGTTGCGCAAGTCGTTAAGGCAAGCGACGGGACGAAGAGGTGTGTCATTTGGACGGACAGCAATTGTTCAGGTACTTTGGACGGAGAAAGCTACGTCAATGGCACTTGGATAAGTACAGAAGGCAGTCATACTTTTGTCCTGACAAACGACGCACAGCGTTCTTCGACTTATACCTTTTCAATAGACCACTATTATAGAGAAAGCTCTGTTGTTTCGCCTACTTGTACGGATGACGGGTATACCGTCTATGTTTGCGATAACTGCGGCGACAGTTATAATGCAAACCATGTGAGTGCGCTCGGTCATAATTACGTCGTTACAAAGGAAGTGGAATCAACCTGTACAAGTGGTGGGTATTCGGTTTATACCTGTACCCGTTGTGGTGATTCCTATAATGACGACGTTGTTTCTGCCAATGGTCACGACTATGGCAGTTGGTACACGGTAAAAGACTCAACCTGTTTGGACACGGGTATGAAAAGAAGAGATTGTGTCAGTTGCGGTGCTTATGAAATAGAGGTAATCGAGGCAAAAGGACATAACTATGTTGCGGCAGTAACCGCGCCTACTTGTACCGAGCAAGGCTATTCAACTCACGTTTGTAGCAGATGCGCAGATACATATATCGACAGTTATGTGAACGCACACGGTCATAACTACGTTGCTACGGTGACGGAGGCGACCTGCACGGAAAGAGGCTATACGACGCAGACTTGTAGTGATTGCGGAGACAGCTATATCGAAAACTACACAGCCGCACACGGTCATACCTATGGAGCTTGGAAAATTGCTAAGGACGCAACGTGTACGGAGAGTGGGTTAAAGTACAAGACTTGTACGATTTGCGGATACAGATACAATGAGGCAATCCCTGCATTGGGACACGATTACGAGGCAGAGGTTATTGAGCCTACTTGTGTGGATAAGGGTTACACAACGCATATATGTTCTCGTTGTGGCGTTGGATATAACGATAACTTTGTTAATGCGCTCGGACACGATTATCAGCCGATAAAAGTGGAGTCAACTTGCGCAGAAGAAGGGTATATCGGTCAGCGTTGTACGAGATGTGGTGATACCTATAAGACCGAAATCTTAAAACCTACGGGACACAACTATGTAGAAGAATATGTTGACGTTACCTGTACGGAAGAAGGCTATATTCGTCATATCTGCCTTACCTGTGGATTTGAGTATAAGACGGACATTGTCAATCCGAGTGGTCATTCTTTGGAAACACACGTCCTGATTGCCGCAACTTGTGAAGAAAGCGGTGAGAGATATTATGGTTGTACCAGATGTGATTATGAAAGGATAGATGAAATACCTGCAAAGGGACACAACTACGAGCTTACTTACGAGGAGAACGAGAACGGTGTAATCAGGAGAACTTATATCTGCACAACTTGTACCGATTCCTACGTTCAGGATATGGGAGCAGAGTATGAAGAAGTGTCGAACTATATAGAATATCTGTTTGACGAGTACAGTCCTTATATGATTTGGGTATTTCTCGCTACGGCAGGCGTTTGGTCGCTTGCAATGGGTATTGCGATCATAATTGCGCAAAAGAACGAGGACAAGGCAAAAGCAAAGAAGATGCTTATAAACTACGGTATAGGTTTAATCGTCATCTTCGTAATTTTGGTTGCCGCACCGTTACTTGTCAAAGGTATTGCGGGGTTGGTAACGTAAGATGAGTAACGTAGAACTTCATTGCGGGGATTGCTTGGATATTCTTCCAAGCATTCCCGGCTCATCTATCGACTTGATTTTATGTGACTTGCCGTATGGTTCAAGCGTTGTGCATAAATGGAACAAAGCTCTTCCGTTAGAAAAATTATGGAAAGAGTACGAAAGGTTAATTAAGCCTGACGGTGTGATATGTCTCTTTGGGACACAGCCTTTTACTTCTCAACTTGTATGTTCAAACATAAAGTTGTTCAGGTACTTATGGCTATGGAAAAAAGAATCGCCAACAGGCTTTCTTAATGCCAATTATAAACCGTTAAATGCTATCGAAGAAATAGCGGTTTTCAGCAAAGCAAAGGTGGGAAGTTTATCAAAAAATCCTATACCGTATCATCCGCCTACATTGAAGGCGATAGATAAGAAGAAAACAAATAAG
>JBJFGI010000028.1:0-16792 GCA_051892535.1 Candidatus Coproplasma sp. | reverse complement strand
AGGTCTGTTTCGATTATGGAAGAGATGTTCTTATGGTCTGCGATATGCTCTGCAAATACGACGAATGCAACGGGGATATATGCAACTGCAATCGTTCCGATATACGCACCGATATCCGTCGAACCGTAATCGGCATTGAAGAACGCCTGAACGAATGCGAAGTCGGGATACCACTGCATATTGCTGAACTTGGAGAAGTCTATAACTTTAAGTGCGTCTACATTAGCCCAGAAGCCTATGCCTGTAAAGATTGCAGCAACGGCATAACCTGCTAATATACCGATGATAAAGGGTATCATCTTTAAAAGCTTTTTGCCGTAAACCGAGCAGACCATTGTGACTGCAAGGGTTACTAAACCGCAGACAAGGCAGACGTAGGGGGAAGCGACAACCTGATTTACCGTTTCCTCTGCAAGGTAGGGGGCACCGGTTTCGGTATACTTTATAACCCATTCGGTTATTTGTTGGGTTACGGAACCCGTCGTCAGGTCTCCGACCGCATTGCCTGCAAGCGATAGACCTATGATTGCAACCGTAGGTCCTATAACCACGGCGGGCATAATCTTATTTATCCACTTAACGCCTGCAAACTTGACGATTATTGCAATGATTACGTATACAAGTCCTGCAAAGATTGCACCGATGATAAGACCGAGGTAGCCGAGCGAAGCGGTTACGCCGCCTGCAAAAGCTGCCGCCATGGAACCCAAGAACGCAAACGAGCTGCCAAGGAACACAGGGCTTTTGAATTTTGTGAACAGCAGGTAGACGAGTGTGCCCACGCCTGCGCCGAACAGTGCCGCTGAAGGCGACATGAATCCGTCCGTAAAGCCGTTCTTTTCCATAACGCCATTTATAATCATGGGTACCGCTATGGTTGCGGCAAGAATTGCCAACAGTTGTTGAAGTGCGAACAGAATTATACGAGGTATACTCGGTCTGTCCTTGACGCCGTAAATGAGTTTCATCTTGTCCCTCTTTTGTGTATTATTTTCGACTTTGCCGAATTTCCGTATAATACTATAACACATTCATAAAAATATTTCAACAGACTGACTACAAGTTTCTGTAAATTTATTATTTTGGCAACCCCCTTTATCGCCAGACCGCCACACAAAAAAATAACGCAAGCCGAACTTAGTCCGACTTGCGTCAATTAAAACTATTAATTTCAAAACCCTTTCAATAATATATTAAAGGGCTATCTGCCCATTTAAGCTTAATGCCTGGGCGTTCAGCTCTGTTTCCAGACGCAGCAACTGCCCTTGTTGTTTCGCTTGGCGTTATACAACGCCTCGTCCGCACGTTCTATAAGCTTAAGCGACGGCTCGTCGTCCCCTCCGCACGTCACCACGCCGCCCGAACACGACAGCGTAAGGCTTTCGGTTATGTAGCTTTCACGGCACTTTGCGCAGATCTCGTTTGCCCTCTTTATAGCCGTTTCCTCCGTTATCCTCTTGAAGACGACGATAAACTCGTCTCCGCCGTAACGGCATATATAGTCGTCGCTGCGGGTACACCTTTTAAGCAAATCGCAGAACGAAGAAATCATTCTGTCGCCCACGTCGTGACCGTAGGTGTCGTTGACCCTTTTAAGGTTGTCTAAATCGAACATACACACTGCAATGGGCACGTGCTCCTTTTTAAGCTCCTCTATTGCTGCGTTAAGTCCTCTGCGGTTCAAAAGCCCCGTCATAAAGTCGTGGTGCGCCTCGTTTAACAGTGCGTTTACACGCCTGTGGGTTACAGCCTCGTCCACAAGACGCTGAACCTTTTTACGCAGGTCGAAAACGGGGTGGAGCTTACATAAGAAGTCGTCCGCCTCCAAAGCGAGGGTCATCTCCTTCATATGCGAACTGCTGGGTATTGTCGCCAGCACTGGTATCTGCCAATAGCCCGATTCGCATCTTAAGCAACGCATAATCTTTTCCGCACCGCTATCGGGCAGGGACATGCTTAAAATGATTGCGGCTATAGCCTCCCCGTTTTTGGTTACGTTGTCTATCGCACTCTCTGCGTCTGCCGCCTGAACGACGTTATACTCCTCCTCAAATGTCAGGCTTACTTTATCACGGAAGGAGACGTCCTCGTCGGCAATAAGTACGGTATATTTTTCGGGCAGGGAGAAGAGGCTTCCCCTGTGCGGCACGGAAGAATTCTTGCGCTGGACGGAAAGTAAGCTCTCAAACTGCCCTTCAGGCATAGGTTTTGCAAGGAAGAAGCCCTGCACGTAGTCGCAGCCCACCGCCTGAAGCCTGCGCATCTGCTCCCTCGTCTCCACGCCCTCGGCAACGACCTTTAAATTAAGCCTGTGCGCCATATTTATTACGTCGTTCAATATGCTGTGTTCAAGGGGTTTAGCCGTCTCGTTGCGGACGAATTTCATATCGAGCTTCAACACGTCCAACCTCATTCGGCTGAGCATACTCAGCGACGAATAGCCTGTGCCGAAGTCGTCCATCTCTATATCGAACCCGAGATTTCTCAAATCGTCTACGGTGGAAATAATCTGCTCCTGACTCTCCGCATAAGAGCTTTCGGTTATTTCAAGGTGGAGGCAGGAGGGCTCGACGCCGTATTTACCGATAAGCCGCTGAAAGGTCTCCTCGATATCGCTTTTAAATATATCCGCCCTCGAAACGTTGACCGATACGGGCACGAGGTGATACCCGTTATCCTTCCACTTTTTAAGCTTTATGCAGACCTGCTCCCAGACGTATTTATCAAGACGGGATATAAAGCCGTTCTTTTCGAAGAGGGGAATGAATTCGCTTGGAGGTATTATCCCGTATACGGGGTGTTTCCACCTTACCAACGCCTCTGCGCCCGAAAGAGTGTTGTCTTCAAGGCTGTATTTCGGCTGGTAATAAACCACGAACTGCCCTTCCTCCAACGCCGTTTCCATGGCATCGGATAAAACCTCGCCCGTCATCTTCCCTGTCGCCTCTGAATTATCCATATTGTTTCCTACCTGTTTAATCGTTTATCTATTACAGCCTTTAGTGTACGGTTTATCCTTTTATTACGTCGCCCGTTTCATCGCTGTCTGAATTGTCCGTATCCCCGGTATATCCCTGCTCCATTGCCTTGGTCAGCCACTTAGCCGCCTCAACCAAATCTTTTTCTACGCCTCTGCCGTCCTGATAGCAAAGACCTAAACGGTATTGCGACCTTGCATGACCCTGCTCTGCAAGCTTTTTATACCACTTTACAGCTTCGGTTATATCCTGGTCTTCGCCCTCTCCGTTTTCATAGCAATAGCCCAAATTGGTCTGCGCTCTTTCATATCCCTGCTCGGCTGACTTTTTAAACCATTTTATAGCTTCCGCCCAGTCTTGTTTTACGCCTTTGCCGTTCCCATAGCAATAACCCAAATTGTTTTGCGCCCTTGCATATCCCTGCTCGGCTGACTTTCTGTACCAGCTTACCGCCTCGGCTAAGTCTTTTTCTACACCTCTGCCATAAAAATAGCAGTAGCCTAAATTGCATTGCGCTATTGCATAGCCCTGCTCGGCAGACTTTCTGTACCAGCTTGCCGCCTCGGCTAAATCTTTTTCCACTCCGTTGCCGTTTTCGTAACAAACGCCTAAACGGCATTGCGCCTCTGCATAGCCCTGCTCGGCTGCCTTTTTAAACCACTTGACCGCTTCTGCCCGATCTTGTTTTACGCCGTTGCCCTTTTCATAGCAAAAGCCTAAACAGTATTGCGCTTCTGCACAACCGTACTCCGCTGCAATTTTAAATAAAACAAACGCATTGCTGTAATTTTCGTCGTCACGTTCTGCCTTGGCTATTTTGCACAGTTCGTCAAGCATCTTTTTATCCATATTGTTTCCCTGCCTGTTTAATCGTTTATCTATTACAGCCTTAATGTTCGGTTTATGCTTTTACTTCGTCGCCCGTTTCATCAGTAAAAGGGCGTTTAACGAAAAAGAGCCGACAGACAAACTTCGACTCCCTTATCCAGACAATAATCTATCTATCGGCGACATATTACCATATCTGCCGACATTTTGCAAGAAAATAAGCGTTATTGACTAATATTATCAGATATATTTAAATTTACAAAGGCAGACAAGCCCATGCGATTTCGTATTAAATATCGCTCTCCTTCTTCTTTTTAACGACCTGGGCATCGTAACCTGCATCTCCTCGTAAACGAAATTCCGCTTACAGCACCCTACAAAGGCCTTCTCCCCGATTTTTTTACGCTTCGGGGAATTGTTATGCTGACCCGTGAGCCTTTATATTTTTTAAGCACTCCGTCCTGAATTTCAAAATCCTCGCTGTCTGTATCCTCGCCCGAATACTTTTCGATCGGTTCATATTTATCCATATTTTCTCCCTGCCTCCTTTGTTGTTTATGTTTATTACAGTTTTCCCGATAAAGGCTTTATCCTTTTATTACGCCGTCGTCGCTGTCCGATTTATCCGTTTTAACGGTATACCCCTGCTCCATTGCCCTGGTCAGCCACTTAGCCGCCTCCACCAAATCTTTATCTACGCCTTTGCCGTCCTGGTAGCAAAGCCCCAAACGGTATTGAGCCATTGCATCACCCTGCTCGGCAGACTTTTTATACAACTTAAACGCTTCAACAAGGTCTTGTTTTACTCCGTCGCCCTTTTCATAGCAACGTGCCAGATTACATAAAGCTATTGCGTAACCCTGTTCCGCTGACTTTTTAAACCACTTAAACGCTACGGCAAAATCCCGGGTTACTCCGTCACCCGTATAATGGAGGCAACCCAAATAATTCTGCGCCGTTGCATTACCCTGCTCGGCTGCCTTTTTAAACCACTTAGCCGCCTCCTCATAGCTCTGCTCTACGCCCTTGCCCTCTTCATAGCAAAGCGCTAAACAGCCCTGCGCCGTTGCATCGCCTTGCTCGGCAGACTTTTTATACAACTTAAACGCTTCAACAAGGTCTTGTTTTACTCCGTCGCCCTTTTCATAGCAAAGCGCTAAAAGACATTGAGCTAACGCATTATCCTGCTCCGCAGCCTTTTTAAACCACTTTAACGCTTCGGCTAAATTTTTTTCTACGCCGTCGCCAACGAAATAGCACCAACCCATATCGCACTGCGCTTCTGCATAACCCTGCTCGGCAGCCCTTTTGCGCCACTTTAACGCTTCCGCCAAGTCTTTATCTACTCCGTCGCCGTTCTGGTAACAGATATTTAAGACGTATTGCGCTATGGCATAACCCTGTTCGGCAGCCTTTTTAAACCAACTTACCGCCTCGCTGTAATTTCCTCTGCCGTATTCCGCCATACCTTTTCTGTACAGCTCTTCTGTCTTCTTTTTATCCATATTATCCTCTTTAATCTAAAAAACTCACTTGTATTAATTATACCATTCAGCATAAAATTGTCAATATTGAAAAAAGCCGATTAAAATGGGCGGTAAGGGCTAAAACGTGGCGGTGCGCCCCAAAGCGGGGTTGCCCCTGAGTGTGCACAACGGCAACTGACGGGATATTTTTTTACTAAAGACCTCGGTCATTGCAGATTTTGGGTACAAAACAGCTTTCCTTTTTCAAGCAAAGGCACGGTCAAAAGACCGTGCCTTTGCTATATATTTCAATTCCCCACCGCCAAAGCTTGCATGACAGGGAATTAATACGCCCCTGGGTTTAATCGGAACTGTAGCGGGCAAGACCGCCGACCAAATTGCCGTTATCGGCTTCAACTCTTCTCAGATAGACGTTTTGAGAATTGTTCTTTAACTCGAGCTCGTCCCCCAGTTCGACGTTGCCCTTGTCCTTCATCTCGAAAGCGCAGTCGATAAATATCGCCTCGTCAAGCCCTATAACCGATTGGAAATCTATCTGACTGAATATGACGTTTTTGAAGACCGTACCGCTCAATATTACCTTTTGGAAGTTGCATTTCCTGAATGAGCAGTTTTCAATCGTAGCGCCCGAGAAGTTACAATATGACAGGTTTGCCTCGTCAAAAATAACCTTTTCAAGCAATACGGAAATCATATTTGTATTCCTTAAGCTTGCATTACTGAACTCGCAGGCGATCAATTTCGCCCTGGAGAATTTTGCCCCGTCAAAGCTTGACTGATGGAAGGACGTGCCGTAGCAAATGCTGTTGGATAAATCCGAGTCCTTGAATACACACCAACGCATTAACGCATTGTAGATAAACGCATCCTTTGCAGAAATTTTGTCGAATATCGAACGCACCATGTTGACGTTCATAATAACGATATGGTCCGCCAGGGCTTCGGTGAAGTCGCTGCCGACGCAGGAATGTTCATCGTTCAATTCCTCAATATGGCGCATCTGCACTTTATTTTTATCGACTTCGATTACTTCGCTGTCGCTTACGAACTCAATTGTCTCATCCAGTCCGCTGTGCACACCGCTCAGCTTGTAGATAAATCTGCTTAAATAAGGTCTGGGCAAATTGTTTTTATCGTCCGTCAACGAATTGATGAGCTTAGCCCTTAACAGTATCGCCCTGTCAAAATTACAACCGTTTAAATTACAGTCGACTAAAACCGTATCAATCATACTTGCACTGCTGAAGTTGCTCTCTTCAAACTCCGTACGGTATGCGTCCACGTTGTTGAGGTTGGTTCTGTAGAACCTCGCCTTTCTTGCCTTGGTGTAGTACATATCCGTTCCGCTTAAGTCCGAATCGGCAAACGACGCAATACTTATATTGACGTGGCTGAAGTCGATATTTTTCATTGATACGTTGTTGACGGAAGCCGCCTCAAGGTTAGCTACGCCGAAGTAGACTTTGCCGTACATTGCTTCACGCAGCATTTTCAGTTCGGCTTTTTCGTCTTTTCTTGCCTCACAGACCGCCTCTAAAGTTTCCTTGCTCAACTTATTCTTTACCCTGTATTCAAAGAAAAATTTGAGGATATCGGTACACAGTATTTCGTGTGCTCTATCCAATAAACTATCCTTTGAGTACACTATAGTATCCGCAACGGAAATTGCCTTTTCGTCATCAACGTAACCGTCAGACGACAATATGGTGGGGTATATGCCCTTTCTACTGCCGTCAAAAGCCTCTTTAAGTTTTTTAAACCCGTCCTGCTCTTCCTTCGGATCATACCAATCTTTTGCAAACAAAGAGACGACGTGGTTTATAATTTCGCCCTCTCTCAGCTGTTGCCTCATCATCTGCATTTCTCTCTCCTCAACTGCATTTTGAGGCTGAGCAGGCTCGTTTTCGCAATTCAGCTGTTCGGGTTTCTTTACCTTGTTTTTGGTAAACAAATACTCGTATCCGCCGTAGTGATCCAGACGCTCGTCACGCAATAAGACCGAGTTCATCTGCGTATTGTTTAAAATACTGTCGGATAAATCCATACCCGTCAAGTCGGAATAGCTGAAATTGCTCCCCGTAAAGTCGGTATCGCTGGCGTCGGCTAAAATAAAGCTACAGGTGGAGAGGTCGCATCCCCTGAAAATTGCACTCTCTAAACGTGCAAACTTGAATGAAGTGTGGGTGAAGTTGCTTTTCGTCAGCTCCGAATAGTTGAACCAACCTTTGGTCAACGTCGAGTTGCCGAGGTTCAAATCATCTATCTTAACGAAAGAGGTAAAGCGGTCGATAAGCACCCTCTTCATTATTTCGGAGAAGATGAGTATCTTGTGCTGGTCTTCGCTTATCGGTCTGTTTCTACTCCCTTGTAAAAGGGTTGTATCCTCTGTATTATTTCCGTCCTGAACTGCTTCGGCACTTTCGCCTTTGACCTTTTTCTTTGACTTTCTCTTAAAGATATTCACCGTATCGTCTTTGAGGTCATTGTTTCTTACCAACGCATCACGATACCCGATAAGGTGTTCGTATCCCGTGAAGAATTGGTCGATAATAGTACGCATATTCGCCTTATATGCGGTGATGTACTCGAGTTTATTGCCGTCTGTACTTTTCTTTACCTGTTGTTCACCGTCCTGACCATCTAAATAGACGGTACCTGCTTTATCCCCTTTACCGTAGTCAAGCGAGTAAAACGCCTCCCTTGCACGGCGGAAGGTCTCCTCAACCTCGTTATTGTCGAACGGCTTATCTTTAAACCTTTTATTTGTTATTATCTGATATTTAAGGTGATCAAGAAACCTGTTGGCGTCACGCACGTCGAGCACGTTGTTCTTACCTTCGTGGGCATATAGCCACAGGAAGCCCGAGCGCATACTCTCGAATATAAGCTCGTTATTCATTATCGATTTGTCGATGTTGTTGTCGCAGATTCTCGAGACTATATTTTCAATAAGGCGTACGATTTTACCCAACTGAATGATGTATTCCTGCTCGTTTGAAACGCCGGGATATACCCACTTGCCATCCTTATACTTAATTATACCGCTATCTTTAACGCTCTTATAAGCCTGTTGAAAGCTAAACTTCTTTTTGCCGAACTTCTGAAGAATTTTCAGACCGCTGTTATCTTCAAAGTCGAACTCTTCACTCGTTTCAACTTTCTCGTTTAAAATATTGTTGAACTGATCCAACAGACATCTTTTATGGAGTTCGAGGTTATCTGTAGATTGTTTCTTTATAAGGCTGTCACTGTTAGTGATATTTCTGCTCTCTAAAATAATCCAGGAAATAATGAATATCGAATAGACCGTTACTGCAATAAACAGATACCAAATCCAACTGTTTAAAGACAATCTTATATTTTCGATATTATTGTCGGGCTGGGGCGCACCCAGAACGATGTTTAATAAAACCTCTAAAACGATAGATATAATGGTGAATACCGCAACCCAGATCATATCGTTGCGGTAGCGCATAAGTATTTTATCTACCGCCTCTTTAATCTTTGAATCCTCCTTGCTGCGGGTCTTCAAGGAGTCGTTGAGGAAGATGAATGCGGTTACGTACAAGCCCAAAAGGGTTGCGGTCGTAGAAATGAGCAGTATGTTGATATCTCGCACAATGCTTGCGCCGATCTCAAGACCGGGTATGCATGCGTTGAGTATTGCAATTACGATAAGAGCCGCAGCGAGCAGTCCCAATGATATAAACAATGCAATCCTTACGTCGTGACACTCATCGCTGTTGAAAAACTTTTTTATCCCAAGGCGAATCTTTTTAAAAAAGGTTAGCTCGTCTTCAGATTTTATACCGTTAGTATTTCTCATTCTCTCTTCCTCCTGACTTATCATCAGTGCTTAATTATTTTTCTTCAAGCCAAACGGGTAAAGCTAAAGTATTATTCTGACAGTTTACGCATTCGGGACCGGCAAACAAATTATACTTTGCGCAGACACGCTGCACTTCGTTGTATATCTGGACAAGATACTGCATAGGGGGTGCCTGCATATGCTTTAAAGGCGTGTCGGGCAGAGGTCTGAATATGGATAAAATGGGTTGAATACCGTTCGACGCCAACTCCTCTATGCCGCTGATAAACGATTTGTAGGGTTCAAGACCGACAATTACCATACTCCTTACGTCGCCCTTACGCCCCATTAGCGTAGTAGCATACTTCAAACGCTTGATATACGTTTCCTTGGGTACGCTGCGTTTGCCCGGCATATATCTTCTTGCAATCTCGTCGTCGAACACCTCGATATTGCATGCAAGCTGGGACATACCGGCATTGTACATCTTCTTGATTATCTCCTCCTCATAGGGCACAACCATTGCATATATGGGGGCGAATCTTGCACGTTTATGTATTATCTTAATTATTTCTACGATGTTTTCCTTTTCGCTATCGGGTGCAGTCTGTCCGCCCACTAAAAAGTGGGTGAGCTTAATCTCTGCACTCCTTCTGCAGTACTCGGAAACAACCTCGTCGATATCGCCAAGGTTTAATTTCTTAACCGAGGGAGCTATATTGCAGAATGCACAGCCGAGCTGCTGCCCGTTTTCAATCTTTTTAAATTTACAGTAGTTTGTAAGATGAACACGCAATCTGTCGGTAGAAAGGAAGGCTATTTCCTTATATGCGACGGGAGTTCTGCCATCTTTACCTTCCGTATAGCGGTCAGCAACCTCCCCGTTTTCCCCACGGACGATAGAGACGGGGTCGATGGGATATACCCCTATCTTCATCATTCGCATTCCGTAATAATTGAGGTAGAGTTCGCCGTTATCCAAAGTGATTTTGAATGGAGAAAACTCAACGAATTTTATATCCGTAGGGGTATTGATTATCAAAAATCTGTTCTTGTCCCCCAACTTAAAATCAATTCTTATGTCGATGGCGTTGTTGGTTGCAGGGCGAAGTCCGCCGTTTTGTATTATGTCGGCTTTTGCGTCTTCCGCAATCGTTACGCCTTGTGTGAGCAGGGCAATCTTCAATCGGAGAAAATAATTCCTTATCTCCCTTTTAGATTGGCTGAGAATACCGCCTTTGAATTCAGGACTGATCTCGTCATACCAGGACATTTTATCGGGCTCGCAAATGTTTTCGTTGAGCCACATCTTGCTGTCTATGCTGCTGTCCTCGCCCCGGTCGACAAAAATAGACGTGATGTTGGTATTGAAGGTCAGACGGAATAAATACGCCAGCGAGTTGGTTATCTGCGTCTCGTCATAGCCGTCGTCGTCTATGCTGATAAGACCCGCCTCTTCGTTTGTACCCGCCGCCAGAAGACTTTTGCAAATTCCGTAAATATGATCCGTGTGAAACTTCGTACCGTTATCGGTGAAAAAGTAATTGCTGTAATCAACCTTTAAGGTGCTGATTTTATTAAACTCTTCACTCCACTCACCGTTGAAGGCGGCAAGATTAATCTTTTGCAAAGAGGGTAAGCCTGCATTTTTTGCAGCTATGTCAATTAATCCCGTTGATGCCTGGAACCTGTTATTTATCTCAAGCAATTTGACTTCGTCGCCACATATTATGCCGTCAATACCGCATACGCCACGATATCCTAAACGCTGGAATACCTTGCAGGCGTCGATAACGTAGCTTTCAAACTTTTCACGGCTCTCTTTTGCGATGGTTCTGTACGTAATAAAATCCGCTCCACGATAAAGCAGACGGTTATCGTCCTCTTTCATTATCTGGATAGAGCCGGGGCTGAGTAAAACATGGTCGTCAAATATGATTGCATGAATATTAACGGGTACGTTGTTCTCCTCGTAAACGGAGACGATATATCCGTCTGAACTAAGCATATTTATTACTTCTCTTACGTTTTCACGTTTGACAAGATACGTACCGTTACCGCCGCTTGATACGGGTGCCTGGAAGATAAACTTTTTATTATCTTCAGGACTGCAGTTGAACATGTGGGCAAGACTAAGGTAATCGCAGTTGTTGCGATGCAGATCAAACTTCCTGTCAAGAAGGGGAACGATACCGCTGAGCCTCTTTTGGAATTCCGTCTTATTGTTTGCGATTTGCATAATTTCACGTTCGTTTATGCAAAGGAAATAGTCTTTGAATTGATCAAGCCCCTCTATGTAATAGACGCAGTTGGGGTTATAGAAATAAAACCTGACGGAAGGATCTTCTTTTATCAGCCTCTTAATCGTCTCATAGAAAAACAAATCCTCGTTGATGTCGGCAAGGTTGTGGTTTACCCTGTTCTGCCCCTTTTGCAGGCAATATGCGTAATTGTTGTCTTGTCCGTCGCCAAATAGCGTGATAGATCCGTAAAATTTGATGTCTTTAACGTTTGAAACGTCAGATTTTCTGGGACCTACCCAATAAATTTTATGTTCCATAGTTCTCCTACAACAGGAATTAGTTATACGAATTATTATACCATTATAGTCATTAATTGTCAAACGTCATAGACTACATCTTCCTCTCAGCCGGGTAGAACGTTGCGTTCGACGTCTATATTGCAGACTAAGAATACGAAGTAGTCGTTGGCGGACGTGCCGTCGTCTGCGGTTAAAGTAACCGTCAGGCAGTAGTTGGTCAATTTCAGATTTGCACTTTCCTTGTTGACCACAAGCCTATAATTACCGCTTGCCTCGTTGTCTGCTACGCTCAGGCTGTCGCCCGTTATGGCGGTTGTATCCTTATACACAGTCCAGATATCCGCCTCCTCTTCACTTAGCGCAACGTATTCGTACCTGCCCGAAGTAGCGTTATAGACCTTTTTGCTCACGGCAAAGCTTATATCGGCAGAAGCAACGCCCGAACTGTCGAATAATGCGTTTAACGAAAAGTCGATTATACCGCTATTGGTTTCGTCGTCGTTTTCCTTTGCATGCAGATTAATACACAGGTTACTCAGGCTATCTTTATCGGGCACGACGGCTAATTTAACCTTTGAGTCCTTCTTCACGTTAAAGACGAGCTTTGCGGACGTGGGTCCTATGCCCAAAACGTCCTCTGCGGTGGACAGATACATACTATCCATTACCGTGTAATCGGTTGATTCGGTACCCGTAAACGCCCTGTAGAAGTCGTTATAGTTGACGTGTGAGAAATCAATTTCAACCGTGTAGCTCTTGACGGGGGTAGTCAGCACGTCGCCCAAGGAGAAGATAACCTGCGAAGAGGCGCTCAACTGCTCGTTATATATAACGTTGCTGTCCGAATCCGTAACCTTGACAATCGTCCTTTGAGGCAATTCGACCTCTTTGCCTGCGCTGTCCAGAATTTGCAGGATATGCGTTTCATAGACCGCACCGCCCTGACCCTGAAGCGTTCCGACGTAGCCGTCGGGATAGGTTATGGTACTTTCAACCGTCATCTCAATGGCGTCGCCTGCCTGGTAAGAGAAGCTTTTGCCCTCTGCCGTGCCGTCAACGTAGGTTGCACTATTTGCCATTGTGGGCTGTTCCCATATGGTGACCTGACCATATACCTCCACCAAAGGACGAACGGCAATATTGTTGATCGACTGTCTCTGCTCATCGTCTATAATAGCCTTCATATTATAGTAAGTCTTTCCGCTGCCCTGTACGGGGAATACCACCAAAAGATACCTTTCGGTGTAGATACAGCCGTCCGCCGCCGTGTCCTTGCAAAGACTTGAAGAGATTGTGGTCAAATCGTCAAGACTGACGTGCACGAACCCGTTTTCGCCGTTTTTAAAGTCGACAAAGTCAATGTACTGCTTATCCTCGGTTAAGGTGAGGGTATAGAACGAATAGCCCGAAGGGGTTGCACTGTTTAAATCCAGAAGGATGAACACAGTTCCGCTTTCGATTTTTGCGTTTGCGTCGGTCTTGCCTGCCGAATTAACCATCTCGATACGCTTGTTGAAATTGACGATATCGCCGATATCGTCCATATCGCCTACCTTTTCGATGACCGAGTTATAGTTATACTCGATATATAAGGTGAACGAGGAGCCGTAGGAGACGTTGACCGAAAACGAATTGATAGACGAATCGCCCGTCTCGCTATCGCCTGTAAACAGGGGCAGATAAAACTGTTCCCCCTCCAAGGGCTTGACGTAGGTCTTTATATTGATAGCCTGTTGATAGTAGATAGCCAAGTCCATAGTGTAGACCGCCTGACCGCTGCTGTCCAAAAAGGTTACGGATAGCACGGTAAAGGTCTTGCTGCTTGCTTCCAGGTTGTCGTAAGAACCCGGCTTGAACTCATATGCGCCGTTTACGTTGTTGTAGCTGTAAGTGACGCTTCCGTTGTTCTCCCCATCCAATTTAGTTATGGTGCCGTCGTCTGCAACGCTGTAGCGATAGGAAGTTATAGAAACAAGGCTGCTGTCCGCTTGGATTAACGTGCTGAAGCCGCCGGTGAGCATATTGAGATAGGCTGTCAGAGTATCGTTTGTTTTATCGCTGAAACAGAAGAGGGGCAAATCGGAGTTGTTCGTCACCCCGACCACAAAGGTTGAGAGGTCTTTAACGCTCTCGTCGCCGACGGTTTCATTATCGCCAACCCACCAGGAAAGCCCTGCAATTGTGGAAGGGGTACCTGCCGTGACCGAATCGCCGTAGAGAGAAGCCGAACCGTCGCCCGTAGCAGCCGAATAATTCCTCGCCTCGATTGCTGTCTGTTGAGGGGTTTTAGTATCGTATTCGGTTGTAAAGCCTGAATACGTCGCCCTTGCACCGTAGGCGTTGTAGATAACGTAGCTTGAACTGCCCGTATCTGTATAGAAGTTTTTTTGCTGTGTCGTAATGCTATCAGGCAGCGAACAGCTGACGGCGTAAAGTTGTACCGTGACTGCGTTATTGCCTGCAATAACACCTACGTTTGTAAAGTCGGGCGAGGCTGAATTGTACAGAGCAGAGGCAGCCTTTGCCACGTCTGTCAAATCGGACGTGGCAAAGGTATAGTTGGTAGCCTGATTACCTTTGCAGACGGTATTATTATCCATAATAATATATTTACCGCTTAAGCTGCCGCTCGTAGCGGTGCCAACCAGACCGCCTGCGCCTGTATAACCTATAACGTAGTTATCGGCAAGGTACACGCCCTCCAAGCTATAAGTAGCCGTATACTCATTGAATAAACCGCCTGCGTAGGAGTTTCTGCTATATATCACGCTATTGTCGACGTGAATATTTTTTAAAGTGCCTGTACTTGCTTGTGTGGTCGTCTGAATAGCACTTGCCTTTAAGCCTGCAATTATGCAGTAGGAAACACGGCAATTTGTTACAGTCAGACTGTTTATGGTATTCATATTACCCAAAAGACCGCTTGCCTCGCCGTTATTGTGCATAAATTGCACTATTCTGATCGGGTTTTCCTGCGTTCCGACAACGTTGCAGTCCGTAAGACTTATCGCTGATGAGCCAGATGAACGGTAAGCCATAACGCCTGCCGCACGATAGTCGCCCATAATATACATATCGTGGTCTTGAGTGCTGACAGTGCAGTTTTTAACTTCTAAAGCGACGTTTGCTCTGAGCTCGCCGACTAACCCTGCGGAGTCGTTTAAACTTGCTATAACCATAGGCGCAGACTTTGCCGTAACCGTACAGCCGTCTAAACTTACCTTTTTCTTTACGGAGCCTATCAGCCCGCCTGCAGAACCTATGGAATACTTAGTTGTAGAACTGTTCTGTTCAAGCAAATACGCAAGAACTTTTACCGAGAACTGATTTTCCCCGTTATAGATAAGATTATTCTTAATATCGTCGGATAGCATATCAACCGTACTGTCGCTACCTAAAAAGGCTTCATAGGGGAATTTGCCTTCGCTGAAATTACCAAGGGCAAAGACGACGCAGCCGTCCACCGTACAGCCTGTTGCGGTTATTGAACCCGAAGTGTTAGCCCAACCGAGCAGACCGCCCGAAGAGATAGAGTCGTCCGTAGCGCTATAGCTTGTATATAATACTACAGCAGTTTTGGTAACGGTGCAGTTCTCCATAACGATTGCTGCGTTATTTTGATTTAATGCACCCGCAATTCCGCCGACGCCTGTTTGTGAACCTGTTGAGGGTTTTTTGTGACGTTGTACAGCCTCTATTGTTGAGTTTAAAATTTCAAAGTTATAAACTTTGACCGTACCTCTGTCCACATAACCTACGCAACCGCCCACGTACTTTTGCCCTTTAATTAAGACGTTTTGCGACAAATCGCTTCCCTCTTTGTTGGTTACGGTCAGCGTTCCTTCATAATAATAGCCTACCAGACCGCCTGCGCTGCCGGGTGAAACAAGCTTGAAATTATTCAGGGAGACGTCATTTATTGAAAGGTTATTTTTTACGCTCATCTGCCCCAACAGACCGCCTACGTAGTATCCGGGGGATTTACAATAATATTTAGCCTCGTTGTCGTAGTTAATAGTCGTAACGCAGATATTGCCCGTTAAAACTAAGTTATTAAAAGTAACCGCACAAGCCGATCTCCCGAATAAGCCGTATGCCGTAAGGGAATCCTTATCGTAAATATCGCCTGAAGTAGAATTACTACTCTCAACAATATAGGCATACTGCGGCATATTCATATTCACGGCAATAGTTGCCTTTTGAGAATCGTTGCCGAACGACTTAATTTTATAGATAAAACCAGTCGAATAGGTGCCGCTCATGCCCCTGAAGCCGTTGCCGTAACCCGTCATATCGTAGTCGGTAGACGTTAGACTTATGATTAACTCGGTTGACGCCAGCGATGTTTGCGCCTCTATGCCGAAATATGCGGCAGGCAGGGCGACTGCAAACGTATCGTCTTTATATTTGCCGTCCGCTATGCCCGTAGCCGTTCCGCCTACTTTGCTGTAATCGCCGTAGCGTGAAAGGGCGTTCCCCCCGTATGCATAGCCCGTGGTGCCGTACAGCGCACCCGAATTTAAGGCATAGGAGAGTATTAACAGCTCCTTTTCATCTGCAATAGTGAAGGTGGTTGTACCGTTAAACCCTGCGCTATGTGCCGTAATATCATTCAACGAAAGGGTGGGGATTTTAAAGTCGCCTTCGAAATCTTCGACGAGGTCAGTGACGATACTTGAATTTTTACCGTTATCATAGGTTACCCCGTCAATTGCTATGGCGTAGCCGTTCAATACCCTGCCTATATAAAGAATCCCGTTAAACCGTACAGGGATTGACCGTCTGAAAAGATATGACGGCAGATAGGAAAACCGCCAAAGGCGTGCGGTATATAAGTATTAGTATAGTAAATTTTTAGGTTGAGCCGAAGATAATAAACCTACAAATAACGGCAGAGCCGATAGAGCGAGATTGCTCTATCGGCTCTATTTTCATTTGCGGAAGTTTTTAAATTCCTCAATATAGCAAAATAGCCCGAACATCTTTCTTACAGTAAAGAAGTTCAAGCTATTAAGACTTGGCTTATAGTTACAAAATAGCTGTCACTCCCCAAACAAGAACACGGTCTCCCCGACCGTGCCTTTTTTTTCCGAAATGAATTACGCCACCGCTATTCTTATGTTTTGGCGGTCTTGGCGTACTTGATTTC
>JBJFGI010000027.1:0-64041 GCA_051892535.1 Candidatus Coproplasma sp. | reverse complement strand
AACAGTTGTCGTGGTGGCTCTTAATTGCGTTGATAACTACGCCGTCAAGCTCGTATCCCTGCTCCTTATCCAAAACTACGGGTTTGCCCGAAACCTTTGACACGGCGTCGTGGTCGTGGTGGTGATGGGAAACCGTAACCGCATCGGCGGAGACAGGCGTCATTTCGTAACCTATCTCGTCATCGTACGGGTCGCATACGATTGTGGTGCCCGTACTCTCTTCAAGCAGGAAACAGGAATGTCCTAAATATCTGATTTTCATTGATAACCCCTGATTATATTTATATGATTACAATTTTCTTTTGATTAATTATCGTTATTTGCAATAAGGGAGATATCCACCCTCTTTAGCCCGTCGCCGTCGTCGAACACGACGGTTACGTTTTTACCTGAACCGAAGTCCTTTACTTCAAGGAGGGAACAGTACACCTCGTACGGGGCGGAATTGCTTCCGCACTTTAATCTGCCGACGCACCGTCTGCCGTGGACGAATTCGATTTCCAGCCCGTCGCCAAGCGTCTTATGCACTACCCTTTCCCCGTCGATTTTTAGCAAGAAGTCGGTATCGTTAAGCCTGTAGAGAACGGTTAACACCTCGCCTGCACGCCTGACCTTGGCGGGTACGGGGGCAGAATCGGCAAATTTTATCGAGTATTCCATTACTTTAACCTTGTTACGGTTATGCCTTCGCCGACGAAGTTTTCCGCCTTACCGTTTCTGTACGCCGTTGCGCCTACGGACAGGTATTTTGCGAGGTTTTCCGTCTCTCCGCTCCTTAGAGCTTCTTCCAGCTCCCTTGCAAAGCCCTGAAGGCAGGAGATTAAATTGTTACACTTACGCAAAAGATTGTCGGCATTGTCCAAATAGAGCGACGCCCAGGCGTTTTCGTCTACGCCGGCTATCCTCGTCATATCCTGAAAGCTGCCGCCCGTAAAGCCTAAACAACCCTCTATCTCCTCGTCGTTGACGTAGGCGTTGGAGACTACGTGGGCAAGCTGGGAGGTGTAGGCAATCTTCCTGTCGTGAAGCTCCGCCGAACACTCCACAAGATATTTAAAACCCATATCCTTTACGAGGCATTTCATTGTTTCGACGGACTGCAGGTCGGTGCGCTCGCCATGGGTGATTACCATACTTGCCCTGTCGAATAAATCGGCACAGGCGTTTTCCACCCCCGTTACCTCTTTACCCGCCATGGGGTGCATACCAACGTAATTTATTGCAAGGCAAGCAGAGTAAACCTCTCTTTCAATCAGCCTCTTTACTCCGCAGATATCGGCGACGATAGCACCCTCTTTAAAAGGTGTGGTCTTAATAAAGTTCACCGTTGCCTGAGGGGGGAGTGCGACAATGACTACGTCGTAACTTTCAAACGTGGTCGCCGCACCGTCTACTATGCAGTTGTCAAGCGCATACTGCAGGGGCTTGGGGGAACGGTTGTAGCCGTCAACTTTATATCCTGCCCTCTTCAGCGCCATAGCCATGGAGCCGCCTATAAGCCCCAGACCGACTATACAAATTTCCATAGTTTTTCCTTGAAGTTTAAGTCTGCCAACAATATATACGTAGGTATTATAGCATAGTTTTTTAATTAATACAATTAAATAAACGGTATTAAATTTATATTTAAGTTATGTTAACAATTCTCATCTTTTTAATATTTGTCGCCAATATGTTTTTTTATGTTGACTTTGCCCTTAAAAATTATTATAATTTTTAGCGAAATAATCTAAAGGAGTTTCTTTATTATGAACAAAAAATCGGTTAAAGACTTAAGGTGCCTTAAAGGCAAGAAAGTTTTGGTAAGATGCGATTTCAACGTGCCTATGAAGGACGGCGTCATTACCGACGAAAACAGAATTATCGGTGCTCTGCCCACCATTAAATACTTATTGGACAAGGGTTGCAGAGTTACCCTTTGCTCCCATATGGGCAAACCCCACTCCATTTTCTCCTCCGAAGTTAAGCTTAACAAGAAGGATTTGAAGAAGATTGAAAAGGGTGAAGCTACTAAGGAAGAAATCATCGCTAAGGTTATGAAGGACGAGCCCAAAAAGCTTACGCTTGCTCCCGTTGCTGCAAGGCTTAACGAGCTGCTCGGCGGCAAGGTTACCTTCGCTACCGACGTTATCGGTCCCGACGCTAAGGCAAAGAGAGACGCCCTTAAAGACGGCGAGGCAGTCCTTTTGGAAAACCTCCGCTTCCACTGGGAAGAAGAGAAGAAGGACGAGGCTTTCTGCAGAGAGCTTGCTTACGACGCAACTATCTACGTCAACGACGCCTTCGGTACCGCACACCGTTCTCACGCTTCAACCGCTGCTATCGTTGAATACGGCATTATCAAGACTGCCGTCTGCGGTTTCTTAATCGAGAAGGAACTCAACGTTATGGCTGCTACCCTTGAAAATCCCGTTCGTCCCTTCGTTGCTATCTTAGGCGGCGCAAAGGTTGCAGACAAGTTGAACGTTATCTCCAACTTACTTGAAAAGTGCGACACGCTTATCATCGGCGGCGGTATGGCTTACACCTTCTTAAAGGCTAAGGGCTATGAAATCGGTACCTCCCTTTTAGACGAGGAGAAGATCGACTACTGCAAAGAGATGATGGCTAAGGCTGAAAGAGAGGGCAAGAAGCTCCTTTTACCCATCGACACCGTTGTAACCAAGTCCTTCCCCGACCCCATTGACGCCGAAATCGAAGTTACCACCGTTGATTCCGACAAGATCCCTGCAGATATGATGGGTATGGATATCGGCGAAAAGACGAGAGCTCTCTATGCAGAAGCTATCCACTCCGCTAAGTCGGTTGTATGGAACGGACCTATGGGCGTGTTCGAGAACCCCACCCTTGCAAAGGGTACCATTGCCGTTGCTCAGGCACTTGCAGACGTTTACGGCAACTGCACCACCATCATCGGCGGCGGCGACTCCGCAGCAGCTGTTCAGCAGCTCGGCTTTGCTGACAAGATGACCCACATCTCCACGGGCGGCGGCGCTTCGCTTGAGCTGTTCGAGGGCAAAGTACTTCCCGGTATCGCTTGCCTCAACGACAAGAAGTAATTTGTAAATTATTTATACGGGGAGGCGAGCTAAGCCTCCCCTTTAATTTTTCGGGAATATGGATAAATCGGTTAAGAAAAAATTAATTAAAGAGAAAAAGAAAAAGTCGTTTTACGGCAAGTGGTTTACCCCGATGCTGTTGCTCTATGGTCTGTCCATTGTAGTTTTATGTGCAATAGTAATGATTGTTACGCTCTCCGTACCGTTTGAGAAGGCTGAGCTTGCCGCAACTATAAGCGGTGTTATAGCCGTTGCTCTATTTATTGCAATTTCGCTTCTGGTGGTCTTTTATTTTACACCGCTACTCAAGAAGAAACAAGCGAGGATAGATTTTGCAAGATGTGACTTTACCCCCTATATATCCTGCGGCGAAAGCGAAATTTTCACCTGTGAATACCATATGTGCAGGTACACAATGGACGCCTCCCCCTTCGACGAAGAGACGACTTTAAACTTTAAAAACGACACCGAGGCTAAAGAATATATCTCCCAACACTTTGCGCAGGAGCTGAAAAGCACCCGTCTTTATGAAAACGGAATGGAAAAGTCTCCCTTTTTTATAGCCTATTATTTTGAGGCAGACGACGGCATTTCCGTACGCATTGAGAAAAAGACGGACGGGGAGTTAACCACGCTGGATATCTACGAAATACATACCGCCGAATTTACGGAGGAAGGGTTAAAGCTCGGTGAAAAGGTTATACCCTATAACCTGTTAGAGGTTGACGTTGCTACGGGCTTTGATAAGTCTACCGACTTCTACGTTGCGGTAAGGCTGATAATCGGCTTCGAGGGCGGATACCTGTCCTTTCAATTCTCCTCACGCATTGCCGAGGTTATTAAACGTTTTAACATTACCGTGTACCACAAAGAGGCGTTTGACTATATTTTAAATGACCCCCTGCACGCCTTTGAACAGACGGCGTTGCAGCTGGGACTTAAGAAACTTAAATAATTCTTATTTAAATTACCGCCTTTCCCCTGTTGCTTTTATTCGGGAAAGGTGTTATAATATTGAACGAATGAGATTTAAGGAGTTTTAAACTATGAGAAAACCTTTTATTGCAGGCAACTGGAAGATGAATATGACCGCCGAGAGCGGCGCAAAGCTCATTGCTGAGCTTGCTCCCCTTGTGGCTGACGCTGATTGCGACGTGGCTTTATGCGTACCGGCAATCTTAATCCCCGCTATGACCAAGGCGGCAGAGTGCACTAACATCGCCATCGGTGCCGAGAACGTGCACTGGGCTGAAAAGGGTGCTTACACGGGTGAAATTTCCTGCGAGCAGCTCAAAGAATACGGCGTTAAATACGCCATTATCGGTCACAGCGAGAGAAGGCAGTACTTCGGCGAGACCGACGAGGGCGTAAATAAGCGTACCTTGGCTGCCCTTGCTAACGGCATTACCCCCATAGTATGCGTCGGCGAAACGCTGGAAGAGCGTGAGGGCGGCATAACCGAAAAGGTTCTGGACAAGCAGCTTACCGACGGCTTAAAGGGCGTTGAAAACGTAGCTGACGTCGTAATCGCTTACGAACCCGTATGGGCAATCGGTACGGGCAGAACGGCGACCGACGAACAGGCTCAGGAGACCATTGCCTACATAAGAAAGAAGATAGGAGAGCTTTTCTGCCCCAAGTGTGCAGAAAAGGTTATTATCCAGTACGGCGGCTCGATGAACGCAGGCAACTGCAAGGGTCTTATGGCTCAGCCCGACATCGACGGCGGACTTATCGGAGGAGCTTCCTTAAAGCTTGACTTCGCTACTATCGTAAACTACAACAAATAAGAGGATATATATGAAGAAAACACCTTACGCACTTATTATTATGGACGGCTACGGACTTGCACCAGCAGGCGATGGCAACGCAATCTCCATTGACGGAAGCAAGAACGTAAACGAATATATCAACACCTACCCCTCCGCAACCCTTGGCGCAAGCGGTCTCTCCGTCGGACTTCCCGACGGGCAGATGGGCAACAGCGAGGTAGGTCACCTCAATATGGGTGCAGGCAGAATAGTCTATCAGGATCTTACAAAGATAACCAAGGCAATCGAGGACGGTGACTTCTTCGAAAACCCTGCCCTTGCAAAGGCAATGGACAACGCCGTTGACAATAACAAGAAATTACACTTGTACGGCTTGCTCTCCACGGGCGGCGTTCACAGCCATATCGGGCACATATACGCCCTTTTAAAGATGGCTAAAGACCGTGGCGTTAAGGAGTGCTACGTTCACTGCTTTATGGACGGCAGAGACGTCTCCCCCACCTCCGGCGCAGGCTTTATTAAAGATTTGCAGGCTGAAATGGCAAGGCTTGGCTACGGCAAGATTGCCTCCGTCACCGGCAGATACTACGCTATGGACAGGGACAACAACTGGGACAGAATCGAAAAGGCATACGATATGTTGACCCTCGGTACGGGTACCCCCTGCACCGACCCTGCAAAGGCTGTTGAAGAGAGCTATGAAAACGGCGTGACCGACGAGTTCTTAACCCCCATTAAGGTATACGAGGACGGCAAGCCCATAGGTTTAATCGAAAAGGGCGACAGCATAATTATGTTTAACTTCCGCCCCGACAGAGCAAGGCAGATTACCAGGGCTATGTCCCAGAGGGAGTTTGTCGTACCCAAGGGCACGGCGTTCGAGAGAAAGACGGGCTTTTTGGAACCCGTTTACGTATGCTTTACCGTATACGACGCAGAGTTCAAGGACGTCGACATCGCATTCCCCAAGACGAGGCTTGACAACACCTTGGGCGAATACCTCGCAAAATGCGGCAAAAAGCAGCTGAGAATTGCCGAAACCGAGAAATATGCACACGTAACCTTCTTCTTTAACGGCGGTATCGAGGCACCTAACGAAAACGAGGTCAGAGATTTAATCCCCTCCCCCAAGGTTGCAACCTACGACTTACAGCCCGAGATGAGCGCATACCTCGTAACCGACAAGGTACTTGAAGAGCTTGACAGCGGTGAGTTTGACGTAATCATCTTAAACTACGCTAACTGCGATATGGTAGGACACACGGGCGTTATCCCCGCAGCCGTTAAAGCCGTTCACACCGTTGACGAGTGCGTTAAAAAGGTTGTAGATAAAATACTTTCTATGGGCGGCAGCGTGCTTCTGACCGCAGACCACGGCAATGCAGACAAGCTGTTAGCCGAGGACGGCTCCTCCTTTACCGCACACACCACCAACCCCGTTCCTGTCGTGCTTATCTCCGAAGAGCTTAAGGGCGTTGAGCTCCGTAAAGACGGCATATTAGCCGACCTTGCACCCACCCTCTTAACCGTTATGGGCTTGGAAATACCCAAAGAGATGACGGGTAAGTGCCTGATTAAGTAATTTTATTTAACACAAACTCAAGGAAATTTTACGCCCACACATAACAGTGTGGGCGAGCTTATAAACTGACACCGCATATAAATATATTATGGAAGATAACGAGTTGCAAAAAATTAACACCATTGAGGAAGCCCCTCAGAAAACCAAGGCGGAGGCGTTTTTTACCAAACCCTACGTGGTTGCACTGTGTGCAATTTTTTGCTGTCTGCTATGGGGCAGTGCTTTCCCCTGCGTTAAGACGGGGTATAACCTGTTTGCAATAGACAGAAGCCATGCCCCCTCGCTTATGCTGTTTGCAGGCGTTCGCTTTACGCTTGCAGGCGTTATGGTTATCACCTTCGGCTCCATACAAAAACGCAGATTTTTAACGCCTAAACCCCGTAATATGTGGCGGGTACTTATTGTTGCACTCTTCCAGACCTGTCTGCAATACACCTTTTTCTATATAGGGCTTGCGCACGTTTCGGGGGTTAAATCTTCGGTTATAAACGGCTTGGGCGTATTCTTTACCATACTCTTTGCCTGCTTTATCTTCCGCACTGAAAAGTTTAATTTAATTAAGCTTGCAGGCTGTATTTTAGGCTTTGGCGGCGTAGTGCTCATCAACCTCGGCGGTGATTTCTCCTTTACCTTTTCAATCTTAGGAGAGGGGTTTTTAATCTTTTCGGGGCTGTCCTCCGCCGTGGCGGCAGGGCTGGTTAAAATCTTTTCCCGTCACGAGGACACGACCGCACTGTGCGGTTACCAATTCTTAATCGGCGGCGTGGTGCTAATCATCATCGGTTTAAGCTTTGGCGGAACTATAAATCAGGTGAGCGTCGGGGCGATAGCTATGCTCTTATACCTCGCCTTCCTCTCCGCCTGCGCCTTTACCTTGCAGGGGTACCTGCTTAAATATAACCCCGTGTCCAAGGTGGCTGTGTATAAGAGCTCCAACCCCCTTTTCGGGGCGGTGTTCTCGGCAATAATCTTGGGCGAGAGCGACCAACTTTTAAGCTGGTTTACCTTGCTTGCCATTGCCCTGGTCTGCCTTGGAATATTTATTATCAATAAGTTTGGCGAAAGAAAGATATTTTCACAAAAAAAGGAATAAAATTTTGCTATTAAGCCCTGTTTTTCATTGTCAAAAGTTTTTCTCCGTGTTATAATATCTTTCGTAATTGTTACTTAAATTGAGGTTTTAAAATGTTAAATCTTCTTGCAGCATTAAATTCACCCCAGTGGGTTGCTTATATTACGCTTACGTCTATTGCAATCGCACTGATGTTCATTGCGGCCCTTGCCGCTATCGTTCTCGTTCTGTTACAGCAGAGCAATTCCGAAGGTATTGACGGTATAACCGGCTCCAGCGAAACTTTCTTTGGCAAGAATAAAGGTCAGTCGATTGAAAGCAAGCTTAAAAAATGGACGTGGATTTGCCTTGGCGTACTTGCGGTTATTGCAATCCTCTTCTACGTTGCAAGCATCGTGCTCAACGGCTAATTAAAAGAAACTCTGTAGCGGAACCTCTCGGTTCCGCTTTTTTTGTTGAAAATTATTGCATACTGTATTTATGGATTTAAGAAAGACTATACTCTCCGCCTTCAAGAGCGGAAAGCTTGAAAACAAAACTCAAAACGAGATAATCTCCGCACTGCACCTACCCCCTTCCTATAAAAAACCCGCCAAAGCGGTTATAAAAAATCTGGCGAGCGAGGGACTTATAGTCAAGGTCGACGGAGGCAAATACCTCTCCCCCGAACGGGCAGGGGCGTTTTGTGCTACGGTCAAAGCCAATGCCGGCGGCTATGCCTTTTTAATCCCCGACGGATTTTTGGAGAGAGAGCACGACTACTTTGTACCTGCCAAGCGGCTTAACGGTGCGTTGGATAAGGACAAGGTTATGGCAATCCCCGTCGGCAGGGGCGACGAGGCTATGGTTTTAAAGATTTTAGAACGTGGCACAAGGACGGTTACCGGCAGGCTGGTCAGGGGCAGGGGCAACTACTTTGTAATCCCCGACGACAGAGCGTTCGGCGCAGACGTGCTGATACCCCGTTCACTCTTGGAAGAGGCGTGCGAGGGCGACAAGGTCATAGCCGAAATCACCGCCCATAACAGAGATTTTGTCAACGGAAAGATTATTAAGGTCTTAGGCGTCGACGGCGACTTTATGGCTGAGGAAGAGGCGATAATCGCCTCGGCAGAGCTCAATACCGAATTTCCTCCTTACGTCATAGAAACTGCCGACAAGGTTGCAGGTGAAAGGGTGGTTTTAGGCGAAAGGGTAGACTTGAGAGACCTTTTAACCGTAACCATTGACGGCGTGGATACGAGGGATATCGACGACGCCGTGTCGCTTGAAATCGTCGACGGCAACTACCGCTTGGGCGTGCATATTGCCGACGTAAGCCACTACGTTAAGTACAACGGCTGTATCGATAAAGAGGCGTATGAAAGGGGTACGAGCGTGTACTTCCCCGACCGTGTTCTGCCCATGCTACCTAAGAGCCTTTCAAACGGGGCTTGCAGCCTGAACGAGGGCAAGGACAGGTACGCTATGAGCTGTTTTATGACCTTTAATTCAAACGGTAAAAAGCTTGGCTACGAGATCTGCGAAAGCGTTATAAACAGCGACAGACGTTTAACTTACGACGAGGTCACCGCCGTCATCGAAAGGGGCGAGGAGGGCATAGTTATCCCTGAAATAGCACAAATGCTTAAGGCTATGGGCGAGCTTTGCTTAAAGCTTGAGGCAATAAGAAGGGCTGACGGCGAAGTAAGCCTTGACGTCAAAGAAGCCCACATATATGTCGACGAACAGGGTGAGATAGTCATTCCCGACTACGAGAGGGCTTTGTCGCACAGGCTTATAGAGCAGTTTATGGTCTCCGCCAACGAGAGCGTCGCCGACTTTGCCCAAAGGAAAACCGCTCCCTTTTTATACCGCATTCACGAAAAGCCTTCGCCCGAGAAGGTCAGCCTTTTATACAACTTTTTAAAGGAGCTCGGCGTAAAGGTTTCAAACGCCGATACCGAGGAGACCACCCCTAAGGACTTCCAGAAGATTTTAACCCTCGTCGAGGACAAGCCGTTTGCGGCAGTCGTCAATAAGGTTATGCTCCGCTCTATGCAGAAGGCGAGATATAGCGAGGAGAATTTGGGACATTTCGGGCTGGCGAGCAGGTGTTATTGCCACTTCACCTCCCCCATTCGCCGTTACCCCGACCTGTTCGTTCACCGTGTGTTAAAGATACTTTTGCACGGTCAGGACGAGGAGAAATTAAATAAGTTCCGAGCGATTGCAAAAACTTGTGCCGTCGACACGAGCGAGAGGGAAAGACGGGCAGAGCAAGCCGAGAGAGACGTGGACGATTTATATAAACTTGAGTATATGCGAGGCCGCATAGGCGAACAGTTCGACGCAGTCGTTTCAGGCGTTATCGAGAGCGGAATTTTTGCAGAGCTTACAAACACGGTTGAAGGGTTTATCCGCTGCGATTTGCTGCCCGACGATTATTACGACTACTACCCCGAAAAGTTTTTATTAAAGGGCAGAAGACATTCCTTTAAACTCGGCGACAGCGTTAAAGTTGAAGTAATCGGCTGCGATTTATGCACACGTCGAATACAATTTGCGTTGGTTTAACTTTACAAAGACTTTTATTAAAGGTATAATATATATAATGAGTAAACAAATTGCCTACAACAGGTCTGCTACATTTGAATACTTTATCGAGGAAAAGTACGAGGCGGGAATTGTACTTGAGGGTGCGGAGGTTAAATCGCTCCGTGCAGGAAACTGCAATTTAAAAGACAGCTTCTGCTTTATACGTGACGGGCAGGTTTCCATTAAAAATCTGCACATACCCGTCTACGATAAGAGCGGTGCGTTTAACTCCAAGGACTCCAAAAGGGACAGGCGGTTGCTTTTGCACAAGTACGAGATAGACAAAATCGTCGGTAAAATCAACCAGAAAGGTATGACTTTAGTACCCATCTCCATCTATTTTAAGGATAACCTCATAAAAGTGGAAGTTGCACTCTGCAGAGGTAAACAGACCTTTGACAAGAAAGAGACGATTAAACGCCGTGACATAGAGCGTGATACAAAAAGGCAGTTAAAGAATTATTAAGCTAAATTTGAAGATTATAAATTTGTAAACTATATTCAGAGGCTAACATATGAAAGATTTAAAACTTGACAGCTTGTGCGTTCAGGCTGGTTATTCCCCCAAGACGGGCGAGAGCCGTATCCCTCCCATCTGCCAATCGACCACCTTCTTCTACGGCGACACGCAGGAGATGGCTGATTGCTTCGATTTAAAGAGCGACGGCTACTTCTATTCCCGTCTTGCAAACCCCACCGTTGCGGCGTTGGAAGGCAAGATTGCTGCCTTAGAGGGCGGCGTTGCGGCTATCGGCTGCGCTTCTGGTATGAGCGCAACTACGCTTGCGGCGTTCACCGTTGCCGGGGCAGGCGATAACGTGGTTATCTCCCAGGCTTGCTACGGCGGTACCTTTAACCTGTTCGGCACCACTTTGCCCAAGCTTGGCATCGAGTGCAGGTTCTTTAACCCCGACGACAGCGCAGAGGATATTGAAAAACTCATCGACGAGAGGACTAAGTTTATCTTCTGCGAGACCATTGCTAACCCTGCAATAGTCGTTTTAGACTTCGATAAGATTGCCGCAATCTGCAAAAAGCACTCTCTGTTGTTTATCGTCGACAACACGTTGGCTACCCCTGCCCTGTGCAGACCCAAGGAGTTCGGTGCAAACATAGTCATTCACTCCTCCACCAAGTATTTGGACGGTCACGCTGCGGCGCTGGGCGGTATGATTGTTGATTTGGGTAACTTCAATTTCAAGGGTAACCCCCGTTACGCCTCTATGAACATCCCCGACGAGAGCTATCACGGCTTGGTGTATGCCGACCTCCCCGTCGCCTTTGCCACCAAGTGCAGAGCGCAGATGATTAGAGATATCGGTGCGATTATGGCACCTATGAATGCATATATAACCTACCTCGGCTGTGATACTTTAGCCCTTCGTATGGCAAGGCATTCCTCCAACGCTAAGATTGTTGCCGAGTATCTTAGCAAACACCCCAAGATTGAGTGGGTTAAACACGCATCGCTTGAGGGCAATAAGTACCACGCATTGGCTGAAAAGTACCTGCCCGACGGTCAGGGCGGTATGATGAGCTTCGGCATCAAGGGCGACGTTGCAAAATGCGCTACCTTTATGGAGGCTTTACAGATGATTACGCAGGAAACCCACGTTGCAGACGTGAGGAGCTGTGTACTCCACCCTGCTTCCACCACACACCGCCAGCTCTCCAAGGAGGACTTAGTAAAAGCAGGCGTGCCTGAAAACCTTGTGCGCCTCTCGGTAGGTATCGAAAACCCCGAGGACATCATTGCCGACCTGGAGCAGGCGTTAGCAAAGATTTAATTATTTACGGAAAAGAGAAATTATGCCTATCGTTATTGATAAACAACTACCTGCATACTCCATTTTAACGGGAGAGAGAATATTCGTTATGGATAAGGACAGGGCAAGCTTGCAGGACATCCGTCCCATTGAGATTGCCATATTAAACCTTATGCCCACCAAGGAGACGACTGAAACTCAGTTTATGAGACTGCTCTCCAACTCCCCTCTGCAGGTCAACGTGACGCTCGTGAGAACAGCAAGCTACAACCCTACCCACACGGGGCAGGAGTATCTTGACAGGTTCTACAAGGGCTTTGACGAGATAGTGAACAGGAAGTTCGACGGTATGATTATCACGGGTGCGCCCGTCGAGGATATGGAGTTCGAGGACGTTGCATACTGGGACGAGCTCGTAAAGATTTTTGAGTGGACTAAGACCAACGTTACCTCCACCCTCTTCATCTGTTGGGGTGCTCAGGCTGCGCTGCACTACTTCTACGGAATTAAGAAATTCCATTTAAAGGAGAAGTGCTTCGGTATTTTTGCTCACCAGCGCATCTTCGACGGCGAGATTGAACCGCTGATGAGGGGTATTTCGGACGAGTTCCATATGCCCCACTCCCGTCACACGATAATCTACGCCGACGACATTAAAAAGCATAAAGATTTAAAAATTCTCGCATACTCCAAAAAGGCGGGTGCGAGCATAATCAAGAGCAGGGATAACAGGCAGGTGTTCGTGACCGGCCATATGGAGTACGACAGGGACACCTTAAAGCGTGAGTACGAGAGGGACAAGGCGAAGGGATTACCCATTAAGCCCCCCGCAAACTACTTTGCCGACAAGGAGATGACCAAGGTTAAGATGAATTGGTCGTCCACCTCCAACCTGTTCTATATAAATTGGCTTAACTACTACGTATATCAGGTTACGCCATACGTATTATAACCGTTTTTGCTGCGTATTATATTTCGAGGTGAATGATGGGTAAAGCCAAAGATTTTTTAATTAAAATGCTTAAAGGCGGTGCGATAGGGCTGGCGATGATTATCCCCGGCGTTTCGGGCGGTACGCTTGCCGTCCTTTTAGGCATTTACGACAAGATTATTGGCAGCATCAGCAATCTGTTTAAAGATTTTAAAGCGAGCTTTTTATTCCTGCTGCCCATACTGCTGGGTGCGGTTTTGGCGTTTGCTGCACTGTACTATCCCTTAAAGCTTGCACTACAATATGCTCCCTTCCCTACGATTATGCTGTTTGCAGGCTTTATGCTTGGCAGCACACCCGATATGATTATCGGCGCAAAGGAGAACGGGTTTAAAAAGTTTGACGTAGCTTCTATCCTTATCCCCCTTGCAGTCGTTGTGGGTATCTGCTTTATACCCAATATGGGCAACGTCGATTTGTCCTCGGCTATGCCCTGGCACGGATATGTTGTGCTTGCGGTTATGGGCGTTTTAGCCAGCTGTGCGCTCGTTGTGCCTGGAATAAGCGGTTCGATGTTGATGTTGATTTTCGGATATTACGAGCCCCTGCTCGGTATGATTTCCGCCCTCCGCACCGACTTCGGGCATTCGCTGTTGGTGCTTGCCGTCTTTGCCGTCGGACTTGTAGTAGGATTTTTCACCATTGCAAAGCTGATGAAAATGCTTTTAAACAAGTTCCACCGCACGACGATGTGGGCGATTGTGGGGTTTGTAATCGGCTCTATCCCTGCGGTTATTATAACATTCTTCCACGAATACGGCGTTGCCTACCTTGACTCTTTGCAGATTGGCTTGGGAGTTTTAACCTTTATCATAGGCGGCGTAGCTACTTACCTGCTTGCGTACTTTGTCAAAAAGAAGCAAACCCAAAAGGCTGAAGAGGTTGAAAAAGTTGAAAACGTTGAGATAGTCGAAACCGAAACCGAAGAATAAATTAAGTTAAAATGCAAAGCCCCCGCACGTAAGTGCGGGGGCTTTTAATTTGACCTGTGATGAGCTTTGGTCAGGTGTTAAAGTTGTCAAGACACCCGACTCAATACCCGATTGAGTTTTTTTTGTTAAGCTTTTAACGCATTCTTAATATTTACGCAGCAGGCAGTAATGATTTGCAGACACTCGTCGAGCAGGGTGTTTGCCTCCTTATCCAACTTCTTGGTTTTGATTGCGTCGTTGATTATAACCGCACCGTAGTTGAATGCGGAAAACAGGTTTTTAAGCATGGGCTGCTGCTCCTCATAGCTCTTGCCGCTGACGACAAAGAAGTCGTACACCGCCTGAATACTTGCACCCAGCTCTTTAAACTGCGAAACGTTCCTTGTCTGGGCAATCTCCTCTGCCTTTTTCTGCACCTTGTCGAGCAGGTCGCAGAGCCTTAAATCTTCAAAATCCATATTTGACCTTTTATTAAAGGGGAGGCAAAACCTCCCCTTTAGTTGATTGTTTTAGTTTATACGTTCTCTTCGCCTTCGTCCTTGCCGTATGCAGGGTTGATGATGGGGGACATATTCTTGTAGTCCTTAACGCCTGTACCGGCAGGAATGAGCTTACCGATAATGACGTTCTCCTTCAAGCCCATAAGAGGGTCAACCTTGTTCTTGATAGCTGCATCCGTAAGAACCCTTGAGGTCTCCTGGAAGGATGCTGCGGACAGGAAGCTCTCGGTGGAGAGCGCCGCCTTGGTTATACCGAGCAGAACACGCTTCTGAAGTGCGGGAGCACCGCCGTTTTCGATTGCCTTTCTGTTCTCTTCCTCAACGGTGAACATATCGACTGTTTCGCCGGGGAGCAAGTCGGTGGAACCGGAGTTCTCGATTCTTACCTTCTTGAGCATCTGACGAACGATGATTTCAACGTGCTTATCGTTAATTGCAACGCCCTGGCTGCGGTATACGGACTGAATCTGCTCTAAGATATAGTCCTGAACGCCCTTGACGCCCTGAACCCTCAAGATATCCTGAGGATAGATGGAGCCTGCGTTGAGCACCGTACCGGGAGCAACCATATCGCCTGCTTTAACCTTGAGCTCTGCATTGAAGGGAAGTTCGTAGTCCTTCTTTACTTCGCCTGTTACGGGGTCGCATACGATTACGTGCTTTAAGTTGTCGGCGTCGTCAATCCTTACCTTACCGGATACTTCGCAGAGGGTTGCGCAACCCTTAGGTTTACGAGCTTCGAAAAGCTCCTCAACTCTGGGAAGACCCTGGGTAATATCGCCCGTTGCCGCTATACCGCCTGTATGGAAGGTACGCATGGTAAGCTGGGTACCGGGTTCACCGATGGACTGTGCAGCAATTACGCCGACTGCCTCGCCGGGCATTACGGGCGTATTGGTTGCCATGTTCTTGCCGTAGCACTTTGCGCATACGCCGTAACGTGAGTTACAGGTGAAGAGCGAACGGATAGAAACCTGTTCGATTCCTGCGTCTACTATCTTCTTTGCAATTTCGTCGGTGACGAATTCGTTCTGAGCGATAATGACGTTGCCGTCCTTATCAACTACGTCTTCGGATACGAACCTACCCTGAATTCTGTCTTCAAGACCTTCGATTACCTCGCCGTTAGGACCGATGATTGCCTTTACAACCATGCCACGGGGCTTCTTGGAGCCTGCCATACAGTCCTCTTCCCTTACGATAACTTCGTGGGAGACGTCTACGAGCCTACGGGTAAGATAACCGGAGTCCGCCGTCTTTAACGCCGTATCGGCAAGACCTTTACGACCACCGTGCGAGGAGATGAAGTACTCAAGTACCGAAAGACCCTGCCTGAAGCAAGACTTAACGGGAACTTCTATCTTACGACCCTGAGGGTTAACCATCAGACCTCTCATACCGGAGAGCTGTTTCATCTGGTCGATTGAACCACGGGCACCTGAGTTTGCCATCATCCAGATAGGATTGAACTTATCAAGTGAAGCCTTGAGGGCGTCGGTAACGGTGTCGGTTGCGTTATCCCATGCATTGATGACTGCGTTGTAACGCTCTTCTTCCCTTAAAAGACCCCTTGCATACTTTCTCTCGATCTGGAGAACCTTCTGCTCGGTCTCTTCGACGATTGCCTTCTTAGCTGCGGGAATGTGCATATCGAATACCGAAGTCGTGATAGCACCGATGGTTGAATACTTGTAGCCGAGTGCCTTAACCTTGTCGAGAACTTCAGCCGCCTCTGCAGCGCCGCCGACCTTAAACGAGCGGTCAACTATCTGACCGAGCTGCTTCTTGCCGACTGCTACGTTCTTGCCTAAGAACTCGTAGGAGATTTCGTACTTGAGGTAATCTTCAAGCTTTTCTCTCTTAACGAAGCCTAAATTCTGAGGAATCTGGCTGTTGAAGATAATTCTGCCCACGGTGGTCTTTACAAGACCGGTCACGCTCTGACCGTTGAAGGGTGAATTGCTGTCGTTGACGGTTACGGTGCGGCGAACGTAGATCTCGTCCTGCATGTGCAGATACTTGGTCTGGTAAGCCATCATAACCTCGTCTTCGGAGATATATGCGTTGGGTACGTACTTTTCAGCACCCTCTTCGCCCTCGTTACACTCGTAATATCTGTCGCCTGACCAGCGGTAGAACTTGCCTTCCTCCCTCCTTATGATGGTGAGGTAGTAAGCACCCATAACCATGTCCTGCGAAGGGGACATAACGGGCTTACCGTCGGAGAGCTTTAAGATGTTGTTAGAGGAAAGCATTAAGAACCTTGCCTCTGCCTGAGCTTCGATTGAAAGGGGTACGTGTACGGACATCTGGTCGCCGTCGAAGTCTGCGTTGAAGGGCGTACATACGAGGGGATGGAGCTTGATTGCTCTGCCTTCGATGAGTACGGGCTCGAACGCCTGAATGGACAGCCTGTGGAGGGTAGGCGCACGGTTCAAAAGAACGGGGTGTTCCTTGATTACGTCCTCTAAGATATCCCATACCATGGGCTTTGCCTTCTCTACGGCACGCTTTGCGCTCTTGATGTTCTGGCACTGACCGCTCTCGACAAGTCTCTTCATTACGAAGGGCTTGAACAGCTCGATTGCCATTTCCTTGGGCAGACCGCACTGGTAGAGCTTGAGCTCGGGACCTACGACGATAACCGAACGACCTGAGTAGTCGACACGCTTACCGAGCAAGTTCTGACGGAAACGACCCTGCTTACCACGGAGCATACCGGAGAGCGACTTGAGCTCCCTGTTGGAGGGACCGGAAAGAGCCCTGCCCCTTCTGCCGTTGTCGATTAAAGCGTCAACCGATTCCTGAAGCATACGCTTCTCGTTCTTGATAATCATATCGGGTGCGCCGATCTCTATCATTCGCTTTAATCTGTTGTTTCTGTTAATTACCCTACGATACAGATCGTTGAGGTCGGAGGAAGCAAACCTGCCGCCGTCGAGCTGTACCATGGGACGAAGTTCGGGGGGAAGAACGGGAAGAACGGTTAAAATCATCCATTCGGGCTTATTACCGCTCTTTCTGAATGATTCGAGAATTTCAATTCTCTTGACAGCCTTAAGCTTCTTCTGGCTTGCGTTGGAGCTGTCGATAATCTCCTTGGTCTCCCTGCACTCCTTTTCGATGTCTACTGCCTGCAGAAGTTCACGAATGGCTTCGGCACCCATGCCTACTTTAAGACCCGTGGTCTCGCAGTCGCCGTACTTCTCTTCGATTGCACGCAGATCTCTGTCGGTTATAACCTGCTTGTATTCAACCTTTTTAACGTTGCCCCTTGCGTCTTCAAACGTCATGGGCTCCTTGCCGGGGTCGATTACTACGTATGCGGCAAAGTAGATAACCTGCTCTAAGTCCTTAGGGCTCATATCGAGCACGAGACCTATTCTTGAAGGAACGCCTCTGAAATACCAGATATGGGATACGGGAGCGGCAAGCTCGATATGTCCCATTCTCTCTCTTCTTACCTTAGCACGGGTTACTTCAACGCCGCACTTTTCGCAGACAACGCCCTTATAGCGGATACGCTTATATTTACCGCAGTGGCACTCCCAGTCCTTCATCGGTCCGAAAATTCTTTCGCAGAAAAGACCGTCTCTTTCGGGCTTCTGGGTTCTGTAGTTTATGGTTTCGGGTTTGGTTACTTCACCTTTTGAAAGTTCTCTGATTTTTTCGGGAGAAGCTACGCCTATCTTAATTGAGCAAAAATCGTTTAATTCAAACATTTATATTACCTCCCGCTTATTCCTTATCCTCATCGCCGTCATCGTCGAATAACGTGAACTTGTCACCAAGGTCGTCGTCGCCGAATTCATCCATATCTTCGTCGCTGAATAAATCTCTGCCACTGAATTCGTCCTCGTCGTCGCCCTCGTCAAACAGCGAGATATCGCCGAGGTCGTCCTCGTCCTCTTCGCCGTGAGAAGTAAGCTCCAATTCCTCTTCGGGAATTTCCTTCTCCTTGTCCTCCTGCTCCCTTGCCTTTGCGGTGGGGATAGCCTCGTCGTCCTCGTCGAGCTCGTGAATGATGAGCTCTTCACCGCTCTCGGTGAGTACTTTGACGTCGAGTGCAAGCGACTGGAGTTCCTTTAAGAGTACCTTGAACGCTTCGGGAATACCGGGTTCGGAGATGTTGTTGCCCTTGACGATGGACTCGTAAGTCTTTACACGGCCTACGATGTCGTCCGACTTAACGGTTAAGATTTCCTGCAGGATGTGCGCTGCGCCGTATGCTTCCAACGCCCAGACTTCCATTTCACCGAAACGCTGACCGCCGAACTGCGCTTTACCGCCGAGGGGCTGCTGCGTTACAAGGCTGTAAGGACCTATTGACCTTGCGTGAATCTTGTCGTCGACAAGGTGGATAAGTTTAATCATATACTGTACGCCGACGGTTACCCTGTTTTCGAAGGGTTCGCCCGTTCTGCCGTCGTACACCTGTATTTTACCGTCTACCGCACCTTCGGGGTTGACGATGTTGTTCTCTTTGAAGAGCTGCTTGATATCCTGCTCGGTTGCACCGTCGAATACGGGGGTTGCAATCTTCCAGCCGAGCTGCTTGCAGACTAAACCTAAGTGAACTTCGAGCACCTGACCGATGTTCATACGGGAAGGCACGCCGAGGGGGTTCAACAAAATCTGCAGAGGAGTACCGTCTGCCAGGAAGGGCATGTCCGCCTGAGGCAATACTCTGGAGATGACGCCCTTGTTACCGTGACGACCTGCCATCTTATCGCCGACCTGAATCTTTCTCTTCTGTGCGATATATACTCTTACTAACTTGGATACGCCGGGGGAGAGCTCGTCTTTATTCTCTCTGGTGAACACCTTGACGTCTACGACGATACCGCCTTCACCGTGGGGAACCTTTAACGAAGTATCTCTTACTTCCCTTGCCTTGTCGCCGAAGATTGCCCTTAAGAGCCTCTCTTCGGGAGTAAGCTCGGTCTCGCCCTTAGGGGTGACCTTACCGACGAGGATATCGCCGGGATGAACTTCTGCACCGATACGGATTATACCGTTTTCGTCCAGATCCTTGAGTGCGTCTTCGCCGACGTTGGGGATATCCCTCGTAATCTCTTCGGGTCCGAGCTTGGTGTCCCTTGCCTCGGTCTCGTGCTCCTCAATGTGGATAGAGGTGAACACGTCGTCCTGAACGAGCTTTTCGGAGATGAGGATTGCATCCTCGTAGTTGTAGCCTTCCCACTCCATATAGCCGATTAAGATGTTCTTACCTAAGGCAAGCTCACCGTTATTGGTTGCGGGACCGTCTGCAATAATCTCGTTCTTTTCAACTCTGTCGCCGGTGTTGACGATAGGTCTCTGGTTAAGGCAGGTGTTCTGGTTAGAACGCTCGAACTTCTTTAATTTATATTCGGTAACAAGACCGTTGTCTTCCCTGATCTTGATTAAGTCGGAGGTGCTGCCAACGACAACGCCTGCCTCCTTAGCCCTTACGATAACGCCGCTGTCACGTGCGATTGCCGCTTCGATACCCGTTGCAACGATTGCGTTTTCAGTCTTCATAAGGGGAACTGCCTGACGCTGCATGTTCGAACCCATGAGGGCACGGTTGGTATCGTCGTTCTCAAGGAAGGGAATGAGTGCGGTTGCAACAGATACGAGCTGCTTGGGGCTTACGTCCATGTAGTCCATATGCTCGGGTGTCATCTGGGTGATTAAATCCTGATGACGGCAACCTACTCTGGCATTGATAAAGTGATTGCCCTCGTCCAAAGGCTCGTTAGCCTGTGCTACGACGTACTTATCTTCTTCGTCTGCAGTGAGGTAATCAACCTGGTCGGTTACGGTAGCTAAGCCGTTTTCGTCCTTGATAACCTTGCGGTAGGGGCTCATAATAAAGCCGTATTCGTTTACCTTGGAGAAGGTTGCAAGCGAGGAGATAAGACCTATGTTCTGACCTTCGGGAGTCTCGATAGGGCAAAGTCTGCCGTAGTGAGAGTGGTGAACGTCACGCACTTCGAAGGTTGCTCTGTCACGGTTTAAACCGCCGGGGCCGAGTGCGGAGAGCTTACGCTTGTGGGTAAGTTCTGCTGCGGGGTTGGTCTGATCCATGAACTGCGAGAGCTGTGAGGAACCGAAGAATTCCCTTATTACCGCCGATACGGGACGGATGTTGACAAGTCCTGCAGGGGTAACCTCCATTGCGTCCTGGGTTGCCATTCTCTCTTTGATGAGCTTTTCAAGACGGGAGATACCTATGCGCAGCTGGTTGGTTAAAAGTTCGCCGACCGAACGTACACGACGGTTGCCTAAGTGGTCGATGTTGTCTATCGTGCCGATGCCGTACTGCAAGTCGATGTTGGAAGAGATTGCCGCAACGATATCGTCAACGGTGACGTGCTTGTGGCAGAGCTTTTCAACGATGGGCTTAATGGTCTTCTTCTCGTCGGAGTCAAGCGTCTGCTTGTCGCTTGAAAGAAGGGAGACGAAGAGCTTACAAGCTTCAACAAACTTGATTCTCTGGTCACGGCGTTTTTCTCTGTTCTTCTTCTCCTCGGGCTTTTCGTCCTCGGTCTCCTCAACCTCTACGGTGTAGTAGAGCTTGTTGATTTCGTCAACGTGATTTGCCGCAACTTCTTCGCAGGAAGCCGTCTTGCACTCTTCGGCAAGCTGGCAGCAGAATACGAAGTTGGGATAATATACGGTGGGTAAAAGACCGAAGAGCTTGGGGTTCTTTTCGGAGATTGAAGACCACTTAACGGTGTTGTTACCGATAATCTTGTGCTTGATTTCGCCACGTTCGGAATCGTTTACCCATACACGGACAGAGCTGCAGCAGTTGACTGCGGTACCGCTTTCCATGTTGTAAACTACGCCGTAGTTCTGGATAAGCTCAGCCTGCTGCTCGGTGAGGATATCGCCTGCGGAGGCAATTATTTCACCCGTCTCTCTGTTTACTACGTCCTCTGCAATCTTGCAACCGGGGAGGCGGTAAGCAACGTTGAGCTTTTTGTTGTACTTGTACCTGCCGACCTTAGCAACGTCGTAACGGCGGGGGTCGAAGAACAGGTTGTTCAAGTGCTGTCTAACCGATGCCTCGGTGGGAACTTCGCCGGGGCGGAGCTTTCTGTACAGCTCTACTAAGCCGTCGCTCTCGGACTTGGTGGTGTCCTTGGAGATAGTGCTCTCGATCATCTTGTCGGAATCGAACAGATCTAACAGCGCCCTGTCGGAACCGAAGCCCAAAGCCCTTAAAAGTACCGTAGCACAGATTTTACGCTTTCTGTCGACGTGTACCCACATTACGCCCTGTGCGTCCTGCTCGAACTCAAGCCAGGCACCCCTGTTGGGCATAACGGTGGTCTTGTACATCTCCTTACCCGTCTTGTCCCTCTCCATAGCGTTGTAGCTGCCGGGGGAACGAACGAGCTGGGAGACGATAACACGCTCTGCACCGTTGATGATGAAGGAACCTGAATCGGTCATCTTGGGGAAATCGCCCATAAAGACGTCTGATTCGATAATTTCATCCTTAACTTTGTTGACGAGCCTTACCCTGACGTGCAGGGGAAGTGCATAGGTAGCGTCACGGTTACGGCACTCCTTCTCGTCATACTTGGGTTTTTCGTCAAACCAGTGGTCGAGGAAATACAATTCGAAGTGATCCGAATAGTCGGTTATGGGGGAGAAATCTTCGAAAACTTCCCCGATTCCCTCTTCAATGAAAGTTGCGTAGCTGGCCTTCTGAATCTCAACGAGGTCGGGAATGTCGATGACTTCGTTGATTTTGCCGAACTTACGTCTTTCAGTTTTGCCATACTTGTGAATCGGTAAATTCATTAAATTGGTTTACTCCTTTACTTTGTTCTATCACGTGTTTGGCGATTATGCGTATATATCTTTTCACCGCAAAAAATCTAACGTTTCTCATTTAATCGGGTCGGGCAGAAAAAAATTTTTTCAACCTACTTGACAAAATTCCGCCGCAAAAAAATTTTTTGCTTGAAAGAATTATGCCTACCCCCTTTACATTTTATATTATATAGTGTATAATTCACTATAAATAAAGCAAAAATTGCACCCCTTTTTACCCCCTTTAAGGAGAGGAAAATGGTCAAAAGTGCATAAATAGCATTTTAAGATAGGTTAAATTATATTACATATAAAACGAGCTGTCAAGTCATTTGTTTAAGTTTATCGATTTTATTTTTAACAGTGCTTTTAAGGATTGAACAAAGTCCTGCAAAACTTGCTCGAACAGGCGGGAAAAATTTATGCGTATAGACAAATATTTAAAGGTTTCCAGAATATTAAAAAGACGTACCGTGGCAAGGGAGGCTTGCGACGGCGGTAAAGTAATTATAAACGGCAGAGAGGTCAAGCCCTCACACCAGATTAAGGTGGGCGACGTCGTGGAAATAGACTACGCTACGGGCGTGCTTAAGTTTAAAATTTTAGAGATAAAAGAGACGGTTAAAAAAGACGAAGCTTCCTCACTCTATGAGATTATAGATTAAATGGAGAAATCAGGCTATGAAACTTAAATACAAAAAAGGCGAACTGAAATTAATTAACTTTTTAGCTCTGCTTGTTGCAGGCGTCATAAACGCTGCGGGCGTAACGCTTTTGCTCGCACCCGTCGGGTTATACGACAGCGGCGTTTCCGGTCTTGCAATGTTTTTGGATATGCTCATTGAAGTCATGCCGCTATGGTCATGGCTGATTATAATCAACTTCCCCATATTCCTGTTCGGAATGAAAAAGCAGGGCGTGGCGTTCACGGTCTACTCACTGTTCGCAATCGCCGCCTACTCGCTTTTCTCATTTCTGTTCCAGAACGTTATCCCCCTCTTTGCCCCCGACTTCTTTGCAAACGGCTCGCCAATAGTCGGCAACACGGTCGTGCTTTGCTGCGTCTTCGGCGGAGTTTTGTCGGGTATCGGCAGCGGTATAACCATACGCTTCGGGGGAGCCATGGACGGCATGGAGACGCTGGGCGTCATATTCGCAAAGAGGTTAAATTTAACCGTAGGCAATTTCGTTATGGTTTTTAACGTTATACTCTATATAGTTATAGGTATAACGGTCGTCTGTACGGGCAGAGGAGACTTCTCCATCCCCCTCTATTCGATAATCGCTTACTTTGTAAACAGCAAGGCGGTGGACTTCATAACCTTAGGTCTTGACCAAGCCAAAGGTGCCTTGATAATTACCGCCGAATACGATAAGGTTGCCCCTGCACTGTCCGAAGAGTTCGGCAGAGGGTTGACGATTATTGACGGTAAGGGCTATTATTCCCAAGCCGACAAAAAGGTTATTTACTGCGTGGTCAACCGCTTCCAGCTGCACAGACTTCGTACGGTTGTATCCCGTTGCGACAAGAATGCCTTCGTTACCATTATGGACATAACCGACGTGTTCGGTACGTCAATCAAAAACAGCAGGGCAAACGAGAAGAAGCGTGAAGAGCAGCTGAAAAGGTCGAGACAGATTGCCAGAACCGCAGCCGAAAAGGAAGCGGGCGGCGAAATTAAAGAAGGGGTCGGCGAGATTGCCGTAAGCGATACCCAGGCGGAGACTTCAGACATTACGCCTGCAAACAACCCGGACGCTACCCCTGTCAACAACTCGGACGCCACGCCGGCAAGCAGCGAGGAAAATATTAAATGAAGATAAGCGTTATAATCTGTGCCGCAGGTAAGGGCGAGCGGGCAGGGTTTAACAAGAACAAGCTGTTAGTACCCCTTAACGGAGTGCCTGCCCTGCACTATACCTTAGGAGCATTCGATGAATTCGATTGCGAATATGTGGGGGGCAATCTGCAAAAAATTGCCGTCTGCGGCGAGGACGACGAGGAGACGAGGGCGTTCTGCGAAGTCTACGGTTGGCAGGTTGTTACGGGCGGCAAAACGAGGACGGAGAGCGTTTATAACGCACTCAAAGCCGTGACGGGCGAAATAGTCTTAATTCACGACGGCGCACGCCCCTTCGTCACCGAAGATATAATTGAAGAGTGCGTAAACTGCGTTAAGAAGTACGGCAGTGCAATTTGCGCCTGTCCTGCGGTCGACACGGTTGCCGTGGCTAAGGACGGATATATCGACAGCGTTCCCGACAGGGATAACGTCTATATTATTCAGACCCCTCAGGCGTTTTTAACAAGGGATATTATTACCGCATACGAAAAGGCGATTATAAGCGGAGAGAGATTTACCGACGACGGTTCGGTCTACTCCCGCTACGTAAAGCCTGCGAAAATATGCCCGTGCGGAACTCCGCAGAACAAAAAGCTTACCTATAAAGAGGACTTTGAGAACCTCTTAAGATACCCCACCGCCCTCTTCTTTGACGAGGAGCAACCGAAGGTGGGGTTTGGCGTAGACGTTCACGCCTTTGGGAAAGCGCAGGACTTCGTTACCCTTTGCGGCGTTAAAATCCCCTGCGACACGGGTTTAATCGCCCACAGCGACGGCGACGTTGCAATTCACGCCGTGATGGACGCACTGCTCTCTGCGGCAGGGCTTAGAGATATCGGCTACTACTTCCCCGACAGCGACGAAAAATACAGGGGTGCGGACAGCATTAAACTGCTTGAAAGGGTAATAGAGATTATCGGCGAAAAGGGGTTTAAACCCCTTGGACTCTCGGTTGCCGTTCAGGCGGACAAACCCAGGCTAAGCAAATATATAGACGAGATGGCTTCCACCCTTGCAAGGGCCGCAGGCGTTGACAGGGAAGACGTTTCTATTACGGCAGGTACCTGCGAAGGGTTGGGGTTCGTCGGACAGAAAAAGGGCATTTGCGTGTACTGCACGGCAGTAATTGACAAGGTATAAAAGATGGCTAAACCTATAAAAACTACAACTATATTCACCTGCTCGGAGTGCGGAGCAACCAGCCCACGTTGGCTGGGCAGGTGCCCCTCCTGCGGGCAGTTCAACACGATGGTTGAAGAGATTGTCAAACCCGAAGTCAGGACGGAGACCCCTGTAAGGAGCAGCGTATACCAGGCTAAACCTTTGAAGGATATCTCCTACGAAAGACACGAGAGGGTTCCCTCAGGCATATCCGAGTTCGACACGGTGTTAGGGGGCGGTATTGTCCCCGGCTCGCTGGTGCTTTTAGGCGGCGACCCCGGTATAGGCAAATCAACTATTTTGACGCAGATTGCGGCGTACCTGTCCAGGGCGCACAAGGTGTTATATTTCTCCGCCGAGGAGAGCTGTTCGCAAGTCAAGATGCGCTGCGACAGGCTTGGCGTGGGCGGCGAGAATATGCTTCTGCTCAACGGTACCTGCATCGACGGGTTAGAGGAGCAGCTCGGCGGCGTGGAGTTCTGCGTGATAGACTCCATTCAAGCCGTTTACACCGAGGATATGTCCTCCTCTTCGGGCTCTGTAGGTCAGGTGCGTGAGTGCGCAACCAAGCTGATGAGAATTGCCAAAGCTAAGAACATCACCTTCTTCATCATAGGTCACGTTACCAAAGAGGGTGCCCTGGCAGGTCCCAAGGTCTTAGAGCACATTATGGACACGGTGCTCTACTTCGAGGGGGAAAATCAGGAGAACTTCAGAATTTTAAGGGCGGTTAAAAACAGGTTCGGCAACGTTTCCGAGGTGGGCGTGTTCGAGATGACGGGCGAGGGTATTATCCCCGTTACCGATTATTCGGGCATATTCCTCTCCGAAAGCCGTGGCGAGGAGGCGGGCTGCGCCGTCACCCCTGCCCAGACGGGCAACCGCTGTATGAACGTGGAAATTCAGACGCTGATTAACCACACTGCGTTCGGTCAGCCGAGGCGTATGTCCTTAGGCGTGGACTACAATAAACTTGCACTCCTTCTCGCCGTGCTTGAAAAGCGGTGTAATCTGCACTACTCCTCTCAGGACGTGTATATTAACGTTATGGGCGGAATAAAGCTCAACGAGCCTGCAACCGATTTAGCGCTGTGCGCCGCACTCGCTTCGGCTTACTTTGACAGACCTATCGACAAGCACACTGCGGTGTTCGGCGAGGTGGGCTTAACGGGCGAAGTGCGTGCCGTTCAGTATGCGGAAAAGAGGGTCTCCGAGTGCGTTAAAATGGGTTTTAAACGGGTGCTGCTGCCTGCAAAAAATATGAAGTCGGTGGCAAAGTATGCGGATAAAATAACCATCGTTCCCGTATTATACTTAGGTACTATGATAAAGTCGCTCTTCCCCAAAGAGCAGTAAATATATTTTAAACAAACCATATTAAGGTAGGAAACTGATATGATTATTACCATTTCAAGAAAATTCGGCAGCGGCGGCAGAGAGGTAGGCAAAAGACTTGCTGACGAGCTTGGCTACGCCTACTACGACAAAGAGCTGGTAACCGAGATTGCAAAGAACACGGCGTTGAACGAGGAGTACGTCAATTCCGTGCTGGAAAAGGGCGGTTACACCAACTACGCCTTCACATTTGCCCATACGATGCCCATACTCTCACCCGTTCCCGACTGCGCAACCGACGTGTTGGTTGAACAGCAAAAGGTGATTAAAGCCATCGGTCAAAAGGGTAACTGCGTCATCGTCGGACGTTGCGCCGACGTCATTTTGGCAGACCTTAACCCCGTTAAAATCTTTGTCTATGCAGACGAGGCTTCGGTAATCAAGCGTTGCAGAGAGAGGGCTTCCGAGGGCGAGGACGTCTCCGACAAGCGTATTTTAAAGAACGCTAAGGCGATAGACAAGGCAAGGGGTAAGCTGTGCGACCTCATCTCCTCCCGTCCTTGGGGACATAAGGAGTGCTATGACGTAATGCTCAACACTTCGGGAATGGAGATTAAGCATATTATCCCTGCACTCGCCGAGATGGTTAAAGCCATAGGTGAAAACAGATAATTATAATTTAAACCGTTTTAAAAGACTTAACAGTGCCGCCTTTTAACTACGGCGCCATTGTTATGCGTTTTTTATATATATTTTATGAGTATTGAAAATACCGACAATCCGCAGGACAATTTAATAATAGAGACTGCACAAACCTCGCAATTTGCCAAATCGTTTACCTTTGGGCGACTACTCAAATTCGTACTGCCTTCGGTAATAATGATGGTGTTCACCTCCGTCTACGGCGTTATTGACGGGGTTTTTGTGTCCAACTTTGCAGGGGAGTCGGCGTTTGCCGCAGTCAACCTCATTATGCCCGTGCTTATGGCGTTTGCGGCGCTCGGCTTTATGATTGGCGCAGGCGGTGCGGCGTTAGTTTCCAAAACCTTGGGCGAGGGCAACCGTGACAGGGCTTGCGGAATATTTTCCTTTTTAATTTACGTCACCGTAATAATCGGATTAATCGTGTCGGCGGTGGGCTTCGTCTTTATGCCCGAGCTTGCAACTTTAATGAAAGCCGAGGGCGAAACCTTTGACAGATGCGTTCTGTACGGCAGAATTAATATCGCAGGAATAACGCTGTTTATGCTGCAAAACGTATTCCAGAGCTTTTTCCCCGTGGCGGAAAAGCCCAAGCTCGGACTTGCATTCATCGTGTCGGCAGGCGTTACCAACGCCATACTCGACGCCGTGTTCTTAGCCTGGTTCAAGTGGGGCATTGCAGGCGCTGCGGCGGCAACCTTAGCGGGGCAGGCGGTAGGCGGTTTAGCACCCGTACTGTACTTTGTAATTAACCGCAGAGGCATTTTAAAATTAGGTAAACCTGCGATAGATTTTAAGGCGTTGGGCAAGACCTGCGCCAACGGCTCCTCCGAGCTGATGACTAACGTCTCCCTCTCGCTCGTCAATATACTGTATAACTACCAGCTTATGCGCCTTGTCGGCGAAAGCGGCGTCGCCGCCTACGGCGTCCTGATGTACGTTAACTTTATCTTCATAGCCGTATTCATCGGTTACTCTGTGGGTGTAAGCCCTATAATCGGCTATAACTTCGGGGCAGGGAACAAAGGTGAACTTAAAAACGTATTGAAAAAGAGCCTTATTATTATAGCCGTCGCCTCGGTTGTGATGTTCGCCATTGCAATGGCGCTCTCCTATCCCCTGCCGTATATCTTCGTGGGGTACAACCAGGAGCTTTTAGCCCTCACCAGAAGGGGATTTATGATATGCTCCACAATGTTCTTGGTGGCGGGCTTTAACGTCTTCGGCTCTGCCTTTTTCACCGCCTTGAACAACGGGTTGGTTTCGGCGATTCTCTCCTTTATGCGCACCCTCGTCTTACAGGTGGTATGCGTCTTAGTCCTGCCTATGCTGTGGGGAGTTGACGGCATATGGGCATCTAACGTCTTTGCCGAGCTGTGCGCCGTGTTCGTAACGATTACGCTTATCCTCTGTTTTAAAAAGAAATACGGTTACCTTTAAGAGTTTATAATTAACTTGCCGTCGTGCGTTTTATTGACGTACGGCGGTTTTTGTTTGGCTTGCAAGGATAAATATTCCATCTTGCCGCAGGTATATCTGACGCCGTTTGACGCAAGATAACGTTACGGAGGGCATTATGGAATTTGACGAAACAAAGACTTATTTGAACTTAGCCCGTTCTTTTGCGGGTGAAAGTCAGGCGGGTATGCGCTATCAATTAATTGCAAGGGAAGCTACGGCGCAGGGCTATATTGCGCTTGCAGACCAGATTAAGACGCTTGCCAAAAACGAAACCGTCCATGCAAGGAGGTTTTTTGAAGAGTTGACCAAAAGAGGCAAGACGCTCGATAATATCGAAATCGACGCAGGCTACCCCTTTCATACGGGTGATTTAACCCAGATGCTTAAGCTTGCTGCAATTGACGAGAAAAACGAACACGAACGCATTTACCCGACTTTTGCAAAGGAGGCTAAAGCCGAGGGGTTTGACGATATAGCGGCATTGTTCAATATGATCGCCAACGTCGAAAAACACCACGAGCAGATTTTTAACTACCTTTACGAAGCTATGGAGAGCGGTAATCTGTATAAAAACGAGAGTCCCATTCTTTACGTCTGCAAGGAATGCGGGTTTATGCACACCTCTACCGAGGCGTGGACTGTCTGCCCTCTGTGTAAAGAGAGTCAAGGTTTCGTCACGTTGAACGTGCCCTACGGGAAGGAGAAATCATGAAGAAAGCTAACAATCAGGAAAATAAGCAAACCAGAAATTGCGGTAACAAGAACTGTGGCTCTTCCAAAAGCACGAAAAACTGTAAATAACTTTTACAGCACAGACGACCCGTTCGGCAGTTACACGGGCATTTGCGCCGACAAAGGCGACAAACCCGTTCAGGATGCAGACGACCTGTAAGTTACCTGCCTTGCGGTTAAGAATCAGGCGCCCCTCGGCTTTTAAAGCCGAGGGGCGCCTCTCTTTTTACTTAAAACTATTTACTTATAAAATGCGCTGCGCCTGAATGTAATAGCCCCAGCGCTTTGACGAGATTTGCTCTATTCTTGCATAGTCGGAGGAGGTGTGGAGTATGTAGTTATCTCCAAGATATAAGGCTACGTGCCCTACCCTCTCTATTCCCGTATTGTTCTTCCTTGCGTCGTTGGTGAAGAACAGCAAGTCCCCCCTTTTAATGTTGGACTTCGTAACCGTAGTGCCCTGATATATCTGCGTACGGGTGTTAACCTGTAGGTTGACGTTTGCACCCAACTTAAATATGTACTGCATTAAAGAGGAGCAGTCGAACTGATTGGGCGAAAAGCTTGAAATTCGGTTGCCCTTCTCGTCTAAGTACCTCGTTGCGCCGTAGACGTACGGCACGCCTAAACACTTTGCGCCCTCTGCAATAACCGCCTCAACGAGGGCGTTGTCGCTCGCCTCCATATAAAAGAGAGAGCAGTAGCCGGCTGAGATGTAAGCCGTCCTGTTTTTATAAGTAGTCTTTATCCAATTGCCCGTACGCCCTGCGTATATGTAGACGTTATTCTTTTCGGCTACGCCTAAGACCGAATAGCTTGTACCCGCTCCGCTTCTTATATTGACGCTGTCCCCGGTGACCTTGATATATTCAGCCATAACGGGTTCGGGTTCCTCAACGGGCGGTATTTCCTCAACCTCGGGCGGCGTCTCCACGGGCGGCGTCTCCGTCGGGGGTGCCTCTATCGGGGGTGCCTCCTCTACTATCTCGCTGTCGGGAATGAACTCCTCGCTCCTTTCGGGCTGACTACATCCCAACGCAGACATACTCGATACTGCAGAAACAAAACCTGCTAAAACTAAAATAATTGCCTTTTTCATTGACATTTTCTCCTTTTGGCATTTTCCCCATTATAACCCAAGTACTGCTATGAGTTCAATGCAAAAAATTTTCCAGCAGAGGCAATGCAAGGCAGTGAGCCGCCCGACGGTGATTAAATCCAACCGCAAGCCGTTTATTTTCGACCAAAATTAAATATGTAGTTTTGAGAAGGTTTCGCCTATGGGAGCTTTGACTACAAGCTCGGCGCCGCCGTCGGCGGACGTTGCGCTTTTATTTATTACTACGAGGTGTTTGCCGTTAAAGTAATTGATTAACGATGCGGCAGGATATACGACGAGCGAGGTTCCACCTATAATCAAGGTATCCGCCCTTGAAATTGCGTTGAGCGCACCGCTTACAACGCTGTCGTCAAGCGACTCGCCATACAGCACTACGTCGGGCTTGATAACCCCTCCGCACTCGCAGCGGGGAACGCCAGTAGACCCCGTAATATAGTCCAACGAATAGAATTTTTTGCACCTTGTACAGTAGTTGCGGTGAATGCTTCCGTGAAGCTCGAAAACCCTTTTGCTGCCTGCCGCCTGATGCAGCCCGTCGATGTTCTGGGTTACCACGCAATCCAGCTTGCCAGCCTGCTCGGCACGGGCTAAAAACAGGTGAGCGGCGTTGGGTTTTGCCCCTTCGAAAATCATTTTATCCCTGTAAAAACGGTAGAATTCCTTGGTGTTGTAGTTGAAGAAATCATGCGAAATAATCTCTTCGGGAGGGTAGGCGTATTGCTGGTTATACAGCCCGTCGGCAGAGCGGAAGTCGGGTATGCCGCTCTCAGTAGATACCCCTGCTCCGCCAAAAAATACCAGCCGTTTGCTGTCGTCGATAATTGCCTGTAAACGCTCAAATGTGTCCATATCCCACCTATAAATTTAAACTTACCTACTAAAAACCGCCGTATGATTACGGCGGTTTGTTCTGCTTTTGAGTTTTATTGCGTAGCGTTTAATTATTCCACGCCCTCGTTGAGCTTTGCTAAAAGCTTGTCTAAATCTTCGCCGTGAACGAAAACCGCCTCTTCGATGGTTTCGCCGTGAGCCATTGCGCAGCCTATGCAGTGCATACCAACAGCCTGAAGAATTTCTGCACTCTTGGGATTGATTGAAAGACAGTCAACAATTAACGTATCCTTGGTTATTTTTGCCATTTTTAATGTTCTCCTATATTGTTAGTTTACCCTTTTCGGATAAAAATATTTAAACAAATTAATGCCTTATTCGGTCCTTTCAGACCTCTCCTCTGCCATTTCCTCTTCGGAAAGCTTAACCACCTTTAACTCGGTAATTCGCCTGAATTCGGTTAAAGATACGGTTATTTTGAGGTTTTCATAGGTCAACTCGTCGCCCATCGAGGGAACCTTGCCGAGCATCTCGATAACCCAGCCGCCGACGGTTGCGCTCTCGCAGTCGATGTCCTTTAAGTCAAAATACTCGCAGAAGTCGTTTAACGACGTCGAACCGAGCACCTTGAACTCCACTTCGCTGACTTCGGTAATATCGGACTCAACCTCGTCGTGCTCGTCCCAGATTTCACCGACGAGCTCCTCCAAAATATCCTCCATGGTGATGATGCCGACCGTCTCGCCGAACTCACCGGAGACGACTGCCATGTGCGATTTCTTCTTCTGAAGCTGCTGCAGCACTGCTGCTATCTTGGTTGTGGATACGACGAAGATTGCAGGCTTTGCAGCCTTTTCCAGCGAGAACCCGGGGTCCATACGCTGTTTGATAAAGTCCTTTTCGTGTAAAATACCTATTATGTTATCTATGCTGTCCTTATACACGGGCAGACGGGAATAACGGGTATCGAAGAAAATCTTATCTATCTCGTCAAAGGGAGCGTTACAATCAACCGCAACGACGTCCACCCTCGGGATAAGGATATCCTTTGCCTCAAGGTCGGTAAACTCGATTGCGCTTTTGATTAAGTTGCTCTCCTGCTCGTTAATGCCGCCTTCCTGCTCCGCCTCGTCAACCATTATTATGAGCTCGTCGTCGGTTATCGTGTTGTCTTCCTTATGCTTAAAGATCTTGGTCAACATCTTTTTCCACAGCCAGAAGAAGGCGTTGAGGGGCGTTAAAATATATGCAAGAATGCCGATGACGGGTGCAGAAAACCTTGCAAACCCTTCGGGGTGTTCCTTTGCAAGCGTCTTGGGCGTGACCTCGCCGAAGATTAATACGGTTATCGTCAACACCACGGTGGAAAGCGTAGTGCCGAGGCTGTCGTCCTTTACCAGCGATACAAACAGCAAGGTTGCGAGCGAGGACGCTAAAATATTGACTATGTTGTTGCCGATTAATATGGTTGAAAGCAATCTGTCATAGTTGTCGGCGAGCTTTAAAACCCTTTGGGCACCCTTGTCGCCGTCGTCAGCTTTGGCCTTTAACCTGATTTTATTTACTGCGGTAAACGCCGTTTCCGTAGCTGAAAAATAGCCCGAAAGCAAAATGCATATTATTACTACTATTAATAATATAACTTGTGTACTGTCCATAAATCCTCCAAAACGTTATAATGATAATTTCTTGCCTTACCTTTACAACGTAAGAAGAATTCTTTTCAATTCAAAATGCGCCCTCGACATCATTCGGGGCGTATCTACAAAAAGCTGAAAGCGACATGCTCGTCGCTTAGATGGGTCGTCCATAATCTCCTCTGAAAAAAGTCGTGCGGAACGGTTTATTTTTTTGTTTTGTATTCCGCTTATTTTTATTATAACACACCTTATCAAGATATGCAATCATTTATACCTATAATTTTTTATAGCGAAAAACGGGCGAAATTCACCCGTTTAAACTAAGAATTATTACGTTGTTCTTCGCCGTCCGTCTTCTTATTGCGCCTGTTACGGATATTCTTTTTGATTATATCCCTAACGGTTATGCCGAGACCTATTATAATATAGATATAGTAGACTATAAGCCTCCAGACGAGTACCGACCAGGCAAGCGTATTGCCTGCAAACGACGAGAACGCAAGCGCCGCCATACCCTCCATTACGCCCGAATTGCCCGGGGTGGGTATGAACGATACGCCGAAGGTGGCGAATGCGTTCAGCGACATTACGGTTATGAGCTGTCCCGCCACGTCGCAGTTAAACGCCTTCATAACGAAGAAGGGCACGGAGAAGGTTAAAAACGCCTCTGCATAGCTGACGATAATGAGCATTATAAGGTTGAACGGCGAAGTTGCCATAACCTTGAACGAGTGCTTGAAATCGTCTACAACCTTGGTTGCTTTTTTGAGCGTCTTTTCCTCATCCTTGACGATTTTCATCTTTTTGCCGAGCTTGACTATTCCGCCCGTAAGCGCATACATCATCTTGGGGAAGATGAGGAACGATGCGATAAAAATGGGCAAAAGCAGGTTTATCGCCACGCCTATCCAGCCCGTAATCATAAGCAGGGTTTTGCCCGTAGTACCGTCTAAGACGTGGTTAACAGTACCCGCTATCATTAACGCAGCACCCAGCGACGCCCAGGTGAATATGCTGGAGAAATAGCGGATGAGCACGATAGCCGTTGAATTTCCACCGCTTATACCCTTGGAGTTGAGGTAGTAAATCTGCATAGGCTGTCCACCCGTCGAAAAGGGCGTGACGGCGTCGTAGTACTTGCCTAAAAAGCTCGTCTTGATAGACGAAGCGAACCTGTAGCTCCCCGTAACCGTCTTGTCGATAATGCAGAATTTTGTGCAGTCCAGGCACATAATAACGAGCACGATGCCCACCAGCAACACCATAAACCAAGGGCTTGCGTTGGCGAACACCTCGCCGAAAGTAGCACCTTCGCCGGGCTTAATTTCGTTAACTATGCCGAACAGCGAATAAATACCTAAACCGATGAGCACGACTAAAATGACGTTCATTATAATTTTGGACGTCTTGCTCTTGGGTTTTGCCACCTGAGTTGTTTGGGTGTCGGGTTTGGCTTCGTCAGTTGACGGTTTATTATCCGCTTCGGTGCGGCTTTCTTCCGACTGAGTCTGTCCCTCAGCCAAAGTTGCAGCCGCTTCCGCCTGCACCTCGCTCTCCTCCGTCAAGGGCGCTGCCTGCGCACTCTCTTCGGCATTCGCACCGCCTTCTCCCTCGTCAGGTACGGTATTCAGTTTAAAATCTTCGTCTGTCGACAATATATCACCTCAAACAGACGGCTGCCCGTCTGTCATATTATTGCGTCTATTCCGCCTCCACCTTTAAACCCCAGCAGCGGAAGGTCTTGGAATACAGTTTTTCAAAACTCTTCCAGAGATTCTGAACGTGTCTGTTTTCCTCCAGCTCGGGCCCCGCCTCTAAGTACTTGACGTCGTGTTTAATCAAGCCTTCAACGCAGTGGGCTAATATTATTGAAGGCACGCCCCTGTTGGCGTGTGACTTAGCCATTGCAATGTGCAATAAATCCACCACTTCGGGGTGATTCATTGTCTTTAAGAGAGGGATAATTCCGCCGGGGATTATATGCCCCCTGCCCTTTTGCATAACCTCTTTCATAGAGGGTATCATATAGCCGTAAGCCACGACCTTATCGTTCTGGGTTACAACGGTTGCAAAGTCGGGAACGAGTATGGAGAGCATAGTCTTCATAAGTCTGCGCTTCTGCTTTTCGTTAGTAGGGCTGGTGCCGTACAGATCTTCAAACGCCTCGTCCATTACGTCCAAAGCCTGCATAACGTACTCTTCAAGCTTCTTTTTATCGTGTTTTACGAGGTACTCCATATCGAGGATTTCATACCCGTATTTTTGCATTACACCCTCTGAAATCCTCTTAATTCTGGGGTCGAGCTCCGTAGGGGAAGCAATGCGGTAGGCGTTCCAGTCCACCACCTTGTATGCCCCCAACTTTTCCATATGCTCTACGTAATAGGGGTAGTTGTAAATCTCTATGTAAGTGCTGTCCTTATCGAACCCGTCTATGAGCATACCCTCTTCGTTTAAGTCGGAAAAGCTCATAGGTCCTATGATCTCTTCCATTCCCAGCTCTCTCGCCCAGTCGAACAGCTTTGCGAACAGGGCTTTTGTAACCTCGAAGTCGTCGATTACGTCAAAACGGGTGAAGCGCAGTTGCTTATAACCGAACTTCTCGTTTACCCCCTTATGCCAAATGCCTGCGATTCTGCCTGCAATCTTGCCGTCCTTGTACGCCAAAAACATCTTGCACTCGGCAAAGCGGAAGGCGTCGTTTACCTCGGGATTGAACTCGTCGAACTCGTCCGCATACAGATTGGGGCAGGCGTGAGGGTTACCCTTGTATAAATCGAAAATAAACTTAAAAAACTTCTTCTTATCTCTTTTCGAAGATATTTCCTTAACTTCTATCATTGGTCTCTCTATTCTCTCAGATACAAATTAATTTACTTGACTTCCAGACCCCAGCAACGATGTTTTTTAGCAATCTCCCTTTCGTAATCCTTCCACAAATTCTGGACGTTGTTGTTATACTCCAGCTCGGGACCGGTTTCAAGGTATTTAACACCAAGCTTTTTAAGACCGTGCAGACACTCGCTCATAATAATTGCAACGGTGCCCTTGTTGGCGTGGTCTTTGGCTACGCCGATACTCATCATCTCGGCAATCTCTACGTGATTCATAGCCTTTATATACGGTATTATTCCGAAGGGGAAGATATGCCCCTTGCCCTTTTGCATAACTTCCTTTATGCAGGGCATCATAAAGCCGTACGCCACAACCTTGTCGTCCTTGGTTACTACGCAGGCGAGCTCGGGAACGAGTATGGTTAAAATGGTATCCATCTCCCTCTTTTTCTGCTTTTCGTTTATAGGGCTGGTGCCGTATAAATCTTCAAACGCCTCGTCCAGAACGTCCAACGCCTGCATAATGTATTTCTTTAATTTCTCCTTGTCGTGTTTTACAAGGTATTTTACGTCTATCGTTTCGTAACCGCCTCTCTTCTTGACGGCGGCTGCAAGCCTGTCCAACCTATCGTCGGTCGTCTCGGGCACTTTAATGCGGTAGCAATTCCAGTCCACCACCTTGTACGCCCCTAACTTCTCCATATGCTCTACGTAGTAGGGGTTATTGTAAATCTCTATGTAAGTGCTGTCCCTGTCAAAGCCCTCGATGAGCATACCCTCTTCGTTTAAGTCGGAGAAGCTCATAGGTCCGATAATCTCTTCCATTCCCAGCTCTTTAGCCCACTCGTTTACTTTTGCGAACAGAGCCTTGGTAACTTCGAAATCGTCGATGACGTCGAAACGGGTGAAACGCATCTGCTTTTTACCCGTCTTTTCGTTTACGCCTCTGTGCCAGATGGCAGCAATACGCCCTGCAATCTTGCCGTCTTTATAGGCTAAAAACATTCTGCAATCGGCAAAACGGAAGGCGTCGTTGACCTCGGGGTCGAACTCCGCAAACTCGTCGGCGTAGAGGTTGCTGTATGCATGGGGGTTCTTAGCATAGAGCGTATGCTGAAACTTGAAAAACTTCTTCTTGTCTCTTTTGGAAAATATCTCTTTAACTTCAATCATTGTCTGCCTCCAACTCAATAGGTCTCTTGTCGCCGATAAATATTACGCCCAGGGTGCCGGGTCCGCAGTGGGTACCGATTACGGGACCGACAATCTGACGGATAACTTCTGCATCGGGGCGTTTTTCCCTGATGATAGCAGCCAGCTCGTCACCCTCCTCTTTGCAGTCCGCATCGAGTATGTAGACGGGATAGGAGGTATCCTTAAGACCGTCTATGACCTTTTGCGCAAGAGTACGAACGGCATTCCTTCTGCCCTTAGCCTTTTCCAGAACGTTAAGCCCACCCTTTTCGTTGATGGTTAAAATGGGTTTAATGTTTAAAATCGTACCTGCAATTGCGGACACGGCGGAGAGCCTTCCACCCCTCTTTAAATGCATTAAGTCGTCAACGGAGAAGTAAACGCAGACCTTGTTGGTAAAGTCCTTTAAAAACTCCACAATCTCCTCGTCGGTTGCGCCCTCTTGCTTTTTTCTGCCTGCCGCAAGCATCTGTATGCCTGCGCCGAGCGAAATGGATTTGGTATCGAATACCGTACATTTTCTATCGGGGAACCTCTCCTTCAACTCCGCTAAAGCTGCGTCAAGCTGGTTGAACGTACCGCTCATTGCGTGGGAAAAGCTTACGTATAAAACGTCCTCGCCCGCCTCGAAATAGGGCGTTAAAATATCCTTGTAGTTTTCAGGGTTAAGCGCCATAGTTTTGGGCACGTTACCCGCCCTCACCGCCGCATAAAAGGCGGCAAAATCGGTGTTTTCACCGAGATCGTAACTGTACTCCTTGTCACAATAGCAATAGGGCATAGAGATGAAATCCATACCAAGCTGTTTAACGACGTCAAACCAGAGTTCACCATTGCTGTCGCATAATAAAATACTCATATTTTTTTCTCTCTTACGTTAATTTTTTTCAGCAAAGACGGGTAGGCTCAGTTGATATTCGCTTTACCCGTCCGAATGCCGATAGTATACGAATATTCGTATACTAATATAATACCATTTAACACCATATCTGTCAACGGTTTTTATTACATTTCACCCCCGCAAGAGCTTGCATAATCTATCTTTCACACAAAAAAATACAGTTAAAGCTTCTGCTTTGACGGGCAATTTTTTTATGCCTTTTTCATCGCTGATTTTATGTTACAAATTATGAGTTTTTATAACATATTTTTTACGCTCAGGCAGAGAAAAAGCGGTACCTTACGGCACCGCTTAAAATTGGTTTATTTAACTTTATTTGGTCAGTCCTTCCTCCACCTCTTCGGCAAAACGGACGGTCTGCATTGCGTCTTTACAGTACCTGTCTGCGCCTATCTGCTCGGCATACTCCCTGTTGAGTACGGCGCCGCCTACGCAGGTCAACACCTCGGGGCACTCCACCTTTAACAGTTCTATCGTCTCCTTCATTGAGGCGACGGTGGTCGTCATCAGAGCCGACAGACCGACGATTTGCGCACCCGTCTCCTTAGCCTTTTTAACCACCTCTTCGGGGGGAACGTCCTTGCCTAAGTCGTACACCTTGAAGCCGTAGTTGGATAAAAGCGTTGCAACGATGTTTTTGCCGATATCGTGGATATCGCCCTTGACGGTAGCTAAAACTATCCTGGTCCTTTTTGCGTTTTCGTTGGAGGACAGGCACTCTTTAACCTTAGCAAAAGCTGCCCTCGCCGCCTCCGCACTCATTAAGAGCTGAGGTAGGAACACCGTCTTGTTTTCAAAGCCTATGCCCACCTCGTCCAGGGCGGGGATAATTTCACCGTTGACCACGTCCATAGGGGGCAGGGTGGCAAGCAGTCTCTGACAGGAGAGCGCCGCCTCGTCCTTTAAGCCCTTGATTATGCAGTACTTCAAATCTTTATCGGTCTGCGCCGCAACGGGGGCGATAACCGCCTGTCCGTTGGCAAAGGCAATGTAGCCCTCGAAATTCTTGTCCTTACCCGTTAAAGCGAGGAAGGATTTGTAAGTCTTAGTCATCTCCAGCGAGTAGGGGTTATAGATGGCTGCCGAGAGACCTGCGTTCAACGCCATACAGAAGAAGGTTGAGTTTATATAATCCCTCTGCGGCAGACCGAAGGACACGTTCGATACACCTAAAGAGGTGTGGCAGCCCAGCCCGTAGCGGATAGCCTTTAATGCGTCTAACGCCGCCGAAGCCGCCGTAGGGTCTGCGGAAACCGCCATGGCGAGAGTATCGAAGATTAACCTCTCTTTTGCAATGCCGTAACTCTCTGCCGTGGCTATAATCTTTTTGGCAATAGCTATCCTGCCCTCTGCCGTGGAGGGAATTCCGCTCTCGTCAAGCGTAAGACATATTACCAGACCGCCGTATTTTTTTACGAGGGGGAATACCGCCTGCATACTCTCCGCCTTGCCGTTTACCGAGTTGATTATCGCAACGCCGTTGTATATACGCATTGCGCTCTCCATAGCCTTGAACGAAGAGGTGTCTATCTGCAGCGGTAAATCGGTTACCGCCTGAATTTCACGTACGCAGTCGCATAAAACCCTTTCCTCGTCTATCTCGGGCAGACCGACGTTTACGTCCAGGGCGTGGGCACCGTTTTCAGACTGCCCGACAGCCTCGCCGAGGATATACGCCATATCGTTTTCCCTCAGCGCCTGCTTTAACTTTTTCTTGCCCGTGGGGTTGATTCGTTCGCCTATAAGTACGGGGATATCCCCGAAATACAGCGCATGGGTATACGAGGAACAGACGGTTAGACGTTTTTCGGTTACTTTCTTAAACTCCACACCCTGCAATTTCTGCGTTAATTCAAGGATATATCGGGGTGTAGTGCCGCAACAACCGCCTAAGACGGTTACGCCCTTTTGCGCTAAGACAAGCATATCCGAGGCGAATTGCTCGGAGGATAACGAATAATACGTCCTGCCGTCCCTCTCTTCGGGCAGACCTGCGTTGGGCTTGATTATCACGGGCGTAGAGGACACCTTAAGCATCCTTTGGGCAACCTCGGTGAGTTCTGCAGGGGCGAGCGAACAGTTTGTACCGAGGGCGTCTACCCCCAACCCCTCAAGAAGGGCAACCGTAGCTTCGGGAGTTCCGCCCGACATCGTAAGGCAATCCCTGCCGAAAACTGCAGTGGCAAACACGGGGAGGTCGCACACCTCCTTTGCGGCGAGCACTGCGGCTTTAAGCTCGTACAAGTCGTTCATCGTCTCGACGAAAATAATATCCGCACCAGCCTCAACGCCAGCTTTAATCGTACGTTTGAATATCTCCACCGCACTTTCAAATTCAAGGTCGCCGAGGGGTTTTAACAGTCTGCCCGTAGGACCTACGTCGAGGGCGACGAAGGCATCTTTAAAGCCGTTTGCCGCCTCCTTAGCAATACTGACCGCAGCACGGATAACCTCCTCCGTCCTGTCGCCGTATTTAAGGCAGTTTGCGCCGAAGGTGTTGGCGCATATGACGTCTGAACCCGCCTGCAGATATTCGGTATGAATTTTTTTAACCGCTTCGGGGTGGGTTAAATTCCACTCCTCGGGCAGAGTGCCCAAAGGCAGACCTGCCGCCTGAAGCTGCGTACCCATTCCGCCGTCTAAAATCAATATGGAGTTTGCTAATTTTTCTTTAACGTTCATAAGTCTTTAATGCCTACCATCGCCGTAACCGATTTGGTCGGGGTCATAAAACAGTCGTCCGAGAGGGTTATACCCAACCGCTTGGTGACGGACAGGGCGGCGAATATGTCCCTTTGAAGGGTAATTTTGCAGTCGCCGAACCCACACGAAAAACGGGAGGAGTTTACGTTGTATTTTTGTTTTAATCTTGCACAGATCTCGTCGCACCAGCTCTCAACGAGCGCCGCACCCATCGCCTGAAGCACCGCCGCCCTCGACGGCGAAATCTTGGAGTACTTGACTATAAGCCTGTCCACACCCGAACCTGCCGTCGCCGCAAACAGAACAATGCGGCTGCAGCCCTTTAAGTTGAGCGCAAGCGAATGGCTGTGAATATTTGCAAAGCCCAAATCCAGCTCGTCGCCGTCGACTTTGATATCGTACACGTCGTACACCGCCTTTAAATCCTGCGCACCGAGTATGAGTTTTTCACACTCGTCGAAGAGTTCTATGACCTCCTCCGACGGCGTTACCCCCTTAGTATAGCCGAGATAATACAGCGTTTCGCTGCGGTCTACGCAATTTAAACGGGTAGAAAGCAAGGTCGTCATATAATGCTTGAAAGGTTAGCCTTGATAGCCGAAGCCACTTCGGGCTTGTTCATAGAGTAGACGTGCACCGCCTTGACGCCGTTTGCATACAGGTCGATTATCTGTTCGCTGGCGTATATTATGCCTGCTTCCGTCATAGCCTTGGGGTTGTCGCCAAACCTGTCTATAATTCGCTTGAAGCGTGTGGGAAGGTAACCGCCGGAGAGGGAGACGATTCGCTTGATGCTTGCAGCGTTGGTCACGGGCATAATACCTGCAATTACGGGTACGTAAATGCCTGCCTCCCTCACCTTGGACAAAAAGCTGTAGAATACGTCGTTATCAAAGAACATCTGCGTCGTTAAAAAGTCGCAACCTGCGTCTACCTTCTTCTTTAAATTCTCTATGTCGGAAAAGAGGGTTGCACTCTCGGGGTGACCTTCGGGATAGCAGGCTCCGCCAATGCAGAAATTGCCGGTATCCTTGCACTCCTTAACCAGCTCGCTTGCGTAGTGATAGTCCATATTGCCGACGAAATCCTTGGGGATATCCCCCCTTAACGCCAGCACGTTGTCAATACCCTCCGCCTTGAGTGCGGCAAGCTTTTTAGCCACGTCCGCCTTGTCCGAGGAGATGCAGGAAAGGTGAGCTAAAGGTTCCACCCCTAACTCCTTTAAATGCTTGGCAATTCCGACGGTGTAGTCGCTTGTGCCGCCGCCTGCGCCGTACGTCACGCTCATAAAGTCGGGCGAGAGTGCGGCAATGCTGTCAACCGCCTGTTTGACCGATTCGTATTTATCGCTCGTCTTGGGCGGGAACACCTCGAAAGAAAGACAAGCTTTTTTACTGTTAATTATGTCTATAATCTTCATTGTCTATCTGTTTAACCTTAAAAATTATTAACGCTATTACTTTATATTATAGTTTAACGCCGATAGTTTGTCAACAAATGGGGTTTAGTAAAATATACTTGACTTTAACAAGTCAATAGTTTATAATTGCTTAGAATTTAACAGTTCGGTGCGAGTGACCTGAAATCTTTTCAGGGCGAAAGCAGGGGAAGTACGGTGCAAATCCGTCGCAACAGCCATTACGGTAAAAGTCCGATTGCCTGTCCGCCGAAAATAAAGGCTGTCTGTCTTGGGCGTTACGGAGGTTGCAGATAGCTATAATTTGTCACGCCCTTCGGGGTGTTTTTTTATCTACGCCCTAACAGGGCGTTTTTTTATTACATAAATCATTTTTAAAGGAGATTTTTATATGAAAAATTTAAAAAAGAGTTGGATTGCATTATTGCTTTGCCTGATTGCCACCGTCTTCGGCGTGTGCTTTGTCGGCTGCAACAAAGAGGTCGAGCCCGTTGCCATAACCGTCAGCCAGGCATATGACGGCGAAACGCTTTTACAGTATATGGAGGATATGCAGAAAGACGGAGAGCTCTCCTTTACCGTTTCCGACGGAATGGTGACGGGCATTAACGGAACGTCCCAGACCACCAACACCTATTGGATGCTGTACACCAGCGATACCGAAAACGCCAACACTGCCTGGGGCACGTATGAATACGACGGACAGACGTTAGGCTCGGCAATATACGGCGCAGAGAGCCTGACCGTTAAAAACGGTTGCGTTTACGTCTGGGTATTCACAACGTTTTAATGAGAGCTAAAGATTTTGCGATAATCGGGGTATATACCGCCCTGCTCATCGGCGGACAGTACGCCTTAAGCTTTGTCGCAGGGGTGGAAGTCGTAACCGTACTGCTTCTGACCTTTGCCTTCCGCTTCGGCTTTCGGCGGAGTTTAATCGTCGCCAACGCCTTCTGCATCTTAAGGTGCTTTATCTTCGGGTTTTTCCCGACTGTAATAATTCTGTATTTTATCTACTACAACCTCTTCGTCCTGCTGTTTGCGTTTATTGGAAAGAGGTTTAAGGGGGAGTTGACCGCCGTAAGGCTTATAATTATCGTCTGCACCGCAGCGCTCGCAAACGCCTGTTTTACGCTGTTGGACGATATTATCACGCCGCTGTTCTACTCCTTTGACCTTGCAACGGCTAAGGCTTATTTTCTGACGTCGCTACCCACCATGGCGACGCAGGTCATCTGTACGGTGATAACCGTTTCCCTGCTCTTCCCGCCGCTGCTTGCCGTATGCAAAAAAGTGGGTTAACTAAGACATATTAAGGGGGTAACCGAAGTTACCCCCCCTTTATTTTTTTACTTGTTCATATGTACCCGTTTACTTATATTTTTTCTCGTAAGCAGCCATACACTTGGCTATAATCTCCTCCGCCTCCGCCTTGCCGTAGATATTGTCGACGTAGGTGGACTTATTCTCCAAAGCCTTATAGACTTCAAAGAAGTGCATCATCTCGTCAAATATGTGTTTAGGCAGCTCGGTTACGTCGCCGTAGTGCTTGTAGTACGGGTCGTTTTCGGGTACGGCAATCACCTTTTCGTCCATTGCGGTGCCGTCCACCATTTTTATTATGCCGATGGGCAGACACTTGACTATTGCCCCGGGAACGATTTGCTCCGTACAGAGAACGAGCACGTCCAACGGGTCGCCGTCGTCGGCAAGCGTCAGCGGGATTAAACCGTAGTTGCAGGGGTATACCGTAGAGGTATATAAAATTCTGTCCACACGCAGAAGCCCCGTAGCTTTATCCAGCTCATACTTAACCTTACATCCCTTGGGTATCTCGATATATACGTCAAACAAATCTCTTTTTACGCTGTCCACAGGCGCATCGTGCCAAATATTCATAAGTACATCCTTTTATTTAAAATTTAAAAACATTATTAACGCAAAGATTATTATTGCGACAATCATTACCAGCCATACCGCCAACGCAACCCAGCGGATACCCTTTTTATTGAGCTTGGACTGGTAGACCATATAGACGAGTGCACCGAACATACCGTCGAATAAGAGTACGACGGCACACAAGGCGCAGACAACTATGCCTAATATGGTCAGGAACGGGGCACTGTAGGTACCGTCGCCTATCTTGATGCTCTCAAGGTGGTTTAAGCATAAGAACAAGCCCCAGATGAGAAGGATAATAACTACTCCGCATATAACCGACTGGATAATAGAGCGGACGCCGAGCTTTACGCTTTTATCCCTCTTTTCCTCGTCCCGATTAATTGCGTCGTACCTTCTCTCAATCTTCACCCAAAAGCAAATCAGATTGCCAATTAATTCCAAAAGTTTCATAGCTCCCTCCTTACAACCGTTCTTTTGCTTGATTTAATATTATCACAGATTTTTACGTTTGTCTATAGCCGTTTTTAATTTACCGCCCACCGCACTCAATTATAACAGAATAATGTTAATTAATGACTATATTTATTTATCCGTAAACTATGCCTTAAGCTGTTTTACAAAAGCTTTAAAACGTGATATTATATAGGCAAGATAAATATAATAAAAACCGTAGCAATACGGTTATAAGGAGATAGATATGAGTTTAACTGTTACGGGTAACGTCAACGGTAATACTTTAACCGTCAGGGTTGAAGGCAGAGTTGACTCCACTTCCGCCCCCGTTTTGGAGAGCGAGATTTTTAACCTTATCAACGCAAACCCCTGCGACAAAGTGGTTCTCGACGCCGAGAATTTAGAGTACATCTCCAGCGCAGGACTGAGAGTGGTTTTAAAGGTAAAGAAGGCTAAAGCCGAAAGCGAAGTTATAAACGTAAACAACGACGTATACGAGATATTCGAGATGACGGGCTTTACCGATATTATCAACATTTCGAGAAGGTTGCGCCAGTTCTCCATCGAGGGCTGCAAGCTTATCGGTCAGGGCGGCGTCGGCAAAATCTACCGCTATGACGCTGAGACGATTATTAAGGTTTACCGCCCTGAAATTACTATGGAATACATAGAGAGAGAAAGAGAGTGCTCCCAGAAGGCGTTCAAGTGCGGACTGCCCACCGCCATTTCTTTTGACGTAGTCAGAGTAGGCGATTGCTACGGCGTTATGTATGAGTTGATGGACGCAGACAACCTCGCCTCCCTCATTATCAACAACCCTGAAAACGAGGATTTTTATATCAAAAAGTACGCAGAGCTTGCTAAAGAAATTCACTCCATCTCTCAACCCGAAGGAACGCTTCAGCCCGCTTCTGAGATATTCAGAAGCTCGATGGCGCCCATGTCCAAGTGGATGACGCAGGAAGAGATAAGCCGCTACGACTCCTTGCTCGACATTATCCCCACCCGCAACACGTTAATTCACGGCGACTACCACGAGAAGAACGTACTCGTCCGTAACGACGAGCTGGAGATGATAGATATGGGCGATATCAGTCAGGGTCACCCCATGGTTGAGCTCGCCTGCGTTTACTGCTCCCACGCAGTCTTTTCCGACAGAGTAATCGGTATGCCGAGGGAGAGGGCTATGAAGGTCTGGGATAAGTTCTGCCACTACTACTTCGGCGAAATCGCTGACAGCGTTAAGCCCTCGTTCAACCGCCTGCTGACCTGGATTGCAGCCGTCCGCAGACTGCCCTTCCTGTGCATGAGCCCGTTGAGCACGAAAGAGCTTATCGACTCGGTTAAGGCGGAAGTGTTCGTCGATACCGACCAGATTAAAGCCGACTTTGCGGTAGTTGACAAGGCTTTGTTCCCCAACGTGTAATTTTAAAATAAAAGTTGAGCGCCCCGAAAATGTTTTCGGGGCGCTTATCTGTTTTATTTAATTTTAATTGGACGAGGACGAGCTCTGCGCTAATGCGATAAGCTGCAATATCCTGTAGATGAGTTCGAGAAGGGCAATTACCATATCGTTTATGTATTCGATATTATACAGCTTGAACAGCTTTTTGCAGTCCTCAAGCTCCTCTTCGGTGGCGAGCCCATGCTCCTTCATAATCTCATACGCCCTCTGCTGTGCCTTTTTCTCCGTCTTTAATACGAGAATGGACATAACGAAGGATATAACGTAGATTACGGAGGCAACGCAGGTTAAGATAAACGTGCATAAGCCGTTACCGCCCGTGAACAGGAATATATCGAGCAGCGCACCTATTAATACCAAAGGTACAAAGGCGACGGGTCCGAAGTAGATTAAAGGCGTCATTCTCACCCTTGCCTTCATATCCTTGTCGCCCTCCTTATCCAGCACGGCGAGGGCAGATTTCTGCGCAGCCATGGCAAGCGAGGTGACGCTGTCCTTTTTCCAGGTAAGGCGGCGAAGCCTGACTCTTTTGAAAAAGTGGCTGTAGCTGTTGCCAAAGAGTATTGAACCCGTAGCGGTAACCTTAATATTATCAAGTCCGTTTCTGTCAAGAATATTCCTTGCAACCTGCTCGCCCGTCTTGCCGCAACTGCTCTTCTTTTTATTATACGAAACGTATTTTACTGCAAGATATACCGAAACGCCAAAGGCGAAGATTGAAGCGATAATCAAAAGACCTGCCACTACGCTCATTGCGATTATTACGGGTGCAGAAACGCCGTCGAAAGCTCCGTCCGATAAATCACGAACCCAGTTAATAAAATTTTCCATTCATATCCTCCCGTTATTACCCTTTGTTTTACTCTTTCGCCTCTTGGTTGACAGCCTGATACTGAGAGCTGCCGAAGCTTAAAATTAAGGTGAAGATAAAGGTTAAGAGTATTAAACCTACCGTAAAGCCTGCGCCGTGACCGAACGACTTGGATATGCCGTGCATATACTTGATTTCGATGACGAGCACCCAGATTATTGCCGCAAGCTGCAAAAGGCCGAACACGATAGCCATCCAGGTAATTTCGGCGTCAATGACCTTTGCATAGCTCAATATATCAATTAATGCAATTATTACGCCGCCAACTATCATCTGCCAGAGGTAGGAAACCTTAGCGCACCTTTTAAGCATTATGTACAGGTTGTACACGGGGATGAGGCATTTCCAGCCCTTTTCACCCATCTTGGTGAACATCTTCCACTCTGCCGCTACAATCAGTATATAGACAGCTAAAGTAACTGACAGCGTGATGATAATCACGGGCAGGGTCTGACCTGCAAGTTCGGGGAACACTTTTTCAATAAAATTCATAATATCTCTCCTTTATAAATTTTTTTATCTTTAGTTTTTATGCTGCCTGATTTGCTTCGCCTGCTGCAGACTGATTATAGAGCCAGACGACGAACTCGTCTATCGTCTTGGTGAATTCAACCGTTATTTCGGAGCCGGGAAGGATAACGAATTCGGAGAGACCGTAAACGTCCTCTGAATCCCAGTTGTAGGTGTAACCCAGCCTCGTCCAGGGGTATTGTCCCCAGGTTGAACAGTAGGAGCTTATGATATTGGCGTTGAACCACTCTTCGTATATCCCGAGCGAGGAGCCGTCCAAATCTGCCGCCGTCAGTTGAGCGGTGGGGTCTGTCTGGTATGCAGGGCGGATGACGTTGTTAACGTCTACCCATACTGCGGAGATATAGGTGTTGGTTGAGCTTATAGGCATACCTAACACCTGCTTGAGCTTGTCCGCAAACACAGTGCTGTTATATTGGTTTTCTGCGTACCAGTCGATTATTTCGCCGTCGGTTACCGTCCACATATACCAACTGCCCGTGACGGACGTTTCGCCTTCAACGTAGCTGCCCGGATACTTATGGAAGGTTAAGAGCAATACCTTTCCGTCTTCGTTCCAGGTAACTCTTTCGTCCTCTTCCGTAAGCGTTACCAAATCCCTTATTTCGCTCTCCTCGGCAAGCAGTGCGTCCTGCACCGCATCGTTATACATAACGGCATCGATATCGAACGCCTCTTTAATGTTTAAGAAGGTCGACTCGTCAAACGGGCTGCCTATGCCTGCAAGGGCGAGGGCTGCCTTAAATCCGTCTTCCTTTGCCGCATCCTCCTGCAGAATTCTGTAGCACTCCTGCGCAACCTTATAATTTTCCTGAGCTTTTATAAACAAATCAATGGTGGGAACGAGCGACACTCCGTAGCTTATGTAATAACAAGGATTAGCACACGATACGTAAATAGTGTATTGGGAAAAAGCATTAGTAACTCCGTCACTTATACCGTATTCGTCACACAGAGTATCGAGTATGTCTGCATAGTCTTCCACCGTGTAGGGCGTATCGACGGCACTGTAAACCGTATATTCAAATTCGTTTATGACAGACATCTGAATTATTCTGTTGAGAACACTCTCAATTTTGCTAAGAACACAATACTCGTAAACTTCCTCGTCGAGGTAATCCTTCATAAAGGCAAGGAATAAAAACTCGTTACCCTGAGAATGTGTTTCTAAAAGGTCATACGACGTTTCTATAAACGAATAATTATAGGCGCTTACGTAATGACCCGACTCGTGTATTACCGCATTTACACTCTGATAATAATTCCCCGAGCCGAACACACAGTAAGGTGTACCGTAATACTCCATATAGTCGGTATAAGCTGTGGCACTGCCGTTGTCACCCTCTGCGAAAAGCGCCAACCCCTTATCGAACAAAGAGTTGAAATGTTCGCCAAGCGTTCCGCCGAAGGAGTTAAAATACATAGATACGTAGTCCGTTTCCAGCTGACTGTACACTAAATTACCAACAATTATTTCTGCCTGTTTTAATTGCTCTTCGGTTAACGTTATATCCGTAACTCTTCTGGATATCTGACTGTAAAGAGGAACCAGATATTCTTTGACGTATGCGCTGAAATTTTCTATTTCTGCCTCATTCCAGTCACGGGAATATACTGCCTTCTGGGCGTATTGGTAATAGTTGTCATAGCCTCTCAGCTTTGCAATCTCCTGATTGTTGGCAACCAACTGAGAATACAATTTCCCCGCTTCTTCCATAAAGGTTGAATAGTTACCGTACATTCCGGAAACAGCCCTTTGTATGTCCTGATTTTCAAGAGTAAGCTGCGAAATTCTCTGGCTGTTTTCATCGGTGATGCCTGTAAGCTTAGCTATGTCCTCCTCAGACCAGCCTTTAAACAGAAGGTCGTTATATGCTACGTCTGCCTCGTAAAGATTTTTATAGGTTGCATTTATGTCGTCGATAGCTTGCAGGTATGCCTTATACGCCGTAACGTAATCGCTCCACTTCGAATCGGTGTTATCCTGGTCGTATATGGCCCTGGCTATCAACGACTGAGCGTCTATATACATGTATTTATCCCACATATAATCATAGGCAATCTGCACGGAAGACATGCTTTCATCCTCGTTCATTGCAGCCGCTTCAAAGTCGGATAAAAGACATTCAAACTCGTCATAGTCGGCCTGAGTATAGGTATACTCAAAGCTTATTGCCTCAGTCCTCTTTTGACCTACGTAGAGCGTAGGATATGTGTTATCTTCAATAAATTGGGTGACGTCTTCGATTTCGTTCGTACAGGAGACGTTTTCGTACAGAGCGTATTCATCCCTGTTTTTATAATACAGACACACACCCGAAGATACGGATACGGTGCAGGTTGTTCTCTGTTCGTTATCCGTGCCGGGGTATTGGATAATGGTTATTTCCTTTTTGTCCTCTGCGCTTTGGTGTTTGTTGTATGCTCTTCTGGGCGGGGTGTACTCGCCGCCGTACGTTACTTTATCCTCAAAATCACCGTCTTTATAGCTCTCTAAAAGCAGAGTGTCTGCGTTGAAATAATAATATACGGTCTTGTCCTGCCCCTCGACGTACTCGGCTAAGACAATCTTTCCGTCCGAAAGATATATCTTGCCCGAGATATTTTCCCCGAACATCATATTCTTATAGAAATTGCTGAAGAATTTATTGTAGTTGTCTGCGGCAACTATGTTAAAATACAGTCCCTCAGGCTCTCCCGTCGTCTTATCTTCGCTGTCATAACCGTATATTACGCCGTTCATAACCGTTTCGGAAGAGCATATTTCGCCATCCGCACTTTTCCACTCCAAATCGTAGACCATACCGTAATCGTTTCTGGAATAGTGACATATGACGCTGTATTCGACACCTTCGCTTTCGTACGTATACGAAAGGTGTAAGTTGCCATACTTATTCACAACGGTAACCACGTCGTTTGCCTCAAGCAACTCTTTAAGCGTGGGCAACGTCTTTTCGGTTAAGTAGAATACGGGTACGTAGCCGTCCTGAATATAGTCCCTGTAATCGCTGACTTCTTCGGTGCAGTCTGCGTCTGCAAACAGGCAATAATTGGTTCCCTCTCTGTTGCTTAAGTATAACTTTCCAGACTGACTTATCTCGTACTCCCTGCGGTTTTCGTCCTCAGTACCGGCATTGCGCACGACGATAAAGTTGGTCTTGTCCTCAGCATTTCTATGCGCATTGTACGCAGTCAACGCAGGGACGTAGTCCGAACAACCGTATTCGTAGATTGCTTCGGTGTTCGTCCAGCCCTCAAAATATTCGTTATCGAGGGTAAAGACCGAAGTCATCTTCTCTAAAAGCAAAGTTTCAGCATTGTAATAGAAGGTCTTTGTCTCGCAATAACCGAGCGGTTCGTAGCTGTCTTCCGCCTCGACTACTATCTTTCCGTCCTTGAGTTCGGGACCTTTAGTTACCTCGCTCGGCTCCAGATTGTAATACGAACTTACCGTAACGTTATAATCGCCGTCACCCAATAAAGATGCCATATAACGTACGCTATCGCCGCTGCTTTCATAAGAATATAACATTCCGTTTATAAACGTGCAGGAATAGGCGCTGCTGCCGTCCGTCTTTGCGTAGTAATAGTCCATTATCAAACCGTATTCGTTGGCGTAGAACATTACGTCTGCATTATAGGTTGCACCCGTATCGTATTCAGAAGTTTCCTTAATGTGCAGATCGCCGTATTTGTCAATGACTGCCTGCCTGTCGTTCGCCTCGACGAGCTGTTCGACGGTTACGTCCACGGTTTCGGTTTGACGGGTACACGCCGCAATGCCGCAGGCACACAGTGCCGCTGCGCTGCAGAGCAAAAACAGTTTGGCAAAATTTTTACTTGTTATACGGTTCTTCATATTGATTCACTCCGTAATAAAATAATAATTTTAATAATTGTATAACAATAAAGTATGCAGAAAGTATGCAAAAATTAAAAAACGGCTGTGTTGACGCCGTGTTTTTAATAAAACTTTTTAACCGTTCAGACGGTAATAGCTTTAATTGACAATTCTGCTATGCTTTTCAAGATAGGCGTGCGTTACCTCCGCCCAGCTGTACTGCGACATATACTCACCGCAGTAGGCGTTTGCACCCACCGCCTTACCCTCTAAAAAGTCGAAATAATCACAGCTCACCGCATCCTTTACGACGCCGAGCATGCCGTGTCTGCGGGCTATTACCCCCTCGCAGCCGCACCCTTTAAACGTATTTAAAAGGTCTGCACGCAGGCTTTTAAAGTAGGTGGTGTGGTCGGCTTCGTCCTCGAAAAGTACGGCGATCATCTCGCCCACGCTGCAGGTTGCGCCCTTCCTGTCCACAAGGTACGCCAACAGCTCCAGCGTCTTGGTGTACCTGAAAGTCAACGGCTTTCCGTCCAGATACACTTCGAAGTTGCCGAAGGTGTGTATGTCTATCCGCTTGCTATCGGACACGGGGTGCCTTAAGTTTGCAAGCTCCGCCGCAACCTTTTCGCACGTCACAGGCTTTACCACGTAGCCGCTTGCATGCATATCGAACGCCTCGCTGCGGTAGTTGCCGTAGCCAGTTACAAATATAACGTTGATTACAGGGTTAAGCTCTTTAAGCCTTAGCGCAAGCGTTACGCCGTTTATCCCTGCCATCTCTATATCTAAAAACGCCACGTCGCACACGCTTTCTTTTGCGTATTCAATTGCATCTTCAGCATACCTTACGCCCTTCAGCTCGGCTTGGGGGCAGACGCTTCGTATGGCTTCGGTAAGCGCTTCAAGCGCAAGTCTTTCGTCGTCTACGGCTAAAATTCTCAATTTGTCCCCTCCTCTGCCTTGGGTATTCTTACCGTCGCCTCGGTGCCATGCCCCACCTCGCTTACTATCTCAAGCGTGGCGTTGCACATAATAAGAAGCCTTTCTCTTACGTTGGATATTCCCACGTGGTTTTTGCCGTCCTCGTTATAACGGAGAGGGTCAAACCCTATGCCCGTGTCGCTGACTTTAATTTCAAAACAGTCCTCCCGCTCACGGGTGGAAATGGTTACGCTGCCCCCTCCCCTCTTTTTGGAGGTACCGTGTTTGACTGCGTTTTCAACAAGCGGTTGTACGGTTAAGATGGGCAGAAGGAAGCCCGTCGTCTGTATATCGTAAATTATCTCCAGCTCGTCCCCGAAACGTATTTTTTCAAGCTCCAGATAGGTCTTAATATGCTGTAACTCCTTATCGAACAGGACGAGTTCGTTACGGTCGATAGAATCGAGGTTGTTTCTCAAATAATCGGAAAAGGAGCTTATTGCACTCTGTGCGGCAGTTGCGTCCTTACCGCAAAGATAGTAAATGCTGTTTAATACGTTGTATAAAAAGTGAGGTTGAATCTGTGAGAGCATTAAGGATACGTGGCTGTTCTGCAACTCCACCTGAAGTTTGTTACGCTCGGCGATTAACTCCTTTTCACGCATTGCGGCACGTATATTTTCAGGCATAATCTTAAGGACGAGGACGAGGGCGACGAGGAGCAGTACCGCAAAAGCTATCTTTGAGGCAAACCCCTCAGACCACCAGCCGAAGGCAATGCTTGCAAAATCGAGCCAATAAGCCACAAAGGACAGCGCACACGGCAACAGTAAAAACAGGTTGGTCGCCTTTTTGTCCTTAATGCTTATACACATCAGCACAAGTATTAAAAGGTTTATTACGCTTTGTATTATTCCCCACGCAAGCCTTGTATCGTAAAACAGTACGCCGGAAAAGGCGGAGACGAGCATTATGACTACGGCGCTGACGCCCGAGACGCCTAACGCCACCCTGCCTATCGTCTTTAACCTGCCGTCTAAAAGGCTTACCGCAAGGCTGCTCAATAATATTACGTAGAGCATAGAGCTAAGCAGCATAGCCGAGGTGTTAAGCGCAACCAGCCCACACCAGAACGACACGTTCTTAGAGCCGAATATTAAATAGGTACCTGCAAAAAAGGTGATTAGTCCGTAATGCAGAATTGTAGTACCCTGCTTTAAACGCAGCAGTGCGGCATACAGCGCAACGCCTAAAAGCACAAAACCTACGATTATCAGGGCGAAGCCAATACTGCGCTCAACGCTCCCCTCGTTGGTCATTAAATTTTCAAAGTTGGAGTTAGAGCTTGCATTGACGTACATATTGTCAAGGAAGTCGTTATACGCCGTTACGTTGCCGAAGGCGTGCGGATTGTGCAAAGTTATGGTCACCTCGTCGGTATCCGTACCCGTATAGACGTAATCTATCCACGTCTCCCCGCAGGAGTCGCTGCCCAGCCTGTTTAGCTCGGCGTCGAATATATGGGGTTCCTGCCCGTCGATTTCCACGGTTGCGCCGATGTGGTTAAAACACATTGCTATATTGCACTCCGAGGGCACCCTGCCAATCGACTCGCCGTCCGCTGTCTGAAGCTCAAAATATCCCCTTATAGTTAAATCTCCCCTGTTTGCAGGGATACTCTCCCCCCTTTCAAGCTGTTTAAACTCTCCCCCGTCGACGCTGTACTGTCCCTGAACAGATACCTTTAATATAAGCGTCGCCGACGCCTGCGAATTGTCCTTGATACTCATCCAGACGAGCAATACGGAAGAGATTAATATAAGTATAAACCCAATCAATAAAAAGGGGATTTTTTTAACTTTATCAGAGATTTTCATATAACGACCTTTTCACGTTATCGCTTTTACTAATGACCGTCAACTTAAACTTTTACTTATTGTATCATTAATTAACCTCAATTACAAGAACAAAAAATATTTTTAGCCGCTAAACGGCATAAAATTATGCAGCCGCCGATTGCATAAAGTGCAATCGGCGGCCTTTATCTTTTAATTAATGCACGCCATAGGGCGGACGCAGAAGGTTATTATTTCGCAGATGAACATTATATCGTCCTCGCAGTCGCTGTGCACCCATTCGTTTATTATGGCGTCTATCCCCTTGAGAAAGAATTTCTGCATATAGGCAATGAGCTTTTTGTCGGTTACGCCGTGCTTTGCGTAGATAGGCACAAACAAATTCTCTATAAGATAATCGTCCGTTTCGCTGGTTTCAAAGGCGTGGGCGTTATCGGCGTAAATCTTACACAGCCGTTTATGCTTTTGTATGTATTTCAGATAGGGCAAAAGATACTTGGGCGTGACAAAGTTGAGGTCGTCCTTGCTGAGATTTCGCATGTCCGAAATGTCTACGGGCGAATCGAAATCACACTCCTCTAAAAAGTTGGCGATTAAGTTGCGGTGCGTCTCCTTGAGCAGGTCGTAGGTGTTGTCGTAATGGGCATAAAAGGTCGAACGGTTGACGCCAGCCCTCTGGCAAATATCCATAATGCTGATCTCCGAAAACTCCTTAATCTCCAGCAGAGAAATCAACGCACTGTCCATCTTATCCGCAGTATGTTTGAACTTAGATTCCGAACGGTTCATATTATTCACCTCGCCAAAATTATACCCGAGTCCCTCGAAAAAATCAACAGAAACCAACACTTTTCGGTTTTTATGTTGTGGTGTTTGCTTAGCCGAAGGGTATAAAATGAAAAGGTAAAAAGGAGTACCGAATGAAAGAATACAGAGCTCAACCCCTCGATTTAATGCAGTTTATCAACACGAAATTTCACGAACCGTTTATACACGAATTGATTGAATTTGAAGGAAAGATAAATATCAACAGGCTGAAAGCGGCAATCGCAAAGCTGGTTGGCGTCTTCCCCCTCCTCAAATGCCGCTACGACAGCGATAAAAATACGTTTACGGAAAACGCAGGGTTTTCTGTAGACGACGTGCTTGTTTTGGACGACGCCGCCGACAGACAGGCGCTTTTGACGCAGTCGCTGAACGCAGGCGAAAAGCTAATACTCTTCACCCTTTCAAATAACGCCCTCGTCGTCACCGTAAGCCACCTCGTATGTGACGGCAGCGGCTTTAAGAGCCTGATTTATCTGCTATGCGATATCTATAACGGAAAGGACAGGGGCGATTATTCCCACCTTATGAACAGAGAATTTTATCACCTGACTAAGGAGATTAAGGGAACTGCCGGCATTACGCTGAAAATGATATTTTCTATGTTCGGCAGTTATAAAAATACTAAGATATACCAAAAGACCGACAGTGAGAGCGTATATCTTATAGAAAAAACCATTTCCGCAAAGACGATGTCTGCCGTCCATACGGCGGCAAGGAAACGGGGAGCGACGCTCAACGACGTATTTCTTACCGCATATGCAAGGGCAATAGGTAAATTGAACGAGCAGAGAAAAATAAATATACCCTGCACCGTCGATTTGCGTAAATACGCTAAAGATACCGCCGGTATAGCCAACCTTACGGGGACCTACACGCTAAACGTGAAAATCAACCCCGACGACGACTTTGCAAAAAGTCTGGGCGACGTCTCCGCTAAAATGCGTAGACAAAAGCAGACCAAAAACGATATAGCAGGCCCTATGCTGCTCGTATCGAAATACGGAAAATCTACGCTCGATAAATTTTTAAAAACGTACGGCGGAATGAACACAAGCCCTTTTACCGATTACTCCAACTTGGGCGTGCTCGACGAAAATAAACTCGTCTTCAGCGGTGTAAAGATTAAGAACGCCGTGGGGTACGGTTGTCTGAACAAAGCCCCCTATTTTTCGGTTGCGATCTCCTCGTTCAAGGGAGAGTCCACCCTTTCAAGTATGGTCTTATGCGGAGAGGGCGAGAAGAAAAAGGTCGAGAGACTGTTAAACGCCATTGCGGAAGAGATAGAAAAGTCGTTTAAAAAGGTTTAGAAACCAACACTTTTCGGTTTTTATGTTGTGGTGTTAGGCAAAAGCTTAATTTAAAATATAGTTAACCGATACAAGATGAAAGGCAGAAAAAGATTGAATACACATAACCAGACCGAAGATACGACGGCATTGACCGAGGACGACCTCAATGAATTTATGGAAGCGACGAGTTACGAGGAGCAATGGAAAACGCTCCTTAAACACGCAGAAAAAAATAAGAAAATTATTAAAATCAGGAGATTAAAAACTATGGAACAATACAACGACCACCACCAGGAAGAGATAAGCAGACAGTTTGAGGAATTCTGCCACACAAAAGGCATTGTGGCTAAATTCAAAGTTGCATTTTCCGATATGGCTGAAAACGCCCGTAAGCAACACGAAGCCGATAGAGCTGACTTTGAAGAGGTTAAAAGGCAATCTGCCCAAGCCAACCCCGAGTTTACCGAGCTTCTGCACACAAAGGGCTTTAAGGCAAAGGTCAGGCTGATTATTCAAAACATTAAAAAGAGTGCTAAGGAAGCCCCCCGTAGGACGGCGGCAGCCATTGACGAAATGTCGGCGCAGACCAGAGCAAATATAGCTTCGGCGCAGGCAGGTCTGCACTGCCCTTCGGTGAGCTGCGGTTTGACCATCGAGGACGTGGCGGAGTATTCGGCAGACGAGCTCTCCCGTGAGTTCAACGAATTTTTAAAAGCCAAAGGGCTTGATAAAAAATACTCCGTGGAGATAACCGACGCAGACGACTGATAAACGATACGTATTACAAAATAACTTATGAAAAAGAAAATCGTATTAAACCAGAACGACAAGGTGACGGAACGGGAGGTGAATTTTATCCCGTTCCGCTATATCGTCGCCATAATTTTAGTACTTATCGAGACGGTAGCGGTCATAGCGATAATGACCGTACTGACCATCTATATTCCTTACTTTTACTTTGCCGTGGTAGTCACTCAACTGGGCGTAGCCATTGCAATTGTCAACAGCAACGACAATCCCGATTACAAATTGCCGTGGCTGTTTTTTGTATTGCTCATTCCCATCGTCGGGTTTATGCTGTATTTTATGTTTTACTCCCGCAAGCTGAAAAAAAAGCAGGTAAGAAGATTGGAAAAAATCGTCCATCAGAGCGTAGAAAAAGACGACGGCAGGGAACTTAAGCAGATAAAAGAGGATAACGCTCTCGTCTATTCACAGGCGGTAATACTTAACAAGTTATCCTGTTCCCATATCTACTCCGATACCGATATACGCTACTATCCGCTCGGCGAAGAGCTGTTTGCCGCCATGGTCACCGACCTGAAAAACGCCGAAAGGTTTATTTTTATGGAGTATTTCATAATAGAACACGGCTTGTTCTGGAATACGATTTTGGAGATTTTAAAACAGAAAGCGGCAAAAGGGGTTGAAGTCAGGGTTATTTACGACGATATCGGCTGTATGATGACCTTGCCGGGCAATTACTATAAACAGCTTAAAAAATTCGGCATTAAATGCGTTCCCTTCTCCCTGCTGCGGGGACAGGCTAATAACGAATTCAACAACCGCAGTCACAGAAAAATTACCGTTATCGACGGCAAAATTGCATTTACAGGCGGCGTAAACCTCGCCGACGAATATATCAACCGCATAGTCAAACACGGGCATTGGAAAGACGTTGGAATAAGGTTGCAGGGTGAGGCTGTAAACGAACTAACAAGACTCTTTTTAACAGATTACGGTCTTAACGACAAGACCTGCGACGACGACTTTTCCCTGTATTACGGCGACGAGCAGTGCATTCAGCAAGGTTATTGCATCCCCTTCGGCGACGGACCTAAACCCGTCTTTCAGCGGCAGGTGGCTAAGACGGTCATACTCAATATGCTCGGTCAGGCAAGAGATTACGTCTATATCACCTCCCCCTATCTCATTATCGATAACGAGCTTATTCAGTCGCTTGAAAACGCCGCTCTGCGTGGAGTCGACGTGAGAATAATAACCCCGCATATTCACGACAAAAAGCTGGTCGGTCTTATGACACGCAGCCATTACGGCAGGCTTATTAAAGCAGGCGTAAAGATTTACGAATACGAGAGCGGATTTATTCACGCCAAGACCTTTATCTCCGACGACGAGACGGCTATGGTCGGCACGATAAATATGGACTACCGCTCCCTCGTACACCACTTTGAAAACGGCGTATGGATCTATAAGCACCGTGTAATCGGGGATATTAAAAAAGATTTTCTTTCAACGCAGGAAATCTCCATTAAATACGAACAGAGTATGTTAAAAGAAAACGCCTTTCAAAGATTAATACGTGCTACGGTCAAGGTATTCTCGCCGCTGTTTTAAAAGGGCAAACGGGTTATGTTTTAAAATGGCAAACGGGTGAAACAAATACAAAATATTAACAAAAGTTTAACTTATCTTAAATGGAAAACGTTTATTATGTAAAAAAATCAGGAGAAAAAAACAGGAATATGAATGCGATTGAAATAAGAAATCTTTCGAAAAGTTTCCGTGGAATGTACGCCGTGGATAACCTAAATATGACCGTTCCGCAAGGTGCTATTTACGGCTTTATCGGCGAAAACGGCAGCGGAAAATCCACCACCGAAAAACTCATCTGCGGACACCTCGTCCCCGACGGCGGCGAGATAAAGCTGTTCGGCAAAGACTATACCGACGCAGGCGTCAGGGTTCGGGTGGGGGCTTTAATCGAAAATACGGGTTGTTTCCCCAACTCAAGCGTATGGGCGAATTTAATGATGCAGGCTTTAAACCTCGGAATTGAAAACCGTGCAGAGGAAATTCAGAGAGTTTTAAAGATCGTCCGTATGGAAGACAGCGCAAAAATCAAGTTCAAGAGCTGTTCTTTAGGTATGAAGCAGCGCATAGGCATTGCCATGGCTCTGTTAGGCAACCCCGCCCTGCTTATTTTAGACGAACCCATTAACGGTCTGGATACGGACGGCATGAAGATTATGAGAGAAATTCTCGTGGATATCACCCAAAACGTGGGGTGTACGGTGCTCATCTCCTCGCATATTTTAGGCGAGCTGGAAAAGATCGCCACGCACTACGGCATTATCCGCCAGGGCAGAATGATTCAGGAGCTCTCCGCAAAGGAGATGGAAGCTCGGGCAAGGGTTTTCGTGTCCATTAAGACAGGGGATATATCGGGGGCTAAAGCCGTGTTGCGCAGCCGTTTTTCAAACGTCCGTCAGGAGGAAGATTATCTACGCATTTACGACGTGGACGATACCGAAGCTATCGTTAAATCAATTCAAATATATTTATTACTTATTCCCATATAGAATAAATCTATTGACATTGAGCGGAAAGTATATTATTATATAAAAGGAAATACGGGAGGAGTAATATGGAAATCAACTATCTGAAAGAGTTCGTTCACCTTGCCGACGTGGGGAATTTTTTAACCGCAGCTGAAGATTTATTCATTTCGCAGTCCTCGCTGTCAAAGCACATCAAGGCAATCGAGAGCGAGCTGGGGATCTCGCTTTTCAACCGCACTACGAGAAAGGTACGCCTGACGGAGGCCGGCGAAACCTTTTTAATCTATGCTCGGGAAATAGCCAGGCAGCAGGCGGAATACACCAAAGCCATAAACAAAATTCTGACCAGGAGCGACGACGTCGTTACGCTCGGGGCGTTGCCGACTATGGCTCAGTACGATATAACCGATATCGTCTATACCTTCCAGCGCAAGAACCCCGATATGAAGCTAAACCTCATTATGGGGGACACTTACGAGCTTAAAGCCAAGCTGGACGACGGTACCATAGATATGGCGTTTTTAAGGGATACCGAGCAGACGGACGAATATTACAGAATATTCTTTCACTTGGACAACCTCGTCGCAGTCGTACCCGTAAAGCACCCCCTCTCTTCCCGAGATTCCATAAGGTTAGAGCAGCTGAAAGATCAGGATTTGTGCGTTATGGCGCAGGACACCATGCTCTACGACCTGTGCGATAAGGTCTGTAAACAGGCGGGTTTCGATATGAAGGTGTTCTATTCGGGACACCACCTGACCAACATCGCCGACTTCGTCACCAAGGGCGAGGCGATAGCTTTGATTACCGAGGGACAGACCAAGTTTATGCGAAACCCTAATATTAAGGTGTTGGATATCGAACCCAAGATTGAAATGGAGATTAACCTCTGCTTCAAGCAGTCCTATAAACCCTCTCAGGCAGGTAGAAAGTTTATTGAAACGGTGAACAATTTCCTCATTAAAAGGCAAAATATGAATTAAACTACACCTAACCGCCACTCTATTTTTCGCCACCGTATTCCCTGAGCTTAAGCTATGCAGTTAAATTTTAACGTTTATTAACATTCATTAACCCAAACACTTGACAGACGGGTTATAGTATTTTATAATATGTAGCGTGCTACACCTGTGGAGGTAATTATGAACCGTCAACATATCGGGTATATGATAAAGAGCATCAACGACAAACTTAAAACCAAGGCGGACGAAGATTTAAAGACGCACTCTTTAACTATGTCGCAGAGCCGTGTAGTATGGTTCCTTACAGAAAAGGGCGGAACGGCTACCCAGAAGGAGATCGAGGACGAGTTGAGCGTAAGCCACCCCACCGTCGTAGGGCTGGTTTCCCGAATGGAACAGAACGGAATTGTCCGTACCTATTTCGACGACAACAGCCGCAGCAAAGCCGTCTCCCTTACCCCACACGCCGTAAGCCTCGCCAGGGATATGGATGAGATGATAAACGAAAGAGAGCGAAAGATGCTGGCAGGTCTCTCCGAAGAAGAGATTGCAACGCTCAAAAGAGCATTGACCGCAGTCCTTCAAAATCTGGAAAAATAATAATCAGCCGGAGCGTATCCGGCTTTAATTCAAGCGTTATGTGTAGCGTGCTACACTATAAGGAGTATAAATATGATTAAGACGTTGACAAAGAGCTTGAGAGAGCATAAAAAAGGCACTGTCTTTACCGTTTTGCTGTCCGTCGTCGAAGCGGCGTTTGAAATTCTGATACCGCTATGCATGGCTGAGCTGATCGATAAAGGCATTGACGTAGGCAATATGAACGCCGTCTGGAAATACGGAATTGCCCTGTTGATATTTGCGGTATTGCAGCTGATTTCGGGTATACTGTCGGCGCACATAGCCGCAAAAACGTCGGTAGGCTTTTCGGCAAATCTGCGGCAGGATATGTACGATAACGTGCAGACCTTTGCCTTTTCAAACATAGATAAGTTCTCTACGGCGTCGATTGTTACCCGTCTGACTACCGACGTAACCAACATTCAGAACGCCTACCAGATGCTTATACGCATGGCGATACGTGGACCCGTTATGCTGATTTTTTCAATCATCGTCTGCTTCAGCATAAACGTAACGATAGCTTTGATATTCCTCGCCGTCATACCCATTATGGCTCTGCTGCTCTACCTCATCATACGCAATGTCAACCCCATATTTAACCGTGTCTTCCACACCTACGACAACTTAAACAACGTCGTGCAGGAAAACGTCAGGGGCATTCGTGTAGTTAAATCTTTCAACCGTGAAGATTACGAGATAGACAAGTTCAAGGGCATATCCAACGACATATATAAGGACTTCGCCAAGGGTGAACGCCTGCTTGCCTTCAACTCCCCCATTATGCAATTTTTTATGTACGCCTGCATGATACTCATCTCCTGGATAGGCGCAAAGGCGATAATTGCAAGCGGTAACCAGGAGCTGTTGGGTATGACTACGGGAGATTTAACGGCACTGTTCTCCTATGCAACGCAGATACTTACCAGCCTTATGATGCTATCTATGGTCTTTGCGATGATAACCATTAATCTCAGTTTAATTCTAAATCTGTTTTAAACAAAATATGAGTGTTTATAAACAATATAGATACCACTACGGAGGAAATATTATGCTTGATTTAAACACCATATGCACCTTGCATTTTAATTTTACGGATGAGTATGCGGACAAAATTCTCAACGACAAAAGATTAAGTGATACTATAAAAGTTTCGCTTATGCGATACAATAAGCTTATGACGAAGATAAACCAACCTGATTTTTCCGCCTCAACAGACACGAACTTTCAAAAAGAGTTTTGTGCCTATTACAGAATTAACGGCGCCGGTAAAAGCGAGGAGTGGAAAACCAAATATTTCAATTTATTCGACGACGTTCTCTCAAAGTCGAAAAACGGCGAAAACGTAACTTTTTCCTATATACTTAATACATTGTATAATTTAACTTTAGCCGATGATTACGACAAATACGACCCGTCTTTTAGCAGCAAAATGCTGGCAAGCATAAATCCGAATATGCCTATTTGGGACAGTTTGGTATTGAGACAGTTTAACGTAAACGTTGCCAAGTTCGATAATCCCGAACAACGTTGCAGGTTATATAGCGCATTGGTTCAATGGTATAGAGATAATATCAATAGTATCACGGTACAAAAATATATTAATAATTTTAATGAAGTCTTTAAAGACATTCCAGAGTTCAACGATATTTCCGACGTTAAAAAATTGGATTCTTTATTCTGGGCGACGGAAAAATTATTGAAAGCCGCTAAAAGGAAATAATGGGCGTAAGAATTTAAGCGATACATATGCGGCGCAAAGCAGAGCTTTGCGCCGCACTTTATTTTTTGCTCTGGTGCAAGTTAATATTTTATAAAGCCGAGTTATCAATCGATTGGTAATTCGGCTTTTTATAGAAAAACGCAACCCTATTCGGTATTCGAATAAGGTTGCGTATGGTGCACCGAGGCATTTTATATCCGAATTTTTCGCCGCTTCAATGTCGGAAAGATAAACCGTCTGCGTTCCGTCCTTGAAGTTGAAAGTCAAAGTTACTTTATCGTCAAACAGATAGATTGAATTTACAAAACCGTCTATCAGCCGCCGCTTGCCGTCCTGCGTGGTGATGTCCAACTTTCTGAACTTCTCTATTCCGAACCGTATCTGCTCTTTCGTAAGGAAAGGCTTTTTTATCTTCTCCTGCAAAATCGTGATTTCAAGTTCTTTCTTCTTACTCTCTAACTGACTAAGCCTGTCCTTCGTGCTATCTGTAATTATACCCTGCTCAATCGCATCCATTATGTTGGATATTCGCTTTTCAATTTCGTCAAGCTGTTCTTTTAAGTGAGGGATTCTCGGATTCTCTTCTCCCTGCAATATGAAGATTCTGTCCGTGAGATAATCCACGAGCTTTTCGTCGTGTAGGATTTCCATAGCCTTTTTAACGACTAAATCTTCTATCCATTCCTTGCGGACTGCTTTCTTATCACAGATATGCACTTTCTTCGTATTAGCGCATTTGTAATAATGATATACCTTTGAAGTTCCCATTCCGCTTTCGCCTACCATATGCGCACCGCACTTGCCGCAAAATAGTTTAAGAGTAAGCAGATAGTCGTCCTCGGCTTTATGCCTTGCAGGAGCTTTCTTATTCTTAATCAGCTTTTGCTGTACCCGTTCAAACAGGTCATCCGAAACAAGTGAGGGAATACAATGCGGCACGACCACTTCACGGAATTTATATTCTCCGATATATCTTCTGTTGGAAAGAATCCGCTGTACGCTGTTAATGTTAAGTTTGCCGCCACGATAGGAACGTATGCCCTTTTTATCGAGATAATCGACGATTTGCTTAACCGTCTTTCCGTCGGCATACATAGTAAAGATTTCTTCCACGATAGGCGCCGTGGTTTCGTTCGGTTCAAACTTGCGTTCCGCATTCAACTTATAGCCGAAAGTAACCTGACCGCCGTTATTTATTCCTTTCAACGTATTCTCCTTCATGCCACGCACGACCTTTTCGGCAAGCTCTGCGGAGTAGTACTCCGCCATGCCTTCGAGGACGCTTTCCAACAGTATGCCTTCCGAGCCTTCGGATATGCTCTCCATCGCAGATATGACCTTAACACCATTCTTGCGGAGCAGAGCTTTATAATGTGCGCTGTCATAGCGGTTACGGGAGAACCTGTCCAACTTCCATACAATAATACAATCGAAAGCGTGCTTGTAACTGTCCTTAATCATACGCTGAAATTCAGGACGGTTATCCGATTTAGCGGATAAGGCTCTGTCTATGTAATTACCGATAACGTCGATTT
>JBJFGI010000026.1:0-17567 GCA_051892535.1 Candidatus Coproplasma sp. | reverse complement strand
TTTTTCGGCTTGCAAGCTTTTCGAGTGCGGAGGTTATGTTGTCGTCGTTAATCTGGCTGCCCATAGCCTCTAAGGCGCTGGTAATTGCAGAGTACTCACCCTTTGTAAAATACCCCGCAGGCAGGCGGTAGGTGTCGGATATGAATATTCCGCCGTACCTGCCCCTGACCACGTCGACGGGAACGCCCGCCACGTTCAGCTCCTCGACGTAGCGGTACACGCTCCTCGTCGAAATTTCAAACCTGTCGGCAATCTCCCTTGCGGTGACCTGCCTTTTAGAGGTAAGCATTATCAGCATTTTAAGCATAACCTGGTATTTCATAGCCCAATCCTTAATAAAATAAATTAAAAATTCTTAAAAATATTTTATCATATATGACAATAGTTGTCAAGATTAAGCTGTACAATAAAGGTGTAAAAAACAAAGAGGTGGGTAAAATGACAGTTTTAAGTTATATTAAGGCACAAGGCGAAAGAATAAGGGGCAGACACGACGGGGAGACCTGCGTATTTTTCAAGGGCGAGTCGGCGCCCGTCTGCCGCAGCGCAGGCGAAATTTTAGCCGAGCTCGACGCAATGGAGGGGCTTAATGAAAGGGAACGTGCCTTTGCCAACGGCAGCCGTGAGTACTTTACGGGCAGGCGTGAGTTTGTGTTTTAAATTATTATCGACGCAAGCGATATGCTCTCATTAAACTTAGCATAAACGCAGGCGCATATGCGCCTGCGTTTATTTATTAATTTTGCGTTCAATCAGTGCGATAATGCCGTACATACCCCCTGCGAGTGCGCAGAGAATTATGGTTGCGGTCATCACCAAATCTAACCTGAACACCTGACCGCCGTACACAATGAGGTACCCCAGCCCTGCACGGGAGACGATGTATTCGCCCATAATCGAACCTATCCAGGCAAGCCCGACAGCCACCTTTAAGGTGTTTATCAGCGAGGGGACGGAGGCAGGAATGACCAACTTTACAAGTATGGTCCTCTTGTTCGCCCCCATAGCCTTAAGCAGGGTGAGCATGGTTTTATCCACCGATATAAAGCCCGTCAACGTGTTCATAATGCACACTATAATGGCGACGAGTACGGTCATAAAGATTATGGCGCTGTACCCCGTACCTATCCAGATGATGATAAGCGGTCCCAACGCAATCTTGGGCAGGGAGTTTAAAACGACGATATACGGTTCGAAGATCTTGCGCACCGTGTCGCTTAAGTACAGCAGCACCGCAACCGAATAGCCGAGCACGACGGCTATAACAAACCCGACTACCGTCTCAAACAGCGTTATGCCGATATGGTAAAACAGGCTTCCGTTTGAATACAGCTCGCCCACCGTCTTAATTATTCGGGAGGGGGAGCTTGTTATGAACGGGTCGATAAGCTTAAGCTGAGCGCACAGCTCCCACAGCCCTAAAAGGAGCAGTAGTATGCCGAAGCGGGCAACGTTGATTATTATCCTCTTCCGCTTTATGCCCTTTAAGTATTTTCGGTGTTCTATAGAGTAGTTTATAAGTTTTTTCATAAGCGTAATCTTCCAAAGGCTTAAATACCCAGCTCGCTTCTCAAGGTTTCGAACAGGTGAGAGAATTCCTCGCACTCACGCCTCTTTTTAGGGCTGCCGTCGCCAAAGGTTATCCTATGTTCGGCAATAACCCTCGCAGGGCGGGAGGAGAGCACTATAACCTTGTCGGAGAGGGCGATTGCCTCGCTCATATCGTGTGTTACGAGCACCGCCGTCTTTTTCTCCCCCTTGATAATGCCCTGCACGTCGTCGCATACCTTTAACCTCGTCTGGTAGTCGAGCGCCGAAAAGGGTTCGTCTAAAAGCAGTATGTCGGGCTGGGCGGCGAGCGTACGGATGAGTGCCACCCTCTGCCGCATACCGCCCGAAAGCTCGGCAGGCTTCTTTTTTAAAAAGTCTTTAAGCCCGTACTTTTCGGCAAGGTCAAGCGCCTTCTGCCGCATTTCGGGGGTGTTGCGTTTTTTAATCTCGAGGGGCAGAAAAATATTGCTCTCCACCGTTCGCCAGGGGAACAGGGCGTCCTTTTGCAGCATATAGCCAAACTCCCGTTCCCCCCGTACTATCTCCCCGTGAGAGGGGTTAAGTAGTCCTGCGGCAAGCGATAAAATAGTCGTTTTACCGCACCCCGAGGGACCTATTATTGCAACGAACTCCCCCTGTTCAACGTTAAAGCTCATATGCTCCACGGCGTTGACTTCACCGCTTTGCGAGTGGTAGGTATAGCCTACGTCTTTAAAAGATAAAATCATTTTAACAATTTTTAAAGTTTATATACTTCTTCGTATATCTCGTGGGCACGTGTAGTAGTAACCAGGTCGGCAAACTTAACCCTCTCGGGCAGTTCCCCTGCACTCTCCATAATGTCCTGCAATCTGTCGAGCGCACTCTCCTTCATAGCCATATCCGTAACCCATGCGTCTATGCGTTTATAGTTTTCGATAGAGGAGGTTAAGGCTGCGACGGACGTGCCGTCAAAGTAGGTTGCAATCTTCTCGGCAACCGTTGCGGCAGGGTATTCGTTGACGTACTTAATCGCCTTTGTCACCGAGCGGAGCAGGGCGTCAATCTTACCCGGGTTCTTGTCGATAAAACTCTGCTTTGCCGAAAAACAGGTGTAGGGCACCTCGCCCGAGGCCTCGCCGACGGAGGCTACGATATAGCCCTTGCCTGCCGCCTGATACTGGCTTGCACCCGGTTCGAACATAGTGCAGTAGTCCGCAACACCGCTTTCGAATGCGGAGGTCATAAGGTTAAACGCCACGTCGTAGTTTAAGTTTGCGGTAACCTTATTGAGCTTTAAGGTATATTCAAAGGTCATGGCGGGTACGCCGCCCTTTCTGCCGGCGAGTATCTCCTTGCCCTCGAGGTTTGCCCAGCAAAATTCGGGTTCTTCAACCCTGCTGACTAAAAAGCTTCCGTCACGCTTGGTGAGCTGACCGAACACCTTAGGGCTGTCGGACGAACCGCCTGCCAAGACGTATAACGCCGCTTCGGGTCCGCAGAATGCGACGTCCGCCGCACCCGATAGAAGTGCCGCCATAGTGGAGTCTGCGCCGCCGCCGTTAGTCAGCTCGATGGTGTAGCCCTCGTCCTCAAAATAGCCCAAGGCGTCGGCGAGATATAAGGGGGTATAGAACACCGAGTGGGTGACCTCGTTAATCTTAATAACCTTATCTTCACCCTTACAGCCTGCAATTGAAAGGGGTAACATAATTGCCGCTATAAAGGTAAATAAAAATGCAGTAAATCTCTTTATCAATGGATTTTCCTCACAAAAAATTTGATAATACATTGTATGCTGCATTCCAGTCGTTTGACATTGTGAGCAATTTTGATTTATAATTAATCTTGTATAATAGCGTACTATACCGAAAATGAAATTTTAAGCGGTAATTAAGACAGAAGATAACGCATTTTTAGCAGAGGATATATTATGGAAAAGACTTACAACCCCAAAGACTTCGAAGACAGACTGTATAAGGACTGGGAAGACAACGGCTACTTCCGTGCCGAGAGGGACCCCGACAAGGTGCCCTTTACTATAATGATGCCGCCCCCCAACGTAACCGGTCAGCTTCATATGGGTCACGCCGTGGACGAGACCATGCAGGACGCAATAATCAGGTTTAAGCGTATGCAGGGCTACTGCGCCCTCTGGCTCCCCGGAACAGACCACGCCGCAATCGCCACCGAAGTAAAGATTGTCGAGCAGATGAAAGAGGAGGGCTTAACCAAGGAAGAGCTGGGCAGAGAGGGCTTTTTGGAGAGAGCCTGGGCTTGGAAGGAGAAGTACGGCGACAGGATTGTAAGCCAGTTAAAGAAGCTGGGTTCTTCCTGCGACTGGTCACGCCTTGCCTTCACTATGGACGAAAAGTGCTCCAAGGCGGTAAGGGAGGTATTCGTAAACCTCTACAATAAGGGACTTATCTACAGGGGTTCACGTATAATAAACTGGTGCCCCTGCTGTAAGACTGCTCTCTCGGACGCCGAGGTCGAGTATTCTGAAGAGGCGTCTAACTTCTGGCATTTAAAATACTTTATCGAGGGCTCCGACGAAGAGGGCTTAATAGTTGCAACCACCCGTCCCGAGACGATGTTCGGCGATACGGCTGTTGCAGTCAACCCCGACGACCCCCGTTATAAAAAATATATCGGCAGGAACGTCATTCTGCCCATAATAAACAAACCCATTCCCGTCGTTGCGGACGAACACGCAGACATGACCTTTGGTACGGGTTGCGTTAAGATTACCCCCGCCCACGACCCCAACGACTTCGAGGTGGGCTTAAGGCACAACTTAGAGAGCGTTATCGTTATGAACGAGGACGGCACTATGAACGCTAACGCAGGCAAGTACGAGGGTATGGACCGTTACGAGTGCAGGAAGGCGGTAGTCGAGGAATTAAGGACGTTGGGCAACCTTGTTAAAATCGAGCCCCACGCCCATAACGTAGGTCACTGCTACAGGTGCCACACCTCGGTTGAACCGAGAATTTCCAAGCAGTGGTTCGTTAAAATGGAACCCCTCGCACGCCCTGCAATCAATGCGGTAACCGACAAAAAGACTACCTTCGTGCCCGAGAGGTTTGCAAAGACCTACTATAACTGGATGGAGAACGTCAAGGACTGGTGTATCTCCCGTCAGCTTTGGTGGGGTCACAGAATTCCCATCTGGTACTGCCCCGACTGCGGCAAGGTTATCAGCGCTAAAGAGGACCCCGACTGCTGCCCCGAGTGCGGAAGCAGGAATATCCACCAGGACGAGGACGTCCTCGACACCTGGTTCTCCTCTGCGTTATGGCCTTTCTCGACGTTAGGCTACCCCGACGACACCTCCGACCTTGAGTATTTCTACCCCACCGACGTGTTGGTTACGGGTTACGACATAATTTTCTTCTGGGTTGCGAGAATGATGTTCTCGGGCTTGGAGCATATGCGCAAAGTGCCCTTCCACTACGTTTTGATACACGGGTTAGTGCGTGACGAGCAGGGCAGAAAGATGTCCAAGTCGTTAGGCAACGGCGTCGACCCCCTTGAAATCATCGATAAATACGGCGCAGACAGCCTCCGCTTCTCGCTGCTTCAGGGCGTAGCCCCCGGCAACGATATGCGTTTCTCCGAGGCTAAAGTAGAGGCAAGCCGTAACTTTATGAACAAGATCTGGAACGCCTCCAGATACGTTATAATGAACTGTGAAGGCAGGAAGATTAAACCCGTCTCGGAGGTTAAACTCACCCCTGCGGATAAGTGGATAATCTCCAAGCTTCAGGCGGCGATAAGGGACGTAACCCTTTCGCTCAACAAGTTTGAATTCGGTATGGCGTTACAGACGCTGTACGACTTCACGTGGTCGGACTTCTGCGACTGGTATATAGAGTTGACCAAACCTGCCCTCTACTCCGACGACGAGGATAAGAAGGACAACGCAGTATCCGTTTTAACCTTCGTGCTGGAGAATACTCTCAAGCTGTTACACCCCTTCGTACCCTTCATCACCGACGAAATCTACCGTTCGCTGCCCAATACCACGGGTTCGATTATGGTTTCTTCCTTCCCCCGTTACAACTCACGCTTAGCCTACAAGAAGGAGGCGGCTGCGTTCGAGGGAGTTATGGAGATAATCAAGGCTATAAGGGAAGTCAAGCTTGAGACGGGCTGCGCACCTTCCAAGAAGGTCAACGTTTATATCTTAAGCGAGAGCAAGAGGCTTATCTCGGCTAACGCAGAGTGCATTGCTAAGCTTGCAGGCGCATCCTCGGTTAAGGTTGTTTCCACCAAGGAAGAGATAGAGGGGCGTTGCTCTGCCAAGGTTGTCAGCGTTGGCACTATCTATATCCCCACCGGCGAGCTTATCGACGTTGAAAAGGAGAGGGAGAGGCTCACCGCCGAACTTGAAAGGGTTACGGCAGAGATAAGCAGGGCGGACAGCAAGCTCAACAACAGGGGCTTTATGGCTAAGGCTCCCAAGAAGTTGGTAGACGCTGAGAGGGAGAAGCTCGATAAATATATCGAAATGCGTGAAAAAATTCTCTCCCAGCTTAAAAATTTATCAGGTGAATAATGGCTAAAAAAGGTTCAAAAAAGAGCGGTAAGAGCTCAAAGAAGAGTACAGCGAAAAAAAGTACGGCTGAAAGTACCGCAACTAAGGTACTCAGCAATAAAAAGCTTGTGGCGGTTATCGCCATACTCGTTGCGGTTATTCTTGCTGCTGTATTAATTATCTATTTCTTCTTCCCTGAAGTATATAACAGAATGGAAGACGCCTATTTGAGTTACGTGCAGACGCTCTATTACGACAGCGCCGACGACGACCCTGAAGGCATTAACGGCGCTAATGCCGTGCTTGCGCCCGACGGAGATCTGGCGGAAATAACCACGGCTGATTTTTCCATTCATTTCCTTGAACTCGGCAACAAGTACGCAGGCGATTGCACTTTAATCGACTGCGGAGATACCGAAATATTGATTGACGCAGGCTCGAGAAAGTCAAGTGCAACGACCATTAGAAGCTACGTAAACCAATACTGTGACGGTGAAATTGAATACGTTATTGCAACCCACGCCCACCAGGACCACATTGCGGCATTCGTAGGAACGGGCAGCGGAACGGCAAAGACGGGTATTTTATATAATTATGATGTGGGTACTTTAATTCAGTTCTCCCGTCATAATTCAACCGCCGGTATCTACACAAGTTACGTCGAGGCTGTAGATTACGTCAGGGGTAAAGGAACGACGGTTATTAACGCAGGCGACCTGTTCGAAAACGGAAAACCTATCGGTAATTCAAACGTGTTCGATATCTCAGGCGACGGAAAACTTACGTTGACAGTTCTCTACAACTATTATTACGATAACGATACGGCAGACGAAAACGACTACTCGGTCTGCACTCTGCTTACGTATAAAGAGAGTGAAACGCAGGTCAGCCATTACCTGTTTACGGGCGATTTGGAGGGCGATGGTGAAAGCAAACTCGTCGACAACAATACGTTGCCCGAAGTCGTGTTATTCAAAGGTGCGCACCACGGAAGCAAGACCTCTTCAACCGATAAGCTTTTGTCGGTCATAAAGCCTCAATACGTTGCGGTATGTGCTTGCGCAGGTTCAACGGAGTATACGACTAACAACGATAACACCTTCCCCACCCAGGCGTTTATTGACCGTATTTCGGAATACACCGACGCCGTCTACTGCACTTCGATTTGCTACGATTATAAAAAGGGTACATACGGTTCGATGAACGGAAACATAGTATTCTACTATATGTCCTCGCAGGAAACCGATAAGTTTAAGCTATATTGCTCGAACAATACTACCAAGTTAAAGGATACGGACTGGTTTAAGGCTAACAGAAAGTGTCCTGACAGTTGGGCGTAAACTTTAAACCTTTTGTTTGCGCTTTGTAAATATACTTCGTATTTCGGCGTTGCAGTCCGTGCCGCCTTGGTCACTTACGTCTATGTAAGCTCCCTGCGGTCGGTACTCCTGCGCCTTGAACTACTCGCATCTTTACAAAGGTACATACCACAATAAGGAACAAAGGAACATACCCGAATAAGGAGATACAACTATGACAGAGGATGAAAAAAGACGTCAGGAGGAACAGGCAAAGCACGATAAGATTAAAAGGATTTTAAAGATAATCGGGTTTATACTGCTTGGTTGCGGTATAATTCTCGTTATAATCTTTTTCGTCGATTTATTCTCGTCAATTGGTTCGTACAATGCTCCCACGCTCTTCTTCTGTGGAATTATAGGTCTGCCCATGACGGGGTTTGGCGGTATGCTGCTAAGTATAGGTTTCCGTGGAGAGATTTCCCGCTATATGAAAAACGAGGGCGTGCCCGTCGTCAATGACGCTGCGCAGGAGTTAAAGCCTGCTGTAAGAGCCGTTGCGGAGGCGGTCAGGGAGGCAAGCGCCGAGGAGAATAAGGGCGAAACGAACGAGACACCCAAACCCACCGTCTGCCCTGCCTGCGGCAAGGAAAACCAGCCCAAGAACAATTTCTGCGACGGATGCGGAGCCCAGCTATTCAAAATCTGCCCTGCTTGCGGAGCGAGGCAGGAGGTGGAGGATACGTTCTGCGGCAACTGCGGAGCTAAGCTTTAGACCTTGGACTTACGCTTTGGAAATATACTTCGTATTTCTGCGTTGTGTTCCGCTCCGCCTCAGTCACGTACGTCCATGTACGCTCCTGTCGGTGGTGCTCACACGCCTTGAACTACTCGTATCTTTCCAAAGGTACATACCCCAATAAGGTGAAGATTATTTCAAAACAGCTTAGGTACATACCCGAACAAGGTAAAGATTATAACTGCTTGCTTCTCTGAAGAGGTACATACCCGAATAAGGTGAAAATTATGCCCCACACGCAACCGTGTGGGGCGTTTACTTGTAATTGCAGACCACAGCAAATAAAAATCGGCGGTTGCCACAGCAACCGCCGATATATTTTAACTTTATTACTTTTTAACCTTTTCCAGCAATTCCTGTACGGCTGCCTGCAATTTAGCGAGAGCCGCCTCTGCATCTGCCTTGCCCTGAGAGGACTTAACCGAATAGTAAATCTTCAGCTTGGGTTCGGTGCCGGAAGGACGAACGCAGACGAAACTGCCGTTCTTGAGTTCATAGTAAACGCAGTTGGTCTTAGGCGAGCCGATGGGACTCTTAGCGCCCGTAGCCATATCGATCTTCTCGTCCTTGGAGTAATCTCTGAAGGTAGCGACTTCGTATACGTCGAACTTGCTGACGGGGTCAACCTTGAGTGCGTCGACGACGGCGTTCATCTCCTTCATAGCGTTAAGACCCTTGTACTGAATGGATACGTTGCAGTCAAGCACGTAGCCGTAGGTCTTGTATATCTCGTTCAACCTGTCGAACACTGTCGTGCCCTTATAGGTGTAGTAGCAAACCATCTCGGCGCAGAGCATAGACGCAACGACTGCGTCCTTATCCCTTGCGTGGGTACCTCTTAAATAGCCGCAGCTCTCTTCAAAGCCGAATACGTAGGTGTAGGAGTGATCCTTTTCCCACAGCTTAATCTTCTCGCCGATGTTCTTGAAGCCTACGGGAACCTCGAACAAGGTTACGCCGAAGCTGTCGCATATAGCCTTAGCCATACCCGTGGTAACGAAGGACTTGACGACTGCAGCGTTAGCGGGCAGAGCCTTATCCTCGGACAGACGGGTGAGAATGTAGTCCAGAAGCAGAATACCTACCTGGTTGCCTGAAAGTGCTACGAATTCGCCGTCGGCATTCTTGACGGCAACGCCCAACCTGTCGCTGTCGGGGTCGGTACCGAATACAACCGTTGCGCCGATCTCGTTAGCGAGGTTAATGCCCATCGTAAGCGTCTCTTTGTATTCAGGGTTAGGCACCTTAACGGTGGAGAACTCGGTGTCCTTAGTGGTCTGAGCCTCAACGACCGTAGCCTTAATGCCGAGCTTTTTAAGTATGGTGGTTACGGGTACGTAGCCGGAGCCGTGTACGGGGGTATAGACGAGCTTAAGGTTCTTGCCGCAAGCTTTAACCGCCTTCTTTGAAAGGGAGAGCTTCTGCAATTCCTTGTAGTACTTCTTGTCGACCTTTGCAGGAACTTCCTTTATGTACTTCTTAACCTGCTCGTCCGTAGGAACGGGGCAGGAGAGGTAGTCGGTAATTTTTGTAATATAATCGTAGACCGTCTTGGTGTCCTCAACGCTCATCTGAGCGCCGTCCTCGCCGTACACCTTATAGCCGTTGTACTCCTTGGGGTTATGCGATGCGGTAATCATAATACCTGCAATCGTGTTCAGGCAGCGTACCGCAAACGAGAGCATAGGTACGGGGTGTACGTCTGAATATAAATACACCTTGATGTTGTTAGCGGCAAGCACTCTTGCTGCAGCTTCTGCAAACTCACGGCTCTTGCGGCGTGTATCGTAGGAGATAGCAACGCCCCTTGCCATAGCTTCCTCGCCCAAGCCGACGATAAACTGGCTTAAGCCCTGTGTTGCTCTGCCAACGGTGTACACGTTCATCTTGTTGGTACCGAGGCCTATTATTCCACGCAGACCCGCCGTGCCGAACTCAAGCTCTGCACCGAACGAGTACTCGATTTCTACGTTGTTATCCTTGATTGCCGTAAGCTCTCTCTTAGCTTCAGCACTAAGCCTGTCGTCTGCAAGCCAGCTTTCGTACAGCGACATATACGCAGGTTTCTCGCTATTTGCCATAAATCCATTCTCCTCCTTATTTAGGCGCACTAAGTTAATATTTGTACGATCCTATTCTTTTTCTATTATATAAAATAAAATCCCCCTTGTAAAGGGGGAAATTAAAATTTGTAACCAAGGAATTTAAAAAAATTCTTATAAATCGCCTCTGAAGAACTGCTCAGTTGTCATTTTTGCTTCTTTTTGAGGTCCGATAATGACGTAATCGTCAATGAAGAACTTCAAGGAGTTGTTATCGCAGTAGTTGACGAACTGATAGCAGGTTAACAGCATGGTACCTGCGGGTATGGTTAAAATGAGTGCCGCACCGAACGTGAAGATACCGCAGATGACGTTGATGACGAAGATGAAGATAACCATAAATATCAACGTCGAAAGCACCCTCAAAAACGCACCCTTCTGGGGCTTTAAGCAGTAGGCAATCGCCTTGCGGTTAGTGCAGCCCGTGTGCAGGATGTGAGGCATCCAGTCGGTGGTAAGCGTAAACTTAAGCGCAAACAGAATAATTGTCAGTGCCGCTGCGACGAAGCACTTTGCCAGAAGGGGAGCAAACGATAAAGCTTTAAACGCAATCGCCCAGATGATGGCGCCGCCCACCGCATAGAAGAGCAGGGTGACGGGGGTTAAAATAATGGCGTAGAGCGCAGCCCTTCTCAAGTCCTTTAACAAGGTTGCGGCGAAGGGGGTATGAGCCCTGAGCATCATTCTGTTGTTGAGCGTCTCGCCCAGAGCAAAGTCGCCGATTGCCGTCAGGAAATAGTAGATAAAGGCAATGACTATAGCGCAGACGATATCCACGGCAATCAGACCGTTAGAGGTGAGTACCTGAATAAAGTCGCCGAAGTTTGTCTTGATATTGGCAAACGACGTCTCGAGATTTGTCAGCTTCAATGCAGAGATATCCGCAAAGAAGGCATGGAGTTCTTCGCTCAGCGCCAGGTATTCCGCCGTCGAGCAAACGACGTTTACCGACGGAAGTATGACCGCTAAACTCAATGCGATAACGATTACAGCGACGATAAGTTTGTATAGGAGCACCTTATACGTCGTTGCAATGTTGTCAATAAACACCAGCAATGAATGTTTAAATCTCATATTATTCTCCTGCGCAGAAACTGTTTTACCAGGTCTGCGTTATAAATTAACTATGTTATAAATTTACTATTTTCCCCACGGCTTTACCGTTATTGACGACGAGGTAGAGGTAGGAGTTTTCCGAGTATCTCGAAAGAGTCCCTGGGTTAAAAAGGGTAACGCCGCCCGACTGTAATTCGGTCGCCCTGTGCGTATGCCCGAACAGCGCAACGCTGCAGCCCAGTTCCTCCGCCCTGTAGGCGAGCTTGTCGTAACCGTACTTTACGCCGTACCTGTCGCCGTGGCAGGCTAAAATTTTAACGCCCTCAATCTCAAGCACAAGCTCGTCCTGACCGAGCTTGACGAAATCGCAGTTGCCGTTTAATAGGTAGACCTTGTGACCGTAAGCCTTTTTTATCAACTGCCCGTCGGAGGAGGTGTCGCCCAAGTGTATGATGTAGTCGCACTCGTAAAAGAGGGGATAGAGCTTCTCTATCGCAGTGCGGTTGCCGTGGCTGTCCGAAACGACTATTACGCTCTTCATTGCATTTTAGAGAGCAGGTCTTCGATGGCACGGTAGCGGTGGGAGACGGTGTTCTTTTCCTCCTCGTCAGCCTCGCCGAAGGACTTCCCTAAGTCGAAGGAGAAGAACAGGTTGTCGTACCCGAAGCCCTTGTTGCCTATCTCTTCAAAGAGAATTTTACCCTCTGTACGCCCCTCGCCGAACAGCGTTTCGCCGTTCTCGTCGATATAGCATACGGAGCAGACAAACCTTGCGCTACGCTCGGAAATGCCCTCCATACGCTTTAAAAGCAGCTCCCTGTTCGCCTTAAAATCTCCGCCCGAAAAACGAGCCGAGTACACGCCGGGGGCACCGCCGAGTGCGTCTACGCACAGCCCCGAGTCGTCTGCAATGACGGGGCGTTTAAGCTGGTCGTAGACGGCTTTCGCCTTTATGTATGCGTTGTCCTTAAAGGTTTCGCCCGTCTCTTCGGGGTCGCCTTCAAAACCCGCCTCTCTCATAGTTATGAAGTTTACGCCGTGAACAATCTCTTTGAACTCCTGGATTTTACCCAAGTTACTGCTTGCAACTACGACGTCTTTGGGGAATTTTTTAAAGTTCATAAATCACCTTAATATTATTATACATTATAATAACCGAATTGTAAAGTATTTTATTCTTTCCACTTCAGCCTGTGCAACTCGCCCACTTCGTTAAAGCCTTCGAACCCGTTTTGCCTTAACCCCTCGTACACGGCTATGGCTGCCGAGTTGGAGAGGTTTAAACTCCTCAGATCGCCCAGCATGGGTATCCTTACGCAGCTTTTTTCGTGTTGAATTAAAAGCTCTTCGGGCAGACCTTTAGTCTCCTTGCCGAACACTAAAAAGTCCCCCTTGTTGTAGCGGGGCTCGTCGTAGCGATGCCTGCCTTTGGTGGTGAAATAATAAAACGCTCCCTCTGGGTAGGCGGCGAACAGCTCGTCGATATTCTCCCAGATTTTAACGTCTACGTACTGCCAGTAATCCAGCCCTGCACGTTTTAAATACTTGTCGCTTATCTCAAAGCCGAGCGGCTTAACAAGGTGAAGGGTGCAGCCCGTCGCAGCGCACGTACGGGCGATGTTGCCTGTGTTTTGAGGTATCTCAGGCTCTACCAGAACTATATTGAACATACCGATATTGTATTGCAAATCACATTCAAATGCAAGTCGATGCAAAAAACTTTTTTATATAATTGACAAATTATCCCTTTTCTTGATAAGATTATATTAAGGGAATACGTTTCCATAGTTATTTCAGGAGTGTTATTATGACTTTTGGACAGGTGATGACCATTATAAACAGTCTGTTCTTTATCCTCGGCGGTGTCGTGGTGTTTATGATGGGCATGGAAATGATGGGTAGCAACCTTGAAAAAGCTGCGGGCAGCGGTATCCGCAGGCTTATGGGTAAGGCTGCTAAAAACCGTTTTGCAGGCATAGGTACCGGTGCGGTAATTACTGCCGTTGTAAACAGCTCTTCGGCGACGACGGTTATGATAGTCGGCTTCGTTAACGTCGGGCTTATGACGCTTGCGCAGGCTGCCTCGGTAATTATGGGTGCAAATATCGGTACTACCATCTCGGCGTTCATTATGGCGTTGTCGTCAACCGGTAAGGATATCGATATCGCCGCAATCTTCGCCATAGTAGCCTTTGCGGGACTTATGGTAACGATGATTTCCAAACAGGAAAAGATCAAGAGAATAGGCAATATTTTAATCGGTATAGGTCTTATCTTCGTCGGTCTGGAGTTTATGTCCCTCTCGGTCAATAACCTTTTAAAGTCCGACGTCAAAGACTTTATCGAGGGAATGTTCATTGCTTTGGGTAATTCAGCAGGCGCTAAGCTCACCTGGCAGATACCCGTGTTATTCCTCTTAGGTCTGGTACTCACCGCTTTAATGCAGGCGTCGTCTGCTATAACGGGTATAGTCATCACGCTTGCAACCAACGGATTGATGAGCCTGCCCATGGCAATGTGCGTAATTTTGGGTACCAACATCGGTACCTGCTGCACCTCGCTCCTCTCGTCAATAGGCGCAAGCACCAACGCAAAGAGGGCTGCAGTCGTCCACCTGCTGTTCAACGTTCTGGGCTGTTTAATCTTCATCTGGCCCGTCGCCTTTGCAGGCGATCAGATTGCTCAGTGGCTCTCGTTTATTCCCTCCGTACAGTGGCAGGTTGCAGTATTCCATATGTTCTTTAACGTGCTGACTACGTTAATCCTCGTATGGTTCATCAAGTATATCGTTAAGCTTGCCTGCCTTATCGTACCCGAATCGAAGAAAACCGTTCCCGAAGAACCTCACGAGACGTTGGACGTCCGTCTGCTCAAGACCCCTGCCATCGCCGTAGGTCAGGCGAGAAAGGAAATCGTCAGAATGGCGGATTTGGCTTTTGCCAACTACAAGCGTTCAATGGATATGCTCCTTTCGTATAACACCGACAGCCTGGAGCAGTTTAACGAGACCGAGAAAGAGATTAACGCTCTCAATAAGCATATAACGCAGTTCTTGATTAAACTCTCCTCCGAACAGATTTCCGAGGTGGATGAAAAGAAGGTTTCCTCGTTCTATCACGTAACCTCCGATATCGAGAGGATTGGCGACTACGCCGAAAATATAACCGAGTTCGCCGCACAGATGGTGGAGGCAAACGCTAAATTCTCCGAACACGCCGTGCAGGAAATCAGCGATATGGATATGCATATCTCCGAGCTGTATAAGAACGTCAAAGAGGCGTTCGCTAACCGTACGCTCGACTATATGTACGTCATAGAGAAAGAGGAGGAGGAGACCGACAACATCTGCAGAATTATGCACCAGTCGCATATCCGCAGGACTAACGAGGGCAGATGTACTCCCGAGGCGGGTTCTGTATATCTTCAGCTCGCCGTCAATATGGAGAGAATCGGCGACCATATGTTCAACGTGGCTAATTCCGTAAAAGCATATGCCGAGGACGAATCTGCTCATAAATAAATTTTTAAAGATTTTTGTAAAAAGACATAAAACCGCTTGACAAAACAGGCGGTTATCTAATAAAATGATAAAGCTTTAGCGAAAGCGGAACACTTATCGCGGGGTAGAGCAGCCAGGTAGCTCGTCGGGCTCATAACCCGGAGGTCGCGCGGTCCGAATCCCGCCCCCGCAACCAAACTCCGCTTTCGCATTTTTATGGCGACGTAGCTTAGTTGGTCTATAGCGGCCGGTTCATACCCGGCAGGTCGGCGGTTCGAATCCACCCGTCGCTACCATAAAATAAATAAAGCGTGCCGAATAAAATCGGCACAAATGCGGCCCGTTGGTCAAGCGGTTAAGACACCACCCTTTCACGGTGGTATCATGGGTTCGAGTCCCGTACGGGTCACCACTTGAAACCTAAATCGAACCACTATTATTTAGTGGAAGTCGGTTTAGGTTTTTTGTTTGCTCTTTTTTCGGTAATGCCCTTTAAATGGCATAAATGGGCTTTTGTAGGCTCGCTATTATTTAGGGCGTGTATTTACTCAAATCAAGCATAACGGCGTTTTATGCCGCAAAAGGCTATTGACTGAAATTGCGGTGTGTTAGGCTCGTGCGCCAAAGGCAAACCAAAACCCGACTGATAATCAGTCGGGTTGCTGTGTTTCGCCCTTATTTGCCTACCAACACACCGCAAGCAAAGTTTCGGTCAATAGCACTGTGGAATAAATAGCCGTTAGTCTATGGCTATATATAAAATTCTATCGTCAACTTTTCAAATACATTCTTTTCAATAGTTTCAGAGTAAAATAAAAAGCCCTGACCGTTTTCTTGGTCAGGACTGTTTGTTATAGGGAAGTTGTAATATATTTGAATTTTATCGTCATACAATACGACTTCTTTTATAAAGTAATTGATTAGTAACTGTGGTTCTAATTTTAACGACTGCTCTATATAAGTTCGTAGTTCTTTTTCGGTATATCGAACTACCGTTTTACTTTTCTCTATCAGTATGCGCCGTTCAATGTCTTGCTGTTCATTTTCAAGCTCGTGTAAACGCTTATTAGTTGTATTGCTTATAATACCGTTTTCAATGGCAGTAACTAAATTGTTTAACGCCGTTTCATTTTGCTTTTGCTCCCTGTAAAGAGCATTTAACATAGCATTTGCCTTGCATTTCTGCTCCTGTAAATTGAGTAAATTTTGAATAATATACTCAATTATATGCGGTCTGCGCATAACGTCAATAGTAGTATTGATAATCATATTTTCCAAAGCGTCTTTGGGTATGACTGACTTATTACAGTCGTTTACTCTTGCCTTTCTTCCACGGCATTTGTAGTAATATCTTTTCTCACCGTTACGCCCTGTGCCGTTTTCTGCAATAATGGACTGTCCACAATATCCGCATTTCAATTTGTGCCTTAAAAGGTAAACCACTTCAACACTACGTTTACCGTGTTTATTTGCATTGATAATCGCTTGTACTTTCTCAAACGTTTCAGTGGGTACGATTTGCGGATACATATTATCGACTACTTCGTCACCGCATTTATACACGCCTAAATACTTGCTGTTTTTAAGAATATTGTAAACGGTATTCCTTGCAAAAGGCTTTCCTTTGTACTGCTTTCCGTTTAAAGTTAATTGCTTGATTATGTCCTTAACGTAAACACCGCCTGCAAATTGAGTGTACATAAATCTTACATTTTCGGCTCTTTCTTCGTCAATGACAACTTTCCGTCCTTCAACTTTATATCCGTATGGAACGCCACCGCCTTGATAGTTGCCTTTTAATCGGGTTTCTCGCATACCACGTTTAACCTTTTGCGAGAGTTCTGCGCTGTAATATTGGTTCATACCTTCTAACAAACTTTCAAGAATAATTCCTTCGGGTGTGTCGGGTATGTTTTCCATAGCAGATAATACCTTAACGCCATTATCTCTTAATGTCTTTTTGTGAATGGCAGTAGCGTATTTATCACGGCTAAAACGGTCTAATTTGTAAACTAATACATAGTCCCATTCCTTGCGAGAGCTGTCTTTAATCATACGTTGGAAGTCTGCTCGGTTGTCGTTTGTACCTGTCATTGCTCGGTCTATATATGTATCAAGTATAAGTATATCGTGAGATTTTGCATAATCTTCACATACACGCAACTGACCTTCAATAGATTGTTCCGACTGTTGGTCGCAACTATAACGGGCATAGATAACTGCTGTTTTCATAAATTCTTTAAACTCCTTTAAAAATAGATTTTTAACTTTTGTCTTTCGACAAGGGGCGAACAAACGGAAACACAATGGCAAAAACTGCCTGTAATTAACCTGCTTTCCGTCAAGTGTTGCCGAACGGCAATACACTTTACACTTGACGGAAAGTGTGTTTTCGTTTACGCTCCGCAAGTCGATAGACAAAACGTTGTCGGTCAGTTGCTTTTAGGCATTTTCTCTATGACTTCGGGGCTGACCTTTCCCAAAATCTCGCCGTCCACAATGCAGGTGAAATCGTCTGCAAGTATCAGCTTTCTATCGTCAACGCCATAAGGACAAATAACGTCGTCGTCCAAAATATCACTCTTGATATAGGTAGGCAGTTTACCGCCGTAAACCAACCTTTCCCCAGACTTTTCAATGTATTTGAGCAGGTATTTAACCGACTGCGTTATATCTCTCGGCAACTCGATTGGCTTGAAATCGTTTCGCCCGAAGTGCTTTAAGAAATGCGTATTTTGATAGG
>JBJFGI010000025.1:0-66761 GCA_051892535.1 Candidatus Coproplasma sp. | reverse complement strand
GCCCGGACTTTCCTCACGCAAATTTCTTTGCCCGCAACCGTATAACCGACTCGGTTAGCTTTAGTTTACCATTTTTTATTGCTTTTTGCAAAACTATTTTACGATTAATTATTGATTTTTATCGCATTTTATTTTACAATAATAGTAACTAATCCCTTAGCAAATTTTTACGAGGTACTTTAAATGAAGAAAACAAAAATTATTTGCACAATCGGCCCCGCAAGCGATAGCGAAGAAGTGCTCTCCGCTTTGATAGACGCAGGTATGAACGTTGCAAGGCTTAACTTTTCTCACGGAACGCATGAAGAACATTTAGTTAAGATCAATACTATTAAAAAGGTCAGGGAGGCAAAGAAAGCTCCTATCCCCATTTTACTCGATACCAAAGGTCCTGAATTCAGAATTAAGACCTTTGCAAAGGGTAAGGTCAACTTAAAAGAGGGCGACACCTTTACCTTTACTACCGAGGATGTCGAGGGCGACAAGACCAGAGTTTCCGTATCGTTTAAAGGACTGTGCGAGCAGATGCTCCCCGGGGACAAGATTTTATTGAACAACGGTCTTATTATCTTTGAGGTCGTCAAAGTTGAAGCACCTAACGTTATATGCAAGGTTTTGGTCGGCGGTGAGCTCTCCAACAGAAAGTCTATGTTCTTCCCCGATAAGGAGTTGGAGATGGAGTACCTCTCCGAGCAGGACAAATCCGACTTGAAGTTCGGCGTTGAACAGGGCGTGGACTTTGTCGCTTGTTCTTTCGTTTCCAAGGCTCAGGACATTATCGACGTAAGAAATTATTTAAGAGAGTGCGGTGACGTCAACGACGACATCGAGCTCATTGCAAAGATTGAAAGCAGGGCAGGCGTTAATAACCTTGACAGCATTATCGAAGTCAGCAACGGTATAATGGTTGCAAGAGGCGACTTGGGCGTTGAGGTTCCCTTCGAAGAATTGCCTGCAATTCAGAAGACCATTATCACCAAGTGCCGTATAATGGGCAAGCGTTCCATTACCGCAACCGAGATGCTGGAGTCTATGATTAAGAATCCCCGCCCTACCAGAGCGGAAATCTCCGACGTCGCTAACGCCGTGTTTGACGGCTCCTCTGCAATAATGCTCTCGGGCGAGACCGCCGCTGGCGCATACCCCGTTGAGGCGGTTAAGGCTATGGCTAAGATCGCCACCGAAGCTGAAAAGAACACCGAATATATTGCATATATCGAGGACAGCAAGTTCCACATAAGCTCCTCCGCATCCGCCCTCTCCCACTCGGCTTGCACCCTTGCGCAGGATATCGGCGCAAAGGTCATCGTCGTCTGCACCAGAACGGGCGGTACCGCAAGGACGGTTTCCCGTTTCAGACCTATGATAGATATCATCGGTATGACCACCAACGAAAAGGCGTTCAGAAAGCTTGGTTTAAGCTGGGGCGTGTTGCCCGTAATGAGCGAGGAGTTCTACTCGGTAGACGTCCTCTTCCACTACGCTAAACGTGCAGCTATTGAGTCGGGCTTGGTTCAGAAGGGCGACAAGATTGTCTTAACCGGCGGAACACCCAACGGTAAGAGCGGTAACTCCAACCTCGTCAACGTAGAAACCGTTTAATAGACGATATATACTTACGTATCTCTTCAGAGATGCGAGCAGTTCAAGGCGCAGGAGTACTGCCGCAGGGAGTTTACTAAAACGTAAATGACCAAGGCGGCACGGACTGCAACGCCGAAATGCGAAGTATATATGAAGAGACTATAAACCCCCGTTCGCTTTAATAGCGAACGGGGATTTTTATACCGTGTAAGCATCTGAAAAGAGTACGTCAACTATCTGTTCCCTTGTTGTACAGGCAATTAAAGTCGTTCTGAGCTTGGTGGCGTGTTTTGCGCCTTTGGCGTACATTGCAAGCATTTTGCGCAAAGTTACCGTACTATAACGGTAGTCGTAGTTGTTATAACAGTCGTCAATCTGTTTAAGTATCAATTGCTTCTTGTCCGTAACGGGGGTGCCCGTCAACTCGGAAATCAGGAAGGGGTTATACAATGCTCCCCTTGCTACCATTACTCCGTCTGCACCCGTCTCGCTAATAAGAGCGTCGGCGTCACCCACGGAGAACACTCCGCCATTGGCTATCACGGGGATTTTTACGGCTGACTTCGCCTTGGCAATCTCTTCAAAGTTTACCTCGCCTGCGTAGATTTTATCCCTCGTTCTGCCGTGAATGGTTATTAAATCGGCACCTGCGTCCTCCATTGCTACCGCAAAATCACGGGTTACGAAATCGCCATCGGTGATGCCTATGCGGAATTTAACCGTGACCGCCTTACCGCTTGCCTTGGCTGCCTTAACCAGACTTTGTGCCTTGCCTATATCCGCAAGCAGGGCGCTGCCCTCTCCGTTTTTAAATATCTTGGGGACGGGGCAACCCATATTGAGGTCAATAAGCTCAAAGGGGGCAACCTCCTCACTCATCGCAGCCCTTTGCATAAAGTCGGGTTCGCTGCCGAAGAGTTGAACGGCTTTTATTCCGCTGTAGCCCTCTGTAATTTTAAGCAGTTCTGCGGTGTTTTCACTGCCGTAGCACAGCCCTTTTGCGCTGACCATTTCGGTATAGGTAAGCCCTGCGCCCAGCCTCTGGCACAGCACTCTGAACGGCGAATTGGTGTAGCCTGCAAGGGGGGCGACGAATACGTTGTTCGGCGTTACGTAGCTGCCTATATTAATCTTTTTTAACTGCATCTTTCGCCTTTACCCAGTAATAATCGAGGGTTAATTCGTCCAAATCGGTCATGGTTTTGCCGTCTGCCAATACGAGCTGTTCACACGCAACGAAGCGTTTTACGAACTTGTCGGTTGCGGCTCGGAGTGCCTCCTCGCAGTCCACCCCTGCAAGGCGACAGGTGTTTACTGCGGCAAAGAGCACGTCGCCAGCCTCATCGAACACCGCATCGTTATCCCCTGCCTGCATAGCCTCCACCATCTCCTTAACCTCTTCCCAGATCTTTTCGGAAGCAGATACGGGGGACAGGAAGTCCATACCGCTCTTGCCTGCACGTTTGCCGACCTTTTGCGCCCTCATACACGCAGGGAAGTTTTTAGGTACTGCCAGAACGCTCTCCCCAAAGGTGGTCATATGCTTTTCTTTAAGCTTGTTTTTATCCCATACGCCGAGCGCCTCGCTCTCAGACGACGCCTTGTCCGCACCGAAGATGTGAGAATGCCTGAAGATGAGCTTTTTGACGTTTGCGGTTATTGCGTCGTTTGCATTAAATACGCCCTCCTCCTGCTTTAATACCGAGTGGAAGGCTGCCTGAAGGAGTATATCGCCCGTCTCCTCCAAAATACCGTCGTCGTCCTTGCGCTCAATGGCGTCCTCTAATTCGTACGCCTCTTCCACGACGTTGGACTTAATGCTCTCGCACGTCTGCACCCTGTCCCAGGGGCAGCCGCCGGGGGCACGCAAAAGCTCGACTAAGTGAACGAGGTCGGCATAGTCGTAGCGTTCCTTTTTTAAGAACTCGTCCTCTTCAATGGCGACGGCGCAGGTAAAGTCGTATTCCTTCTGCCTGTCGATTTCATAGACGGGAATACTCTTTGCCGTGTTGCCTCTGATAAATACGCACTCCCTCTCCTCGCCGAAGAGGTCGGATAAGACCATTTTAACCTCGGTTGCAGCATAAAAGTCGTCTAAGTCGTAGACGATAGCGGAGCGGCAACTCTTTAACGCCTTTATCTCGTAAGCCGAAAGAGAGACAGCCTGCTCACACTGCAAGTTTGCCAGATTTTTTATATGCGAAATGCGGGACACGCCCTCGCAGATCGTTGCCCCGATTAATTTAGAACGAATTATTTTGCAGACGGCGTCTTCACTGACGGCACCGTCCACACAGTAGCAGACGTTTTGCCCTTTACCCTCTTCCAAAACTGCATTTGCAAGATTTTCGTTCAGCTCGTCAAAGTTAGCTGAACGTTCAAACACGCCGTCCAGCGTCTCAACCTCGTAGCCGTTTAAGTTGGCAAACCCCGTTTCATCGCCCTGTAATTTTTCAAACTCCAAACATTCGCTCGTGCGAACAAGGATTTTATCTGCATTGTCGAGAACCCTCTTAGCCGAAAGCGTTAAATCTCCTTGGCTGACGCCCAAGCCTATTAAATTTATTGGCATTTTTATTACCACCGTTCGAATTTTTTACGCTAATAATATAACACAAATTAATTATTATCGCAACAAAATAGCACACGTTTGACGAAACGGCGGCACCCGTAATCGACAGCGGCGTAAAGGCAACTAATGCCGACGAGAGTAAAACACGAAGTATTGCGCACGTCCATTGGGTTACCATTCCCCAGACGGGTTTTCCGAGCGACGTTATGCACGCCGACGAGGTCTGCACGAGCGAAGAGGTTACGGCGTTAACGCTCATTATACGCACGAGTCTCACAAGCAACTCCTTTTCCCCCGTCTGAAGTGAGGAAAAGAGTATCTTTACAGCAAGGGGCGAGAACACGTACAGCCCTATTGCAAAGGGCAGGGAGATTATAAAGGTATATAGAAGGGATTTTTTTACCTTTGCTATTGCTCCCTGCATATCCCCCTTTGAAGCGAGTGGGGAAATTAACGGAACGCTTGCCGCCGCTAAGCCGTAAGTAACCGACACGGGGAGATTGATTAGCGTTATGGCACAGCCTGAAAAAATGCCGTACAAAGAGGTGGCGTTTTCGGCGGTTTTCCTCAAGACGTTGACTACCGCTATGCTCTCCAACAGCTGACCTACGGGAAGAGCTATCGCCGAAAAGGTCAAAGGCAGTGTATAGGCAAACAGCTTTTTAGCCGACGGAGCGGGGATTTTAAACAGCGGTTTAACCCCTCTTTGCTCCGTCAGATAGATTATTAACGCATATATGCAGGCGATAATTTCGCTTACGGTAACCGCAAGTACCGCCGCCGCAGTTGCATACAGAGCGTTACCCCTGTACAGACCTGCCAACAATATTCCTGCGGTAACCTTGACGAGCTGTTCTATAACCTCGGTAAAGGCTGTGGGGTACATATTTGATTTACCCTGAAAATATCCCCTTACAACCGAGATTATCGCCACGAAAAAGACCGACGGCGAGAGAAGTTTACAGCAGAGTGCGACGCCTGCCTCCCCCTGCGCTGCGGCGAGCGGAGTGGATAGGGCAAACATAATTAATGAGCCTATAAGCCCTATTCCGCCGTATAGGTAAAAGGCTTTACGCTCCGCTCCGCTATGTCCGCCAGAGGAGATTAATCGGGCAATACCCGTGGGTATACCGCTTGCAGACACGGTTAATAGTATGCAATAGAGCGGATACACAAGCTGGTAAATGCCCATACCCTCGCCGCCGAGATAGGCAACGAGGGGTATTCGGTATATTGCACCGAGGAGCTTTGATATAAGTCCGCCGACGGAAATAATCAGCGCACCCTTTATATAGCCTTGCTTTTTCACTCGAACTGAGCTGCTAAGATCGTAGCCGAAAGCTGGGCAAGTTTGCAGGCGGCAGGCTCCATTTTGGCACCCTGCTCGCAGGAGATGAGGGCGACTGCGCCGAGGCAGTCTCCGCCGACGACTATCGGCACGATAATCTGTGCGGTTATTTCGCTTTGACTATCCTCGCAAATGGGTACAATATCCCCTCCCTCTGAAAGATTTGCAATATAACTGCGCCTGTCCTGCATTAATTTATCCATTCGCTGCGAGATGGGTTTGCCGGCAACCTCCCTCCTTCCGCTGCCTGAAGCGTGCAACACCTCGTCCGTGTCGCAGACTATTGCAAGATGACCTGAAAGGTCTGAAAGACTCTTTGCCGTACCCTCCGAAAACTTTTCCAGCGAGGCTATGGGCGAATACTTTTTAAGCATAAGCTCGTCACGCTCAGTGAATATTTCCAGAGGATCACCCGACTTTAATCTTAAAGTGCTTCTTATCTCCTTGGGTATTACTACCCTGCCCAGTTCGTCTATTCTTCTAACAATTCCTGTTGCTTTCATAATAGCAGTTTGGGGAAAATTATAAAAATAATACCTTTATTTATAAAACTTCAGGCGGTGCAACGCAAGTTGCACCGCCTTTGTATTTTGAAAATTAAATTAACCTAAGGATATCCTGTCCGAAACGCTGCGGATAAACATACCCATTGTACAGCCCTCGTCTATGCACGAGGAGATGTAGGAGGCAAACTTCTCCGTTCGCCTCGTCTTGAAGTGTGCGGCGACGGCTAATATAAGCTCGTCACGGAACATGCTGACGTTCTCCATTAAGATTGCCTTTACAAGGGAGATGACGTCGAAGGGCGAATAGTCGCTTTCGGCTGTACGGACGGGGTTTTCGTCCTCCACCCTGTACCTTTCAAAGTTGCACACCTTTTCGTTTTTGTAGTAGTGCGTTGTTCCTAAGAGCGTCTTTGACTTGAACGAGCAGGCGGGAACGAGAGAGTTAATCTTTCCCTCTAACCTTGTACCGTACTTTGATATGCCGTACATTGCAAGCACCCTTTTTACCAGGAATTTGGCAGAGATGGGTTCTTCGGCGTTTACTACAGCCTTTATCGTCTTAATAAGCTCGGCGTCCATATTGCCGCTGACGAGCGCTGACGCATCCGCTGCGGTTACCGTGGGCTTTGCCAGCCTGTAGGGGCGTTTGAATCCGCCTGACACGCCGCCCGAAGAGGAAGTGAGTTTATCTAAATAATCCTTGACCTTCTTTATCTCCCTCTTGGGATTGTTGAAGAAGTTGACCGAATAAAGCCTGATAACGTTCCAGTTGTTCCTCTTTAAGATGTTGGACTGCATTACGTATTTGTCCTTGACGGAGAAATCCGCATTGCCGTCGCAGAGTATTGCTAAAATGAAATTGTGTTTATTGTTGGGGTCGAGAACTCCGACGTCTATCTTGAAGTCGGACACGCCGACGTCGCAACGGCACTCGTAGCCGTAGGACGAGAGCTCTGCCGCAACGTATTTGCCTATACCGCTGCGGTTAATTATAACCTCGTCGCTGGGTGCGGCGATGCTCGTCCTGCCCTTTTCGGCAAACTCTAAGAACGCCTTAAGCCCTGCAACGCCCTTGGAGGTCGTGCGGGAGAGGTCAATCATTGAATACCGCATTGAGGAGAACACTACCATCTCCTCCCTCGCCCTCGAAACTGCGACGTTGAGCCTTCGCCAACCGCCGAGCTGGTTTAAAGGACCGAAGTTTAACGATATCTTGCCTACTGCGTCGGGACCGTAGCAGACCGAGAAGAGTATTACGTCCCTCTCGTCGCCCTGAACGTTTTCAAGGTTTTTGACAAAGAGCGGTTCCTCCCCGTCGTAGGCGTAGCTCTCCAAGCCGTGTTGGGCAAGTGCTTTGGACAGAAGTTTTTCTATATACACCTGTTGAGGCGTGGAGAAGGTTACTATACCTATCGATGAACGGCGGAGTACGGGGTCGGATAACCTGCGTACAACCTCTTCGATGAGTGCCTCCGCCTCCTCTTTATTACACTTTGAACCGCCCCTCTGGTACACGCCGCCTGAGACGTAATTGAACTTAACCTTGGAGTCAAGCGCATCGGGCGAGGGGAAGGTGCAGAGCTTTGACGAATAGTAATTGATATTGCTGAATGCAATAAGGCTTTCGTGCTTGGAGCGGTAGTGCCAGGTGAGGTGCTTTTCGGGCATACCTAACGCAAGGCAGTCGTCCAACACGCTGTCCAAATCTTCGGTTTCAGCCTCGTCTTCGTCGTAGCCTACCGACATGAAGAAGGACGTGGGCGGCATCTGCTTGGGGTCGCCGACGATTACCGCACTCTTTGCCCTTGACAGCGAGGGAACTGCCTCGCAGGTGGGCATCTGCGACGCCTCGTCGAATACGACTATGTCGAACATGTCGGGCGAAGCCTGCAGGTACTGCGATACGGTAAAGGGGCTCATCAGCATACAGGGTGCGCACACCTTTAATATTTCGGGTATCTCTGCAAAGAGCGTTCTTAAGTTAATACCCCTTAAGTTATTCTTTGTCTGTCTGCGGAAGGACATCAGCTCCAAAGCTATCGGTCCTTCGGTGCCTTCTCCGGGCAGGCGTGAAATTAAGTCGTAGCGAATCTTCTCACGGGTGAGTTTGTAGTACTCCTCCATTATCTGCGAGAAGTTGCTTGCCGTGTCGTCCAACACCGTTGCCGAGAAGCAGGATAACGCAGGGTCGGCAGGGATATTTTTTGCAACGAAATTCCTGTAGACGTTCTTCCTGAATGCCGAGAGAATTTTTTCGCTTGATATCTGACCGCTCTCCAATGCGTCGGTGATGAAGGTTAAGCCGTTGTCGTTAAGCTTCTTGGCGGTAGCCTTATACATACACCATGCGGGGAGCATATCTATATTGTCGACAAGTGCCGAACACTTTTCGTTGTAATAGTCGTAAATGTCGGCGTCGGCAATTGCGTTGGGATTGGCGTTTACGGCTGTATTGAAGTAATTACAGCTATCCGAGAAAGACTTTGCTGCACCTAAAATTCCGTTGAACAGGGGGCGGAGATGTCCGTCGTTTGCCTTGATACAAACCGAGTTAAAGGCGTCTGCATTGTAGTCCATAAACACACAGGAACACAGCTCGTGGAAGGTGTGCAGAGGTTTTAAAAACTCAACCCTCTTCCTTTCGTTAATCGAACCTAAAAGACCGAGGAAGTTAGAGCTCAAATCCGTTGAAGTAAGTATAGCCCTCCTGTCCTTTTCTATCTCTATTGCAGACTTGACTACGTCGCACACCTCTGCGTTTTTGATGGGGCTGCGCGCTATCTTTGCAAGGCGTTTGACGGTTGCAACCAGCAGTTTAGAGGACTGCCAGTCACCGTTACATTTGTTTAATTCCGCCTCCACCTCGTCAACCGATTTGGATAAATCTAAGAGTTCTTTAAACTTGACAAGCCAATTTTTAACGCCTGCGTCATAGCGCAGATTGGCATTGTAGAATTGGTGGAACTCCCTCTCGTCACAGCTGAAGAATACCTTTAAAACGCCGTCCGAGAGAATACGCACAATCTCGGTCAGGGCGGAGAGCTTTTTGGACGTAAAGGTGGAAATCTTCTGGTTGAACGTATCTAAAAACAGGGCGAGATAGTTCTTTAAATGCTTTAATTCGGCGAGCACTACCTCGGCGGAGAACTCAACCGAACGCTTGACCTTTTCGTCGCATTCGGTAAGGTTTACGTTTACAAAGGGCGAGCGGTATGCGCCGCCGCACTCCTTTGCCGCAGCCTGTGCCGTGAGGAGCATATTCTCGTATTCGCTCAGCTTTTTAGCCGTTAAATTGTCGTAGAAAGTACTTTCGATATTGACAAGCTCGGGGGCGGATGCGTTGGCGAGGTAGTAGATTATACCCTGGTATACCGAGACGCCTAACCCCCTCTTTTTGTGCAATGCCTTTAAGGGACGGGAAAGGGTATCCCTGTACTCCTTAATGCTCTCGCTGTCTGCCCTGAAACGGGAATCGTCGTAGCTCGTTTTTAAGGAGAGTGTGTTTTCAATTGAACGCACTACCTCCCCTTTATCCGCCTTACCGCTGTGCAGCTCAAGGCAGAAATCGCCTATGCCTATCTCGTCCAATCTCTTCTTAACGACTTGCAGAGCGGCTTGCTTTTCAGCGACGAAAAGTACCCTTTTACCCTTGTCGAGTGCGTTGGCGATTATGTTGGTTATAGTCTGGCTCTTGCCCGTACCCGGGGGGCCGTGAAGCACGAAGGTCGTACCCTTTGCCGATTCCGCAACGGCGGAAAACTGCGAAGAGTCGCAAGGCAGCGGGGTTAACACCTCTTCGGGCGAAGTCCTGTCCTCGTCCGTAGAACAGAGCTTGTTATCCTCTAATTTATTCTTATTCTCCAACAAGCTTGCAATAAGGGCGTTGGATTTGTACAGGGGCATATTCTCCTTGACGTCCTTCCATACGGCGTAGCCTGCGAACGTGAATTGGGAGAGATATACGTCCTCATAGACTAACCAACCCTTCATATTTGCCGTCTTGGAGCGGAATACGGCTGCCATCTCCGAGGGGGTGAGTTTCTGATCCTCCATTCCCCTGATATCAATGCCGAATTCCTGTTTTAAAAACTCCAACAAAGTAGTGTTGGGGCTGTAACCCTCGCCGAGCTCAATCGTAACGCCCTGCGTCTTGGTGCGCTTGACGTTGACGGGAAGCAGAGCGATAGGGGCATACTTAAACTCCTTTTCGTCCGACTTCTTCCACTTTAAAAAGCCGAAGGCTAAATACAGAGTATTGGCGCCCACTTCCTCGCTTGAAGCCCTGCCCTTTCTGATGAGGTTCTGCACGTTTTCGGCTAAAACGTTTTCACCGCAACAAGCACGAACGGTGTTGCCGTTTAACTCAATTTTGACGAGCTCGGCAAGGTTTGCGTGCGTGGAACTTAAGCCGAAAGGTGCAATTTTATCAGACTTGTCTGCACTCGCAAAGACTGTGAGCGAAGTCTTTTCGGATATGTTTGAAACAAACCCCTCTAAATCGGGGACGAGCAGGTGAACGCAGTCCCTTGTATAGTGGAAGTTTAAAAGGTTGTTTTTAAGGGACAGGTCGAGCAGTCTCCTCTCCCAATTTCTGTCCTTTGAAGATTTGCGGGTTAACGAGAGTTTATCTGCGTCGATGAGCTGTTCGGGTTTAGCCTCGTAAGAATAGTTTTTGTCGCCTAAGATTTCGTAGGAAGCACCGCTGACCACTTTGATAGGCATGGGGAAAATACCGCCTATTCTGCAGCGGCGAACGTCTATGCACAGCTCGAAGGCTTCGCTCTGGAGTGCGGAGACAAAGTGAGACGCACTCGTCGAATAACTTGCGTTTTTATGGGCGAACAAGTCGTCGCAATCAATGATGGCAAGGTTGTTTACACCGACGGAGACGTAGCGCTCGATAAGCGATAAATCGTCCTGCGTGGGTGAGCTGAAACAGCTTTCACTAAGCCATACGCCTACGCCTATCTTGCCTTTGCCCACCATTATTACAGGGTTGAGTTTAGCCGCCTCTAAACAGGAGGCGACGAACACCGCCATTAACAGGGGGTTGGCTTTCCTTTCGGTGACCACGTCCGCCACGTTGCCTATCTTTACAAGGGCAGTGGGGTCGCCCCCCTCTTCCCTTTCGATATTGAGGTTGCGGACGGCTGAGAAGATGGATGCGAATGCAAAGTTTACGGCGTTTTTATCGCTGCCTGCGTAACCGCTCCATTCCTTGGAGTAGCCCCAGGTTTTAAGCTGAAGCCCTGCCTCCGCCAGAATTTTCTGGCAGTCGGAAAGACGGGGACGGACGAATGCAGAGAGCATTTCCGCATTGCCGTTGAGCCCCGACCAGCTCTCCATAGAAATGGCTTTGACTGAAGCGTCTATCGAACAGACGACTATCTTACCGCTTGCTACGGTGATATTGACGGTGCAATCGCAAGCCTCGGTTAAGTCGGCGAGGAACTTGGGGTTTAAAAGCGGTGGCGTTTTAACCTCCATACTGCTCTGCGCCGAAAGCCTGTCGATGGTCACTTTCGCAGGCATAATAAGCCTGTTGCCACCGGTAATTAAAAGGGTTAATCCCTCCAAATCGCTTTCTCCGCTGTTTATCAAACGGAAGGACGTAAAGAGCGGTATGCGGTTATAGTAGGTTGCGTAGGACACGCAATCCAATAAATCGGCGTCTAAGTCTAACGCCTCGAAATTCTCCTTTGCCTTTTTGTTTGAAGCCATTTATCTTCCTCTTACATTTTTTTCAAAAATGAAAATATTTTTCCACGATTATTATACCATATCCGTACAGATATTTCAATTATTATTGACTATTTGTTCGTGAATAAAAATGCCTTATATTGAGCTTTTTTTGATTATTATCGGAAAATCTATTTTTTTATAAAAAATAGCTCCCGAAATTTTTCGGGAGCCGACGGGGTTCAGTTTTTACTTCTTACTATGGCAAGACGCTTTAAAGCCCTTGTGTATGCAATATACTTTTCGTTGTCCGTCATATCGCTGTCTACTACGGCGACGGCGGTGAACTCCAAGCCCTTGCTCTCGTAGACGGTCAAAAGGTTTATCTTGTTCTTGGAGATTTTACCGCTCTCCCGTACAACGTTGTAGCTCTTCTTTGCGTACTCGTTCAGATTGCTCTCCGAGGTTATTACCGCCCTTAAACCCGTATTGTCGGACAGGTATGAGGAGACCTGACGGGGGGTGATTATCTTCACCTCCTCTCCGCCTAAGCCGATTGCCTGCATGTGCACGTTGAGATTGTCACGAACGTAAGACACTATCTGGTTGGTGTTGCGGTAGTTGAGATCCAATTCGTACGTCTCAAAGGGTAGGGCTGACCAGTCACCTACGCCCCTGAAGGCAGTTATATTCTGCTTTAAATCGCCGAACACGTTGAACTTAGCGTTGTCGTTAACCTTGCGCAAAACCTCGTATTCGCAGGGGGATACGTCCTGTGCTTCATCCACGAAAACAAAGGCATATGCGGGGGTCAATTGACATCCGAGCTCGGTCAATAACCTACATAAAACGTAGGCGTCGCTCCTTATTAATTTGTTGGGAGCCAAGCCAAATTTCTTCTTTACCTCGCCCACAATCTTTTTGTAGAAGAAGCGGGAAAGCTGTACCGTATTTTCGCATTTACCTATTTTTACAAGGTAGTTTTCACTGCGGACAACCTGAGCAAAATCACACGTCACGTCAAAAGCAGAGGAAATTTTTTCGATTGACGTTATAGTTTTATCTATCTCCTTTAACGTCTCTTCACGCTTTAAAATACGGTCGGGATAGGTATACTCCATCCTGTCGTCTAAACGCTGTTTATAGCGTTTTAAATCCTCTATTTCCTTGCCTACGGTAATTTTCAGGTTGTTTAAATCGGCTATTGCCCCCTCGCAGATACGGGTGCTGTTGGCCTGGATAAAGCGGACGGCTTTGTAGAAGGCGAACAGCTGCTTATAAAAATAGTAGTAACCGTTCATGCGGGAGTCGGTGCGGTTGACTTTTAAAAACTCTTCAACCTCCTCCACACAGTTGAACAGCTCCCTCATGCGCTTGGTGTAGGCTAATCCGCCGTCCTGCCTCTCCTTTATCTCACCGAGCACACAGCGGCGTACCCTTAAGCCTGAGTTTTTGATTTTTTCGTACAGAGCCCTCTGCGTGGATATCGCCTTTAAAATGGACGCCACAAACTCGTCGTCCTCATCCTTAGGCAGCATCGCCCTCACGCTTGAATAGACGTTCTTAAGCTTTTTGCGCATATCCGTGACGAACGCAGGCGAGTAGATATACTGCAGATACCCGTTTGTAGGATCGATTGAGTAGTCTATTTTTTTGTCAAGCTCGATACCTGCACTCTTTAATAGCTTTAAGTAGTAGGTTTCAAGCGTTACGGTCTTAACCCTCTCGAGCTCCAGAATTTTAGCCAGCTCGTCGATAAAGGCGTTAAAGCTGTCCGACGGGGTTATTACGAGGACGGACGAGGGCTTTAAACTTTCGTCGTTGTACAGAAGGTAGGACAATCGGTGCAGAAGTATCATCGTCTTGCCGCTGCCTGCCACGCCCTGCACGATGAACTGTGCGTCCTCAGGGGCGGTGATTATCTCGTACTGCTTTTCCTGAATGGTTTCGATTATATCGCAAATCTCCTGCTTGTCCTTGCGGGAGGCGAGAATTTCTTTTAAGAACGGGTCGAAAATTACCGAGGCGTCCCTGCCGTCTATCTCCTCTTTGGTGAGGTTATCCCCTACCGAGAGATATTCGTTTTTAAAGTCCACAACCTTTCCGTTCAAGGTGCGGATAGCACGACGGAGTACTAACTTGAAGTTGAACTCGTTTATCGAAAACTCAAGCTTGCTCTTCTGGTAGTAGCGCCTCGCCATAGGTGCACGCCAGTCGACTATTTCCAACCCTTCGTCGCCGTGTTTGCCGATATAGTAGGAATTATACCCGTCCTTATCGTCGGTTAAATCCATTCTGGCAAAGTAGGGCTCGTCGAAAAAACACCTGTAGCTCTCCCTCTTCTGCTTACAGCTCTCTATCAGTGCGTTCAACTGTAAAACCGTCTGATACTTTTCAGCCGAATAATCGGAGGAGTGGGTTAACGAATATTTTTCGCTCTCAGCGTCCTTTATCTTTTTTGTGAGCTTGGAGATGTACAGAATTTTGAGCATAGCAAGAACAGCGGCGACGTGCTCGTCTTCCCACTTAACCTGTTTTTCGCCGTCTAAAAGGTCGAGATAAAACTGTTTATCTACCTCTTTATGCGGATTTAAAATGCTTTTAATTCTTTCCAACTCGTTCATATAATATGCTTTAGCAGGTCAAAGTTTAACTTTCTTTACGCATAGACCTGCTTTGAAATATAAGTATACCATTAATATACGAAAATTGCAAGAGAAATTTTAAAGTCCTAAATACACATACGGAAAAGTGCAAAAATCACGAGGATTTTTGCGCTTGAAGAATACCACCTAAAAACTGACTGTTTTCCGTCTGATTCATAAAAAACTCCTTAAAAATTTATGCGGAGTCTTTATCGGAGAGAAAGCTGCCTGAAAACTGCGAAGAACAAAAAAGGGCGTATAATCGTCGTGATTCTACGCCCTTTCAGCTGGTCGACCGTTATATTTTAACTTAAATATTTTTCATTATCAAGAAGCAAATTTAAAATTTTCCCCCAGTAAATTTTAAACTTTTTGGGCGGTTAAGCGAATGCGGACGTAGTCCACAAACCAGCCGTCGGAGGTGTATAAAGTCGGTTTTGCAAGCTCCTCCGCCTCTGCGATAATTGCCTGCTTTTCGCCCTCGTCTATACCCTTGAACACCGCAGGCAGGAACATTTTTATCCAGTCGGCTACGCCGTGTTCGCCAACCTGTTTTGTCGGTCTGTCGAAGAGTACGGCATACGTTACCCTTAACCCCGCCTCCTCCATAAGAGGGGCGTACTCGCCTATCGTGGGGAAGTAATGGGGGTGATTATAAGTTAAGTTACGGCGGTCAAAACAGGCTTTTAAAGAGGTATGCACCGTCTGAGCACAGCCGTAACCGCCGAACTCGCACACCAACCTGCCGCCTTGCTTTAAGTTTTTAGCCACGTTTTTGAGTAACGTTAACTGATTGCGCCCGTCTATCCAATGGAACACTGCGTTGGAAAATATGACGTCCGCCTGCTCCTTTAACGTAAAGGTGAGTGCGTCTGCCTGCACAAACTGCAATTCGGGATAGGACGCCCTGGCTTTGGAGAGCATCTGCTCGGAGGCGTCTACGCCTATGACGTTATACCCCCTCTCCGCAAGCTTTTTCGTCAATGCCCCTGTTCCGCAACCCAAGTCGCAGACGAGAGAGCCCTTGGGCTCGGTTATAAGGTCGGCTACGCCCTCGCCGTAACCGTATACAAAATTAAAGTTTTTATCGTAATTTTCTCCGTTCCAATTGATATTCATATTAACTCTCCGTTAAAAATACGGGGCGGTTGCCCGTCCCGTAAATCTTATCTTAAAGTTACTCCCACTCGATGGTTGCAGGGGGTTTTGAAGTGATGTCGTAGACTATGCGGTTGACGTGCTTAACCTCGTTTACTATCCTTGTGGAGATGGTTTCAAGTACGTCGTAGGGAATTCTCGCCCAGTCTGCCGTCATAGCGTCGAGCGAGGTTACCGCACGGATTGCTACTACGTTTTCATACGTTCTGAAGTCGCCCTGAACGCCTACCGTCTTGGAGTTGGTGATTACCGTAAAATACTGCCATATCTCGGTGTCTAACCCTGCTTTTGCGATTTCGTCACGGAGGATATAGTCGCTGTCCCTTAAGGTTTCAAGCTTTTCCCTGGTTACCTCACCCATAATTCTTATAGCAAGACCGGGACCGGGGAAGGGCTGACGCATAACTACATTTTTAGGTAAACCTAATTCAAAGCCAACCTTTCTTACTTCGTCCTTGAACAGATCTCTTAAGGGTTCGATAATCTCTTCAAAGTCTACTACCGAGGGAAGTCCGCCCACGTTGTGGTGGCTTTTAATTACTGCCGATTTGCCCTTACCGCTCTCGATTACGTCGGGATATATGGTGCCTTGAACGAGGAAGTCTACCTTGCCTATCGCCTTAGCTTGCTTTTCAAACGAACGGATAAACTGTTCGCCGATTATCTTCCTCTTTGTCTCGGGGTCGGATACTCCCACTAACTTTTCAAGGAAGATTTCACCGTCGTCTGCCTTGATTAAATTCATTCCAAGTCCGTCTTTGAATACGGACATAACCTCGTCCGCCTCGTACTTACGGAGCAGACCGTGGTCGACGAATACGCAGGTGAGCTGGTCGCCCACCGCCTTGTGCAAAAGCGTTGCGGCAACTGCGGAGTCAACGCCGCCAGACATTGCGCAGAGCACCTTTTTATCGCCTATTTTTTCACGCAGAGCGGTAATCTGGTTGGATACGAAGTTGGACATCGTCCAATCTCCCTCAGCGTGACAAACTTCGTATAAGAAGTTCTTGAGTATCTGCGTACCCATAAAGGTATGGTTAACCTCGGGGTGGAACTGTACGCCGTACAGCCCTCTCTCCTCGTCGCCGAACGCTGCGTAAGGGCAGTTGTCCGACTGGGCAATCTTCTTAAAGCCCTGAGGAAGCTTGGTTATTCTGTCAGTATGACTCATCCAGCAGACTGCGTTTTCGGGCATCTCCTTGGTGATGGGCGAGGAGAGATACTCCACCTCTACCTTACCGTATTCGGAAGTGGTCGCATGCTCAACAACACCGCCGAGGGTGTGAGCCATAAGCTGACAGCCGTAGCAGATGCCGAGTACGGGAATACCTAATTCGAATACGCCCTTGTCGATACGGGGGCTGCCCTCCTCGTAAACGCTGTTGGGTCCGCCCGTAAAGATGATGCCGATGGGGTTATATGCCTTTATTTTTTCGAGAGACATATCGCAGGGCAAAAGATCGCAAAAGACGTTGAGTTCACGAACTCTGCGAGCTATAAGCTGGTTATACTGTCCGCCGAAATCGAGAATTAATACTTTTTGATGTTCCATTTTTAACTTCCGTATTTTATTTTAATAAACAGAGATTGCGGAGACGAGCGTCTCCGCAAAAATTATGCCTTGGGTGAGTAGTTAGGAGCTTCTTTGGTTATTGAGATATCGTGAGGGTGAGACTCTGCAAGTGACGCAGCCGTCATCTTTACAAACCTGCCGTTCTTTCTCAGCTCGTCGATGGTACCGTTGCCCGTATAGCCCATACCTGCACGCAGACCGCCCATAAGCTGGAAGATGATATCTGCCAAAGCTCCCCTGTAGGGAACACGGCCTTCTACGCCTTCGGGTACGAACTTCTTTGCGTTCGCCTGGAAGTATCTGTCCTTGCCGCCCTTTGCCATTGCAGGAAGAGAACCCATACCACGGTAGGACTTGAAGCTTCTGCCCTGATATATTTCAAGCTCGCCAGGGGCTTCGGTAGTGCCTGCAAAGAGTGAGCCGAGCATAACTGCGCTGCCGCCTGCGGCAATTGCCTTGACGATATCGCCAGAGTACTTGATACCGCCGTCTGCAATTATACGCTTGCCGAGCTTGTCTGCTTCCTCTGCGCAGTCCATAATTGCGGTGAGCTGGGGCATACCGATACCCGCTACGATACGGGTGGTACAGATTGAGCCGGGGCCGATGCCTACCTTAACGACGTCCGCACCTGCGCTCATCAAGTCGTGAGTAGCCTCTGCCGTAACGACGTTGCCCGCAATCAAAGGAAGGTTGGGGAATGCCTTTTTAGCCATTTCAACATGGTTGATAATGTTCTTTGAATGACCGTGAGCGGAGTCAAGCACGACGATGTCGACGTGGCTGTCAACGAGCGCCTGAATTCTGTCCAACATATCCACGGTTGCACCGATTGCAGCGCCAACCAAGAGCCTGCCCTTTTTATCGGTTGCACGATTGGGATACTGAATGGATTTTTCTATATCCTTGATGGTGATTAAACCCTTTAAATAGCCGTCTTTATCAACTATAGGGAGCTTTTCGATACGGTGTTTGCCTAATATCTTCTGCGCTTCTTCAAGCGTGGTACCTACAGGCGCAGTGACTAAGTTTTCCTTGGTCATTATAGCAGAGATAGGCTGGTTAAAATCGGTTTCGAAACGCAAGTCACGGTTGGTTAATATACCTACGAGTTTGCCGTCCTTTGTGATGGGAACGCCCGAAATACGGTACTTTTCCATCAACGCCTGCGCTGCGGAAACGGGCTCTTCAGGGGTTAAGAAGAAGGGGTCGGTTATGACGCCGTGTTCACTCCTTTTAACCTTGTCAACCTGCAAAGCCTGTTCCTCTATGGACATATTCTTGTGAATGATGCCTAAGCCGCCTTCCCTTGCGATTGCAATTGCAAGACGGTTTTCGGTTACGGTATCCATTGCAGCCGATAAAAGCGGTACGTTAAGATTAATGCCTTCGCAGAGAGTAGTGCGTAAGTCTGCAGTTGCAGGTACGACTTCCGATGCGGAAGGAATTAAAAGCACGTCGTCGAAAGTAAGAGCCTCTTTTACGATTTTACTCATTTTTATTTCTCCTCTATATATCTTAAACTTTGGTTATTTTTTTTTGCTGAATAAATTTGTTAAACGCCTCTGAGCTTATTTTTAATAGCGTCAAGGTCATCGCTTTCGTCTTCCAGAACAGGATTTACAGCTTGAAGCGCTTCAAGCATTCTCTGCGCTGCGTCTTTATCTCTGTTGTTGGAAATCCTTATCGACAAAGTCATCAAAGCGTTGCCGTAGGGGAAACGGTTGGTTCCATTAGTCTCTAACGCAAAATCTATCGCCTTCTGAGTGTAGGTTACCCTGTCCTCCCCCTCCTTTGTCACCGCCTCGTTATAATAGGAGACGGAGAGGGTTGAACGTACCCTTAAGTCATAGTCGAAGTTAATGCCCAACTGCTCCGAATACATTTCGTTATACACCTTGTTGCGCTGCGTACAGACCTGAACATAATTCTTGTCTGCCAAGAGCTTTTCGGCATAAGTTACGATTGCACTGTCGTCCTCTGCAAGTACGCTGTCGTCATAGCAACGGGCTAAATCAAAGCTGTCGCCAGTGTACATATAGCGAAGGTTGGCATACTTTACAGCCATGCCGTAATTGCCGACACTCTCCATTGCCGTAGCCATATGTTGGGGAAATGCGAAGTTAAAAATAGCAAATACCGCAACGATTATCCCCAGTAAGATTAAGACGGTCTTGACCGCCGTTTTAACTACAAGCTTCTGCAACTGAACAACCCTGAATTGAATAAGAAAATATTTTATACATTTTATCACCTACTCAAAAAAAAAGCAAGTGTTTGAAATACTTTATCATATTATTACTTTTAGCTAAATACATTTTAAATATGAAAAAAATTTTTGTAAGCGGAATTTGCTTGTGCCTTGCCGCAAGTTGCCTTGCCGTGTTGCCTTCGTGCAGTAAAGGCGTCGACTATAATAACTACGTCTCCGAAAACAGAAGAGAGGTCTATCTGTGCAAAGAAGATACGTACGAGCTGAAAATCTTTTGCAGCGACAGGGAAACGCCATACTGCTGCGACGGGGTTAAAGGCGATATGACTACCGTCTGCGAGGTGTATTATAAATGCAACTCCTCCCCCTCCTCCGTCACCGTTGACGTCGAAGGATATAGCGGAGAGATGAGCTATATGTCCGTTTCCAACAGCTTTTATCTGAGCTTTTCCTGCGATTGTTTTAACAAGGAGAGCCTGGACGTTAAACTTAACGTCGACGGCAAAGACAAGGAGATTAAGGCAAACAACGTTTTCGAGGCGGGAACTATAGACTGGCAAAGTGCTCTGAAAGGCGTTATAGAATACGATGGCGAAAGGTTTGAAAACCTTACCCAGAGAAACAGGTTTTTAGGAGAAATAGGTGTGAGACTTATCTACAACGACGGGTGCTACTACTACGTCAGCGTGTGCGACAGGGAAAATAAGGTCAAAGCCTATCTCGTGGACGGCAAAAGCGGTAGAATTATCACCGAACGGGAGAGCTGCGCTGAATAAAATACACAGTTTTTCAAGGGTTAGGCGGTAGGGATTGTTACGCCTATGCATAATAGTTATTTTTGAATTGTTGATAACTTATTTGTAAATAATAACATTTGTCATATTTTTTTAAGAGAAAACAGGTGATTTTTGTTGTATTTTCGGCGTTTTGTTGATAACTTTTGAAAACTCTCGTTTTTTTAAGATTGTCGACAACGTTTTTGTTCATAACTTTTTGTGCATAAATACCTTGAATTTTGTCTTTAATACCTATTATTTGAGAGTTATCAACATTGAAACGTTAGATTTTTATATGTGTATAAACAAAAAACGCCGGGCTAACGGCGTTTTTTTATTGATTATTCTTTGAAAAAGTCGCAGATTATGGTGTTTTGCACGTAGAGGTATTCGGGCTTGATGCGAAGATAGCCGCCCTCTTCCTCTAAATACTCTGCGTTCTTTTCGAGGGCGTCGGCGTACTCCGTGCGGAAGGAACAGGAAAATTCCTTTTCAAACTTAGCAAGGTTGAGCCCCTTTGTGGTGCGCATGGCGAGCATTATGCTCTCCTCCATTGCCCCCTGCCTTTCCACCTCTTCTCTGTTGATTACGGGGAAGCAGTTGGTCATAACGCATTTGAAGTATTCGTCCAAATCAAAGGTGTTGGTGAAGCGGACGTTATTTATATGCGAGGATGCAGACACGCCGAAGCCGATGTATTCGCCACGGTTCCAATAGTTTAAATTATGCCTGCTCTCCTTGCCCCTCTTGCAGAAGTTGGAGACCTCGTACCGCTCGAAACCGAGTTCTTTTAACTTGCGCACACCGCACTCGTACATAGCGGCAACTTCGTCTGAATCGGGCAGTTCTCCGTTTAAATAGTCGGTATAGATGGGGGTTCCGTCCTCGGGAGTAAGGGCGTACATACTTATATGGCTTGCGCCGAAGGACGAGGCAACCTGAATGGATTTGCAGATATCGTCCTCCGTCTGCCCCTTTAACCCTATCATTATATCTACGCTGAAGTTCTCCCCGCTTAAGTACTTGGCACAGGTGACGAATTGGTTTAAGGTATGGCATCTGCCGAGCTCTTCAAGCTGGCTGTCGATTGCCGTCTGCAGACCTACCGAAAAGCGGTTTATGCCCACCTTTTTGTACAGTTCTATCTTGTCCTTGCTGACCGTACCCGGGTTCATTTCTATGGTTATTTCGGGATTGTCGGTGAGCTTGAAGTACTTCTTTGCAGCCGCAACGAGCATAGCGATATAGCTCTCGTCTATAATCGAGGGAGTGCCTCCGCCTATGTATAACGTGTCGAAGACGTAGTCCTTTAACTCCTCGCTACGCATTGACATTTCGTGGTAGACGCAGGTCATATAGCTCTCCGCAAAGCCTAACTTGTCGGGAAATGACGTGAAGTCGCAATAGCGACATTTTTGTTTACAAAAGGGTATATGAACGTAAATTCCTGCCATTTAACACCTGTATTTTTTTAAATCAACTTTATTGTCGTCTGATATTTCGACGCCTTCGCTCTCTAAAAGCTGACGTTGCACCTGCTCACCGCCGAATGCGAATCCCTTACTTAACATGCCGTCTGCAAATACTACACGGTGACAGGGTATTTCGACAGGTCGGGGGTTGTTGTGCAGAGCCCAGCCAACCTGACGGGCGCAGCGGGGTGCGCCTACCGCCCTTGCAATATCGCCGTAGGTTGCCACCTTGCCCAAAGGAATTTGTCTGACCGCCTCGTATACGGCGTTGAAAAAACTCTGTTGCATTGTAGATTAGTCCTTGTCGGATAGCTTAGTCTTTGTTGGTCTTTAATATCTGCATAAAGACTTCGGAGGGGACTTCTACGCTGCCTATGGTACGCATACGCTTTTTGCCCTCTTTCTGCTTTTCAAGCAATTTCTTTTTACGGGTTATATCGCCGCCGTAGCACTTTGCAAGCACGTCTTTGCGCATTGCCTTGACCGTCTCTCTTGCAATAATCTTGCCGCCGATTGCCGCCTGAACGGGTATTTCAAACAGCTGACGGGGAATTGCATCCTTTAAGTTCTCGCACAGCGTTCTGCCCCTTGAGTACGCACCGTCCTCGTGGACGATTATCGAGAGTGCGTCGCAGACTTCACCGTTGAGCAAAATATCTAATTTTACGAGCTTGGAGCGTTCATAGCCTATAAACTCGTAGTCGAAGCTGGCATAGCCACGGGTGCGGGATTTAATCTGGTCGAAGAAGTCGAAGATTATTTCGTTTAACGGAAGTTTATACTCAAGCTTGACACGGTTTGCGTCAAGATAGGTCATCTGCTCGAATACGCCCCTCTTATCCCTGCACAAGTCCATGACCTGACCGAGATAGTCGGGAGGCGAATAGATATCAGTGTGGACTATGGGTTCCTCCATATAGTCTATCTCCGACACGGGCGGCAGGTGCGAGGGATTGTCCACAAACAGTTCGCTGCCGTCGGTCTTTATAACCCTGTAGCTTACCGAGGGAGCGGTAGTGATAATATCTAAATTAAACTCCCTCTCCAGCCTCTCCTGCATAATCTCCATATGCAGAAGCCCCAAAAAGCCGCAGCGGAAGCCGAAGCCTAACGCCTGGGAGGTGTCCGCCTCGAAGGTGAGCGATGCGTCGTTTAACTGCAGTTTTAAGAGGGCGTCCTTTAAGTCGCCGAACTTACTGCCGTCCAAAGGATAAATTCCGCAGAACACTACGGGCTGTACCTTCTTATAGCCGGGGAGGGGCTGTGACGCCCTGTCCTCTGCGTTGATGACGGTATCGCCGACGGCTACGTCCTGAATAGATTTAATCGAGGCGGCAATGTAGCCGACTTCGCCTGCGTATAAACCCTCTTTCGGGAGCTGGGCAGGGGCGAAAACGCCGACTTCGGTTACCTCGTACACCTTGTCCGAGCGGAAGGTGGTTATCTTATCGCCTACCTCTACCTTGCCGTCCTTGACCCTTACAAAGAGCATAACGCCCTTGTAGTTGTCGTAATAGCTGTCGAAAATAAGAGCCTTTAAAGGGGCGTCTAAATCTCCGTCGGGGGGAGGGAAGTATTTTACACACGCCTCCAACACCTCTTTGACGTTGGTGCCGTCCTTGGCTGAAATTAAAGGGGCGTAAGATGCGTCTAAGCCTATGACGTCCTCTATCTCCTTTTTAGCCTCGTCAGGACGGGCGGAGGGCAGGTCGATCTTGTTGATTACGGGCAAGATTTCAAGGTTGTTATCTAAGGCAAGATAGACGTTTGCAAGCGTCTGCGCCTCTATACCCTGACTTGCGTCTACAATCAAAATCGCACCCTCGCAGGCGGCAAGCGAACGGGAGACTTCGTATGTGAAGTCCACGTGCCCCGGGGTGTCTATTAGGTTGAAGATATACTCGTTGCCGTCGTCGGCGTCGTAGAACATTCTTACGGGAGTGAGTTTAATTGTTATGCCTCTCTCCCTCTCGATGTCCATACTGTCAAGGAGTTGATCCTCCATATCCCTTTTGGATACCTGACCCGTAAGCTCCATAAGCCTGTCCGCCAAAGTGGACTTGCCGTGGTCTATGTGTGCAACTATACAAAAGTTGCGGATTTGTTGATTAGGCTTTTTCATACATTTCAATTATATATAAAAGGCGAAAAAAAGTAAATAAAATTCGGCGTTCTTTTTATAAACGCCGAATACATTTTACGTTTTGATTTTAAGCTTTTACGCCGTTAAAATACCCTTTGAGGCATTTTTGATATACTCAAGGAACTTCGCCTTGGGAATAGGACGGGAGAAATAGTAGCCCTGTATGTAGTCGCAACCCAATTCCTCCAACGCCTCGAGCATTTCTTTGGTCTCTACACCCTCTGCCACAATCTTTAAACCTAAACCGTGGAGCATGGGCATATAGTGCTTTAATATGGGTTCGTACTTTTCCGTACTCATATACGCCCAGACGAGGGCTTTATCCAGCTTGACTATATCGAACGGGAAGTTTATAAGGTATTCCACCGAGGAGAAGCCGGAGCCAAAGTCGTCCAGCGAGATGGTGAAACCGCTGCGGTGCAATTCCTTTAACCTTGACTGCAACAGTGCGTAGGACTTAGCCGAAGCCGTTTCGGTAACCTCAAGGTTGACCATACCCCTCGGAACGTCGTACATCGCTATTATACTGTTGATATCCTCGGTTATTTCGGGGTGCATACACTGAATGACGGAGAGGTTGACGTCGATAAAGTCAATACCGTATTGACCGATGTTTTCCTCCTTGATAAAACGGCATACCTCTTCCATTACGAAGTGACCTATCTCGACAATTCTACCCGTCTCTTCCGCAATGGGAATGAATTCGTCCGGACCGATAAACCCGAGGTCCGCATCCTTAAGCCTTAATAATGCCTCGCATGAGCTTATACGCTTTTCCGCAACCGAATAGATTGGTTGATAATAGACTTCGAAACCACCGTTTTTCAGGGCGTTCTGAATGGCATATTCCACACGCTCCCTGCGGCGGGACTTCTCCACTGCTTCCTTGTCGGCAACCATAACCTTGTCGGACGCCTTCGACGTGGAGCGATAATATTTCAATACTTCCTCAATGTCGGAGACCTTGTCCGTTACGCTGGGCATCGCAATCAGACAGCCTGTATACACTATACGAATCTTGGTTTCGTTAATCTCTACGGGTTCTTCAAAGACGGCTTTGAACTTGGGTTCAAATTCCTTATACTCCGCCTCTTCGTTGAAGTTAATTGCAAAACGGGCACCGTTAAGGCGGTATAACAGCAACTTTTTAGGAAGCACGTTCCTGATGCGGTTAGCCATCGTCTTTATAACCTCGTTACCGCCCTTAATGCCGAAGGTCGTGTTGACTATCGCCATGTTGGAGAGTTCAAATACGAAAGCCATAAAGGGTTTGCCCGAACGAAGCCTTTCGTTTGTGCGGTATAGGTGAGTATGCGAGTTGAACATTCCGCTCACCTGGTCTATCTCGTCTTCGGGGCGCTGAAGCGTGACGTATGCAAGCAGTACCGCAACCGAGAGCGCAAACGCAACCAGCTGAATTTGTATGGCAAACAACCCGTAATTTATCATTATCTGCCATACGTTTGCAAAGGCGTTGACTGCACTGAACAGATATATGTTTATGCGCTGGGTACCGCTGAGTTTTTTTCTGTTTAAAATAACCAGTATGACGGCAAAAACAGTTGAAAGCAGCTGACAGCCGTTCATCATAGCGACGTATACGCTCTTTTGTATATCCGTAATACCGCAGACGGTGAGGATATTTAAAATAAGACCGACCGTAACTATTGCGGCCAGCGCTACAGCCGCTATGCGGCACCAGAGTATTTTTGATATATTCCCATATATCATATTGACAACGTAGATAAAGAATATTATACCTGCAACGTTGTAGGATGCGACGAATAAGATATTTAATATGCCGAGCACCAACTCGTTGATTGCCACAACGCTCTGCATAACGCAGACGAGGTTAAATACCGACGCCAACAAGGATGAGATAGCAAGCGTATAGAACAGCCTTGTCTGCGTGTTGTTAAGCTTTTTGTTTAAAGTAAAGTTAATGAGTACAAAGGTGTTTAATACAATGGCGCAAATATCAAAACTTAAATACGGTAAATTACGCAGACCGGGGTTATTAAACGCTAATAACTGCGACATCATATTATTCACCTCCTTTTTAACGCTGATTACATTAAATGCAAAATAGCACATTTAACATAATTAATTATATCACTTTATTTTATAATTTCAATATCTAAAGGAAAAATTTTTGTAAATTAAATTACCAATGTGAGTAAACGGTTTACTAACCTCAGTCTATCGTTGCAAACCGCTCGCAGAGCTCGGGCGAAGAGAGGATGGTGCATCCGCCAATTACCGAGGCGAGCGAAGGCTCCTCGCAGACGTTTACGCCTATATCCAGCCGAGCTGAAATATAGTCCGCCATTCCGTCCATTTTGGCAAGACCGCCCGAAAGATATACGCCGCCCTCGGCTACCGCAGAGGTGACTTCGGCAGGCAATTCGGAGAGTACTACTTTGACGTATTCGCAGATTTTATCTACGTACAGGCGTATTACCCCCAACAAATCGGAGGAATTGACAGCCGTCTGCGAGGGACTGCCCGTAAGCATATCCCTGCCGCCTACCACCAACGTCTTGTTGTCGTCCTCTATAAGACTGCCGACAGTGTTCTTTAATCTTTCCGCCGTGTTTGCACCGATTCGGACGTTGAATTGCTCGGCGAGCAAATCCATAATGTGCACGTCGATGTTGCCGCCGCCTAAATTAAAAGTAAAGCCTGAGATTATGCCGTCTAAGGAAAAGACTGCTGCATCGCTTTTGCCGTAGCCTAAATCGAGGCAGAATACGGGACGGGTGTTTGAAATCGTGATGTTGTGTCCGAGTACCGATGCGTAGGGCGTACGGGTGAAATATACCCTGCCTATACCGCAGTCGTAGGCGAGGTCGATATACTTCTGCCTTAACTTCTCGTCGGCACTGCACGCCACAACGAACATGACTTCGGTCTTTATAGCCTTCGAAGGAGTAATCTCTATCTTTGCGAGGAAGTGATTTAATAGCTGCACCGCAAGCTCGTGATGGACGATGTCGCCCTCGAATACGGGGTTGATTATCCGGGTGTCTTTTGCAGATTTGCCCGAAAGCTCCCTTGCGGTGTTTCCGAGAGCTTTAACTTTAACCTCTCCGTCCTCTTCCGCAACGGCAACGCACGTCGCCTCCGAGAGCACGACGCCGCAGCCTAACATATAAATTTTGGTAGTCCAGCTACCTAAATCAATTACAAGTCTATTCATTATCTTTTCTCAAAGCTTTAACCTAAAGCTTCCTCAACCATTGTTTGAACGAGCTCTACGGGTAACCCGACGACGTTGGTGTAACTGCCCGAAAAGCTTTTAACCACTCCCCCGTCCTGTATGCCGTAGCTGCCTGCCTTGTCCATAGGCGAACCGCTTGCAACGTATGATTTTATAAAATCTTCCGAAAGGTCGTTGAACGTAACTAAGGTTACGTCTGCCTTTACAATTCTCTTTTGCGCCGTGCGTATACATACGCCCGTCATAACCTGGTGGGTCTTGCCCGACAACGCCTTAAGCGTATCGATTGCATCGTCGACGTCCTTGGGTTTGCCTAAAATTTTACCGTTGAATACGACGATTGTGTCGCAACCTATCACAAGGCTTTCGGGGTGGGAGGCAAAGACCTCGTCGCACTTCTGTGCGGCTAAGGCGCAGACGTAGTCCTGAGGGGGCAGATTTTTATCCGCACACTCCTGCCCTGCTGCCGGAATTATTTCGAATTGAGGGAAGATTTGCTTCAATAGCTCCCTTCTCCTTGGCGATGCACTTGCTAAAATAACCATACTTAAAGGCAATATTATCATTAAAACAAATGCCGCAACTTGCGGCATCTGTGTCTAAATATGTTTTATAATTAAAGTATTTCCAGGTTCTTGCGGAATGCTTTCTTGAATTCACCCGAAGCGGCGAGGGCGTCCCTTATCTCCAAAGTTGCGTCGCCTTCGACTTCGGTCTTCATAATAACCGAATCACCTAATATATCGCAGTTGATTCCCTTAACCACGCCAGCCATACTCCTGTCGAGGCTTTCGGCTATACGCAACATTACGCCGAGGCGTTTGACGATTTCCACGTCGTCCTCCTGCAATACGTCTCTGTAGCGGTTCCACTCGTAGGCGTTGATATCCTCTTTCTTATGACAGCAAGCCGTGAACGCTGCGAGCACAATCTCCCTGTGGCTTACGCCGTAGAGGGTTGAATTTAAAATCATATAACAGCTGTGGCGCTGGTGGTTGTAGTACTTTATCCTCATTCCGCAGTCGTGAAGGGTTGCGGCAATCTTTAACACCTTTAAATACTGCCTCGGGAATTTGTGGAGTACACGCAATTGCTTAAACAGCTGAACGCTTAAATTTACAACGTGTTCAACGTGCTTTTCGTCGCAGTCGTAGTACTTAACCAGCGTGGTGAGCGAATAGTTCATTACGTCGGACACGGGCTTGTCGATTGTCGAGGGCAGCGCCTGATTGAACATAATGCCTTCCCTTAAACCCGAACCGGAGATAGTAAAGCTATCAAAGCCGCACTTTGTTATAAACGTCTTGATTATTGCCAGTGCGGCGGGGAGAATGTCTGCCCTCTCCGCAGATAAGCCCTTAATCTTCTTTTTCTTGTCGAGGTCGAGAACCTTTATCATGTCGTATACGGGATAGAAATCCTCGGCGGCAAGGTTGAAGTTATGCACCGTATCCAGGGGATACTTGTGTACCATTTTAGTAATTTTAAAGAGGTTGCGGAAAGAACCGCCTACGCCGATTAACTGGGTGTCGGGGTCAAGCTCTCTGAGCCATTCGATGTCGTCGAGCTGCTTACCGATATACTCCTCCATCTTTGCAACCTGTTCTTCAGGCTTTAACGCAGGGTCGGCAAACAAGTCGGTTAAGGTGACCGCACCTAAAGGAATGGTTGCATAGTTGAGCATATTCCTGCGGTTGTAATATACGATTTTTGTGCAGCCGCCGCCAATCTCTAAGATTATACCCTTAGGTATATCCATGGTGTTTATAACGCCCCTGTATACCAAGGTACACTCCTCTTCGGCGGTAAGAACACGAAGTTTTATTCCGCAGCTCGTCTGAATTTCATCCAGGAACGAACGCTGGTTTTTGGCACGGCGAACTGCCTCGGTAGCAACCGCTATGATACGGGTTGCTCCGCTTGCGTCGCAAAGCCTTTTGAACATACGAAGCGTCTTGATAGTTTCCGCTACCCTCTGGGGTTTTAAGAAGCCGTCACGCTCCATATCCTGACCAAGCCTTACACTCTCTTTGAGTTCGTCCACAACCATAAAGTAACCCTGTTCAAAGAGGTTGACGATAACTAATCTTGCCGAGTTAGACCCAAGGTCAATAATACCTATTTTTTCCAAAATATTTTCTCTCCTTTTCAGGCAAAATTATTGCCCGAAACGTCTAAATTAAATACGAATATATAGTGAAAAAAACTTTTTTCCACTATGCTGAATTATAGCACTTAATGCAGATTTTGTATAGTCATTTTTAAAATTATTGTGCAATTTGCACAAAAAAGAAGGCGACTCGACGTCGCCTTGCATTTAATTATATCAAAAAAAGTTTTCTCTTTAGGTATATTTACCTATATTTATAAATATTACCCGTTATAATTATAAATCTATTACCCGTTTGTGGGTAAGAGGGCAGACGAATTGAGGGACAATCTGCTTGAGCGGGATTAAGACGAACTGCCTGTTTATGTAATCGGGGTGGGGTACGCACAAGCCGTTCTCCTGAATGACCTTGTTGCCAAAGTAGATTATGTCGATATCCAGCGTTCTGTCAGCCCAGCGTTTGGTACGCACTCTGCCGCCCTCCGCCTCTATTTCGTTGATGGTTTTCAAAAGACGTCTGGGGGAGAGAATGGTCCTTATAAGCACTGCACCGTTTAAGAAAATGTTCTTTGCCACGCCGCCGTAGGGACTGCTTTGAATAAACGAAGAGACCTTTAAAACCTCTATTCCGTAGGTCTTTGCAAGTCTGTCTACCGCAAACTGCAAGCTCTCCTCCTTTTCGCCCTCGCTGGAGCCGAGAGAGAGCACGACTTCGTTCCTCTCCACCCTTGCAGTGACATAGACGTCCTCGAAGGGGTGAGGAATGGGTGCGTGAGGCTTGTGAACGGTTACCTCTACCGCCTTGATTATATTGAACCTTTTAATGATTTCTTCCGCTACGCCGTTGGCGAGGCGTTCGATTAGGTTAAAGCTGTGTTTCTTGCAATAATTGGTGACTATCGTGCAGACTTCGGCATAGTCGACGGTGTCTTTAACGTTGTCCGTCAATGCCGGGGAGGATATATCGCAGTCGATCGCAACGTCAAAGACGAAGGGCTGGGGGGAAGTCTTTTCACTCTCCAACACTCCGTGACAGGCCGAAACCTTGATTCCTTTAATATTTATTTCTCTCATACTCCTCCTCAATTGCCTGAACGTTCTCCTTAACGTCGTGCACCCTGACGAACAATACCTTCTTTCTCACCGCAAGGCGGGTGGACTCTATCGTGGGCTGAAGTCTTTCCTCCGCAACGCCGCCGAAGAGCGATTTGCGGCTTGTGCCCAAAAGCAAGGGGTAGCCCAACGAGGAAAGACGGTCGTAGTCGTTTAACAGTTGCCAGTTCTGCTCCCTGTCCTTGGCAAAGCCTATGCCGCCGTCAAGGCAGATTTTATCCTTATCTATCCCTGCCTTTAACGCCTTCTGCACGGCGCAAGCTAAAAAGTCCTCTATCTGCGGAAAGATATCGCCCTCGAGCTTGCTCTTTGCGTTGTGCATTATGCACACCGAGCCGTTGGCTTTTGCCACGACTTCCGCCATGCCCTGAGACGTTAACCCCCATATATCATTGAGTAAATGCGCACCCATGTCGAAAGCAGCCTTAGCCACCTGAGGGAAATAGGTATCCACCGAGACGGGGATATCGAAGTTCTTTAAAACCGCCTCCAAAGGCTTTTCAAGGCGTGCAAGCTCCTCTTCGGGAGGTACCTCTTTATACCCCGGTCGGGTCGATTGTGCGCCTAAGTCTATAATTGCCGCCCCCTCTTTTATAGCCTTTTCCGTGCGGAACAGGACGTCGTCGCTTAACGTTCGGCTGGGGGAATAAAAGCTGTCGGGAGTAAGATTGATTATAGCCATTACGTAGGTATAATTTTCAAATACTTTATTTCCGATAATCATCTTTAACCCTTTATTATGGCAAGTGCCCTTGATACTTCCTCTTGAGGGAAATCGCCTGATATTTTATATGTCACCGTACTTGTACCCGGTTTTTTAACGCCACGGCAGGTCATACAGGTATGCTCCGCCTCGCAGTAGACGAGTACGCCCTTAGGGGCGAGCTGTGTCATTACAGCCTCTGCAATCTGGGCTGTCAACCTCTCCTGAAGCTGTAAATTTTTGGAATACTCCTCTACGCAGCGGGCAAGCTTTGAAAGACCTACCACCTTGCCGTTGGGAATATATGCTATCGCTACCTTGCCGAAGAAGGGCATTAAATGATGTTCGCAGGTGGAGGAAAAGGTGATGTCCTTTTCGATAATCATATCTCCGCCCTCGACGTTAAAGGTCTTTGAAAGGGCAAGCTTTGCCGCCTCCGCCGAACCTGAAGTAAACTCTGCAAACGCCTCTGCTACCCTTCTCGGAGTGTCCTTTAACCCCTCCCTTTCAGGGTCCTCTCCTATGGCAATGAGCAAATCCTCTATTGCCTTCATTGCAGCTTTCTTATCCACTCTCTTGCCTCCTTTATAAACGTAAACGAACCGCATACCACTACGGTTTTACACTGCGTTTTTTCAAGCGCTTCGTTAATACTTAACGCCGTTGTATAATCTGTTTTTCCTGAAAATGCTTTAACTATTTTTTCAAGCGGCATAGCTCTGTAACTTTCTGGGCTGAAGAGTATAGCACGTTTGAAATTGGGCGATAGCAGCTGAGCAATGCCCTCGACGTCCTTATCCGAAAGGCAGCCGAACACAAGCTCCTTCTCGCCCTCCGCCTGACCGAGTAAGACGGCAAGCTCTTTTACCGCACCGGGATTGTGACCACCGTCTAAAATATATTTAACGCCTCTGCATTTTATTACTTCAAGTCTGCCGCCGAGGCTTGCGGTCTTTAACCCCCGGGCGATAGACCTTTCGTCAATACCCAACAGCCTGCAAACCTCTATTGCCGTTGCGGCGTTATACGGCTGAGCTCCGCCGAGCATTTTTATTTCGTAGCGCCTGCCCTTATAGCTGAACGACTGACCTGCTTCGGAAGCACTCTCTAATTTAAGGTTTTCACCCGCAAAGACGGGGTTAAAACCCGTAAAGAAGTCCTTTACCTCTTGTATCTGGTAAGCCGATACAACCGCAGGACAATTTTTTATTATTCCGCTCTTTGCGGTGCAGATATCTTTAAGGGTTGAGCCGAGTTCGGCGACGTGTTCCAGCGAAATCGACGTTATCACCGCAACCTGCTTTGCCGCTATTGCGTTGGTTGCGTCGTCCCTGCCGCCTAAGCCACACTCTATAACTGCGTATTCGCACCCCTCTTTGTAAAAGCTGTGGAGGGCGGTTGCCGTCTGCAATTCGAAGGGCGAAGGGGCGTCGTCAATCGCCTCGGCAATTTGTTCAACTTCAGATAAATACCCCTGCAACACTCCGCTCGGAAGGGGCTGACCGTCAATGCGGAACTGCTCCTCAAAGCAAAAGACGTAAGGCGAGGTGAAAGTACCCACCCTTTTGCCTGCCGAAAGGAGTACGGAAGTGATATATTCCGCAGTGCTGCCCTTGCCGTTTGTGCCTGCGATATGGATTATTTTAAGTTTTTTATCGGGGTTGCCGCAGAGTTTTAAAAGCTCTTCACACCTCTTTGTACCGTACTTACGAATTTCCTGTTGCATTGAAAAACGGACACCTTATATTCAGACGTCCGCTTTAGTAAACCACTTTCAGGACGCACCCGACAACCGCAGGCAATACGCCTTTCGTGCAAGGCTGTCCACGCCTGTGCCACTTTACGCTGTTCGGGATGAGTTAAGTATAACACAACAGGCTTGTGTTTTGCAATCATTTTACCGTTACGTTTATATAATATTGTTTATTTTATTTAAAGACTTGCATTTTTATAACCGACTTTACAAATACTTATCGTATGGCTTTGGTTTTTATCAGGACGGCGATAATATTTTTCGTGCTTTTGTCGATTATGCGACTTATGGGCAAAAGTCAGATTGGCGAAATGCAGCCGTTTGAGTTCGTTATAACCTTGCTTATCGCCGAGCTTGCCTGCATACCTATGGCAGACAGCTCCGTCCCCCTTATGTACGGAGTGGTATCCATTGTTGCAATATTTATTCTGCACCAGATTGTATGGCTGCTCGATATGTGGTTTACGCCTATGAAGACGGTCATATGCGGCAAACCCAGCCTTGTGATTAATCGGCAGGGCGTGGACAGCTATCAGCTGAGAAAAAATAATTTAGATATCTCCGACCTCATCGAGAGTATGCGTGGGGCGGGTTATTTCAATCTGGACGACGTCTATTACGGTCTTTACGAATCAAACGGAAGTTTTTCGGCTCTGCCTAAAGAGGAGATAACGCAGTCCCTCCCCCTGCTGATTATCGAAAACGGCAAGAAAAACGTTAAAAATATGCAGCTTGCAGGTCTGGACGAGGGCGAGTTAAACAAAATTCTGAACGGGCAGGGCGCTAAAATCAAAAAGGTATTGGTTATGACCGTGGACGGTAACGGCAGGGTTTACTTTCAGATTAAGGGCAAGCCGTACAAAATACTTAGCTGTAAGGTAGGGCAAAAATGGTAAGGTCTATTATCTACACTATTGTCGCAGCGGTACTCTCCGTCGGCTTTTTTATCTGGACGGATCTGTATATTGCAGATCAATTCGGTCAGTTCCACGACGCCCTCGAGACACTTTATTACAAGGTCGAGGACGAGACGGCTAACCGTGAGGACGCCTACGCCGTAAAGGATATGTGGTCGGACAAGAAGGAGAAGCTGCACGTATTTATTCCGCACAACGACATCTCATACGTCGACTATTGGCTTTCCGAGGCATGCTCTCTCATATATAACGGCGAGTACGAGCTGGCGCTGGGCAAACTTGAGGTACTCAAGGAGATAACCAAAAACCTGCCAGACGCATACGTCATTAAATTGGAAAACGTGTTTTAAAAGCCTTTCTTTTATTTGACAACCCCTTGCTAAAATGATATCATATACTCAATTGCAAAGGCGTTGACTAAGACAGACGTAAAGCATATGCAATCACAGAGAGGTTGGTTCGGACACGGCTGAAAGACCAACCGTTTGTAGCTTGACGTTATTCACTTACGAGCCGATTGAGGAAATGTTTACAGGTTTTTCAGCCTGCAAAGCAGAGTAATACGATCCGCAATCCCTTGCGTAAATTGGGCAATTAAGGCGGCATGACTTGCCGTGAAATCAGGTGGTACCGAGCTTTATGCTCCCTGTGCTTTGCACGGGGAGTTTTTTGTTTTTTCAGGTACGCCTAGCCCCCACTGTTGATAATAAAAATTTAAGGCTTTATGCCTATAAAAGGAAGGATTATGAACGACATTAAACAAGTGATTGAAGAGAAAATCACCAGACTCAAAAAGAAGATTGCCGATTCCGTCGAGAACGTGCATTCGTCCGATTCGCTCTATCAGGTAAAGATGAGCTTTTTGGGCAGAGGCGGTGAGCTTCCCGAGCTTATGAAGGTTATGAAGGACGTGCCCAAAGAGGACAAACCCATGGTCGGTGCTATAATCAACGCCGTTAAATCGTGGGCGGAAGAACAGTTTTCACGCCTTGAAGAGACCATTAAACAGTTGGAGCTCAATGCTCAGTACAAGACCGAGGCGATAGACGTCACTATGCCCGGAATGGTCAAGCCTACGGGCGCTTACCACCCCAACACGTTGGTAAGGCGTGAGCTTATCTCTATATTTGCAGGTATGGGTTTCACCGTGTTCGAGGGACCTGAAATCGAGAACGATTACTATAACTTTACCGCACTCAACACGCCTAAAGACCACCCTGCAAGGGATATGCAGGACACCTTCTATATAACCGAAGATTTACTCCTTCGTACTCAGACGAGCGCAGGACAGATCAGGGTTATGGAAAAGGCTCAACCACCTATTAAAATATTATCGCCCGGTAAGGTTTACCGCAGCGACGACGACGCAACACATTCGCCTATGTTCTCACAGATGGAGGGACTTGTCGTTGACAAGGGCATAACGTTGTGCGATCTCAAGGGTATGCTCGACGAGTTTGCAAGAAAGATTTTCGGCGAGGGCGTTAAAACCAGGCTTCGCCCCTCCTACTTCCCCTTCACGGAGCCCTCGGTTGAGGTTGACGTGAGCTGTTTCGAGTGCGGCGGCAAGGGCTGCAGACTGTGCAAGGGTACGGGCTGGATTGAAGTCCTCGGCGCAGGTATGGTAAACAGACACGTTTTAGAGGGGTGCGGCGTCGACCCCGACGTCTACACGGGCTTTGCCTTCGGCATGGGCATAGAGAGAATTGCTATGCTTAAATACGGCATTAACAATATGAAGCTGTTGTTCGAGGGCGATACCAGATTTTTAAGGCAGTTCAAGGGCTAAGGGATAGGTGAAAAGATATGTTATTACCTTTAAGTTGGTTAAAAGATTACGTCGACGTTGACGTTACCGCTGACCAGTTGCAGAAAAAACTGTTCGACTGCGGTTTTGAAGTTGAAGAATTGATTGATATCGGCAAGGATATTTCAGGCGTCGTTGTCGGCGAGGTTATTGAGTGCGAGCCCGTTGAAGGTACCCATTTGCACGTCTGCAAAGTCGACTGCGGAGAGCTGGGCGTAAAGCAGATTTGCTGCGGAGCGGACAACGTTGCAGTTGGCATAAAGGCACCCGTCGCCCTGCCCGGGGCAACCGTATACGCTACGGCTAAAGACCACGTGACCATTGAAGGCGTCATGACCATAAAGAAGGGCAAGCTTCGTGGAATTGAGTCCGAGGGTATGCTGTGCAGCGGCGTTGAAATAGGCGTTAACGGCGATATGTTCGACGGCGGTGATTACTGCGGACTGCTCCTCCTCCCCACTCAGTTTGAAAACGGTGCAGACATCAAGCCTTTGGTCGGTTTGAACGACTACATCTTCGATATCGGACTGACCGCTAACCGCCCCGACTGCCAGAGCATTGTAGGTATGGCGAGAGAGGTCGCCGCAGTGCTCGGAAAAGAGATGAAAAACCCCGACGTAAGCTACACGGCGGTTGAGTGCGACAAGAAGATTAAAGTAAGCGTTACCGCTCCCGACCTCTGCCCGAGATACATTGCTCACTACGTTAAGGACGTAAAGGTCGAGACCTCCCCCCTCTGGATGAGAAAGAGGTTAAACCTATGCGGAATACGTTCTATTAACACGTTGGTTGACATAACCAACTTCGTATTGCTGGAGATGGGTCAGCCTATGCACGCCTTCGACTGCGCTAAGCTTGAGGGAGGCGAGATCGTCGTAAGAAGGGCTGCCGAGGGCGAGGAGATCGTCACCCTCGACGAGAAGAGCTTTAAGTTAAGCAGCGAAAACCTCGTCATCTGCGACGGCGAAAAGCCCTGCGCCCTGGCGGGCATTATGGGCGGCGAGAACAGCGAGATAACCAGCGACACCAAAGAGCTACTGTTCGAAGCGGCTAAGTTTGCCCGTGACAGCGTGAGAAAGACCTCCCGTAGCCTTGGACAGCACTCCGACTCCTCCGCCACCTTTGAAAAGGGCGTGTGCGAATATATGACCGAGCTGGGTATGGCAAGGGCGCTCCACCTCATCGAAGAGCTTGACTGCGGCATTGTTACTGACGTACACGTCGACGTTAAGACCGAGTACTCCCACGACGGAAGCAAGCAGATGGAGGTCAGTCTTGCTAAAATCAATGCTCTTTTGGGTATTGAAATTCCCGCCGAAGAAGCCGTTAAAATTTTGACCAACCTCAACTTCAAAGTCGAGCAGAACGGCGACACCTTAAAGCTTGACGTTCCCCCCTACAGAGAGGATATCGACGGCTACCCCGATATCGCCGAGGAGCTTATACGTGAGTACGGTTACGACCACGTAGAGGGTACGTTTATGCCCTCCGCTAAGGTCACCAACGGCGGCTACAGCCCCGAGCAAAGGGCTGAAAACAAGCTCATCGACAAGCTTGTTTCTTTAGGATTATACGAGATTTCCACCTACTCATTCTACTCTGAAAAGGATCTGGATATGCTCCACTTCCCTGAAGATTGCGACGAGAGAAAGTTTATAAAGATTTTAAACCCCATCAGCGAGGATTTGGGCATTATGCGTACTACGCTTGCCCCCTCGATGGTCAACACTATGGTGAGAAATCTGCGCCGCAACAATATGCAGGGCGGTTTCTTTGAGATTGCTAAAGTGTATATCGCTAAGCAGTTACCCTTAACCGAATTCCCCGAAGAGAAGTTACGCCTCTGCATAGGTATGTTCGGGGACATGACCTTCTATACCGTCAAGGGTATTTTAGAGGGCGTTGCCGACAGCCTTAACACCAAGTTCGACTACACCGCAGGCGTGAAGTGCTATATGCACCCCGGCGTGTGCGCCGAAGTCTCCTGCGAGGGCGAAGTTATAGGCTACGTCGGAAGGCTTGACCCCGTTATTGCTAACGAGTTGGCTATGGACAGAAAGGCGTTCGTTGCCGAGATTGACTACGAAAAGCTTATGGCGCACGCTAAGCCCTTCAAGTTCGCTCCCCTGTCTAAGTTCCCCGAGCAGGTCAGAGACTTGGCCTTGGTTGCAGACGCTTCGGTTATCTGCGCCGATATCGAAAAGGAGATTTACAACGCCTGCAAGTACGTAACCTCTGTCAAGATGTTCGACTTCTACGTTGGCAAGCAGATAGGCGAGGGCAAGAAGTCTATGGCGTTCACCGTAACCTTTACCCCTAAGGACGAGGCGTTGACCCCTGAAAAGATCGACGGCTTCGTTAAGAAGATTTTAAATAATCTTAAATATAAGCTCAACGTTGAATTGAGATAATTTGTTGTAAATTTTATAACGCCCACGGCGCAAGGGTTTGCGCCGTGGGCGTTTTGGTTGTAGCAGGGCGTAACGGTTTTATAAAATAGCGGAGCGGTATGAGATGAACCGCTCCGCATATAGCGTAAAACGTATTTGCTTTAAATTGAATAAAAAGTACTTCCTCTGTCCTTTGTTGCCCACTCGCCGCCTACGTCGTCTTTATATATATCCTCACCGCTAAAGCTGTTATATCTGTCATATTGCAAGGTTCGTGTGGAGCCTGTGTCGTCTGTCACATAGTACACGTTGCTGTGACCGCCCGAACCAACGGTAAACGACCTGAACAGTGCAACGATAAACAATATTATTGCTATGCATAACAGTGCATACAAAAGTTCGATTAAGACGAATAAACACAGCGAGAACAATACCGTTCCACCGAATATAAACCAGGCGGAATTACTGCATCTTAATATTTTTGATATAACGTTTGCAAAACCACCCTTTGTATTTCCGCCCTGCGCATCCTGACTGTCTGCTTGCTTTTCTGTAACCGTCCTAAAAAAGCCCATAACGTAGATTGCAATTAAACCTACCTCTGCAAGTACAGGTGCAAACTTCATTGTAAAACTTACAAATGATAGTTGCTCACCCATCAGTATGTAGAATAGCACGTCACCTATAACCGTCAGTACTATACTCAACGCAAAGATGATTATACTCCCCTTTTTCCCTATGCGGAAAGGAGCCTTGCATGCCAGATAATAACCGTACGAAGGTACGAGCAGAATAAGGATAAATCCCGTTATTACATTCATTGCAACGGTATAATCCAAATCGTCGTAAGGTCCCCACGCCAATCCCTTATCAGGCATAAGCATTGATAGTATGCCGAAAACAAGTAAGAACAAATAATATGCCGTCATTATGCCGAAGAGTATCCAGTCAGCCTTTTTATTGGGTGCCTTTAATTGCGCCTGAACACCCTGAGCCTCAGGCTGAACTTCGCTTTTAATTTCTTCCGTGCCGGAAGACAGTACGCCTGCCTCCGCTTTTGCAGTTACTTCCGAGGTATGACTTACTGCTTTAACCTTTTGCTTTTTGGGGATAGATTTTAAACCTTTAATACCGCCTATTAAACCAACCAAACCTATCAAGGCAAGCGCTAAAGAACCATTGACTATGATACAGATAATATTAGCCCATCTATACTTCTTACCCAGGAAAGCAACAAGCCAACTAATTATAACAACAACTAACCACTGAGACAATGATATTATATTGTACGATTCTAAAATTAGATTTTGAGACCATTGTAAGCTTGAAATCAACATGCCCGTAAACATTCCAACAAGCCCTAAAGTATAAATAATAGCCTGTGTTATTCGGAGACCGAAACCCGTTTTGGTTTTTTTCTCTCTTACCGCGTCTTTTTCGCTTTCGTTCATAATTACCCCTCTCCTTAAATAATTATAGTAGTATTTTATCCTACTTTATAGCATTTGTCAAGATTTAATAAGAATTTTGATATAATAGAATAAAGGAGAAAATCTATGAAGCCTTTAAAAGAAAAAATCAGTATTACGATTGATTCCGACCTGTTAAAAGATTTGAAAGCCGAGGCGGAAAAAGACGAGCGCTCGCTTTCGCAGTATATCAATCTTATATTGAGAAAATATATAAAAAATAAAAAGGACGACTGACAATAAAACGAACAAAAAAACACGCACATCGTGCGTGTTTTTTTATTAATTCAATTGCAATAGACCCACATATATGGCTTAGATAACGTTGGTTTAAAGGATATACAAGATGCTGATAAATTGTAAGATTGCGCCGAGGACTACAAACAGGTGCCAGATGCTGTGCATCCACTTCTTTTTCTTACCTACGGCATAAAAGATTATGCCTACCGTGTACGCCACTCCGCCTGCGATTAAGAAGATTAAACTCGGCAAGGGCAATACGTCTATAAACCACGGCATAAAGAAGATTGCCAGCCAGCCCATAACCACGTAGGCTATGTTGGAGAAGATTTTAACCGCCTTCCAATGCATATTGACGCCGTTTAACGCTATGCCGATTATCGCTAAACCCCACTCTACGCAAAACATAGCTATACCTAAAGGGGTGCCGTAAAAGCTAATTAAGCAAAAGGGCGTGTAGCAACCTGCTATCAGTAGAAATATTGTGCAGTGGTCTAAAATTCTGAATACCTTTTTTGCACGGTTTCTGCGCAGGAAATGATAGATTGAGCTTATCGTAAACAGCGTAATCATCGCAAAGGAATAGATTGCTACGGCTACATACTTATTGGGGGACGGGTTGAATGAGGCGAGCACGAACGCCACTACGGCGAATATTATTGCAAGCCCTCCGCCTACGATGTGGCTTACTGCGTTGAATATCTCCTCACCCTTGCCGTAGACGGGCAGGGCTCTCCGCCTCTGCCTTTCCGCAAGTTTTTCGTCAATTACGTTTTGTGTCTGTACGTTTTCCATTTTTATTACCTCGTTCGGTTTGCTTACGCTATTTATTATAGACAGGGTTTTTGCATTTTACAAACTACTCTTTTACTTTAAGACTATACGTTTTAATAGCCATATTCCACTTTAAATTTTGCAGGTAAACCGACGGATTTTTAAACTCTACTGACGGTAGAGTCATTGCGGTACAAGGGTATTTCCGCCTAAAAACGAGCCCTGCAGGTAGGTATCAGGAATTTTACCCGTTATTACGCTTTCACACACCAACACCTCGGTAGTCGATGCGAGGTTGCTTGTTTTATCGGGTAGAATTATCGAGATGTCCGACACCACCTCTAAATACAGCGAGTGTTTGGTCTGGTTAATGCCTGCCTGAACGAACTTGGAGACAAACGAACAGTTGACGTTGGAGATGGGAATGATTTTTATATTAATCTTTTTGCCGAAACCTGCCAGCGCCTCTATCCCCGTCAGTGCGCCTAACGGCACCATTATCCCCTCCGCACTCATCTTGTTCAAATTCTCCTGCGAGAGGTACGCCGTGTCCCTTGCAATGCGGTTAATCTTTAAACTGTCCGTCGTGATTGTGGACACGTTGCCGCCCTCGTCGTAGGTTATCTTGATTAAATCTTCGTACCTTAAATTGTCGTTGAGGGTGTAGTATATTGCGTCGTTGACGGCTACGGTGGTTATGGAGCGGATAGTCGCTTCGCTAATAGAGATTAATATCTTCGTCACGTTGCGCTGAAAAAATATGAGTACGCCGAGCAGGATAAAGCAGATTGCTGCAATTATTATCTTAAGCCGTGTGAACTTGGAACGCATTTTCATATAGTTATTTTATGTGACAGGAATTTAAATATATCAAATTTACCATACCTCATTAATTGCAAATTTACATCGGGTTTGATATAATTAAACTATGATAGTTTTTGTAATTGCAATGGAGAGCGAGGCGGCACCCGTTATAGCAAATATGACAAACGTTGAACGCAGCGACAAACACGGCAGAGGCATAATTTCCGGTATGCTGTGCGGCGAAAAGACCGCCGTTGTCGTATGCGGCGTCGGCAAGGTAAATGCGGCGGCAGGTGCGCAGTACGCCATAGACTGTTTAGGGGCGGACAAGATTGTAAACGTCGGCGTTGCAGGGGGACTTAACCCCTCCACCGAAGTGGCTGAAATCTACGGGATAGAAGCTGTCGTTCAGTACGACTTTGACCTCGTAGCTTTGAACGGTACGCCTATGGGTACTTTGAACGAGTACTCAGAACCCTACCTTCCCCTTGCGGCAACGGCTGCATATCCCTTGAAAAAGGTGGGTACGGGGGACAGATTTAACGACGATATTTCCGACTTTAATCTGTTGACAAAAGAGCTCGGCGCCGATATCCGTGATATGGAGCTGGGTGCGATTGCCCACGTCTGCAGACACGCAGATATCCCCTGCTATTCCTTTAAAGCCATTTCCGACGTAGCAGGCTCCGGGAGCACTACCGAGCAGTTTTTAGCAAATTTAGCAAGGTGTACAGAGGTTTTAAAGTTGAACGTTGAAAAGATGTTTAACGCAGTAAAAGGTTAAGCTTATGGATAAGATACCCTCCTTTAAAAAAGACCACAACTCACTTATGCCCGGGCTGTACAAGAGTATGGAGATGCAGGGCGTAACCACCTGGGATTTAAGGTTTAAAAAGCCCAACGCAGGCGACTATATTACCCCCAAGGCGTTGCACACGACCGAGCATTTGCTTGCAACCGTCTTAAGAAACTCCGCCCGTAAAGACGACGTAATCTACTTCGGACCTATGGGCTGCAGGACGGGTTATTACCTTTTAACCGTAAATTTAAGTTACGATGAGGTTAAATCGCTTTTGATTTATGCCTGTGCCGAAGCGCTGAAATTAGACGAGATTCCCGGCAATAAAAAGCAAGAGTGCGGAAATTACTTGGAACACGATTTGGCTCAGGCTAAAGAGGATATTGCTCAATACGCAAAACTGCTTGACACTCTGTAATTTTAATTGGCGGATAATACTAATGATAAAATTCAACAACGGCTGGGACGAGGCGTTGGCTCCGCTGTTTGCGGACGAGAGGTATTTAAAAATAAGGGAGTTTTTAAAAAAGGAATACTCTACTCACATCATATACCCCGACATGTACGATTTGTACAACTGCTTTCGCTACACGCCGATAGAAAAATTAAAGGTCGTTATTCTTGGACAGGACCCCTACCACGAGTACGGTCAGGCTCACGGGCTGAGTTTTTCGGTTAAAGAGGGTGTACCCCTCCCCCCGTCGCTTAAAAATATCTTTAAAGAGCTTGAGAGCGATTTGGGAGTTATCGAGCCCAACTGCGGAGACTTAACCAAGTGGGCGGAACAGGGAGTGCTGCTTTTGAATACCACGCTGACCGTGAGAGAACACCTCGCCAACAGCCACTCAAAATGCGGCTGGGCATGGTTTACCGACAGCGTGATTAAACTTATTTCAGACAGGTGCGAAAACGTCGTGTTTATTTTATGGGGCGGAAACGCCAGAAGCAAGGTGCCCCTGATAGATAAGAGCAGACACCTTATCATTGAGAGCGCTCACCCCTCGCCCTTATCTGCCTACAACGGGTTTTTCGGCAGCAAGTGCTTTTCGAGAACCAACTACTATCTGGCAGTACACGACAAGACGCCCATTGACTGGCAGTTATAATTACGTTGCATCGCTGTGGGTCATTAATTTTTAAAACATTAACCTATAGACGGTGATTAAATACACTGCTTTTGCAGTGATAAAGGCAAAGAATATACCGCATTCGTGCGACTAATAAGGAGATAATTTTATGAAATACGTTGTTGTTTTAGGCGACGGTATGGCTGACTGGAAGTTACCTCAGCTTGGCAATAAAACCTGTCTGGAGGCTGCTAATACGCCTACCCTCGACTCCCTTGCACCCCTTTCCGAAGTGGGTCTTTGCAAGACCGTTCCCGACGGAATGAAGCCGGGTAGCGACGTGGCTAATATGTCCGTTCTGGGCTTTAACCCCCACGACTTTTACACGGGACGTTCGCCCCTTGAAGCCGTGTCAATGGGCATTAATTTATCCTCTACAGACGTGACGTTGCGCTGTAACGTCGTAACCCTTTCGGACGAGGAAAATTACGAGGATAAGACCATGGTGGACTACTCCGCTGGCGAGATTTCCACCGCAGAATCTACAGAGCTTATCAACTATCTGAAAGGATATCTGGACGAGGAGGGTTACACCTTTTACCCCGGTATATCCTACCGCCACTGCCTTGTCGTTGAGAACGGCGTGACGGGACACGAGCTCACCCCTCCCCACGATATCTCCGACAGGAAGATTACTGCTTATCTGCCTAAGGGCGTTATGGGCGAGAAGTACCTCTCTTTGATGAAGAGGAGCTACGAGCTTTTGAAAGACCACCCCGTAAATTTGAAGAGAATTGCCGAGGGCAAACGCCCTGCAAACTCAATCTGGCTCTGGGGCGAGGGCACCAAGCCCGGGCTTGCTCCCTTTGAAAAGGCTCACGGGCTCAAGGGCGGAATCATCTCGGCTGTAGACCTTGTTAAAGGTATCGGTATGCTTGCGGATATGAAGGTTATCGAGGTTGAGGGCGCAACGGGTAACTACGACACCAACTTTATAGGCAAGGCTCAGGCAGCCGTAGACGCCTTGGTAGGCGGTCTTGACTTCGTGTATATCCATATGGAGGCACCCGACGAGTGCGGTCACCACGGCGACCCCGAACATAAGATTTACTCCATAGAGCAGATTGACGGCGTGGTTATCCCCACTTTGATTTCAGGCTTTGAAAATGCCGGTGAGGACTATGCGATTTTGGTTACTCCCGACCACCCCACTCCCTGCGAGTGCAAAACCCACGTCTCCGAACCCGTACCCTATTTAATCTACACCAACGTTAAAAACCTCTCCAACGGTGCGAAGAGATATACCGAGGACGAGGCAAGGGCTACGGGGCAGTACGTTGCAGACGGTTACAAGTTAGTTGACAGACTGTTAGCCGTTAAATAAATTTAAACCGATTTTAAAGGGTGTGGCAACCGTCGGTTGCCACACCCTTATTTTTGTAAAATCAGGCGTTAGTCGGGGCATATATGCGGGGGAATACATATAATTTGATTTACGCCTTCAACTGCTTTGCCTGCTTTTTAAACATATCGCAGGTCTCGTCAATCATCTGTTTCTGCGCAGGGGCGGGTTCGTAATAACCCCTGCTCGTCATCTGTGAAAAGAGGCAGTACTGGTTTTCCGCAACCGAGTTCAGGTGACTGGTAAATTCCTTTCTCATACTCTGCGAACTGCCCTCGAACAATGCCGTCGTATACAGCGACATAAGCTGTTTTTCACTCGTTAATAAGTCGGTTATCGCATCCTTTTCGTTCAGTGTGGTATCCATTTTCGACAGCTTCATTTCAGCCTCCTATCTTGCTTAACAATTGTGCATAACGCCTTTCGTGGTCGTCGGCAATCTTTGCCATACACTCGGAAAGGTCGGGGTCGGTCAGGGTTTTTGAGTACGCCCTTGCCTTTTTGCAAATCAAACCCTCGTAGGTGAGGGCATCGGAAATAAACGTGAGTTCTTTTGAAGTTAACTGAGTCATTTTAAAACCTCCTTATCTGGTTATTGCCCTTTTTTCGCCGTTTATACCCTTTATAAAAAATTAGTGCGTATCACCCTTTGTTACGCACTTTTATTTTGTCGTTAAATTATCAGTCGTCCTTCTTGTCGTTGAAGGCGGAGAACAGGTCTACTTCCTGTCCGTTTTGCCCCTTTATAATCTGGTAGTAGGGGTCGGCGGAGAAATCCCTCTCCTTTTCGTAAGTGCCGCCAAGGCTTTCAATGGCGTACTTGAGTTCCTGATACTCCGCAAAGGTGATGCCCTCCTCGTCTATCTTGTCGAGCAGATAGGGCAGAGCCCTTTCGTCCCCGTAGGAGGCGAGGTAGCTTGCGTGAATGGCTACATCTTCTCCCGAGGTACGGAATTCGTTAAGCAGAATTTCGAAAATTTTATCGTCTTTTAATACGCAGCGGGAGAGTATCTCCAACATATACTCCCTCCTTATTCCCCTTTCGTAATAGGAGAGAGCCTCTTCCTTGACGTCGTCGGCGAGTTCCTTTACGTTGTCCACGCAGATGTTGCGTACGTCCTCGTCCTCCGAGGTGATGATAAGACGCATATACTCGGGCAGGGCAATCTTGCTTACGCCGATAAGATTTAATGCGTAAGTTATCTCGTCCTCCGTACCCGAAAGCAGGGGTAAAAGCAGCTCGTCCATGTCCCTCGCCTCGATTGCGTTACACAAGAACAGGCTGACGGGTACGCCGTTTTTTATGTGGCTCTTAAGCTGGCTTAAAAGCTCCTTGTCGGTCATATCGGCGTAGAATTGGTTGGGAGATTTGCCTAAAGACTTTATAACTGTATCGCCGAAACGGGCGTACATCTTAGGGACTATTTCCTCCCACTCCCTCTCCTTATACTCCCCCGAATGCTTCTTTATGTATTCGGAGAGCTTTTCGTCAAACATACCGTCGAAGTCGTAAATTTTCATTTTGTCACCCTTTAAGTAAATAGTGTTGTCGTGTCAGCCTATTAAATGCATTACGTCGTCTATATTCGCATTGAAAATAGAACAGACCTGTTTTGCTCCAAGATCTTTGTAATCTATATCCGAACAGATTACGATACCTGCTGCAAGCGTCTGGACGGAAGTACATTCGGATAATAACCCCTCCCCCTCAAGCTTTGCGTACAGCTCCTCCACAGAGGCTGCGAGCAGTACGGGATTCTGCACGTCAAACGGTGCAAAACGGGAGAAGGCAAGCCCGTATGCGTGCAAGAAAATCTTTCTCTTTAACCTGCCTAAAGTTACGGGGACGAGGGTTATACACCTGTAAGTATTGCACAAAACTATGCCGTACGTTCCACCCTTATTGCGCTGAACTAATCCGCTTAACAGCTCCAACTTTACGGCGTCGTTCATAAACGCATCCAGCAATATATCCCTGACTGTGTCGTCCATTCCGCCCTTTAATGCGGCGAAGGCTCCTATGAGTTTTAACTCCTCTGCTGCGGCGGGTTCGCCGTCGTCCATACACCAATGTATCGCAGCCGAAATATCCGCCTCCTTTTGCAGCTTTTTCGCATTTGTATCGGAAAGCCGTGTGAAGGCGGTTAACAGTGCAATGTTTGCCTCGCACTCCGAACGGGGAAGACGGTAAAAATACTCTAACTCCTGCCTGTTTTCAAAGGGCTTTTTGCTCTCCTGAAGTACCACGTAGTACCAGTAATCTGCCGTTACGGCATTGGGATAGATGGTTAAAAGGGTATCGAAAATCTGTATACTCTTCTCCACTTTATCGCTGTTATACGCCGCTATCGCCTTAAAAAAGAGGAATGAACAGTCGTAGGCGAATCTGTCGTCCATACGGCAGAACAGATCGTACGCCTCGGCGTGTAGTCTGTTTTCGCAGCAGACGGTGGCAATTTTATACATATCGTCGCTGTCGGTTACGTTTAACTTTAAAAGCCTTAATGCAAGGTCTTTCGCCTCGTCCCACTTGTGCTGTTGGGTCTTTACCGCTGAAAGAGTGGTCAACGCATGGACGTTATCTTTATCAAGCGAGAGAATGTGAAGGCACTCCTGCTCCGCTTCGTCGTCACGGTCTGCAATTATCTTGCACATCGCTATATAGTTGCGGGCTACAAAGTATTTATCGTTGCCCTCGCTGACCTTGCTGAATTCTGCAATCGCCCCCTCGAAGTCGTTGGCTCGCATTAGGTCAATGCCCTTTGAGAGCTCCTCAGTAAAGTCCGCAAGCTTTGCAGGCCAGGCAAAACGCAAGGAGGGCTTTTCGTTTAACAAAAAGGCGTTAATTATCTCCTGCCTGTTTTCGGGAGTAAGTTCGCTTTCGGTCTCCATTAACAGCTTATTATAATAGTACGCAGCGTTGTTGTCCTGCCCAATCGCCATAAAACCTACGGCTAATCCCTCGTAAGCTTCCGCAAAGTCGGCGCCGTCGCCTGCGTAATCTAAATACTTGAACCAATTGTTGATGCTCTTTTCGCTCAAGCCCATATCGTCAAAGATTTCAGCGTACAGCAAATAAGAGTCCTCATCGTTACCGTTGAGGACGGCATTCTTATTGAGCATTTTCAACGCCTTGATATATTCGTGGTTCTCCACGCTGTCGGCGGCTATGGATATCAGCCTGTCTGCGCTGAAATCTATTACGGCTGTCTTTTTCATCAATTAAAAGTTTTCCTCTATATCCTTTTTATCGAATACGTAGTCGGTATTGCAATAATGGCAATGTACTTTAACCTGACCCTGCTCCTCACAGATTTTTAAAAGCTCTGCCTTGCCTACGGAGGCAAGCACACCCTTTATCTTACTCTGGCTACAGTTGCATTTATACTCGGGGTAAACTTCTATAACCTCTCCGCAGATTACCCCTTTAAAGAACCTTTCAACAATCTCTTCTGCGGTGTAGGCGGGGCTGTTTACGTCCTGACAAAAGCTATAGAAAGCCTCCCCTGCCAGATTTGTTTCATCGTCGTCGGCGTCGGGAAGCAGTTGCATTATAAGCCCGTTTGCCGCTTTGCATTTGCCGTTTTCGTCGATTGTTACCTCAACTTTGACGGCGGTGGGGATTTGCTCGCTCTGCTGGAAATATTTGGCAAAGGCGTCGGAGATGTCGTCTGAAGTTATTTCGCAGGTGCCGACGAAGGGTTGGGAATAGCCGTCCTCCCTTACGACGGTGAGCGAACCGCCTGCAAGCGTACGGGTGCAGCTGCCGTCTGCATATCCCCTGACGTGCAGAGCTGCGTCGGACGATACGGACACCGCACCGTCGCCGTCTTTCGCCTTGACGGTAATCGATACCGCACCGCTTTCAGCCTTTATGCCCGAGGCAAAGTAGGCGCAACAGGTCAAAAGTCCACCTAATATTTTAGAAGCCGAAGGCGTCGTCGAATGAATTTCTATTGCCCTGTTTACAAGTTGAGCAGTCTCGAGCACGGTCACCTGAACGTTGCCTGAAAACGCCAAAAATCTCTTAATCCTATCCATAATTATCCTTTGATTTCTGCTCTTGCACACTTTGCGTACAATTTCAGTTTGCTACCAAACAAATTAATAATTCACTTTGCCCTTTTAACAAATACTGCGACCATATAATATAGTCGCAGTAATCTTTTCGTAAAGCGTTTTTGAGCTTTTATAAATTATATTATTAATTGCCGAGAAGATTGTCTCTGCTGACCTTCTTTCTGCCCTTCTTTTTGCCGCCGTTGCTGTTTAACGCCTTTTCTCTTTCGGCAAACATCTTTTCGTACTCGACGTACTTGGTTTCGCCCTTATGCTCTTCATAGTAGGCGTTGATCTCTTCACCTATCTTTGCCCTGTCGCCTGCTACCCTTGCAAGATCCTCACGGCTGAAGGCAATGCCTACTTCCTTAACCTCTGTTCCGCCTTCGATGGGACGGAGAGGTCTGCCTACCAGCTCGCTCCTGCCTGCGGCAAGTATTTCACGAGCCTGAGCTTTTTCCTCTGCTACCCTTTCAGCTTCAAGCTGCTTGGGGGTCAAGGTAGCCTTTCTTGCCTCTTCCTCGCTCTTTACTGCGGGAGTAACGAACATATCGAATACCCACTGAGTATATGCAAGCCAGCAAAGTATTATATACGAGAAGCCGATGAAAATGAATATCAGACAGCCGATTACCAGGAAGAACTCTACGGAAACACCTATCCACATAAACCATACGGGGATAAGCGAGAAGCCTATCATAAACAGACTCTGTACAATGGTACCGATGAGCAACACGAAGGAATTCTTTATAAGGTACTTTAAACTTACCCTGTAGCTTACGCCTACGGCAATTACCCACATCATATAGATACCCACGAGCACGGTTATTAAAATCATAAATACCTGTGCAACGATGGGACCTGCCTTTGCATTGCCGAGGGCAATGGTCCATGCCGCCCAATCGGATACGCAGAAACAGCCGAATACGCAGACCATAAACAGCGTTATAGGGAATACTACGTTGAAGTAGTTGACTTTAATACCCTTGAAATAGTCCTTAAGATGGAAAGAACCGTTGGTGTTAAGTATCTTCTTGATTGAATAACATGCGCCTGCTATGCCGATAGAAGCTATTAATCCTGCCACAATGAGCAGTGACATAAACATCAAGTCCGCCGAAAGCGTTATGCCCTCTGCCGAACCCGTCATTGCGGGTGTGAAGGGATAGACGCCCAACGCATTGTTGGAGAAGGGATAGACGTACCCCATCTGTGAAACGTACGCACCCCTGAAATATACAACGACAATACCGGGAACAAAGAACAACAGCGTGAATACGTTTATTATTACAAACTGAACAAAGTTGTTTTTGAAAATATTCCAAGTGTCCCCCCACCTGCTTGTTTTAGGTGCGTGAGTACGGACGTAACCTTCTTCTAATTCGTTGCCCTCTAACGAGCTGACTTTTGATTGAGCCATTAAATCAAACTCCTGTAAAACCTTACGTTTTGAAAACTATTGCTATAATTATACAGCATAGTTAAATATTTTTCAATTGATTTTAATACCGATTGAAAAAAACTTTGACATTTATATATGGTTATGATATTATATCATAGCTAAATAGAGGAGCGGACGAGCATCAGTATCTTAAGCCTTATCAAGTGAAAGCTTGAACGCTTAAAGAAAAAGGGCATCTCCGCCGAAGTCGTGTGGAAAATCTTCCCACGGCTGGGCATACGGGCTAATACCCGTGTGACTGTCACTTTACGTGTTGCGCTATTTGCATCAGGCAAAACCTCAGGCTTTAACCTTTAGTTGCGGCGCACACCTTTTGCGCCGTCTTTTTGTTTAGCAAAAAAAATTTATTTATTTAACATTTATTTTTATAGAGGAATAAACTATTATGAAAAAGTATAAAGTGGGCATTATCGGCGCTACCGGTATGGTCGGTCAACGCTTTGCAACCTTGCTTGAAAACCACCCTTGGTTTGAACCCGTCTGCCTTGCGGCAAGCGCAAATTCCGCAGGTAAGAAGTATCAGGATGCGGTTAAAAAGTGGCTTATGGCTGCACCTATGCCCGAAAAACTTAAGGACGTCGTGGTTTTAGACGCCTCCGCCGACAAGGAAAAGATTGCCTCTTTGGTGGACTTCTGTTTCTGCGCAGTCAATATGAAAAAGGACGAAATCCGTGCGTTGGAAGAGGAATACGCTAAGCTTGAATGCCCTATCGTTTCCAACAACTCCGCTCACAGGTTCACCGACGACGTGCCTATGATTATCCCCGAGGTCAACGCAGACCACTTAGAAGTCATAGCATCGCAAAGAAAACGTCTTGGCACTAAGAGGGGCTTCATTGCCGTTAAGAGCAACTGCTCGCTGCAGTCATACGTTCCCCTCCTTCACCCCTTGAAGAAATTCGGCATCAAGTGTGCTGCCGTTACTACCTACCAGGCAATTTCGGGTGCAGGCAAGGTATTTGAGACCATGCCTGAAATAGTGGACAACGTAATTCCCTACATCGGCGGCGAGGAGGAAAAGAGCGAGAGAGAACCCCTTAAAATCTGGGGCGAGGTTAAAGACGGTAAGATTGTACCCGCCTCCGCTCCTGCAATTACCGCACAGTGTTTAAGAGTTCCCGTGAGCGACGGTCACACCGCAGCTTGCTTCGTAAGCTTTGACACCAAGCCCTCCAAGGAGGAGATTTTATCCGCCTGGGCATCTTTTGCAGGCGAGCCTCAGACGCTCAATCTCCCCTCTGCGCCCAAACAATTTATACACTACTTCGAGGAGGATAACCGCCCTCAGCCCAAGCTTGACAGAAACACCGAGAACGGTATGGCTGTCTGCGCAGGAAGACTGAGAGAGGATAACCTGTTCGATTACAAGTTTATCGGCTTCTCCCACAACACCTTAAGAGGTGCGGCAGGCGGTGCCGTACTCCTTGCCGAATTACTTGCGGCAAAGGGTTATTTCGACTGATTTTAACCAGACAAGTTTTTAACAATAAACAACAGACCGAAAAAAAGAGGTTATTTTTATGAAAGGATTTTTTTACGGAACGGCTACGGCTATGGTTACCCCCTTCTTTGCGGACGGCGGAGTAAATTATGAAGTTTTCGGTAAAATGATTGACTACCAGATTGAAAGCGGTACCGACGTTCTGGTGGTTTTAGGCACTACGGGCGAACCTGCCACCATGACCGAAGAGGAAAAACTTGAGGTTATGAAGTTTGCAGTAAAATACGTCGCTAAAAGGGCTAAAGTCGTCTTTGGTACGGGCAGCAACTGCACCGCAAACGCCGTTAAAGCCAGCAAGCTTGCCGAGCAGTTGGGCGCCGACGGACTGTTGTGCGTTACCCCCTACTATAACAAGTGTACTCAAAAGGGTATTGTGGAATACTACAAGACCATATGCTCAAGCGTAAGTATCCCCGTAATTGCCTACAACGTACCCCCGAGGACGGGCGTAAACATTCTGCCTGCAACCGCTGAAGCTCTTGCAGACATACCCAACATGGCAGGTATTAAAGAGGCTTGCGGTAATATGGAGCAGATCTGCGAGACGATGAGGCGTATCCGAGGCAAGATGGATTTGTATTCGGGCGACGATAACCTTAACCTCCCCATCCTTGCAATCGGCGGTGCAGGTCTTATCTCGGTTGTTTCCAACATCGCACCCAAGCAGGTTAAAGAGGTCTATAACTTGGTTAAAGAGCGTAAATTAGACGAGGCAAACGAGCTTGAAGACAGGCTTTTGCCCTTAATCGACGCTTGCTTTACCGAGGTTAACCCCATTCCCGTAAAATACGGCTGCTGCGCAATCGGTCTGGACGCAGGTATTCCCCGTGCTCCACTCACTGAGCTTGAGGATGCACACAAGAAGGTTATGGACGACTGCATTAAAACTGCGGAGATTGAACATTTATGATTAAGGTAGCCGTATGCGGTGCCTGCGGTAAGATGGGCGCCAACATTTTAAACCTGTTGAACGGCGACGGTGAGGCTGTTGCCGTTGTAGGCGTTGACCCTATGGGCGAGAGCTCTTTAATTAAAACGGTTAAAAGCTTTGCCGAGGTTGCAACCGAGGGTAACGACAAGCCTGACGTAATTATCGACTTCTCCTCCCCCAAGGCTTTGGAGGGCGAGCTGGAGTATGCAGTAAAAAACAACGTTCCCGTCGTTATAGGCTCTACGGGTTTTACTGAAGAGCAGTTAGCGGCAATCGACGAGGCGGCAACCAAGGTTGCAGTGTTCAGGACGGCTAACTTCTCACTGGGCGTAAACCTTTTATGCAAGCTGGTTAAAGAGGCGGCTGAAACCCTTGGCGAAAAGTTCGATATAGAGATTATCGAAAAGCACCACTCTCAGAAGGTTGACGCACCCAGCGGTACGGCGCTTATGCTTGCAAGGAGTGCTAACGAGGCGTTCGGGGGAGCTAAACCCTACGTCAACGGGCGTGAGGGGCTTTGCGGCAAAAGGGGCAATGAGATCGGTATTCACGCAGTGCGTGGCGGAACCATTGTGGGCGAACACGAAGTGGACTTCTGCGGCGAGGATGAAATAATCACCCTCTCCCACTCCGCAAGAAGCAAGAGGGTGTTTGCGGCAGGCGCCATAAAAGCCGCTAAATGGTTGGCAGGCAAGGGCGCAGGCATGTATAACATGGGTGACCTTTTAGCCGATTAACCCCCATATATGGCTTAATGAACTTAATTTAAAGTAATTTTAAAGCCCGACGGCACTTGCGTGCCGTCGGGCTGATTTTTTACCTTGTTTTGTCTGGTCAGGTTGATTGCTTGAACATTGCGATAAACTCTTTTAACGCATACTGCACGGGGGTGTTCTTGGGCAGGGCTACGCCTACTCCCCTTACGGGCAGAGCAGGGGTTACCTTGACTTCGAATATCTCCCCCTTTTCTAAATAGGGCATTGCGTATTCACGGGGGACACAGCCGATGCCCATTCCGCAGGTGACGAACTTTAACATTAAATCCCAGTTCTCTACCTCTATATCGGGGTGAAGCTTTACGCCTAAGGTCTGCGTGTATGCTGCAAGCGACTTGCGGGCAATGGTGTTGCTTTCTATCATAAGCAGGGGGAATTCCTGCAGGTCGGAGAGGTTTATCTCGGTTTCCCTTAAATAGTCGTACTTCCTACCTGCAACGAATACGTCGGTCAGGTGGGCGACCGTCCCCGTAAGGTTGACGTCCTTATCCTCTACGGGCATATTTACAAAGGCTATATCGCATTTGTTCGTCTTTAACTGTTCAAGCGTTTCGGGGGTGGTGCCCGTGATTAAATCGATTTTTACACCGGGATATTTGACGTTGAACTTGACGATTTTATCTGCGAGTACGTTGGAGAAAATTGCATCGGTTGCACCTATTCTTATTGTGCCCGTCGCCGTCGTCTGCAACTCGGTGAGCTTGCGCTCGGCGTCGTCTAAAAGCTTTAACGCCTCTTCAACCTGCTTGAAGATGAGCTTGCCGCCCTGCAGCGAGAGCTCCATACCCCTGTGGGTTCGGTTGAACAGCGAGGTGCCAAGCTGCGTTTCCAACTGCTTTATCGCCTGAGATACGGCGGGTTGGGAGATGAAGAGCTCGTCTGCAGCTTTGGTGAGTGAACCGCATTTTGCTACGGTGTAGAAAACTCTGTACAATTCTAAATTTACCATATGTTTTTCTCTTTAAATAGATTTTTTTGCTTTGGTTGCGATATTTGCCTGAACGGGGTTGAGATAATGCCCGTCTCCCTTCAGAGATACGAGCAAGAGCAGGAGCCTGCGTATCTGGCGACAGGAGTTTACTTAAGCGTAAATGACTGAGCCTGAACGTAAAGTCGACGAACTATTGCGAAGTATATATGAAGGGAATATCACTTGCCCACGCAGAATTTGGCAAACACAGTATCAATCACATCCTCGTCGGCGGTCTTGCCCGTAACTTCGCCGAGAATCTGCCACGCCTCACGAATGTCCATAGAGATTAAATCCAGGGGGAAAGAGCCTACTGCGTCTATTGCGCAAAGCAGTCTTTCGGCTGCACGCTTAAAGGCGTTAAAATGCCTCTCTTCGATAAGATATGCCCCCTCCAACGTCTGCCCGACGTCAGCCTTTTCAGCCATTAGGGCTTTAAGCTCTGTCAAGCCCTCGCCCGTAACGGTTGAGATTGCCACGTCGTACTCGCCGAAGGGCGTCGATACGTCCGTCTTGGAGAATACTTTAATCAGCCTTTCTTCCTCCACGCCGTCGGCAGCGGAGAAATCTCCGTCGGGGGATACGCAGATGACGAGGTCGGCAGTCTTTAAGGAACGCTTCGCCCTGTCTATGCCCATGTCCTCAAGCCTGTCGGCACCCTCTCTTATTCCTGCGGTGTCGGTGAGGTTATACTTTACGCCCTCGATTTCGATTGAGCCCTCCACCACGTCCCTTGTGGTACCTGCAATTTCGGAAACTATTGCCTTATCGTAGCCCAGAAGGGCGTTTAACAGCGAAGATTTACCTACGTTGGGAGAGCCGCAGATGGTGACTAAAACTCCGTTTTTTATGAGTTTACCCACCGAATATGTGGCGGCTAATGCGTTTATGTTATTTAAAATTTCCGTTAAATCCTGCTTCAGCGAGCCGAGCTCGGTCTCCTCTATCCCCTCTTCGGGGTAGTCCGTATCGGCGGCAATCTGCGCAAGTATATCCGTGAGTTTATCCTGTAGTTTTTCAACGTCGGCAGATAATTTTTCGGTATACATCATACTGCCTGCACGAATCTGCGCAAGGCTTTCGGCGTTAATCATATCTATCATACCCTCCGCCGAAGAGAGCGAAAGCTTGCCGTTTACAAAGGCTCGTTTAGTGAACTCACCCCTGCCGGCAAGGACGGCGCCTGCGTTTAAAGTTGCCGAAAGTACTCCGTGGGAAATCTGCTCGCCGCCGTGGCAGTGAAGCTCTATGACGTCCTCGCCCGTGAACGATTTGGGGGCTTTGAAATAGACGCACATACCGTAGTCGGTAAAACCGTCGCAAATTATCTTGCCCGTGTACATTACGTAGGGAGTGAAGTTTTTTACGGCTATCTTTGCGGAAGGTTTAAAGACCTTTTCTGCAATCTGTAGCGCCGAGGGACCGCTGACCCTGATTATCGCCACGCCGCCTGTGCCTGCAGGGGTGGCAATTGCGGTTATCGTATGATTATTCATAAAAAATTTCTTTATATAAGTTTTACTTATACTATTATAACATTAAGGTTTTAATTTTGCAATAAAAATAGCGGAGCATAATTGCTCCGCCTGACATTTATTATTTTTATCAAAAGATGTTATTTTAAGTCACCGAAGGGGTCGTCGTCGGCGGGTTTGCTGCTCTTACCTGCCTGCTCGCCCAAACCGCCGAACGGGTCTTCAGGCTGACTTGCCTGACCTGCTCCGTTGTAACCGCCTTGATTGTAACCACCGTTGGGATTGTAACCGCCTTGATTATAACCGCCGTTGGGATTATAACCGCCTTGATTGTAACCGCCGTTGGGATTAAACCCGCCGTTGTTGCGCATATACTGCTGGTATGCGTCGTACTGGCGCTTCTGCATTTCCTTTACATAGTCCATATAGTTGGTTGCCTTGTTGTTCTTTACGCACAACATAAATATCGCCTTGATGGGGAAGAGAACGGATAATACGGTGAAAATCATATAATTTCTCGGCGAATAGGTGCGGAAGAATGCCGACAGCACGAACACCTCGAGAACGATATACACTAATTCCAACAACCAGAAAATATAGTTGTTGCCGTTGGTGAATATCCACCAAGCCCAGTTAAGCGACGCAGGGAGATTTTCCGCCTCGTAGCCCACAAACAGGTTATAAACCAGCTCGCCTGCGGTGTTGTATATGGGTTCGGGTATTGCCGTTACGTAATTGGTATCAAAAAGCTGAATGATTGCAACGGAGTTTAATATTCCGAGACAGACGCTGATCGCTTCGACTATTGCCAAAGCAAGCGAAAAGTATTTGGTCTTTTTGTTAAAGGTCTTGTTCTTTTCCGCCAGCACGCCTATATAGTAGGTGTTTACAATGGGCACGAACGCCATCCACTTATGTTTAAAATTGTTGTTTTTAGCAATAGAAATGAGCGCAACAGCCTCAAGAGAGTACAACCCTAAAAAGGCAACTCCCCCTATGATGAGGCATACCCAATAATACGTGTAATAGGGGTCGCCCATTATTGACGACATTACCGATTGGGTTACGTTTGCAATTTCAAAAAACTCCATATTCCCTTCCTGTTATATTATAGTGTTTAGTATTGTAAATCAGTATTGTAAAGGCTTGAAAAAAATTATGTGAAATTGTGATAAAATTTTTATCGGCTATAGCGTTTTATTTAAAGAGCTCTACTCCGTAGTCGACGTCGATTAAACACAGCCCGTAGGGCGGCATCGTCTTGCCTACTTGCGAACGGTTGCCCGTTTCAAGCGAGGAGATTACACGCTCTTTATCAATCTTCCCGTAGGCGTACCAGATACAGGTGCCGACAAGGGTGCGCACCATGTTGTATAAAAACCCGTTTCCGCAGACCTTGAATTTTATCTCTCCCCCCTCCTCTTCAACGGTGAAGGAGTAAATTGTTCTGACCGTAGTCTTTACCTGAGAGCCCGCAGCACAATAGGCTGAAAAGTCGTGCTCGCCCACAAACAGAGCGGCACACTCCTTGAGCTTATTCAAATCGGGAGTGACCTTTAACAGTACCGAATACCTGTCCTTTAACGGGTTGCGGCGTGGGGAACAGTAGACGCTGTAGCAATAGGTCTTTTTCTTTGCCGAACGGTTGGAATCAAACCCCTCGGGGGCTATTGCCGAAGCCAGTACGGACACGTCCTGCGGGAGATAAAAGTTTAAGGCGTCCGCCACCTTATCCCCCTGAATATCCCTTGACAAATCGACGTGACACACCTGAAACGATGCGTGAACGCCGCTGTCCGTTCTGCCGCTTGCGTTGACGACCGCATTCTCGCCAAAGGCTTTGAATACAGCATTGTTCAACTCTTCCTGCACCGTCCTGCCGTTGGGCTGAACCTGCCAACCGCAGAAGCAAGTACCGTCGTAGGCTACCTTTAATACGTACCTCATCTTATCACCATATAGGGATAGATTGCAGGGCAGATATTATAGCTGTAGATATTTAAAAGTATTACGCCAGCAATGAGCACTGCACCCACGAGGGCGGCAACCCCGTCACGCCAGGTAAACGTGAGCTTTTTGTATTTTGTCCTCTTTTTGCCGCAGGAATAGCAACGTGCATCCATTGCGTCGCCGAGCTCTTCCGCACGGCGGAACGCACTCAAAAGCAGGGGGATTAACACGGGAATTATTGCCTTAACCTTTTTAAATATATTCCTCGTTTCAAAATCGGCACCCCTCGCCTTCTGCGCCGAGATAATACGGTTGGTCTCGTCTATAAGCGTGGGGATAAACCTCAATGCGATAGACATTATCAGCGCAAGGACGTGGACGGGTATTTTAATCAAGGTTAACGGGAAGAGCAGGCTCTCCAATCCGTCGCAGAGGTTGACGGGCGTCGTGGTTAAGGTTAATATCGCTGAAGCCATTACCAGGAAGAATAACCTTAACGTTAAAAATACTGCAAAGATAACACCCTCTAAATAGATGTGAATTATCCACCAATTGACCAAAACCGTCTCTCCGCCGTGGAAGAAGACATTTAAAACCGAGGTGAAAATGAGTATGAAAATTATGCCCTTTACCGAACGGAGCACCGAGCTGAACGGTACCCTTGCGGCTATGATTGCGGCAAAGAGTACTATTGCACAGAGAGCAAGCGAATAGAATGAATTCGCCACGAAAATCATTACGATATAGGCGATGAGCATAAGCAGCTTTACCCTCGGGTCGAGCTTATGCACGAACGATTGAGTGGGATAATATTGACCGAAGGTTACGTCGTTAAGCATTTCCGTCACCCCCGTTCAGTGCCGCTATCACCGCTGAAGAAAAGCCTTTTGAGGTGTAGTCGCACTCGATATTTAAGCCCTCGTCCGACAACAGCTTGCATATCTTTGCCGTTAAAGGCACGTCTAAGCCGAGAGCTTTAAGCTCGTCATACCTTTTAAAAAGTTTGTCGGGCGTTGCGCAGTCGAACAGAGTTCCGTCCGACAGCACCGCACACAAGGTACAGTTTTCGACTATCTCGTCCATGTCGTGGGAGACGATTATTACCGTCTTGCACCACTCGCTGTGGAGCTTGTGCAGGAGCGTCATTATGTCCTTTTTGCCGAGAGGGTCAAGCCCTGCGGCGGGCTCGTCTAAAATGAGAATTTTAGGCTTGGTTACTATTACGCCGGCAATGGCTACACGGCGTTTCTGTCCGCCCGACAGCTCGAAGGGGGACTTATCCTTGACCTCTTCAAAGTTAAGACCGACTGCCTCCAGGCTTTCTTTGACAGCCTGCTTGCACTCCTCTTCGGTCACGCCCTTTTTAAAGTTTTTAAGACCGAAAGCGACGTCGTCGAACACCGTCTCCGCAAAGAGCTGGTATTCGGGATACTGAAAGACCATACCCACGTCGCTGCGGAGCGAGAGCCAGTCGCACTTTTTATCCGAAAGGTCGTACTTGCCTATCGTGATTTTAGGCTCTACAGGGGGAGTTTCGCCCTTCTTAACCTTGGGTTTTTTGTATTTTTTGGTGGCCTGAGGGAGTTTAATGAGTGCGTTAAGGTGCTGAATTAAGGTAGATTTGCCGCTGCCGGTGTGACCTATAACGCCGAAAAATTCACCCTCGGGGATAGTTAAGTTTACTCCCTTTAAGGCATGGGAGGCAAAGGGAGATTTTGCGGAATAGGTGTACGATAAATCGGATATATTTACGTCCCATTCTCCGCTTGTATTTTCAATTACCCCCGTAGTATTGTCCGTTGAACGGGGGTTGAAGCCCTTTTGCAGTGCAACCGTCTTTATCTCATAAGCAAGCTCTTCCGCCCTTAAACATTCGGCAATTTCCACACCGCCTTCGTTTATGGAACGGCAGATAGAGAGTATTTCGGGGAGGCATAGATTAAAGGTTTCAAGCTCGTCGCCGTGCCTGAAAATTTCGTCGGGAGCGCCGTCCGAAACTATCTCGCCCCTGTTCATTACGACTGCCCTCGTTGCAAGCAGCGCCTCTTCCATAAAGTGGGTTATGAGAATGACGGTCATTCCCTCTTCCCTGTTCAGCCTTGCGGCAACTTCGCAAATCTCCGCCCTGCCCTTAGGGTCGAGCATTGCGGTACTCTCGTCTAAAACCAACACGTCGGGTTTAACGGCGAGAACGCCTGCAACGGCTATTCTCTGCTTCTGTCCGCCCGAAAGACGGGAGGGCGTTGCCTGACGGTATTTCTCCATTCCCACCGCCGAAAGAGCCCAGTCTATCCTCTTTGCTATCTCTTCACGGGGGACGCCGAGGTTTTCGGGACCGAACGCTACGTCGTCCTCAACGATAGACGCAACCGTCTGGTTGTCGGGGTTCTGAAACACAACGCCTGCGTGGGTACGCACCTCGTTTACGCCCTCTTTATCGGCAGGGTCGTAACCCCACACGGTTACCTTGCCCTCGTCGGCGGTTAACAGACCGCAAATAAGCTTTGCCAGCGTTGACTTTCCGCTTCCGTTATGACCGAGCACTGCAAGAAATTCGCCCCTCTTAACTTTTAAGGTGACGTTATTTACGGCTTTAGGTGCGCCGTCCTCGTATGCAAAGCTGACGTTATCGAGTTGCAGGGCATATTCGGGCAGAGTTTCACCCACCTCGGTTGCAACGTCGGTTAAGTTTTCCTTTTCCTTAATATCCATAATCTATAAAATTATATCAAATGTCGAAAAAATTAACAACAATTTTTTATCAACTTATAAAGAAAGTAAGTTAAAATTTTGGTGAACGTTTATGTTAGTTAATATTGACTTGTTAATAAAATTTTAAGTTTATTTTGGGTATTAATTTTAAAACGGCTATTGACTTTTAAAAGTAGGTGTTCTATAATATTATAGGTGTTAAATTGTAACACCATAAACATTAATTAAATAAGGAAAATTATATTACGGAGGTTTCTCAATGAAAAAATTGACTATCGACGGTAACACCGCCGCCAGCCACGTTGCCTACGCCTTTTCGGAAGTAGCCGCAATTTACCCCATTACTCCTTCTTCTCCTATGGCAGAAGTTGCAGACGAATGGGCAACTGCAGGCAGAACGAATATGTGGGGTCAGAAAGTTAAGATTGCTGAAATGCAGTCCGAGGGCGGTGCAGCAGGCGCTGTACACGGTTCGCTTTGCGCAGGTGCGTTAACCACCACCTACACGGCATCCCAGGGCTTATTGCTGATGATCCCTAACATGTACAAAATCTCGGGTGAATTGATGCCTATGGTTATGCACGTATCCGCTCGTGCGCTTGCAGCTCACTCACTCAACATCTTCGGCGACCATGCCGACGTTATGGCTTGCCGTCAGACGGGCTTTGCAATGCTGTGTGACTCTTCCGTTCAGGAAGTTATGGATTTAGCGTTGGTAGCTCACCTCTCCACCTTAAGGACTAAGGTTCCCTTCATCAACTTCTTCGACGGTTTCAGAACTTCTCACGAGGTTGCTAAGATCGACGTTTGGGATGAAGCTGACAACTACGCTGAAATCAGAGCTATCTGCGACGAAGTCGGCATCGCTGCTGATATCGCAGACTTCAAGTCAAGGGCTCTCAACCCCGAGCATCCCATCCAGAAGGGTACCGCTCAGAACAGCGACACCTACTTCCAGAACAGGGAAACTGCTAACAGCTACTACGAAGCTACTCCCGCTGTCGTTCAGCAGATGATGGACGTAGTTTCTGCTAAGTGCGGCAGAAAGTATCACTTGTTCGACTACGTCGGCGCACCCGATGCAGAACAGGTTATCGTTTGTATGGGTTCCGGTTGCGAAACTATCGAAGAATCCATCAACAAGCTCAACACGATGGGCAAGAAGTACGGTCTTATTAAAGTCCGTCTCTACAGACCCTTCGACGCTAACGCATTCGTTGCTGCTATCCCTGCATCCGCTAAGAAGATTGCAGTTCTCGACAGAACTAAGGAACCCGGCTCACTCGGCGAACCTTTATACCTCGACGTATGCTCCGCTCTCCTTGAAAAGGGCGTTACCGGCTTAAAGGTAGTCGGCGGCCGTTACGGCTTAGGTTCAAAGGAATTCACCCCCTCCATGGTACTTGCAGTTTACAAGAACTTGGAGCAGGCTGAACCCAAGAACCACTTCACTATCGGTATCTACGAAGACGTTACCAATACCTCGCTTGACTTCTCCGAGAAGTTCGACGCTGCTCCTGCAGGTTCGACTTCCTGTAAGTTCTACGGACTTGGCTCCGACGGTACCGTTGGTGCTAACAAGAACTCCATTAAGATTATCGGTGACCATACGGACAAGCATGCACAGGCATACTTCTTCTATGACTCCAAGAAATCTGGCGGTATCACCGTATCTCACCTCCGTTTCGGCGATACTCCCATTCAGAGCGAATACTTAATCGACAGCGCAGACTTCGTTCAGTGCTCCAACCCTTCCTACATCACCCGTTACGATATGACGAGCGACATCAAGGAAGGCGGTACGTTCCTCGTTAACACTTCCGCTACGACCGTTGAGGCTTTGGAAGAGTTCTTACCCGCAAAGGTTAAGCAGGATATCGCAAAGAAGAACATCAACCTCTACGTTATCGACGCAATCAAGATCGCAGGCGAGCTTGGTCTTAAGGGTAGAACCAACACCATCTTACAGTCTGCATTCTTCCGCGTTAATCCCCAGATTATGCCCTATGACAAGGCTGTAGAATATATGAAGTATATGGCTAAGAAGTCATTCGGCAGAAAGGGTGACGCTGTCGTTCAGATGAACTACAACGCTATCGACTCCGCTGCAGGCGACAACCTCGTAAAGATTGACGTTCCTGCTTCATGGGCTAACGCAACCACCGGCGCTGCTATGGTTGAAGGCCATGCAGATAAGTATTATCAGGAAATCATTAAGCCCATCCTCTATCTCAAGGGTGACGAGCTTAAGTCCTCTCAGTTCAATGCTGACGGTTCAGTTCCTACCGGTACCACCAAGTTCGAAAAGCGTGGCGTTGCCGTTACCGTTCCTCAGATTGACCTTGCTAAGTGTATCCAGTGCGGTACCTGCTCCTTCGTCTGCCCTCACGCTTGCTTGAGACCCGCTCTCGTTGCTGAAGGCGCTGAGAAGCCCGCTACCCTTGAAACCAAGAAGGCAATCGGTCTTCCCGGTTACGAATACAGAATGCAGGTATCTCCCCTTGACTGTATGGGCTGCGGCGTCTGCGCTACGGTCTGCCCTGTTAAGGACGGCGGTGCTATTAAGATGGTTCCCCTTGCAGCTTCTCTTGCAGCTGGCGAGGCAGAGAACTGGGAATATGCAGTTGAGCTTCCCGACGTTGATACCTCCAAGTTCAAGAAGGAAACGGTTAAGGGTTGCCAGTTCTGCACTCCTTTGTTTGAGTTCTCAGGCGCATGCGCAGGCTGCGGCGAAACTCCTTACGTTAAGGTTGTTACCCAGCTCTTCGGCGAAGATATGGTTATCGCAAACGCTACGGGTTGCTCCTCCATCTACGGCGGTTCTTCCCCTACCTGCCCTTACACCACTAACAAACAGGGTCGTGGTCCTGCATGGGCTAACAGCTTGTTCGAAGATAACGCAGAGTTCGGCTACGGCATGAACCTTGCTTACACCGCAAGAAGAAACGCAGTAAAGGCTAAGGTTGAACAGTTGATGGCTGCCGCTGACCATGGCAAGGAAGTTTGCCAGGCTTGGCTTGACAGCTTCAACGACAGAGAGGCTTCTAAGAAGGCTTCCGCTGATTTGGTAGCAGCACTTGAAAAGTGCCCCGATCCTCTTGCAAAGGAAATCCTTGAAGCTAAAGACTGCCTTGCTAAGAAGTCCATCTGGATCTTCGGTGGCGACGGCTGGGCATACGATATCGGTTACGGCGGTCTCGACCACGTACTTGCAAGCGGCGAGGACGTAAACGTACTCGTTCTCGATACCGAAGTTTACTCCAACACCGGCGGCCAGGCTTCCAAGTCCACCAACATCGGTGCTGTAGCTAAGTTCGCTTCCGCTGGTAAGAGGGTTAAGAAGAAGGATCTCGGTATGATAGCTAAGTCCTACGGTTACGTTTACGTAGCACAGTGCGCTATGGGTTCCAACCCTGCACAGCTCCTTAAGGCACTTACCGAGGCTGAAGCTTACCACGGACCTTCACTCATCATCTGCTACGCTCCTTGTATCAACCACGGTATCAACATGACCAAGAGCCAGCTCGAAGAGAAGGCTGCTGTTGATTGCGGTTACTGGCAGTTATATAGGTACAACCCTGAAAACGAAGTATTCACCCTTGACTCCAAGGATCCTACGGGCGACTACCAGGCATTCCTTGCAGGCGAAACCCGTTACACCTCCCTTGCTAAGACTCAGGGTGCAGAGGTTGCTAGCGAACTCTTCAAGAGAACTGAAGAGAGCGCAAGGGCAAGGCTTGAAGGCTACAAGAAGCTTGCTGGTAAGGAATAATTCCTTTCAAGCTTTAAGCTAAACTAAAATAATTTACGCCGTACGGTGAAAACCGTACGGCGTTTAATTTTTGACCCTTTATTTCCGGCGTTTAACTTTTTTGGTGTTAACTTTTTTGCGTTTAATTTTTAACCCGTTTAGTTGGCGTGAAAAATTGTTAACACGTTTTCTCGCTGTAATATTTGATATACAGCGCAGAGATAAGGCGTGGCGCACCGCAAGGAGAGTCGAACGCAAGGCGAACCGTATCGCCCTTCGCCGCCTTATAAATATAGGTGTGGTCCACCCCCCTTTGCTCGTTTGCAAGGTTGCGCAAGGTTGCTCTTATAATCTGACCGTTAATCTCAAGCGCAACGCAGACATTGCCTTGGGGAAGGTTTTCGCACGATACGGCGTAATGAATTTCGTATACCCCCTCTTTTTCAAGAGTTGCAAAGTCCTTATCACATATTACCGCATCTTCATCGGCAGGGTAAGGCGTTGCACCGTCTAACGGCATATACCTTGTTCCCTGTTGCGTTTCGCACTCCTTGGTTACAAGTGCTTCAACGCCAAATTTGCAGCAACATTTGCCCGTTGCGCCTGTTGCTCCAGTGGCACCCGTGGCTCCCGTGGCACCCGTGGCACCCGTGGCACCCGTGGCTCCCGTGGCACCCGTGGCACCCGTTACACCCGTGGCACCTGTTGCGCCTGTTACACCCGTGGCTCCCGTAGCACCCGTTGCGCCTGTTGCTCCCGTTGCGCCCGTTGCGCCCGTGGCTCCGTCCGCACCGTCTGCGCCACGGGGAATGACGAAGTCAAAGACGTGGTTGTTTTCATCACCGCTGTCGGTTACCGTAGCCTCCGTTCCCGCATCGCCCGTCGTGGTCGTGCCTACGGCTATTGTCTGCGCCGTACCGTCCTCGCCCGTAGCTCCAGTGGCACCAGTGGCACCCGTTACACCCCTGGCACCTCTGGCGCCTGTAGCTCCAGTGGCACCCGTGACGCCCTTTTGAATTACGATTGTCTGAACGCCGTTGCAACCGCAGCCGCCGCAACAATCGCAGTTAAATAAAATGGTTATAATATCTTTAATCATCGGTTAAATTACCCTTTTGATTTTTTAGTCGAAAAATACTGCTTGTTATATAGATAGCTCTCGTTGTTGGGTTTGAAAGAACCTGCCAACTCGTTATACTCCTCTGCTTTCGATAAATTCCCCAGCCTGTCGTAGAGAACGCAAAGCTGAATAGCAGGAATAAAACCCGAATAATCAACGTTGCAAAACCCTCCGTTTTCAAGCTTTTCGGGGTTGGAGAGGGCGCACTCATACCAGAAAATTGCTGAAGTTATGTCGCCCGTCTCTTCGAAATGCGACGCTAAAATACAGCAATCCTCGGCGTGCGGAAAGGAGAATAGAAAACCGCCCGTCAAGGTTGCGAGTGCCTCCTCCCCTCGCCCCAGACCTGACAATGCCCTGTACAGCATTCTGCATGCTTCAACCTTGTTTTCCACCCAGCCGTCGGAGCGCAAAAAGCTCTGCAAAACGGCTATACACTCCTCGGTAAAGTTGTTGTAAAACAGCTCACGTCCGTAGTAAAACTGCTCCCTTGGGGAGAGTTTTCCGCCCCCTGCAATCTTGTTCTGATAGATACGCAGGTTGCGCATGGGCGAATTGCTCTTAACCTTCTTGTGAAAAATGCAGGCGTCGGAGTAGATTATTTTGCCCGTTGGCGCAATCGCCTCGTGTACGACGCCCTCCCACCTTAAATTTAAAGAGCGGAGGAATATTCGCTCTCTGTAATAGATAAAGGTGGGCTCGCCGTCCCCATCAAAGGCGCTGGCGTACTTTAAAAAAGCCACGTCAAAGCCTCCGTCCGTTTTCAATTTCCGTATGATTTGAACGTTGTCTTTAGTTACCACGTCGTCGGCGTCGAGCCACATAACGTAGTCTCCGCTTGCCCTTTCAAAGGAATAGTTTCTTGCAGCGGAAAAGTCGTCGCACCAGTCGAAGTAAAAAACTTTGTCGGTGTACTTCTTTGCAATCTCAACGCTGTTATCGGTTGAACCCGTATCGACTATTATAATTTCGTCGGCAACCGAAGCTATCCCCAAAATCGCTCTTTCAAGGGTTGGCTCCTCGTCCTTTACAATCATACAAACGCTAAGTGTAGGCATAGTCAAGTCGTACTATATTATATGAAACCGCCCTGCCGTTTGTGTTGCGAAGGTTGACTTATATTAGTCGGTTTGCTATAATTTATAATAGTTAGGTCAGGTGACAGGTTATGCGTAAGAGTAAAAGAGAAATTAAAGAATTTGATAAGATTGTAGAGGTTCTGGACAGATGTCAGGTAATCAGGCTCGGATTGCAGTCGGAGGGTTACCCCTACGTCGTGCCCCTCTCCTTCGGCTGGGAGGTAAAAGAGGGTAAGCTTGAGATATACTTCCACTGCGCTAAAGAGGGCAAGAAGCTCGACCTCATTGCTGGGTGCGACAGGGTCTGCGTCGAGGCGGATATTTTAAACGGCTATAAGGCGACCGAGCGGGGCGTTACCGCCGACTACGAGAGCGTGATAGGCTTCGGTACGGCTAAAGAGGTTACGGGCGACGACGCCGTTCACGGCATTAAGCTGCTGCTTGACCACTGCGGAATTGAAGGCTATTCGCCCGAAAACTGCGTTTTGATGGGCATAGTTGCCGTGTATAAAATTACTGTCGAAAACATTACGGGCAAGAAGAGATTTTTGTGATTTTTTCGTTTTAACCTTAAATTGTGTTGCGCCGCACGGCAAATAAATTGCCGTGCGGCGCAACTTTTCTTTCAAAACCGTGTAAAACGGGTTGAGTTTTTTTATAATATATGTTATATTGAACTTGCTTGAAGGTATAGCTCAGTTGGTTAGAGCGCTTGCTTGACATGCAAGAGGTCGATGGT
>JBJFGI010000024.1:0-4285 GCA_051892535.1 Candidatus Coproplasma sp. | reverse complement strand
ATCTCAGCTCGGAATTTAAATAAGCAATATGTATAATTACGAAATACTTGATCAACTTAATAAATTCAAGGGTAAGGACAAAGTGCGTCTGCACGTACCCGGGCACAAGAATTCCTCCGAATTCAGGGCTAATTTCCCCGTTGCCCCCATTGACTTTACCGAGCTTGATTTCTCCGACGATTTAAATTGCCCTACGGGCGTTATTAAAAAGGCGCAGGATGACATTGCCGAAATTCTCGGCGCAAAGAGGGCGTATATAACCACGGACGGCTCGTCCTCCGGCGTTATGGTCATGATGTTCTGCGCTCAGGCGTACGGCAACAAGATTATCGTTCCTCGCAATTCGCACAAGAGCGTATTCAACGCCTGCAGAATTTTAAACATCGAGCCCGTCATAGTTCAGGGTGAAGAGGTGGACGGCATTTTAACTCCGCCCTCGCCCGAGCTTATTGAGACGTTAATCGTCAACGACGTCAATATTTCGGGTTTGGTAATAGCTTCGCCCGACTACTACGGCAACGTCGCGCCTTTGGACGAGTACGCTAAAGTTTTAAAGAAGTACTCAAGGCTGTTATACGTGGACGGCGCACATGGCGCACACCTCGCCTTAAACGAGGGCAGGCAGTACCACGCAAGCCTCTACGCCGATATCTGGACGGACGGCGCACACAAGTGCCTGCCCACCCTGACGCAGGGCTCGATAGTGTGCGTTAACAACGAAAAGCTCTTCGCCCGTGCGGAGGAGGGGCTATCTATATTCCGTACCAGCTCCCCCAGCTACCCCATTATGGCGAGCGTGGAGTACGGCGTTAAATACTTTGTTAACAACCCCAAACAGCTGGCTAAAGCCAAGGGCATTTGTCAGGAGTTAAAGGCAGGTTTACTGGGTATACCCGTCTACCAGACACCCGACTGGAGCAAGCTCTGCATAGACTTTTTAAGCCTCGGCATCTCCCCCTATCTCGTGCAGGGAATTTTGCAGAAGAAGGGCATATATGCCGAGATGAACGACGGCAGATACCTGCTTTTCTACCTCTCGCCGAGCATTGACGGCTACAGCGCATTGGAGCTTAAAAACGCACTGATATCGGTGTGTGCAAACAAGAAGCTGAGGAATACCTACGTCAATCTCCCCCGTATCCCCAAAGCCGAGAGGACGTACAGCTTTTTGTACGCCTACAAGCAAAAGTACGAATGGGTACCTTTGGAGGGCGCTATCGGCAAGATGTGTGCGGATAACGCAGGCGTTTCTCCCCCGTCGCTGCCCGTTCTGGTCGCAGGCGAAATAGTAACCAAAGAGGCCATTGCCTGTCTCTCTACCGCAAAGAGTACCTTCGGCGTGCAGGACGGAATGATTAAGGTGGTTAAAAGATGAGGGGCAAATTCATAACCTTCGAAGGGTGCGAGGGGTGCGGTAAAAGCACTCAGGTACGCCTTTTATCCGAAAAATTAAACGAGTTGGGCGTGGACTATATCATAACGAGGGAGCCCGGCGGCAGCGACGTCGCCGAGCAGATTCGCTCGATTATCTTAAACTCCAAGAACACCGCTATGTGCGACGAGTGCGAAGCCCTGCTATACGCCGCTGCCCGTGTGCAGCATTTAAAGGAGATTGTCGAGCCCGCACTCTCGCAGGGCAAGCTGGTCATCTGCGACAGGTACGTGGACTCCTCGCTCGCCTACCAGGGCTATGCAAGGGGGTTGGGTGAAAGCTACGTCAGCGAGATAAACTCCTTTGCCTTAAGCGAGTACTGCCCCGACTTAACCCTGTTTTTAAACATCTCGCCCAAGGACGCCTTTGCACGCAAGCACGGCGCCGACGAGGACGACAGAATGGAGCAGTTAGGGCTTGCCTTCCACGAAAAGGTATACCAAGGCTATCTCTCGCTTCTGGAAAAACACCCCAGAATATGTGCCGTTGACTGCAGCGGTACAAAGTATCAGACGGCGGAAAAGATTATAAATATTCTAAAGGACAAGGGCATTATTTAACCTTAAAAAAGTTTTCGGCAAACGGTATGGAACGACTTTTAACACAGACTTCGGCATATAAAATTCTCTGCTCGGATGCACAGAGGGGAAAGCTTTCCCACGCATATATGCTGTACTTTGCGGACAGTGTAAACCTCCGCTCTGCCTTAAAGCTGTTTGCCCGTCAGTTTTTTTTAAACGACAAGCCCTCCTCGATTGAGGGCGAAAGCTTGACCGACTTGAAGGTGTACCCCGAAAGGGATAAAAAACTTACGGTTGAAGTCGCCTCGCAGATTGTTGCGGACGGTGCCATCAAGCCCGTCGCTCACGACAAAAAGCTGTTTATAATCAGCGGTTTTAACGAGGCTTCCCCCATCTTTCAGAATAAACTACTTAAAATTTTAGAGGAACCCCCTCAGGGAGTCTACTTCCTCTTAGGCGTTGTGGCTACCTCTTCGGTGCTCGACACGGTTATGTCGAGGGTGAAGCTGTTGGAGATACCACCCTTTTCGGAGGAGCAGATATTTCAAGCCCTGCAGAGGGAGAGTGACAACCCCGACAACAGGCTCGCCGCCCAGAGCTGCGGCGGTATTTTGGGCGAGGCGCAGTCCCTTTTAAAGGGCGATTGGTATGACGAGGTGCGCTCGGCAGCACAGGAGCTGTGTTCCTGCACGACGCTCGCCTCCGCCTGCGAGGGTGCGTTAAAGTGGGGAGAGTTCAAATATAAAAAGGAGCTCTTATCCGAAATGCAGAGGCGGTATTTCGCCGTTGCAAAAGGCGGTGCAGAAAGTGGGGAGAGCTCGGAAAAGGTGAGCGTTGGTACGGCAATATATGCCGTTGAACGCATTAACAAGGCGTTTTTGGACATTAAGTTTAACGCAAACTTTTCCTCCCTTTTATACAACCTTATGGTTGGCATCGTTCAGTTTGAAGAGAAAATACACGGTTAACACCGTAATATATACCGCCCTTACGGTTGATGCAATTCAATGCTAAGGCGTTGAAGCAATCCACGGTTAAGCCGTGATTCAATGCACGATTAAAGTCGTGATTTATAAGGTAAACATTATATGACTAAAGTAATAAGCGTAAAATTTAAAGGCGGCGGAAAGTCCTACTTCTTCTCTCCCTGCGCTCAGGAAGTCGAGAAGGGCATGGGCGTCATTGTTGAGACGTCCAAGGGGCTGGAGTACGCCATTGTCACGGAGGGCGTGCACGAGGTGGAGGACGAGGCTATCGTTCCCCCTTTAATGCCCACCGTCCGCATTGCCACCCAAAAGGATATGGAGCAGCTTCAAAAGAACGAGGCTCGCAAGGACGAGGCAATGAAGATTGTAAGGGAGAAGATTGAGGCGAGAGGGCTGGATATGAAGCCCGTCGACTGCGAATTCTCCTTTGACGGCAGTAAGGTCACCGTCTACTTCACCTCCGAAAACAGGGTGGACTTCAGGGAGTTGATTAAAGATTTATCCTCTGCATTCAGAATGAGGATAGAGTTAAGGCAGATAGGCATCAGGGAAGAGATTAAGCTTATGGGCGGTCTCGCCCCCTGCGGCAGGGAGTGCTGTTGCGTAAGGAGCTTGCAGGAGCCCAAAAAGGTCTCCGTCAAGATGGCTAAAAATCAGGGCTTGTCCTTAAACCCCAGCAAGATTTCAGGGCTCTGCGGCAGGCTTATGTGCTGTCTTTCCTACGAAAACGACTACTACGCCGAGGTGTGCAAAAGGGTGCCTAAAATAGGCAGCGAGGCGACTACGCCCGACGGCAAGGGTACCGTAGTCAACGTCAATATGCTCAAGATGATTGTAAAGGTCAAGATTGAGCAGGGCGACTCGGTAACCTATAAGGACTTCCCCCTCGATAAAATTTCCTTTATGCGTGGCAGCGAGGTTATCGGCGCCGTAGGCGGCGACGAGGCTGACGAGGATGAAGTGGTGGAGAGCGATAGCTTGACAGGCATTGAAGAGGAGGACGAGAGGGGTAATTCAAGCTCCCCCGACAGCCAGAACGGCGAACGCAGGCAGGGCGACAACCGCCACGGCAAGCACAACGGCGACAGGCAGAACCGCAAAAACGGTGAACAGCAGAGCGGCGAAAAGCAGAGCGGTGAGCAGGGCAAGGATTCTACCCCCAACCAGGGCGGCAAGAACCGCAACAAAAAGCGCAACCGTCACGGCGGCGACGGCGCAAAAGAGGGCAACCCCGCAGGCGAAACCAGGCAGAACCAAGGCGGTCAGGGCGGTAAACACCCCAATCAGGGCGGAAAGGGCAAAAACGGTCAGGCAAACGCTCAGAACGGTAACGCTCAGAACGGCAA
>JBJFGI010000023.1:0-18091 GCA_051892535.1 Candidatus Coproplasma sp. | reverse complement strand
TATGCAGGCGTCGTAGTTTAAAATATTCGCCATCTTCTTTTTATATTGTTCGTCGCCAAATGTTATTGAAAATGCTGTTGAATCAACAATCGTACGCAACGGCTCCATTAAATCGCAGGAAAGATTAAACTGATTAAATTCGTTATCATGCCAAACCCCTAATTGAGTAAGGTAGCCGCAAGCCACAATTTCTCGGTTAAATGCGGACAATAACACCGCATAACCATAGTTTAGGCAAGCATTAAGAAATCCGCCTGAACGACGGGTCTCTCCTTTCGGCATCATACAATTAAAATAGACCTTAGCGGAATGACCTTCTCTATTCGATATATCACCCAATTGAACCTGTCGGGCGTAACCCTTTAACATTTCATATTCCGACAAAAAACCGTTTTCATACAAAATCTGTGCCTGATTACATATTTTTTCCTTTACAATTTTTTGCCAAACTTTACTTTTTGTCTCTTCAAGCCAAGCAAATTGCATTTTATAGCGTTTAGAAGTGTTATGCGCACCATAATAGGGTATTATTTCAGTTTGCGGATTATTTTTCTCATCGCAAAATATAATCTTGACGTTATTCTTTGCCAATTCACACAACAAAGCTGCGGTAAGCGACACGGCGGTACTTTGAACAATGAGAGTATTTATCTCGTTTATAAAAATTTTTCGCTCTTTTTCGCCACGAATGACAAGATAATTTAGGCGAAACTCCAACTTACAACGTGAATTTACCACTATAGTGCGAAAGCCCATATCAAACCTTAATTTCCCGCACGTTCAAGCCGCAGGGCGATTGATACACTATGCGGAAATCTACGTTGGTTATATCTTTGTTCACTCGTATCACACCGATAATACTGGCCCCTCCGATTAAATGCAGATCAGACTGTTCTGCATTGCATTTAAAGAATCGCAATATCTGTAACAACACAACCACCTGCTCGTATACGCTTATTCTTTCAAAGCTGTCCCTGCCGTTTAAAAGTGTTTTTAAATAGCTTGCAGCAGGGCCCACACCCTGATAGAGAGAACTGCTTAATTTTTCAAGAAGACTATTGTACAACTCTACGTTCTTATCTCTGTCTATCTTTAATTTTACAACCCCCTCGCTGTTGGTCTTCATAATAAACTCTTCCAAAGCAGTATCGACGTAGCCCTTTTTATTCATCTCAACAAGCTTGCAAAGAGCGTTTACATACTCGTCCGTCCTGTTATCGGTAAACAGTTCCACGCCGTTATGAACGATAATGGAAGTACCCGTAACACCTGCCACAAAGCAAGGGGTTCCGTTATATTTTACACTCTGTTTGATTTTTAACTTAGGTATTAAAACTACGGGATTGGTCAGATACGAAGCAAAGTACTCCTGCAGACGGGAAGGGTTATTTCTACTTTGATAAGCAACCAGAACGGGAACGGCTTCTATGGTCTTAATCGGCTTACCCCTTTTACCCACAGACTGAACGATTGCAAAATAAGCCGTTTTCTGCGATTTATATCCGCCATATTTTGAAGTATCACACAATACGCCATTTGCTTTACGGGGAGCAGTTATACTATTATCGTCCTTACCATAGACAGTCTGGTCATAGAACGCTCCCTTATTGCAATAGGCATATCTGGTTACCGCCATACTCGATTTTGCATAGATAGCTTTAACCAAGGAAATGGTTGCGTTATCGTCCTGCACCCACGCCCCTTTAACGTTGCGGTGGAACATAGTTTTTAAGTTATAGTTTCTCCACTTATCGCCGTCCTGACGGAACATAGCCATAGAGGTTGAGAAACAGGTATCGTATACGTTGCCCACAACGACGTTAAGATATGCGTCACGGGCGTGATGCAAGTCGTTTGTCTCCCTGCATTTAAACAGATCGAACCTCTGCCTGAAGTCGCTGACATTTTTAGCTTTACTGTAAACTATCTTCGTTTGGGGATATTTACGCCCCAACAGCTGAGCAACTGCTTTGACCGTCTGGTCGGTTATCGTCTTCTGACGATTGATAAAGTCTTTGTAATCGTCTTCGGTCAAGGGTTGTGTTCGGGTTAAGCGTTTATAAGTCGTGTCCGAAATAAGCCCTTTTTCCAACAGCACTTTCCAATGCTTTTTAGCCTCGTCGCTTACAAGCCCATGCGGAATGGGATAGATATCGCTCTTTGCCGAATTCTTACTGCGCAACACGAGAACCTTATTGTCAAGGCTGTCATCTTTTAAATAGGAACGGGGCAGGATATGGTCGACGTCGTATTGATTGGTATTCAGCAGCTCAAGGTCTATCCTCTCACCCGAATACATACATCTGCCGAGCTGACGGAAATACAGATATAACCTCTCCTGTCTTAACTGCATATCCGTCTTTTTATTAAGCTCTGCGGACAAATCTTCAATGCCATCTATCGCCTTATACTTTTCAAGCAGTTTCTTCTGCCTTGAAACAGTCCTGCCGTCGTTACCCTTTTTACCCTCTTCCCTCGTCACTTCGATAAAGATTTTGTTAGGCTCACGCCCGATGGCGCAGACGTATTCCTCCGCCATTTTCAGCGACTGCCATATGCCCCTGCGAACAGCCGGGGAAACGTATAATTCTTCTATATCTTCATAGGTTACTTCCCGACTCTGCTCACCGTTCTCCTCATTTATCACAGATTGGAAATTATATCTTTCATCATACAGTATCTCGTTAAGGTTCTGATTGGTATTATACAACAGCCCAATAATAGAACAAAGTTCGCCCGAAGTTTTGTCGACTGCTTTGATCTGGGTGAGAAATCTTTTTGAAAGTCTGCCGAAATCTTTGAACACCAGCCCCTTCAACGCCTTGATGTTTGCAGATATTTCAGGGATATCTCCATAGTTCTTCCTGATAAGTTCTTCAACAACCCTCTTATCGGTATTAAGCGTATGCCATAAAATTATATTTTCACATACTCCGCCTTCGGAGGCAATGTCCTCGTCTACGAATTTGCCTAAGATTTGCTTAAGCTGAATATAAGACGACATTGAGGCGTTCAATTCCCCGTCTTTGCCCGTTATCGTAGTACTCTTTTTCTCCGATTCGCTTATCAATCCGTTTCTCACAAGCAGATTTTTTATATCGTTATCGGTAACCCTTTTTTTGGTTAAAAACAATTTGTTAAAAATCTCTTGCTTGATCTCTACGCTTATAGCGCAGTCGTTGAATTTTAACTTGTTTATCTGGTTTAACACGTTAAAAATCTGATAGTAAACGGACGCTTTAGGTAGAACATCCTCACCGTGGAGATAGCTGCATTTGCTCGTCATTCTGCGCATAAACGCTTCGTTGCTCGAGGCAAAATCGATGACTTCGTTAAAATTCCAGGGCGTAATCTTTACACCCTCAACCTTGCGCTTTGCCCAGCCGTTTACACCCGTAAGCGGTCCGACGTAGTAAGGAATACGGTATAAAAATACAGGCAAAATCATTTCCGCAATCTGCTCCGTCTGCGGGCAGTTTTTTACCATATTCTCCACTATTTTATTCAGTTCGTCCTCGTTGACCTGGTGGGGAAACAAGCCGTTGTCTGCGTGTAAGATTTTAGGCAGGAAAGATCCCTCTTCTATCCCTTCAAGAATTTTACGTTGAGTATCGTTGTCCTTCACGTCGAGTAAAGAAGAAATAAACTTTTTTAAGTAGGCATAAAACTCTTCGTCTTTGCACTTTTTAACCTTAAGCTTATCTCCGCCCTTTTTAGTATAGCCTACGTAATTGACGTAGTTAGCACCCTCGCTGACCGATTTGAAAAGACGGTTATAATCGCTCTGCGTTGCGTTATTATGTATAAAGTCCTTTAAAAGCTGTAAATCACTTTTATGTTTATCGTAGAGCGCTACCATTGCGGAAGAGACGTCCGGTTGACCTTCCAACAGCTTTTCAAAAGTAATATAATTATAGATAGCCCTGATCGCTTCAAGCAAGGCAAAATCATCGCCATAAGTTGACCGCATTGCCTCAAATGTTTCGTCAGTTGTCTTTTTCATATCAAAAGACTTCTCTTCTTTATACTTTTCGCCAAGCAATGCCGAGGGCTTGACCGAATAACCGCAAATACCCTTAATTATCTCTTTAGCTCGTTTATCCGAAAGATTAAAAAGTTGTTCTATTCTTTTAGGTTTATCTTTTCCGCTGCAAATTAAAATTTCCTTTGCCTGTTCGCATAGCGAAATATCAAACGTTGGCACGTCCTGCTCGTAGATTTCTGAGCACGTCTGGTTGAGATCGGATATCAGTCTGGAAAAGTCACGGATATCCGCCATTGAACCTTCAAACAGAAAATGTCCCCTGTATTTTACTATATGGTGCAGGGTAAGATAGTAAAGGCGCAAATCGCTTATCGGCTGACTCATAAGAGCTTTGCGTAAATGATATATTGTGGGGTACTGTTCGTGATATTGCTTATCCTTAAAATCTTTATCTGCGAAAAGATTATTTAAGTCGGCATTTAGTCTTTCATCTTTATCTTCTGCTAAAAACTGACTGTTGTTAAGGCGGATAAAGAAAAGCTTATCGGGAATAACGCTTGAAAAGACGGCTTGCAAAAAGCCTATTCTCTGTTTTCTCCTTTCAAGGCGACGGCGAGCCACCCTGAAAGTCCGACGTTCTACCGCCGTCTGGCTTTCATCGAATAATCTAACTGCCCAACAATCTTTTCCTTTCGTTCTGAGCAGTTTGTAGTTTTCGTCGGTACACGCCATACCCACCGAATTTGTACCGATATCCATTCCCAGATAAAATTTTTCCATAATATTTCTCCTATACTTGACTTTTAGTCTTTCAGTGTATATAATTAAACTACAAAATAACAAGGCAAGTTCAAATAAAACTTTTGTCTGATCATTTTTCGCAGTGGCGAAGCTAATCTCCTCACAAGAGGAGATTTTTTTATTTTGCTTTTCTTTATTATATACCTATAATATGACAACTCTGTCATATTAACAAAAATATTTTAAATTTTTTTCCACTCCAAAAGCGCATTAATTAGCCGCTGAACGTTTACCGTTCACCGACTTAAACCTTATTTAGCAAGCTATAATTGCTCTATGGTGGTTAGCCATTCGATTTTGCTGTATGGTTTTAAATTAACCTTTTAACCCTTCCCACTCTTGACGGGTTATGGCATAGGCGTAGGAAATGCCGTTGTTTACGTCGGGGTATTCCTTAACCTTTTTCATTCCGATAGCTTGGGCGGTTGAATACGAAGCCACGTTAGTATGCTTCATATATGAGTACAGGCAGTCATAGTCAGTATGCGTAAACGCCCAATCCCTGACCGCCTTTGCCGCTTCGCTACCGTAACCTTTTCTCCAATCTTTCTTATGGATATGGTAGCCTATTTCGGGGAGTAACACTCCGTCAATGCTCTGAATTGTCAGACCGCAATCGCCTATTAATTCACCTGTTTCTTTGAGTATGACAGCCCACAAGCCGAACCCGTATTTCTTGTAGTTGAGTAGATTCCACTCTATCCACCACTTGACACGCTGCTCGTCAAACGACTTGGAATAGTGCTGCATAGTCTCTTTATCCGACATTATTTCGTATAGCGCATTAAAGTCGTCAAGGGTAAACGCTCTCAACAACAGCCTTTCAGTTTCAAGTATCATAATTAACCATTCCCGCTATGATTTTGCAATTTCAAATGCCGTAAGTTATAACAGTTCCTTTGCCTGTTTGCCCGCTATATGCTCTATGGTAAACCTAATAATGAGAAAGGCAGACTTAAATTTTTCAATCTCTGCTTGCAATTCGCTGTCGTGGTCGGGATAGTATTTTTCACCTATCTGTTCAATAGCAAATTTTATTTCGTCAATGTCGCTGACGATTTCAACCTTACCGAAGGCTATCACGCTCTTATAAAAGGTGGTGTATTTTTCGGGCTGAACGTCGTCCTTGTCTATAACACAAAAGCTCGCCTTGTCGCAATTTTTTATAGCATCTATTTTATGTCCTACTTTTGCGCTGTGAAAATAGATTTTGCCGTCTGCATATGCGTAACTCAACGGCACGGCATAGGGATAGCCGTCATCGTCGATAACCGACAAAACGCCCGACGTACCACTCGACAATATGCGCTCTGTTTCGTCCTTCTCCAATTCTTGCCTAAACCGCCTCATCCCCTGAAACATTTTTATCTTTCCTTTTTTGTTTCTTGTTTATAAGCTCTTTTCAATAAAGGCTATTGACCTTCTCTCTTCTCATCTCTATTATAAAATCAGTATTGACTTTATTTAAGCATTATAATTTTGACAAATACGCCCCGCATCAATATAAAGCTCTTTATTTGTAGATATTTTTGCTAATTTCCTCTTTTTACTTTACTCTCTAAAGCCTCTTCTAAAAATGGACGAATAGAATTAACTATTATTGCCCTGATTTTTCTACGCATATTGTAAGTAATTCCTTCTTTATTTCTTTTTCTAAACATTTTAAGGAAAAACTCATAATCATCATACCCATCAAAGTCATTGTATTCATTATTAAACGCTCCACGCGCATATAACTCATCTATCACTTTCTTCGAAAAAAACTGTGGACTCAATTCAATAAACTTATTTTCTTCAACAGCATGAAAAAGTTTAAACATCCCTTCAAGAACTGAAATTTCCTCGTCCAAGTCATCTCTATTAAATTTTCGAATACAACAACTGCCAATTGGGATAAAGCATTACCGTTTCTATAATTTTGTATAGTCGATTTGTTTTACCCTGATGATTGCATCCTTGCGATCGTGTTTAACCCTTGGCGCCAACCTTATCTTTCTTGCGGCTTCCTTACCCGACTCCGCTTTGACGTAAAAATTTTTAATAACGTAATTATGTCTGCCAACGTGTCCGCACTTTGCCTGAACTTCAAAATACATTTTCGTTACCTCCTGTTTACGAGAGAATTATAACAAAATGCTTTTTATGTTGTAAGCTATGGTTTCTTAAAATAATTTGCTTAATTTGTTAAATTAATTAAGCAACAGTTAAATTATAGCACGTTTGATGCTGTCTGAATAGTAAAAAACAGTAACTTCTTAATTAAAATTACGGCGGGCGTTTGAGAAAACGCCCGCCGTTGTACTATATAAAATTTGCTCTTATTTAAGGAAGCTTGCTACTGTTCTTTTGAACAGGGGATTTTGGGTGAAGTGAGGCGTACCAATTGTTGTACACACACGAAGGACTAAGTCGTCAATGGAATTGGCTTCAGCTTTGCAAGCGTTGACGGCTTGCCCGATTTTGTTGATTAACTCAATCGCAGAATCTATCTTTTGCAATGCCTGGGTGCGGTTATATGTCACGTCCCACGCAGGGCAGAAGGTGTCAACGCCTTGTAAATCTTTCAGCTTGATTAAACTGTTCAGGCTATCTTGCGCATTAATCCAGATGGGTATATCGCCCACAACGGGAATTGCATCACCGACGAATATACAGCGTTCTTCCACAAGTTTGTAGGATAATTCGTCAGCCGAATGACCGGGTGTTGCCACCACTTCAATCGTCAAGCCGTCTTGCAACTCAACAATATCTCCTCCCTTTAAAACCTCGTCCACTGGAACAGACTTATTGACTAACGTATGGAAATTAGGAATAGGTCGCTGGGCAAATTGCAGTTCAACGTCCTCAATCCAAGCTCGTTCGCCTGCGCTGGCATAAACCTTGCACCCCGTCAATTCCTTCAACTTGGCGACAGAGCCGATATGGTCGGGATGGGCGTGAGTAAGCAATACCCCACGAATATCCCCCAACGAACGACCTATAGTACTCATAAAGTCAGCAATTATTTTCTCGGTTCCGTCCACGCCCGAATCAACCAGCCAGCACGACTTGCCCTCAATCAAATAGACGTAGACGTATCTCTTAATTTCAGGGGTAACGTTAAAATCAATCTTAATCTGGTGAATTTTCGGCTTCATAATCGACCTCATTCTCCCTCCACTATAATGGCTCTGGCGTCCACGTTGTTTACACGCTTTGACATAATAGCCCTATACTCTTGGCAAGCAAAACACTCTTCCAGCCTTTCTTTTGAAGGGAATTTAATCAATATTACTCTTTGCGGTACTCTTTTATCCGACAGGCACTCTACCTCTTCCGTCCTGACAAGATATTCGCCACCGTAGCTCTCTACTATCGGTCTGACTTTATCAATATAAAAATCGTATTCTTCCCGATTACTTCCGTCGGGAATATAGGTGTCAATCATAAAATAACACGCCATCTCTCTCACCTGATTCTTGTATCATAATTCAACGACAAATCAAACTTCTCTGCCGAGAATGAAATCAACCGAACAATTAAAATAAGTTGCAAGCCTTACCAAACTTTCGACTGTAGGCTCATACTTCCCCTTATGCCAGCGATTGACTGTTTCCTCTGTAAGCTTTGTCTCCTTTTCAAGACGGTATTTCGTAATATGATAATGCTCTAAAAGAAAACTTAACTGCTCGTTAAATGGCGGTCTCTGCTTAAACTCCCTTTCGTCTAAAACATCGGACAACCCAAGAAGATAGTCGGTAGAACAATGAAAGCAGTCGGCAAGCGTAACCAAAGATTTTGCAGACGGCATACGTTCCGCCCTTAAAAATTTTGAAATTACAGATTGTTCGAGATTAGTTTTTTCTGCTAATGCCGGCGTCTTAATTTGCGCCTCGTTCATAAGGTCTTTTAGTCTTTCAGAGAGTTTCGACAAAATATCCATAAAGTAGTACTCCTTCGACAAAAGATTATCCCACAGTCTGAACAGATTTATTTGATTTTGTTCAGACGCAGGGGTATAATATAAGCACACAATCGGTGCGCACGAAAGTGAAAAATTATTGGAGTACTTATTATGAAAAACTTATCTTTAAAATATACTCAAGATGAACTATTAAGAAACGAACCGCCGATTATCGCCAGCGACCTGATTGCCGAGATTATAACACTGCTCAAAGATTATTTTATAGGTCAATTCACCCTTGACGGAGACAGCATTACATACGCCCTGTTAAACGGTCAGAAGTTCACCATTTCCGCAAGCGAAACAGCATAACCTGAGCATATTTCCACACGAACGAAAAAAACGCCGATTAATTTCGACGGTCTAAATCAAGCTATTAAATTGTAAATCAAGCAAAGACGGCGGCAAGGTTCACCTTGCCGCCGTAAAACTCGTTTGATAAAATATTTTTTAAATGCAATACCTGTGCAAAAAATAGTTCATACAAATACTTGAGGAATAATAAACTATAAATTTACTTATATAAATTGACTTAATTTTATCATAATGATATACTAAAAAAAATATATTAAGTAAATAATTTGTGGTTACCAATGAAAAAACTGATAAAACAAAAAATTGCACAAGACGTTTTTACATATATATCTGAACATTATAAAGCTGGTGAAACTACCTTTCAAAGAGATATAATAGTTGATCAAATAAGAGAAAAGCCCTACTGCAAAAATATAAAGGATAAAGCCATATCCCAAGAAGTTGATAATCAGCTTCAAGTTTTTTGCAAAATGGGAATTTTAGACGAACAAAAACGCAAACACAAACCATTTGCCAGCGTCATTTTCAATTTGTCGGAGTTGGCACCAACGATATTAATTGAAGACCCGTCAAATACTTCATATGATAAAGAAAAATTGTACGATTTTGCCGCAGAAATTAATGACAGGCAGTATCGTATGTATTCCTGGTATACGACAAAATTCCAAAATCTTTTGACCGTTGGTAGCTTCTTGTTCGCCGGAATTGTGGTATTAATCAGTTCGTTTGGCAATTCGGAATTTACTTTAAAATGGTCCACCATAGTGTTTCTGGGTACTACTGCGGTGTCGTTAATCGCTCTTGCAATAAGTGTCGGGGTTGGATTGACAAATTTAATTCCTAAATTAACCAGTAAAATCGGCGGTAATGAAGACAATATCAGATCTTTAATAGGCATGAAAAGATTTCTTCTATTACAAAAAAAATTGGGTAAAACTGAAAACGGAAAAAACTTTTACCCTGCAAGTTCACATTATTATGATGATTTCAAAAATTTAAATGAGGACCAAAGACTGAAATTTACAGTATTTCAATGCATTGGAATGGGTAAAAACAATTTAAAAAGCGAAATAGAAATAAGAATTGCGTCTATACTAATGATTATTGCCTTTGTATGTGGAATAATCAGCATAATTTTTTATGGACTTAATTTTATCTTTTGAAAACTATGGAATATAATCAATTCGGTACATTATCAGATTATAAAGCTGAACGAAAAAAAGTAATAGACACCGTTAAAGCTTTACGAACCAAAGCAACTGGCAAAGTTACAACCTGGAAAAAAGCTGCAGAATGGCATATGAAATATTCATATCTTAACGGCGAAAAGGTTTTAACTTTGACTATAACATTATCTCCCACAGGTTGCGATTGGGCGAAGACGGGCGGTTGTACTATGTGCGGTTGTTATAACTGCGCAGATTTTCGCAAAAGCATTGTTGAAAACGCACAATTTCATATAGCTCAATTTGCGAGTGCAATTTCAAATCCAGAGATTTGGGAAACGGCGAAAAAAGAAAACTGCCCAATAACGTGGATCAGAATTAATCAGGAAGGTAATTATACTAATCCGAATGAAATGAATTTGTATGCGCAGGAAACAATTCTGCGATTAGCCTCTCGTATTAAAAACGTTAAGCGTATTACAATTGAATCCCGCCCACAATATATAACGGAAGACACTATCAGTATTTTTAAGAAAATATCTTCCGAAAGCGATGTTGAGTTAGAAATAGGAATGGGCTTAGAAGCAGTGAACGACGTTATTCGTGGCGTATGCGTCAATAAATTTGGTACAAAAGCCGATTTTAATAATGCTGTTTCTTTATTAAACGATAACGGAATTAAGCCTTTGGCATATATATTGGTCAAACCGCCTTTTTTAACTGAACGTGAGGCAATTATAGAAGCTGTATCAACGGCATGTTTTGCAACTGAAATAGGGTTTAAACGTATAAGTTTTGAACCTATGACTATACAACCTTATACCTTGATTGATGCCCTTTATCAAAAGGGATATTACAAGTTGCCATGGCTTTGGTCAATAATTGAAATTGCAAGACAATGTGAAGCTTTGAATGTTGCAGATTTCGGGATAGGCGGAGTTGGTTTTTATCCCGTACCGAAATCATTCTCCCATAATTATTGTGAAAGCGAAATTAATTGCAATGAAAGGATAGTCGAAGCAATAATTAAATTTAATAAAACTCATAGTGTTTTATGTTTTGACAGGCTTGAATGTCAATGCCATGAAAAGTGGCAAAACGAAATTTCAGTTACGTGCAATGAGCCACTCAAAGAAAGGATAAACCATCAACTCGCATCGGTTAATAATGCATTAGAATCTTATTCACCAACCCTTTTGGGTGGAGACTGTATAGTTAAAAATAAAACTATTATTGCCGGAGATTCGCAATAACGAAAAATGCAAAATCAATATGCTTGGTTAAATTCACAACTAAATAACATTCTTCCTTCCGATATCGGTTTTACACAATTCGTTGCCGCTGAACCGTTAGTGTTGTCCTCAGGCGAAAATATACGAACAAGGAACGACGTTATACGCCAATTTCAAAATGAATGCTTGGGTTTATTAAAATCAGCGCTTGCCAATAATGATAAAGATGTTTTGAAATGGCTGATTAATGATACTCCGGAAAGTATGGCCGAGACTTATCTTCGGAAATTACCCGACGTCTTTTGGAAACCGCCTGTGTTTTTCCGTACGGATGAATCGGCTTTGGGAAAGATTCTTGAAATACAATGTCCAGGTTCGTCATGGGGTGAACTTGAGTTATTGTACAATTTTTATAAGAAAGCAGGATTTAAGATACGTATTAACCAACCGGCTCAGGTATTTACGGATCAGCTTGTTAAATATCTTGGGTTAAAAGAAGGTCAGTCCCCGTTAGTATACTATATGGTGGATAACGCCTCCATTCCTGTTGGCGTGCGGTATTTTATATCCCAAACACGTATGGCCACGCCTCCGATTAAATATTGGGGGATTGACAAATATCCTTCAGTCGAAATTGATGATGAAAACGGTAGGCGCATTAAGCAACTAAAGGCAATAGATTCTGATTTTGTCAGGACACATTATTATCTTGAACTTTTCGGTGAGTGCGATTTTAATCGTCGTGTTTTCACAGATAAGCGAGAAAACTGCTATGATTTACCACCCATGTCTCTTTTCGACCAGAAGGCTATTCTCGCATTGCCTTTCTGGGATAAAACCGAAAAGTATTTCAGTAAAGAAATCCGGGATATTTTAGTCTATACCACTCCTCTGATTGATGATAAGATTAAACTTGAATCCGGGGAAACAATGACTATCGATCAATTTGCGGCTTTACCGCAGAGTCAACGCAGATATTATTTGAAGTATGCCGGAACGGATGGTTCTGTCAATTGGGGCAGTCGGTCGGTTACATCAGTTGAGAGAATCGGCAGCGATAAACTCGCTGAACTTTTAAAGGAAAAAGTCCTGGATTATCAGAATAATAACAGGCCTTGGGTTCTTCAAGCTGAAAGTAAAGGCGGAAAAGAAACGGTGACGTATTATAATGAAAAGGGTTCAGAGACTATAGCCGAAAATCAAAACACAAAATATAGTTATTTTTATGGTCCTTACGGGTCTTTAGGCGGAATTGTTTCATATAGAAAAACTAATCTTGTACACGGACAACCCGATACGATTATAAAATTAATTGATTTTTATTTTAAGTGACAATAAAATTGTCTTACTTATTGTGATATAATAAAAAAATAACTGATTACTATTTACACTCATTTAATAGCGTTGCATAAATAGTCGAAGTTATTTTTTATTACAAGAAGGTGACATTTTAATTGCTATGAAACAAAAATTACTACGCAAGGATATTTTATTCCTTATTCTTTTTATTGCCTGGACACTTATCACAGGTTCTTTATATGCATTCGTTAAAGTTAATGAAGATTCTAATACTGAAGCCATAATAATACTATTTAAATTAATAGTAGGTGTTCTATATTTTCCCGTAGGGTTTTTTCCATTTATTTTTATTTATATCCACAAACAATGTAAGGCAAAAGGAGAAGGCAAGCCTCTAAGCCTTGAAGCAATGCGTGAAAGCAAAAAACATATCCCGAACAAAATATATAAATTCTGTTCTTTAACCAATAAAAGTAACAATGATGAATTAAATAAGAGCAAATTAAAAACTCTCAGTAATAATGAAATCTGGTTATCAAGATTTTCTGATTTAAATGATCCTTTTGAAGGACAAAAGTTTTATATACCTGAAAAAGATATGGAATTACCCGATGAGATCAAAAATAAATACGGTGTAAAGAACGTAGATGAATTAATAAAATATTTGACTGAGTTTAGAAACAAATATTGCCAAGCTTCTTTTTCATCTACTAATGACGATGTACAAATGTGGGGATATTACGCAAACGGGTGCAGAGGGTATTGCGTTGAATATGAAGTAATAAATACCGACGCACTCTTTCCGGTATATTATTTAAACAAACGCATAATTCTAAGCGGATTTTTCAATAACAAAAAATATGAAAGGGCGTGTATACGTAATTTAAAACAATTAGATAAAAGTTTATATAGAATTTCATCCCAGGACTTTCTCCAATACAACTTATATCTACAATCTTTTAAATATTCCCAATGGGCATTTGAAAAAGAAATACGAGCAATTACAATCGCCTCTCCTTATTTTCAAGGAGGAAACCAATCCGCTAAAGACTATGGCTTAAAACCGACTAAGATTATCGTTGGATATCTTTCGGAATATATAGAAGAACTAAAACAAATAGCAATTAATTTAGGTGCTTCATTTTCTATTATGGAACCCAATTATAATAGTAATAAATTTGAACTTGTTGAACGAAATGTATTATAGAACAACCATTTAACTGCTACGAATCTCATTTCTGTTTCAATTCTTTGATTTTACTTTTTGAGGGCTTATATAGCAAAAACGACTAATCTCGAATTGAATTCCAGATTAGTCGCAATGAATAAGCAATATTAACTAATTTAGTCTAAAATGAATGACGGACTTTGGGAACAAGTCCGTCATTCAAATGTTGCTGAAAAATGACTTTTTCTGACTCCCGAAAGGGGTTAAAAATTTGGGAGTATATTTGGGAGTAAGGTTACTGAAATTATCGAAAATAACTGGTTTTTGGGCTAAAAATGCCCAATTTTGGCTTGTTTTTGAGTTGCACGTTTTCCTCTGACTTAGTCGGGTGTGGATTCATACCTTCTGTTTGCTACAATAAGATTTGAAGTCGATAAAGCAACGTCGCAGTCCTTGGGTGCGGATATGTAAGTAAAACCACCCCAACCCATAAATGCGAACGTTTCGATAGTCTTAACGTTGTCAGTCAGGAACGGGCGAACCTTGTCGTCGTCGGAGAGAATTTCGCTTACAACACTATTCTCACCGTCAGCCATCGTCACCTTTTCAACTCTGCCGCAGCTCCAGAACGCACCCATACTGATTTTTGTTACACTTTTAGGTATGGTTAGCGTTTAAGGGCATAACAGCGGGCAAACGCCTCCCTCTCAATACCGTTATTCCGTTTGGTATGGTTACGCTTGTAAGGTTGCTACGTCCCCCAAAATGCAAGATTACCGATACTTTTCACCCGTCGGGGATTATTACGTCCCCGCCTTCGCCTTGGTAAAATGACAGTACTCCGTCCTCTATTTTAAAATCTTTTGAACTTTCTTCCATTTTATAATCCCTTTGTGCTTTTTAACGTAAACACCTTTGCCAAACGGATTATTTATATACTATCTCATTTCTTACTTCAAATCAATACTTTGTCCTGCAATAAATACTATTGCGACAAGAATAATATATTTAATAAAAAAACATTATAAAAAATTAATGACTATTGACTAATGAAAAAAAGTAAATTACAATGTTTATGAACTCCAAATTTTTTAATTTCGCACCCTGGCAAAAGAGTTTGCCTGCGGCATATCCGTCGCAGAGCAGCGAGCCCGTCGTCTTGCCGAAAATGCCGTTCTGTCCGCCCGTCGCCATAACGACGGCGTCGGCAAAGATACTCTCAAGCTTGCGGGTTACAGAGTTATAGAGAAGTGCGCCGCAGCACACGCTGCCGTCGATTAACGCAGAGTGGAAATTGAGGTTTAACCGCCTTACGATTAACCCCTCACACTCGTACTTCCTCGCCTCGTGAACGAGGGCGGTGACTATCTGTTTGCCTGTAGATGCGCCTGCGTAGGCGGTACGTTTATGGCTCTGACCGCCGAACGCACGCAGGTCGATTAACCCATTACTGTCCCTCGTGAAAACCGTACCGATACTTTCAAGCCACCTGATTATTTCGGGGGCGCTCCTGCACATACCCTCCACCGCAGTCCTCGAAGCGATATCGCAACCGCCGTGCAGAGTATCCTCGATATGGCTTTCGGGGGTGTCGTTCTCCCCCTTGGTATCGAGGGCGGCGTTAATGCCTCCCGCCGCCATTACGGACTGCGAACGCTCCGACTGAAAGGGGGAAACCATTATGGCGTAATGCCCTGCCTCGGCGCATTTAATCGCACATACCAGCCCCGATATACCGCTGCCGATAATGAGAACTCTTTTCATCACGCTATACCCGAAACGTAAAAATTAATCACACCGCCTGCAGTCACGATAAACAGCAGTCCGCAGAAAATGCAGGAGATATAGGCTACGACCCTGAACGCCCTTTCGCTGGGCAATACCCCGAGGGTAATCAGGGCTTTAGGGCAGGAGTCGCCCATATGCACCAGCACCGAACCGAAGAACAGAATTTCCGTAATAATTCTTAAAACCACCACGCCCGTGGATAGGACTTCACCCGTGGCGACGTGGGCGTAGGCGCTTGTATGTAAATGTATAAGCAGCAGCATCAAAATCGCCGATACACGCTGAATAATCACGCCGACGTTGTGCTTTTTGTATCTGACCTTCGACGGGTCGTGTATGAAAAAGAAGATGATTAATGAGAGCAGTACGTGCAGACTGAACAGCGAAGCGGTAGCCCAGGCAAACCCCTTGCATATATTGTAATTATACCACCCCGTCCAGAGCGAGTAGCTCATTATCCCGATATGACATATGGCGACGAGCATCGCCGCCAGTGCGGAAACTGCGTTAATCTTTTTTAATACCATTTTATTCTCCTTGGGAATAATAACATTATACTCTTTTCGAAAAAGAAGGTCAATACCGCTTAAAAAAAACGCCAAAATAATAGCGGTCAAACGCCTGAAAAACAGGCGTTTGACCGCAGTTTTTGTAATTTTATACGATTATTATGTAGCCTTGTAAACTCAGTTGAGTTCTTCGAACACGAGCTTGTCGGCAATTAAAGCAATGAATTCGGAGTTGGTGGGTCTTTCCGCACCTATGTACACCTTGACGCCGAATACCGAATTAATTGCCTCTATCCTGCCCCTGTTCCACGCCACCTCTATGGCGTGACGTATAGCCCTCTCCACCTTGCTGGGAGTGGTGTTGTACTTCTTTGCAATCTCGGGGTATAATCGTTTGGTGACGTTGTTGATAATAGACTGGTCTTCGCAGGTCATCTTAATACCCTCCCTTAAGTATTGGTAGCCCATTATGTGCGGAGGAACGCCTATAGATATGAATATGTTGGAGATTTTTTCGTCAATCGAAGTCACCCTGCGCCTGTCCCTCGAGCTCGGCGATGTAAGATATTGAGGAAGCTTTTCAGCGAGTACCTCCTTTACCCTTTCGTGCACCGTCTGCGCCGAGACGGGCTTGACAAAATAGTACCTCGCTCCGCCTGCAATGGCTTTTGCAACGATGTTGTCGTCGGCAAACCCCGAAATGACAAAGGCATATGCGGCAGGCAGATTGCTTTTAACGTACTTCAATACGCCGAAACCGTCCTCGCCGGGCAGGGTTGTGTCAAGCAGAACGACGTCGGGCTTATGCTGACCTATAAGGCTTTTGCCAGCCTCGCCGTCCATACCTATTGCGCATACGCTGAAGTCGCCGTCCTGCTCAAACTCTGCCTTAAGCTCATACAAAAACTGTTCGTTACTTTCCAATATTACGATTTTTTTCATGGCAAATCCCTTTTTTATTTTTTTGTAGTTTTATTATAAAATACATATTTTTTATGGTCAAATGATTATTTTACAAAATTCAAATATTTTTGTACGAAATTTATAAAATAATCGGTTATTTTGAATAAAATTGTCGAAATGGGCTTTTTAAACAATTTTAACGTGTGCCGTTTCTACAAAAATAAGGGCAGCGGAAAGAGAGTTACTCTTTCTGCTGCCCGAGTTTTTTATGAAGCATTAAAAACGCCTATGCGTATTATTTTGGTCTTGCCGAAGCGTATACTGCGCCCTCACCCGTCATTGCGGGCGACGATTTTTGCGATAGTCTCCTTTATTGAAGTCGGCGGCTCGTCAAAGGCTGAATAACCGTGACACCCCTCTTCTCCGCCGACTAAACTGCCTGTCAGCCACTTTCTCTGCACGTTTAAAGGGGTATCCCCCTGCCTGCGTGACTTTATCCAGACCACCGCAGAGTCGTCAGCTCGTACATGTCTGCACAGCTTATCCCCGTCGTAATATTCGCCTTCCAGCGCAAACCCGATCACCTCTGCCGTTCCGCATCCGTATTGAGTTGCCGGCGGTCTGCCGTCCCACAGCGCAATAATTACGTGGCATTGCTGCGCAAGGTATATGCCCAACTGGCGGTACCTATAGCTTGCGTCGTCTGTCTCAACGCTCTTTTTTATCCAGTCTTTATTGCACTCCACGTCGGGGGCATAGATAATCTCTCCGCCCTGCCTGCGGATACGGAACAGGTATTCGTCTAACTTCCTCTTGTCCTCCTCGTCCCTTGCAACCGCCGACTGCCACTCTTCGCCAGAGGTTATCCCTGCCTCTATCAAAGGCAGGCGATTGAGGTTGAAGCTCTCTTTATACTCCTCCTCGTCACACGGCAAAAGGGCGTAGACGGGTATGCCGAGCCCGAACGCCACGTCCGCACACA
>JBJFGI010000022.1:0-4343 GCA_051892535.1 Candidatus Coproplasma sp. | reverse complement strand
TCGAGAGCATCGTAAGCATTCTGAGCGCTCTGGTACTCGTCAAGCAAGCTTTCGATTGCCTCTTCGGTGGATACCGTCGAAGGATCTGCAAGTGCTGCGATCTGGTTGATCAAGCCCTGTACCTTGAAGCTTTCGTAAGTCTCTTCAGCCGCAACTAAGGTTGCATAGTTGGAAACTGTTGCTGAAGGCGCAACGCTTATAAGTGCCTGGTAAGCCGACCTTGCCTTGCTTATTGCGGTGCCGCTGTTTTCATTAACCGTACCGATAGCAGATATCAAAGTTTCAACTTCGGTTTCGCCCTTATCAACGTAAGTAGCGAGTGCAGCAGTTACCGTTGAATAAGGAACGGTTACCTTAGCCTTTAATTCGTCGCTTAAGCGTGCATAAGCGTTCTGAGCATTTGCGATTAACTGATAGCTTGCGTCGTTGTAAGCTATAGTAGCATTCTTAACTAACGTAGCCTTAGCATCGTAATCTGCAATCAGCTTAGCATTCAATTCTTCAGAATTATATTCTACAAATTCAATTGAATTTATAGTGAGTTCCTTAAACGATCCAGTAGTGAGCGCCTTACTGTCTCCGGGCTGGAAGTTAGTAGGCTGAACCACATAGGTACCGGGCTCTAATACCACAGAACCGCTTGCGGTTAACAGACATTCACCGGCTTCGTTTAACAATACGCCCGTGGAGGCATACGTATCGGAAGAATACGAAACTGTAACGGTTGCGGCACTGGTTATAGTGAACGCATATACGGTCTTGTTAATCTTACCGGGCGTCACGGAATCAGGCACGCTGATTGCAACGGGAGTAACACCGCTGGGAACAATCGATACCTCGGACAAGTCGACGTTTTTAGGCGATTTAGCGTTTCTCTTGGTAACGCCGCAATATGCCTCAATTACCTTTCTTGCCTCGGTTACGCTCTCCTGAAGCTCGTAATCACCCGTAGGAATGTACGACTGCGAAGCCGTTGTATCGAACTTGCTGTAGTCGATACCTCTTGCAGAGAACTGACAGCTGTTGGAAACTATCTGATCCTTTGACGTTACAATAGTTCCTGCCATCAGGTTGATACAGCTCGAGAATGAATCGTTAAACGACTTGATCGCACCGCTGTCAACTCTATGAGGGCTCTTGCACATATAGAACATATTATATTCTGAGAGTATGTATGCATTAGCTCTTGTATTCATACAGAAGTCAGTCTGTCCTTCGAATACGTTATTATACATATGTATATTAGCGTTTCTTGCAAGGGGACCTCTTGCCTTACATAACTTCCAGTAGTTATGATGATAGGTAAGATTGTACTGCAACGAATTGTCATCCGAACCTACGAGGTTGGTCTTATGGCAACCCTCGAAATAGTTGTAAGAGCAGGTTAAGTACTGACCACGCTTGAAGTCGCAGCTGCCGTCGCCTTCGCTCTTGTCGCTTTCTGCAGGGTTGGAGATGTCGGGTCCGTAGAATTCGTTATTATGGATCCAGCATCTTTCAACGCTTGCGGTCAAGTCGGATGAAGTGCTCTTGCTTGCCTGTACGCCTTCCATACCGATTGCGTCTTCGGGAGTGTTTATAAACGTAAGATTTCTAACTTCGAAGCTCTTACCCAATTCAGGGCTTGAAGATTCGCACATGAAGTGGAAGCCCCAACCGTCGATGGTAGCGTCTTCACCAACGCCCTCTAAGGTTACGTCCTTAGCCGACTTCATACGGGCCATATGTCCGTTATCACCGGCAGTACCGCCGTTGCCTGTTGAATCGTAAACAGTTAAACCGTTGATTAAAGGCGTTGAACCTGCATTAAACGTACCCTTTGCGTACAATCCTGAATCGGATACGCAGCCGATAAATCTTACAACCAAGGGAATATTATTCTGACCTAACAACTTAAGTATGCCCTGGTTGGTGTTAGCCGTACCGCCGTTTGCAGCCAAACCGCCGCCAACGTCCTGACCTACGGAGTTGAGGATATTACCGATACCGGTAACCGTAACGCCGCCGTAGCTTAAGGTAACCGTGTTCTTATTTTCGTCGGTTACGTAGAGGACGATTGCGTTAGACTTTAACGTACCGTCGTCGTTGTATGCGCCTACGCCTGAATTGTAGTTGAAGTGTGCATAACCCGAACGGTCGTAAGACTTGATTGCAAGCGTCTTTGTAATTTCGCCGCCTGCGCTTGAAGTAACCTTGAAGGTATAGCTTTCACCGCCCTTCAAGCCTAAGACGTCAACCCTTGCGGTGTCGCTGTCTTCCTGGCGGATAAGTTCGCTGTCAACTGGAACGTATGCAAGGTCGTCTGCCGAAGCAAGCTTATACTCTACGGTTGCGCCTGCAGCGTTCTTTTCATCCCATTCGATTGCCGCACTCTCGAAGTTGCCCTGAGAGTATGTAATCTCGAACGGAGCCTCTACCCACTTAGCATAGAGAGTTATATCTTTGGTTATAGCGGTCGTGAAGTCGAACGCCGTACCGCTGAACGAAGAGGTTTCAAACCAGCCTTCGAGGGAATAACCCTGCTTTGTAAGTGTTATAGCAGTTGTCGTCTGCCCCTTTATAACTTCTTTCGAACCCTGATTGGTACCGTCAGATATAAAGGTTACGGTGTATTTCTGATAGGTTGCAGAAATGCTGCAAGTAGTAGAAACGGAATCATTGCTGTTGGAGATTGCGGTAATGGTAACCGAACCTTCGCCGACAGCGGTAACTAAACCGCTTGCGCTTACCGTTGCAATGGAAGCGTTGGAAGTTGTCCACGTTACGCTCTTATCGTCGGCGCTATCAGGCGTAATGGTTGCCGTAAGCTGAAGGGTCTCGTCAACCTTGAGCTCGCCGTTGGAATAGTTAAGCGAAATACCAGTTGCTTTAACTATTGTCGATTTAATAGTTAATGCGCAGGTTGCCTTGACGTTTGCGTCAACTGTTGAGGTCGCCGTAATGGTTGTGCTACCCGTGCTGACAGGAGTAACATTGCCGTTTTCGTCAACCGTTGCGACAGCGGTGTTGGAAGACGACCAGGTGACCGTCTTTATTGTTGTGTTGGAAGGTAATACGTTTGCCGTAAGCTGAAGCGTATCGCTAAGAGCTATAGTTGCCGTAGTTCTGTTGAGTTCAATAGAAGTAGGAGCAACGTTGGATATGGTGTAAACGCAGCTATCGTACTTGTTTGAATCTGCCGCAGAAGTTGCCGTAATAGTTACGGTACCTGCCTTCTTGGCGGTTACCACACCATTGACTACGGTTGCAATCGTAGAATCTGAAGAAGTCCATACAATGTTTTTGTTGTCTGCGTCTACAGGAGAAACCGTAGCAGTTAAAGTATCGGTTTCGCCAACCTTAAGCGAAGCGCTGTCCTTATCTAAAGTAACGCTTTCAACCGCTATGGGTTCTTCGGCTTTAATAACGAAACGGAACGAAATATAGTCCATAGAGCCGCCTACGGTTCTCTGGAAGGTTAACGTTGCGCTTCCGTTTGCGTTTACGGTCGCCGTACCGGTAACGGTTACAGGCGTTATAACGCCGTCCACCTTGATAGGTAGGCTGTTATTTGCAAGCGTACCAACCACTAAATTCGTTGCGGTTAACTTAACGCTGTTAACTTTTGCCGAGTCGGTACTTTGGTTAGCCGCCACGATGGTAAGTTCAATTTCCTGACCTGCTTGCAAGCTATCTAATGTGATTTTAACTGCAGAGCCGGTTGCACTCATTCTGTAACCGAGTTCCTGCGCAGTGCCGCTGCTCAGCACGATTTTACTTGAATCTAAAGTCGTTGATTCAAACACGCCGTTGGTTGCGTTCCAGGTAAGTTCGTGAACTATGTCGCCCTCGGGCGTAGGCTCTACGGGAGTGCTTGCCGCCTGAACGGTGATGGTTATTTCACCGCTCTTAGAAGTATTTACCGTAGAGGTTGCAACTACCGTTACGGTACCTGCTACCGTTCCTGCGGAGAGTAAGCCGCTCGTGCTTACGGTTGCACCCGTTGCCGTTGCACTCTTAATGCTCCAGGTTACTGTCTGTGCAGGGTTGTTTTCGCCTGCTACAGCTGCGCTAAGCTGAAGCGTACCGCCGATTGCTACTGTCGTAGCATTGCCTGCCGCCGTTACCGTTACGTCCGTAACCGTAGGCTGTACAGGTGCGGGCTCTTCGGAAATCGTCCTTTCGTAGCCGCAGACGTTACAGTCTGTATCCTGTTCGTTATCGTATGTATGAGCAGCCTTGTCGAGCTGTGCAATACATGTCGATTCCGTACAGTTATGCCAATGGTAGGTCTCGTCGCTCTGCCATCCGCTTGCTGCGGTGTGCGTGTGCTCAGCAGGTGCCGCATAAACGTTTACCGTACA
>JBJFGI010000021.1:3401-18362 GCA_051892535.1 Candidatus Coproplasma sp. | reverse complement strand
TATTTCTTGCGGCAGGGTCGTTACGCATTGCCGCATCTATATCCATCTTTAACTTTTTAAACAATTAATTCTCCCTTAAGGCGGTGTGATTAAATCTTTGCGGCCATCTTGAAAACGTCCTGAGATTTACCCATAACGAAGATATGGTCGTCCGCCTCGAAAACAAATTCGGGCATAGGGTTGGGGTTAAGTTTACCCTCCCTCTTTATTGCGATAATGTTGAGCTTAAACCTCTTACGGACGTCTAACTCCATAATAGATTTGCCCGCCCACTGCTTGATGATGGGCACTTCGAATATGGCATAGCCGTCGGACAAGGCAACGTAGTCGAAGATATTGTTGCCGTTGTGCCTTATCGCAAGCTTGTCGGCGGTCTCGCCGTCGGCGTAGATTATTTCGTCCGCACCTATCTTTTTGAGTATTTCACACTGCAAATCGTCCCTCGCACGGGAAGCGACGTACTTCGCCCCGAGCTTTTTTAAATTTACGGTGGTCAGAATAGAAGCCTCTAAATTGTCGCCAACCGTAATAAAACAGATATCGAAAGACGGTATATCCAGTGCGGCAAGGACGTCCTCACGGGTATATTCGGCAACACGGGCGTCGGAAATACGGGATACAAGCCCCGCAATCTTATCCTCTCTGTTGTCGAGTATCATGACGTCGTGACCCAGATCCTGCATCTTCTCTGCAAGGTGAGTGCCCAACCTGCCCATACCGATTATTAAAACCGATTTTTTCATATTTATATGATTACCCCCTGTAATAAGGTGCTTTTATTATTTAACGTTAACGGGCTTAAAGCCTGTCAACCTATTATCATCTTCTCCGCCACTCTCGAGATGGCTACGGGTTTTTTATCCCCTGCAAAGATGAGGATAAGCGTAAACCCTCCTGCCCTTCCGAAGAACATTAAGAAGATTAATACCAACTTGGAGAATACGCAGAGGCTGTCGGTTATTCCCTTTGAAAGCCCGACGGTGCCCAATGCCGAAACGACTTCGAACGCAGTATTTTCCAGATTGATTGCCTCGTTGTTGACCTCTAACGCACAGATGAGTATCGTGCTTATTACTGCAAGGAAGAGGTATACGCATATAACCGAGCTTGCCTGTTGGCTTGCCTCGCCCTCGAAACGGCGTTTATACAGATGTATTTCGTCGTAACGCTTGGCGTTCGCCACGAACGAGAGGAAGAACACGGCAATGGTTACCGTCTTGATACCGCCTGCCGTAGAGCCCGGGCTGCCGCCTATAAACATATATACTATAGTCAGCGCACTCGTCGCTTCGGTAACGGACGAGTAGTCAACCGAGTTGAAGCCCGCCGTCCTCGGCGTAACCGACAAAAACAGCGAAGCGAGTATTTTAGTACCCGCCCCTTCGCCGCCTATGGTTGCGGGGTTGTTCCACTCAAAGACCGCAAACAGTACCCAACCGATGAGTATAAGGGCACTCGTAGTTGCAAGCACTATCTTGGAGTGAAGCGAATACTTTTTAATAAATACTCCGTGATGAACGACGTCGCCCCACACAAAGAAGCCGATACCGCCCACGATTATCAATAAGCTTACGACGAGCGTGACGAGGGGATTACCCACGAAAGCCATCAGCGAGGACTTGCCCTCCACCACGCCGGTTATGGTAAAGCCTGCGTTGCAGAATGCCGAGACGGAGGTGAACACCGCCTGCCAGATACCCTCGCCCCAGCCGTAGACGGGCACGAAGGCGAAGGACAGCGCAAACGCCCCCACGAACTCAAACGCAAAGGTGCCGATTAAAATAATCTTTAACAGCCCCCTGATTCCGCTCAGCTCCACACTGCCCGCCGACTGCATAGCAATCTTGCGCTGGGAGAGCGTTGCGTGATGCTTGGAATACAGTGTAAACAGCGATACAAAGGTAATAAACCCGAGACCGCCGAACTGAATTAAAAGCAGAATAATCGCCTGGCCGAATCCCGACCAATATGAAAAGGTGTCCTGCACGATAAGCCCCGTAACGCAGGTTGCGCTCGTTGCGGTGAAGAATGCGTTCATAAAGTCAATCTTACCGCTGCGGGTTGCAAAGGGCAGGGTAAGCATAGCCGTTCCGAATAAAATCATCACCAAAAAGCTGAGCGCAACCACTGCCGATGCAGGCAATTTAAATTTTCTTGTCTTGTTTTTACTCATAAGCCAAAGCGCATAAGGTTCCAACGGTTTAAATGATTTTGCTCTTTTACCGCCGAACGATATACACCCACGATATAATTGACATAAATTATAAATCTTTTATTAAAAAAAATCAACCATATTTCACCTATGACCGATTTTAAGGCAACCATATTTCAGAATTGAAAAAATTTAACAAAACTTACCATTTGTGCCAAGTATTTTCTTTTGAATTGTTGACAATTAACTTTATATAGTGGTATAATAATGTTAATTTGAGAGTTTAGTGTTATATTTTAACAGCGAGGTAAAGTAAAATGAAGAAGGAAAGAATTGAAGAAATTGCAGAAATACTCGATAAAAGAGGCAGAATGACCCTTGAACAGTTGGAAAAGGAGTTCCCCAACGTTTCGCAGATGACTCTTCGCCGTGATTTGTATAAGCTTGAAGAGGAAAAGAGAATTATCCGTGTCCGTGGCGGCGCAATGTCGGTTAAGGAAGTACAGAAGGTCTCCGGCGAGGCATACACCAAAAAGACCACCGTAAATACCGACGCAAAGATTGTAATTGCTCAGAAGGCTGCAACCCTCATCGACGAGGACAGCTGCATATTCTTAGACGGCGGTACTACCGCAATGTACCTTTCTAAGGAAATACCCGATATCAAGTGCAACATCTTCACCAACGGTATTGCCGTTGCTATGGAGCTTGCGCAGAAGAAGAACGTCAACATAACCATTGTCGGCGGTCAGCTTATGAAGGACAACCTCTCCACCTCCTCCCCTGCGGCAAGGGAGTACTTCGCCTCCAGCAACTTTGAGCTTGCTATAGTTTCCGCAACGGCGTTCACGCCCGAAAACGGCTTCTCCTGCAACAACCAGTCGGAGAGCGAACTGCTTAAAATGGTCTTCCAGAAGGCAAGGCACGTATACATGATGCTCGACAGCTCCAAGATAGGCAAGATTAACCCCTACACTTTTGCACATATCAGCGACATCGACGTTCTCATCACCGACGATAAATTCCCCAGAGAATACAAGGCTCTGTTAGAGCAGGAAAACGTCGTTGTAATGTAACCCACGTTAAAATAACAAACAGCCTGTACCGTTCCCGGTACAGGCTTTTTTACTGCTTTGAGTGGAAGCGGCGTTACCCTTTTAAAAGGTAGCGGCGTTACTGCTTCGAGCGAAAGCGGCATTACCTTTTTTAAAGGTTACGGCGTTACTCCTCGCACAGATACTTTTCGACTAAAAGAGCACACTCGTAGACCTTATCCGCACAGGGGCGGCGGCGATAGTAATCGGGCGTACGCTCCTCGGGCGTTGCGCCGTTGTCCTTGGGCATGGCAAGACCGAGCAGCTCGGCACAGATTACCGAGCCGTTAGCCTCCTTAAACTCCCCCGCCATCTTCTGAATTACGGAGTAAATCTCCCCACGCAGCTTTAAATCACCTGCCTCGCCCGAGCTCATCTTCATCGAGGCGAGTACAGCCATTGCGGAGACCGCACCGCAGGTCAACCGCATTCTGCCCATGCCTCCGCCCAAGCCCTCAGCGAACTTCAATGCGGTAACGGTATCGTAGCCGAATAGATCGGCAAACGCCCCCACTACCGCCTGGGAGCAATTATATCCCTGCAAAAACATCTCTTTAGCTCTGTCTGCTCTTACGCCCATAATATTCACCTCGCCTGTATTATATCACCGATATTATATCACCGACTAACCCACAAGGCAAGCAAACTAAAATTGACCATTGACAATATTTTTTCGCTATGATATAATTAATTTATCTTTAAACGGCAGGATAAGGAGAAGAAAAGAATGAATGAAGAAACAAAGGACGGAACGGAAGAACTGACCGCCACGCCTGAAGGCGTAGAGAGCGAAAGCACCATAAGCGAAAATCCCGATGAAGAAACTGCCGTCACGGTCGAAGCCGTAATCAGGGCAATAGGCACCGAGGATGACGAAAAGCCCGAAGCCGACGCCACGCCCAATGCTGACGAAATTGTCGAAGTCGACGAGACGGGAAGGGACTTTACAAGCTTTGACGATGCTTTTTTAGAGAATATCTCGGTAGAGAGCAACGTTGAAAAGGTGGTCAACCGCACAAAACTTCCCGAAGACGCCGTCAAATACTTTATGGGCATTGTCTATATCGTATTGGGTACGGTATGCGCCGTATTGTTCAGACAGATAGAGACCGTTCTGCCCTACGTAATCGGCAGTATATTAGGTCTGTTCTCCATAGTGCGTTTTATCTTTGCAATAATAGACAAGGAGTACGTCCGCACCGATTCCAACAGGACTGCGTCGTCGCTTATTCTGCTCGGCTTGAGTATTATGATTATCGTCGAACACGAATGGGCTCACTCATTCATACCCACCGTATGGGGCGTCTGGGGTCTGTTCGAGGCGGCACATGCGTTTAACCACGCCATTTCCCGTATGGTAAGGCACAAGAAGTTTTTCTACTACCTCGTCAAAGGTATCGTGGAAGTAGTAATAGCCTTCCTGCTGTTGTACGGAGAATTGCACATAGGCAGTTTATCTATAGGCGAATTGCATATAATAGTGTTCGGTATATCCCTTGTGCTCGACGGTATAGTCGCACTTCCCTTTATACATAAATTCCTCACAAGGAAATAACAATGAAAGCTTCCAATTTAGATTTAATGCGCATAGCCGCAGCGTTTGACGGCGAATTCTCCCTGTCCGATTTCTCCATTGAAGAGTTGGACGCCCTCGCAGGATATATAACCGAGGACGACACTCCTGCGGACATTAAACGTAAATACTTCGAATTCTACGACGATATTAAGGACAGGGTCTTGGACACCCACAAATGGAGCGACTGATAAACTGAAATTAAAAGGTGATTAAAAGGCGCAGCGAAGAAACCTTCGCTGCGCCGTCTTTATGCCTTTTTATACCGTTTTATGCAGTAGGGCAAATAAAGTTATTTGCCGTTAACCAACGTTACGCCGACCGTTTTATGGGGGTAGCGGATAAGCTTATCGCCGTCCTCGCCCTCCAATTGGACGGCGCATATGCCGTAACTTTCGTAGGTAAAGTAGTAATATCTTCCCGTTTGGGGACTGCAACAGGAGTAGTAAATACTCTTCTCTATCCCCTCCCCCACGTGGCAGATGCCCGAGGGTTGAGCGACGGTCTCAAGGAGGCGGAAAAACTGAATAACCCCGTCCTCCTCGCTATCCGCTATAGTGGAATTTGCGCAGGCGAAGGCCGCCCTGACGAACCTGGAGGCGGACGACCAGTCCCCCGGCAAGCCCATACCGCCCATACCACGGCTGTATCTGTCAAGCTCCACGCCGCCGCCGAAAAGGCTCTCCCTCTCCGACGCCGTCACGTTGCGGTAGTTGTTTAAGTTAAACATCTGGTAGTCAAACGGAGGGTTGTTGGTCAAGACGCCTACGGGGTTATCGTAAATCTTCAACCCATCTTTAACGCACTCGACGGTTATGCACCTGTCCATATCCGCAACCAACCAGTGCAGCTGCGCCGTGGGCATCTCCTTGACGAATTGCTCGCCGGATATTTCGGCATTGTTCAGCTCGTATATGACCCCGTCGACACTTGAACACTTGCTCAGAAGATAGGGTATGAGTTCGTATTGGGCAATTTGCTTTTTGCCGCCGCACTTCTTGAAATAGCAGGCGTTGCCGACGAAGTTTAACCCTGCAATATACAGTCCTTTTTCGTTCATTGCGTCATAGTACAGGGGATAGCCGTTTATAACCTTTGCCGTACCGATAATTGCAAAGTGATTTTTGCACTCGCCGCAGCACTTAAAATCAAAGGGGAAGTTGCGTGGAGTAATAACCACCTCTTCGCCGTAGCTGAAGTCGTAGTCGAGCGTTCTGCCGAAGTAAACGCCGCCCTTATTCAAATAAAGTCCCGTACACATATATACCTCCCTATTATGCGGAATTTTTTAAATTATATCCTGCTCTGCATCTTTAAAATGCGTGAATAGAGCTTTGCAAGCTTCTGGGGCGACTGCTTCATTCCCGAACGCACCCAGGCGCACTCCAAGGCAAACAGGTTTGCAACGAACAGTTCGTTATAAAAATAGCGCAACTCGCTCTCCCCCTTGTCGGGACTGATTAAATAGTATGCCTTTTTATAACAGCTTAAGAGCAGTAAATCCAACCCCTGGTCGAGAAACATCTTAATCTGTTCGGCGTAGAGCCTGAAGTTTTCAAGCGAGGTCTCTATTATCTTATAACTACTCAAATCCAGCGGTCTCTCCTCTTCAATCTTTGCAACCGTATCTTCAAAGATGGTTAAAATAAAATCTTCGATTACGCTCTCCTTGCTGTCGTAATTTCTGTAAAAGCCCATTCTGCTCACGCCCGAACGGGTTATAATCTCCGTAATCGTAATTTTATCCAACGGCTTTTCCTTCATCAACGCCAACAGTGCGTCCCGTATGCACTCCCTGACGAAGATATTCAGCTTATTCTTTCTCTTTTCGTGATACATTTCCACCCCTCCAATCACACTTGGATTTCAGACGGCAATTTCAATTTGCCTTTATAAAAGGTTAGTGATATGATATAAGACAATTGTACCACTTTATTATAAAATTGCAAACAAGTTGAAGGAGTGTAAAGGAGATTAAATGATAAAAATTATTACGGACGGAGCATCCGACATAACACCTGAGAAGGCAAAAGAGCTTGGAATAACCGTTATACCCATTAAAGTCAATTTCAGCGGAGAGGAATTTATCCCCGGGAAAAACCTGTCCACGGCGGAGTTCTACGTAAAACTCGGCGAGGCAAAGACGCTGCCCACCACCTCGCTCATAAACGAAATGGTCTATACCGAGGTAATCGAAGAGGAACTTTCAAAGGGCAACGAGGTATTCGTAATGGCGCTCTCCTCCCGTCTTTCGGGGTCGTACGCTGCGCTTGAGAGGGCGGCAAAGGAGATCAATTCGCCCCGCCTTGCAATCTGCGATACGCTTGCAGTGTCCTTCGCTCAACATCTGTTGATAAAAGAAGCCTTAAAACTTATCGCAGGCGGCGCCACCTTGCAGCAGCTTAAGAGCGAGATAGACTCGCTCAAAAGCAAGTTACGCCTTTTAGCCGTGATTAACGACGTTACTAACTTAGTCAAGGGCGGCAGACTTTCAGGTGCGGCAGGCTTTGCCGCAAGCGTACTCAAGATTAAGCCCGTCGTCTCCTTAGTTGGCGGCGAGGTTAAGGCGGTAGGCAAGTCGATGGGCGTAAGACAGGCAACCGAGACGATTATAAAAATGGTTAAAAACGTCGATAAAGACAGGGATATGTTCTACGGCCACTCCAACTGCCTTGACCGTCTCGCCACGTTTATGGCTACGGTAAGCGCAAAGACGGACGTAAAGACCGAGGAGGTCTCCCTGCTCGGACCCGTAGTGGGTACGCATGCAGGTCAGGGCTGCGTCGGACTTGCTTATTTCGAAAAGTAAATTATACTTGTATTATCCCCATAGATAATCCCCCCGACCGAATACGTTCGGTCGGGGGGATTAATTTTTTAAAACTCTATTGTAAACTTACTGCCTTCGCCGAGCTTACTCTTAACCGAGATATTCCACCCAGATTTCTTGCATATCTTTTTAACCACCGCAAGCCCTAAACCGAACCCGCCGTTCTTGCCGCTGTGCGATTTGTCGACGGTGAAAAACCTTGAGAATACCTTATCCAGATTCTCTTCGGCAATACCTATGCCCGTATCCTCGACTATAAGTCCGTTATAGTTCAAGGTCACCGTTATAGAACCGCCGTCCTTGTTGTACTTGATTGCGTTCCTTACCAGGTTGCCGAAAATCTCGTTTAACCTCTCGTGACGGGACATAACCATCACCCTGTCCTCGATGTTTTCGATTATGGTTATGTTGCGTTTATCGGCTTCAGGCTTAAGCGATAGCAGTATCTCCTTTGCCAGAGCGGAGAAGTCCACTTCATACGCAGGCAGGTCGTCGCTGTCTATTTCGCTGTAGTTTATTATGCAGGCAATCAGGTTGGTAAGCCTCTCGCTCTGCGCAAGTATGGTATTATATGCCACCCTCTGCTGCTCCTCGCTCATTCCGCCTGCGCTTAAAAGCTCTGCATAGCCGTGAATGGAGGTGAGCGGTGTGTTCATCTCGTGGGTGACGTTGGAGATGAATTCGTCTTTGGAAGCCTTAGTCCTCTCAAGTAGCTCCTTTTCCGAACGGATTTCCCCCATCTGCCTTTCGATGTTGCGGTTCCTCTCGTTTAATATCTCGGCAATCGACTCCAACTCCGTATACTTCGTCGTAACCGAGCTGTTTGCAGCCGCCTCCTCCGCAAGCTTTTTGACGGGGCTTAAAATGAAGTGCGTCGCAACGAAGGCGAGTATCATACACAGCACTATCATCAACCCTGCAAACATAGCAAACTGCGGAAGTATGCTTACGAATATACTCCAGTCGGAGTCAGTAAACACGGCAATACGCACCAGACAATTGTCAAAGCTCTTGCAGTAGTACACCATGTTCTTGCCGAGGGTGGAGCTTGAACGCACCGCAAAGCCCTCGCCGTATAAGATGGCGTCCTTAATCTCCTGCCTGTTGGAGTGATCCTCTTCAAACTCGTCGGTCTCGCTGTCCGCCAAAACGTTTCCGTGAACGCCCATGAACGTCACTCTCGCACCGTTGAGCTTTTCGCTCAAAGCGTCAGCGCCCTCCTTATCAAGGTCGTATACCTCCGAGTATTCGTTCATATACACCTTGAGATAGTTCTTAGAGTTGTCTATCGAAGAGTTGTAGTAGACCTGCGTAGCCCCAATACCGAATATCAACACGCCGAGCAGGGCAACGCCCAGCGACAGCAGCCAGATTCTCCATCTCATAGCTTATACCCCACTCCGAACACCGTCTCAATCTTAACGCCCAACTTGCGCAGACGTGCAACGTGGTTGTCGAGCGTTCTCGTCTCGCCGAAGTCGTAACCCCACACGTCGTTCAACAGTTTTTCCCTCGGCATTACCTTGCCGTGGTTCTCCATAAACACCTTTAAAAGCTCGTACTCCTTGCGCTTTAAGGAGGTTATTGCGCCGTCTATCTCGCACTCCATAGTCTCGCAGTTGAGCTTTATGTTGCCCACGGTGAGTACGCTTTCACGCTTTTTCTTGCGCAGTCTTGCGTTGACCCTTGCCGTAAGCTCCAGCACCGAAAAGGGCTTTGCCACGTAGTCGTCGGCACCCATATTCAGTCCGTTTACCTTGTCCTCTTCCTTGCCCATTGCAGACAGCATTATGCAGTCGACGTCGGGGTAGTTTTCCTTGACGTGCTTTAACGCCTGCAATCCGCTTCCGTCGGGCAGCATTATGTCGAGCAGCGCCACGTCGGGCAGCTCTTCGTTCAACGCCTCAAAGAACGATCTTAGCGTAGGGTACGCCTTAACCGTCATTCCGTTCATCTCCAGGGCGACTTTAACCAGACCGCTTATGCTCTCGTCGTCCTCTAAAATAAATACCTTACCTTTCATACTAACTCCTGCAATTCCCCCCATACTATGTGGCAAATACCGCCATCGATACCGTTCCCACGGTCAACAGGGCTAACCCTATCCACGCCTTAACCGACATTTTTTCCTTAAAGAAAATAACCGAGAATAATACGGTTAAAAGTATACTCAATTTATCAATGGGCACGACCACGCTCACCTGCCCGTTTGCAATTGCGTAGTAATAGCACAGCCAGCTTGCGCCCGTCGCCAGCCCCGAGAGAATTAAAAATATTACGTGCTTGAAGTTTAACTCCTTGACGTATTTTGCCTCACCTTTGGCAAAGACTATTATCCAGGCAAGAACGAGCACTACGCAGGTGCGGATAGCCGTGGCGAGGTTGGAATCAACCCCCTCTATGCCCACCTTGGCAAGTATGGAGGTTGCGGCGGCGAATACTGCCGAAAGAAGGGCGAATATCAGCCAGATAAATTTCGACTTCTTGTCCTCCTCCCCTCCCTTTTTAAAGTCAATCATAAGGAGGGTTCCGACGCCTATCGCCGCAAGGCATATAAGCTTAACCCACCACCTGCCCCTCTCTTCGGGGAAGATGATTATCGCAAAGAGAACGGAGAGGATTACGCTCGATTTATCTACGGCGGCAACCTTTGAAACCTCGCCTATAGACAGGGCTTTGAAATAACAAATCCAGCTCGCACCCGTCGCCAGCCCGGAGAGGATGAGGAATATCAGCGATTTTATGTCTATCTGCCCGATACCTTTATACGCACCCGTGACGAAAACCATTGCCCATGCAAAGACTAACACCACGAAAGTGCGCAGAGCCGTAGCCACGTTCGAGTTGGTATTTTTAAGACCTGCCTTTGAAAGTATTGCCGTCAATGCGGCGAATACCGAGGACAGTACAGCCATTAATATCCACATAGTAAATCCTCGGTATAATTATACCACTATACGGGCAATGTGCAATAATTTAAACGCAATTTATTTTTTTATTAACCGAAACGTCCGTTGATATAGTCGTCCGTACGCTTATCCACGGGGGAGGAGAATATCTTTCTGGTCTCGTCCATTTCAATCATCTCGCCAAGCAAAAAGTATGCGGTGTAGTCGGCTATTCTGAACGCCTGCTGCATATTGTGCGTAACCATTATAACCGTCATATCCTTCTTAAGCTCCATACACAGCTCCTCGATCTTGCCAGTGGAGATGGGGTCGAGTGCGCTGGTGGGTTCGTCCATCAGCAGTATCTGCGGCTGAACGGCAAGCGCACGGGCTATACACAGCCTCTGCTGCTGACCGCCCGAAAGCCCTAAGGCAGATTTGTTTAACCTGTCCTTGACCTCGTCCCACATCGCAGCTCCCTTAAGCGAGCTCTCGACGATGGCGTCGAGCTCGTCTTTCTTCCTTATTCCGAACGTCCTGGGTCCGTACGCTACGTTGTCGTACACGCTCATAGCAAGGGGGTTAGGGCGTTGGAATACCATACCCACGTTCTTTCTCAAGCGGGGCAAATCACACTTTTTATCGTAGATATTGGTGTTGCCCACCTTGATTTCTCCCGTGATTTTACAGCCCTCCACTAAGTCGTTCATTCTGTTTAACGACTTGATTAAGGTCGACTTACCGCAACCCGAAGGACCGATTAACGCCGTTAACTTTTTGACGGGGATATCCATATATATGCTTCTCAACGCATGGAAACTGCCGTAATATAAGTTCATCTCCTTGATTGAAACGGCTATATCCCCCGTTATTTCAAAATTTTCAATTGGCTTCATCTTTACACCTCTTTGCCTTTATCTTATCTATACTTCGCCTGATCCAGCCCTTTTTGCCTATCGCCTTATTGTGGAATATCGTCTCCACCAGCAGTACTAAAAGGTTTAAAATTACTACGAAAATAATGAGCACTGCACCCGTCGCATAGCACTTTTCCACCTCTAACCCCTCCGACATAAAGGTGTACATAAGTACGGCGAACGTCGAGCCGGGTGAGGTCAACCCCTTGGGCATTCTTATAAACGAACCCGCCGTGAATATCAGGGCGGCACTCTCGCCGACTATTCTGCCGATTGAGAGAATGACGGAGGTTATTATACCTGCAAGCGCCTGAGGCAACACCACGACGAAGATGGTCTTGACCTTGCCTGCGCCTAAGGCATAGCTCGCCTCCCTCATACTGTCGGGGACTTCGGAGAGGCTCTGCTCGGTGCTTCGTATTATGGTGGGCAAAATCATAAGCACCATCGTAAACGAACCGCACAGCAAACTGTAGCCCATATTCATATACGTTCCGAAGAAGATTGCGCCGAAGATACCGAAGATTATAGACGGTACGCCTGCCAAAGTGTCGGTGAAAAGCCTTATAATCTTGACGAACCAGCTGCCCTTTTTTGCGTATTCGTTGAGGAATATTGCCGCACCAATGCCCAGCGGCAGGGCTATTGCAAGCGAGATTAATATTATTATTCCCGTTGAAACAAAGGCAGGGGCGAGCGTTGCGTTTGCATTCGTACTCTTGCCGAACATAAAGTCTACGGTCAAGTGCGGCAAGCCGTTAATCAGCACGAATAAGATTAAGAATACCAGCACCACCGCAACCAGTGCGGCGATTATATATGAGAGTATCCACAGAACGTCCTGCACGCTGCCGCCCTTTCTGAACTTGAGCTGGCTCTTATTCTCGTTGCCCTCCCTCATCTTTCGGGTGAAGAATTTGTTGCCCGAAGTGGCGTCGTTGCGCTTAATAACCCAGAGGCAGATATTGATAATCAATATGAACAGAAGGAGTATAAAGCCCGTAGCTATAAGGGCGTTCCTGTGTAAGCCCGTCGACTCACCGAACCCCGACACTATGTTGGAGGTCAAGGACCTTACGGGCAGGAAGAATTTGGTGGGGTAGTTAACCGAACCGCCCAAAAGCAGTTGCACCGCCATAGTCTCGCCTATAGCCCTGCCTATGCCTAAGATAACGGCTGAAATTATACCGTTCTTTGCGGCGGGCAGACAGGTCTTCCACACCGCCTGATTTTTGGTACAGCCAAGCGCCAACGCGCCCTCGTAGTAGTGCATAGGCACGTTCTCCAAGCTGTTCTTGGTGACCGAGGTTACGGTGGGCAAGATCATTATACTCAGCACTATGCCTGCAAGCAGTATACCCGAAGAGGAGATAACCCCGAACATACGCTGGAAGAGCGGGTTTAACAGCTCAAGCCCGAAAAAGCCGTACACCAGCGAGGGTATGCCTGCAAGCAGGTTGATTATCTGGGTGTAGATCTTTTTCAGCCACTTGGGGCAGTAGTATACCATAAACACCGCAGTAAACACCGCAAGCGTTCCGCCGATACCTATCGCAAACAGGGTTAGGACAAGGCTGGTTAAAATCATCGGGAATATGCCGAACTGACTGTTTTCAGGATTTACACGGTCAATCTGCCATTTGTCGGTAAAGATGAATTTTAAAAAGCCTATCTCCCTGAATGCAGGGATACTTTCGATTAACACAAAGATTATAATTGCCAAAACGGCTAAAATGGAAAATGCCGCAAAGGCAATAAAGATTGCCCTTGCGATGTTTTCCTTAGTAAAGACGTCTGCAATTTTTTCTTTGAACGGTACTTTCGTACTCTCTTTTGTATTCGTCTCTGTCATATCTTTCCTTAATTTAAGCAACTGAAATATATCCGTTGGAGGTTACTATAGCCTGACCTTCGGAGCTCATTATCCAATCGATAAACGCCTTAGCCGCATCCGTCAAGTCTGCTTCCGACTTGTAGACGATGTTGAAGGGTCTTGCAAGCGAATAGGTGCCGTTGGATACGTTTGCAGGGGTAGCCGCTACGCCTTCAAAGTTTAATGCCTTGACCTCGCTCGTCAATGAACCCATAGAGATATAGCCCACAATGTTTGCCTGAGCGTTATTCTTAATCATACTTACTACGGCAGTCGTGGAGGAATAACCCTCTTCAAAGCCCGTACCCGAGAAGAGGCTGGAAATTTTCAAAAGCTCGTGGAAGGCGTCTCTCGTACCCGAACCGTCCTCTCTTGAAATTGCACCCCTTATAGTATCCTGTACGGGAGTACCGCTTTCATACAACGCCTTGATTTCTGCCGCCGTTACGTTTGTAACCGTGCAGGCGGTGTTAGCGATAATTGCAATACCGTCGTCGGCAATCTTCTTTGATACAACGCCCGTTTCGGTGTCATTTAATTCACGGGAAGCCATACCGAAGTCGTTCAACCCGGACTGTGCGTCAGTGACGCCTACGCCCGAGCCGCCGCCGCTGACGTTGATTTCAACGTTTGTGTGAATTTCTTCATATGCAGCCGCAAGCTTCTGCATAAGGGGCTGAACCGAAGTAGAACCCGTAATCGTAATAGTAGCCGTTTCTTCTTCGTTACTGTTTGCGCAGCCTGCAAACGCCGCACAACCTGCGCCGATAACCGCAAGGCAGAGAACTCCTGCCAGAACCTTATTAATTTTTTTCATCTTATTTTTAATCTCCTTTCGTTTTACTGATTACAGTTTAAATTACAAAAGTAAAAAAATCACTCCACAACTTGTAAATTAATTGTAAAACAGTGGTGCGACCACGGCGGAGTATCTTAATTGCCTTAACACTTGACCAGCTCCTCACACATCAAGCAGTGGTGCGACCACGGCGGAGTATCTTAATTGCCTTAACACCTGACCAACTCCTCACCAATCAATCGGTGGTGCGACCACGGCGGAGACACCTTAAAGATACGTTTGTAAAATAAAACCGCACGAAAAACCGTACATATAAAAGTACGGTTCCCCGTGCGGAAAGTTCAAAATAAATTTTTGTTATCTTTTTCCGTTCAGGTTTCAGCCGTGGTCGGACAAAAGCCTGCAATACTCTTTATAATCGTCTACGGGCAGATTGCCGCCCGTAATCTCTTCGGCTCTCTCTTCGCTTATTTGCTCATACCAAAAATCGTGAAGCATAGCGGAAAAGGATACTTTGCTTATTACCCATTCCCCGCTCTCTTTGTCATACCGCCTGAAAAAGCTGTAAAAATTCCCGTACGCAAACAACTCAACCTCTTTTTCCGTTACGTTGGGGTGTTTAAAAAGATAGTACTCCAACTCTCTTATCTCCGCCATATCCGTTCTCCTTTTAATATAATATACGTCCAGCTCTGCCCTGCGCCTGAAAATTACGTTCAGCAGTGGCTGTTTTCGTAAGCCCTTTTAATCTCTTCGGGCATATCAACGTCGGGCAGCAACGACAGCTTGTCCTCGTTGCCCTCTTTAATCGCCTCGCTGTAGTACCAGCACTTGA
>JBJFGI010000021.1:0-3301 GCA_051892535.1 Candidatus Coproplasma sp. | reverse complement strand
GACAGCTTGTCCTCGTTGCCCTCTTTAATCGCCTCGCTGTAGTACCAGCACTTGAACTTAAGCATATCGAGGGTCTTGTTGAGCCTTTCAATCTCCTCTTCAACCTGCCGTCTCTGCTCCTCGAACAGTGCCTTGCGCATAGGATATGTAGAGCTCCCCTCCTTGCACCACTGCATAAACTGCTTTATCTGCTTTATCTCAAGCCCCGATTTTTTCAGGCACTCGATAACCCTTAACGCCTCTATCTCCCTGTCCGAAAATTTGCGTATGCCCGAAGCCCTCTCCATATCGGGGAACAGCCCCTCCTTATCGTAATAACGCAGTGTGGATATGGGTAAATTAAACGCCTTGGATACTTGTCCTATTGTGTACATATTCTCTCCCCAAAAAAAGTAGAAAAATATTTTAAAAAACTCTTGACCTGAAGTCAGGTTTAGGTTTTACAATGATTATAACACAATAAATTCTGTTGTCAAGGAGAATTTTACAATGGCAAAAAAAGTATTAGTTATCAGCACGAGCTTGAGGAAGTTCGGCAACTCCGAAACGCTTGCAGACGCATTTATACAGGGAGCGCAGAGCGCAGGCAACTTTGTGGAGAAAATATCCCTCTGCGGTAAGACGGTTAACTTTTGTAAAGGCTGTCTTGCCTGCCAGAAGACGCATAAGTGCGTCATTGCAGATGACGTGAAAGATATTATTGAAAAGATGCTCACCGCCGACGTGATAGCCTTTGCCACGCCCATATATTATTATGAAATGGCAGGACAGATGAAGACGCTGCTCGACAGGGCTAACCCTCTTTTCTCTGCCGACTACGCCTTCCGTGATATCTATCTGCTGACGACGGCTGCGGACGACGGGGAGGGCACCGACGCACGGGCGATAGGCGGGCTCGAGGGCTGGATAGAGTGCTTCCCCAAAGCACGGCTTGCAGGCACTGTATTTGCAGGCGGCGTCACCGACGTCGGCGAAATCAGAGGGCACGAGGCGTTGGATAAAGCCTACGAAACGGGCAAGGCGGTATGAAGTCATTCATCTGCGGTTTATTAATCTTAACCCTGCTCTTTCCCCTGGCTTTTTCGGGCTGTTCAAAAGGTGACGCAATGAATAACGACCATACCCCGTCCGACTCAACTCAGGGAGAAACGCCGAACACTTCCACGGAAGGCGGTGAAAAGATACTTTTGCAAACAGTTGAGATGACTGTTAACGGCAAAATATTTACCGTAACCCTAACCGATAACCAGACGGCAAAGGCCTTTGCAGAGGCTCTGCCTCTCACCCTTGAAATGAACGAGCTCAACGGCAACGAAAAATATCACTACCTTGACGGAAGTCTGCCCTCTGCCGCTTCCGCAGTGGGCAATATAACCTGCGGTGATCTGATGCTATACGGCTCCGACTGCATAGTGCTGTTCTATAAAAGTTTTGCCACCTCTTACAGCTATACGAGGATAGGCAGCATAGACGACGTCGAAGGGCTTGAACAGTCCCTCGGTACGCAGTCGGCGACGGTAACGTTTAAAATAAATTAAAAGGAGAATAACTATGTTAGGAAATTTTACTTACTTTAACCCCACAAAACTTTACTTCGGCGAAAACGCCCTCGATTATTTAAAAGACGAGCTGAATAAATACGGTAAGACGGTTATGCTCAGCTACGGCGGCGGCTCCATAAAGAAGAACGGAATTTACGACGAGGTGGTTAAAATTCTGCACTCCTGCGGAAAGACAATTATCGAGGACGGAGGAGTTATGCCCAACCCCACCGTTTATAAGTTGTACGAGGGCTGCCGTCTTGCAAGGGAGAACGACGTAGACCTCATTCTCGCCGTGGGCGGCGGCAGCGTGTGCGACTACGCCAAGGCTGTATCCGTTTCCGCCTATTGTGAGGAGGATGCGTGGGATAAATACTACCTCCGCATGGAGGACGTGGACAATAAAATTATACCCGTCGGCTGCGTTCTGACTATGGTCGGTACGGGTTCGGAGATGAACGGCGGTGCGGTAATAACCCACCCCGAGCAGAAGTTAAAGATAGGTCACGTATTCGGGGAGAACGTATTCCCCAAGTTTGCCGTACTCAACCCCGTCTACACCTACACCCTGCCCAAGTACCAGATGGTTGCGGGAATTTACGATATCTTTAACCACATCTGCGAGCAGTATTTCTCAGGCGATGACGACAACACCTCCGACTATATCGCCGAGGGACTGATGAAATCGCTCGTCTATTCAAGCAGGATTGCAATTAAAAACCCCACCGACTACGAGGCAAGGAGCAACATTATGTGGACGGCTACGTGGGCGTTAAACACCCTTATCGCCAAGGGCAAATCAACCGACTGGATGGTGCATATGCTCGGGCAATCGGTGGGTGCTTACACCAACGCCACCCACGGTATGACCCTTTCCGCCGTGTCGCTTGCCTACTACCGCCATATCTGCCCCTACGGGCTCAATAAATTCGTACGCTTTGCCCAGAACGTATGGGGTGTTGACGTCGGCAACAAGACGGCAGAGCTGATTGCCGAAGAGGGACTTTCGGCAATGGAGAGCTGGATGAAGGAGTTAGGTTTAATCTTAAAGATTAGCGAGCTCGGCGTAACCGAGGACATGCTCGAAGGCATTGCCGACGGCAGCTTTATTATGCAGGGCGGTTACAAGGTATTAACTAAGGAAGAAGTACTTGAAATTTTAAGGCAAAGCTTATAACTACTTCTTTTTGCATACTCTGCACAGTTGCGAGAAGGTAAATCAGGTTCGCCCCGTTGCTATGCAACGGGGCGAGTGCGAAGCACGAAGTAACCCCGTACGGGCACCTTTATCATCTTCTTTTATAAATAACACCAAAGCCGATAGAGCAACCTTGCTCTATCGGCTCTGTCGTTATTTGTAGGTTTGTTATTTTCGATTAAACTTAAATAATTATCATTAGTTAAATACTCGTGGGGAATTTAAAAGAAGTATTAAATTCAATATAAGCAAACAGCGAGTTCGTAAGAAAAAAAGGTTTCCTTTCATTCAATGTGACGAAAGGAAACCTTTTGGTTTATATACTTGCCTTGTGTTCTGTACCCTAATCAAACATGGCGTCTAAAATAGGCTTAAACGAAACTTAAATTCTTTTCTTATTTAAATCTATAAGTTTAAACCCTGTAATTGCATTTCTGACATTGTTTGAGCGGGAGTTCGCTTTCTTCGTTATAGTATATACCAGACCATTTACAAATACTTTGTAAAATAGGAACAATAGATTTCCCTTTTTCGGTTAAAGAATATTCAACTCTCGGTGGTA
>JBJFGI010000020.1:0-4444 GCA_051892535.1 Candidatus Coproplasma sp. | reverse complement strand
TTATCCAACCTCGACGCAAAGCAGCGTGTTACCATGAGATCGGAAATCAAGCAGATTCACCGTTCCGTAGGCGCAACCACCATCTACGTTACCCACGACCAGACCGAGGCAATGACCATGTCCGACAGAATAGTCGTTATGAAGTCCGGCGGTTACGTTCAGCAGATAGGTACCCCCTACGAGCTGTATTTCCACCCCGCAAACCTCTTCGTTGCAGGCTTCATCGGCGAGCCTCCCATGAACTTCCTTCGTGGCAAGGTTGAGGGCGGCAAGTTCGTCAACGAGGACGGCTTAAGCTACGATATCTCTCCCGTAGTAGACGACGTTGCGTCCATCGAGGGCAAGGAAGTCGTATTCGCATTCCGTCCCGAGGCAATCAAGCTCACCAAGAACGGTAAGGCTGCAAAGGGTGAGTACCTCGTTGAATCTCAGGTTGACCTCACCGAGCTCTTGGGCGATACCACCAACGTATACGCTAACGTAGGTTCGGTTAACGTAATTTTGAAGGTTAACCCTCACTACACCCCTGAAATGGGTTCCATATTCAAGTTCTGCATACCCCACAAGGCTGTATACATCTTCGATAAGGAAACCGAACAGGCAGTACCTTCGTCTATCGAACGTGAATAATTACTGCGCATAATGCCTTACAGGGGAGACGGGCAGGGGGTAACTTCCCTCCGTACCCCTGAAGGTATAGATTTCTAAATCTTCCTAACAATGGAAAATACCGAGAGGAAATAATCAATATGGAATTAATCAATAAAAGAGTTTATAAAGAAGTTTGCGGCAAGGATAAGCCCGAAAGACCCATTAAAATCATGCAGTTCGGCGAGGGTAACTTCCTCAGGGCTTTCGTCGACTGGATTATTCAGAGCCTTAACGACGCAGGCGCAATCAATGCAAACGTTGCAGTCGTTCAGCCTATGCCCTTCGGCAGAGTTAAAGAGCTTGCTCTGCAGGACGGTCTGTATACCCTCCGTTTAGAGGGTATCGACAAGGGCGAAAAGGTTAAGTCCAGCCGTGTCATCGACGTCATCGGCGATTTAATCAACCCCTTCGAGCAGTACGAGCATTTCTTAAGCTACGGCGAGAGCGAAGATTTACAGGTAATCATCTCCAACACCACCGAAGCAGGTATTGCCGTTGACCCCACGGATACCGATTTGACGGTATGCCCCAAGTCCTATCCCGGCAAACTCCTCGCCCTCTTAAAGCGCAGGTACGATCACTTCAACGGCGATATGACCAAAGGTCTTGCAATCATTCCCTGCGAACTTATCGACGACAACGGCGACGAGCTCTACAGGTGCTTAACCGAGCTTGCACGCATCAACAAGATGGACGAGGCGTTCATCACCTGGATGCAGACGGCTTGCCACTACACCTCAACCCTCGTTGACAGAATCGTTCCCGGCTATCCCCGCAACGAAATCGAAGAAATCCGTACCGAAACGGGCTATATCGACGACAACGTCGTTAAGGGCGAAATCTTCCACCTTTGGGTACTCAAGAAGGAGGAATTCGTTCAGAAGGTTCTGCCTGCAGATTCAACCGGCTTAAACGTAATCTTCGCAGACGACATTCATCCCTACAAGCAGAGAAAGGTTAAGATTTTGAACGGTTCGCACACCGCTATGGTTCCCGTCGCATACCTTGCAGGTATCGACACGGTTGGCGAGTCGGTTAACGACCCCGTTATCGGCAAGTACGTTCACGACTTCATCTTCGACGAGGTTAACCCCACTATAGCTCTTCCTCAGGATCAGATGGTGGCGTTTGCTAACTCGGTTATCGAAAGATACAAGAACCCCTATATCCGTCACGAGTTGATGTCCATTGCACTCAACTCCACGACCAAGTTCCGCACCCGTATTATGCCTACGCTCGAAGATTATATCCGCATCACGGGCAATCTTCCCCAGCACGTATGCTTCTCCTTTGCGGCACTCGTTGAGTTCCACAAGGGCAAGAGGGGCGAAGAGGCTATAGCTCTCAAGGACGACCCCGCACTCCTCGCTCACTGGGCACAGCTCTGGGCAGAGTTCGACGGCGACTATACGGAGCTTGCAAGAAAGGCACTCGCCTGGACGGAAGCCTGGGAAGTAGACATGAACACCCTCCACAAGGATATCACCGCAACCGTTGCTAAGTACCTTGAGGATATGGATAAGAACGGCATGAAGGCCGCTGTAGAAAGGTTTGTCAATGGCTAAGAGAACTATTATTATAAATCCGCTCGACAACGTGGCGGTTGCGCTTGCCGACCTTGAAAAGGGCGAAATCGCAGAGGGCGTAACCCTCGCAGAGGACGTTAAAAAAGGTCACAAGTTTGCACTCCGCCCTATCGCAAACGGAGAAAACATCATTAAATACGGCGTACCCATCGCTCACGCAACCAAGGATATCGCAGTGGGCGAGTGGGTGCATACCCATAACGTTAAGACCAACCTGTCTGAAAATTTGGAGTATGAATATGCTCCCGTGCAGTGTGACTTAAAACCTGCAAAGATGCGTCAGGTCAACGTTTACCCCCGTGCAAACGGCGACGTAGGTATCCGTAACGAAATCTGGGTTATCCCCACGGTTGGCTGTGTAAACGGTCAGGTCAAGGAGATAATCGAGACCTTTAAAGCCGAGTACGGCGAACAGGGCTTCGACGGTATATTTACCTTTACCCATCCCTACGGCTGTTCCCAGCTCGGCGACGACCACGAGAGAACCAAGCTCATCTTGCAGAAGATGGTTCGCCATCCCAACGCAGGCGGCGTGTTAGTCGTAGGTTTAGGCTGCGAAAACAACCAGATGGATGCATTCAAAGCGACTCTCGGCCCCGTCGACGGCGACAGGATTAAATTCCTCGTATGCCAGGAAGTCGAGGACGAAATCGGTGCAGGCGTAGAGCTTTTACGCCAGATTGCCGAAGTAGTCAGAGAGGACAAGAGGGAGGAGAGGGATATCTCCTGCCTTAAAGTCGGCTTGAAGTGCGGCGGCAGCGACGGTCTTTCCGGCATAACCGCTAACCCCTTAGTCGGCAGATTCTCCGACTATATCGTATCGGTAGGCGGTACTTCCGTCCTCTCCGAAGTTCCCGAAATGTTCGGTGCAGAGCAGCAGCTTATGAACCGTTGTAAGGACAGGGCAACCTTTGAAAAGGCTGTCAAGCTCATCAACGACTTCAAGGACTACTTCCGCTCCAACGGTCAGCCCGTAGGCGAAAACCCTTCGCCCGGCAACAAGGCAGGCGGTATAACCACCCTTGAGGACAAGTCGTGCGGCTGTACTCAGAAGTCGGGCAGCGGCCCCGTATCCGACGTTGTATTCGACGACGGATTCGTAACCGAAAAGGGACTTAACCTGTTAAACGGCCCCGGCAACGACATGTGTGCGGTGACCAACATTGCGGCAGCAGGCTGCCACCTCGTATTATTCACGACGGGCAGAGGCACCCCCTTCGGCGGTTTCGTACCCACCATCAAGGTTGCGACCAATTCCGAGCTTGCTTCAAAGAAGGCAAACTGGATAGACTTCAACGCAGGCGCAGTGCTTGAAAGCGACTTCGACACCCAGCTTGAAAAGTTTATCGATTTAATCGTAGCCGTAGCCAACGGTCAAAAGACCAAGAACGAACTCAACAACACCAGAGAAATAGCAATTTTCAAAACAGGAGTAACGTTATAAATTATGAAAAAGTTTATGGATAAAGACTTTTTGCTCGAAACCGAAACGGCAAAGAAGTTGTATCACGAACATGCAGAAAAGATGCCTATTATAGACTATCACTGCCACCTTCAGCCCCGTGAAATCTATGAAGACAAGAAGTTCAGGAACCTCACCGAGGTCTGGCTTGGCGCAGGCGACAGGTACGGCGACCACTATAAGTGGCGTGCGCTCCGTGCAAGGGGTTACGAGGAAGATTCCATCTCCGGTCCCGACGACGACTATAAGAAGTATCTGCAGTTTGTAGAGAGTATGCCTTACTTTGTCGGCAACCCTCTCTATCACTGGTCACACCTTGAAATGCAGAGGTATTTCGGCATTGACGACATAATCAACCCCGCCAATGCAGAGAAGATCTGGAAGAAGGCTAACGAAGTGCTTGAAACTCTTACCGCTCGTGAGATGATGTACAAGTTCAACGTTAAGACCGTCTGCACCACCGACGACCCTGTTGACAGCCTTGAATGGCACAAGAAGATGAATGCAGATCCCACCTTAAAGGTTAAGGTTCGCCCTGCGTTCAGACCCGACAAGGCAATCAACGTAGAGCTTAGCTGGTTTGCAAGCTGGGTTAACCAGCTCGCAGGCGTTGTAGGCAAGGAGATTAAGACGTTACAAGACCTCTGCGACGCTCTTGCAGACAGAATTGCTTACTTCGATTCGATGGGTTCCAAGCTCTCCGACCACGCCTTAGACGTAGTTTGCTACGCTCCCGCTACCTATG
>JBJFGI010000019.1:0-4466 GCA_051892535.1 Candidatus Coproplasma sp. | reverse complement strand
CGTATTTCCTTGTTCTTAAAACAATTTTTTATTGTTTCAAACATTTTAACCTCTCTTTAAGCGATTGGGAATTAAGCCAACCGCTATGATGCGACGAAGAAATTACTCTTCGTCGGCACCGATAACTTCTGCTTTGCCGCCTGCGCTCTCGATAGCAGCTTTTGCGCTTTCAGAGAACCTGGCAGCCTTAACGGTGAGGGCAACCTCGATTTTGCCCGTACCGAGTACCTTAAGTCCGCCGTTGTTCTTTACAACCTTGGTGAGGTTGTTTTCTACTACGTAATCGTAGTCAACTACGGTACCTGCGGGTACGTCCTTAAGCTGAGAGAGATTGATAATGAGGTAAGAAGTTGCCCACTTGTTGTGGAAACCTCTCTTGGGGATTCTCCTGTGAAGGGGCATCTGACCGCCTTCGAATCCGGGACGAACGCCGCCGCCCGAACGAGCCCACTGACCTTTGTGACCCTTGCCGGACGTCTTGCCCTTGCCCGAGCCGATACCTCTACCTAATCTTTTGGTGGAGGTGTTTGCGCCCTCTGCGGGCTGTAATTCATGAATTTTCATAGCCATAACTACTTATCTCCTTAAACTTCCTCTACCTTGAGAAGGTACTTAACTTTCTCTATCTGACCGAGGTTAGCAGGGGTGCTCTCCAAGGTCTTGCTCTGACGGATTTTCTTTAAACCGAGCGCTGCAACGGTTGCCTTTACGCTTGCGTTTTCGTTGGATACGCTCTTAACTAACGTGATTTTAACCATTGTATTCCTCCGCTTAGCCTAAAATTTCCTCAACCGACTTGCCACGAACTGCTGCAACTTCTTCTGCAGACTTAAGTTCTGCTAAGCCGGCAACGGCTGCCTTAACGACGTTGATGGGGTTGTTGGTACCGTGGGATTTGGTACGAATATCCTTAACGCCTGCAGCTTCCATAACCGCACGAACGGGACCGCCTGCGATAACGCCGGTACCTTCAGATGCGGGCATCATCAAAACTGAACCTCTGCCGTATACGCCCAAAACGCTGTGGGGGATAGAGGTGCCCTTAAGGCTGACTTTGATGAGATTTTTCTTTGCCTGTGCCGTAGCCTTTTCGATTGCTTCGGGAACTTCCTTGGACTTGCCCATACCGTAACCAACCGAGCCGTTGCCGTCGCCGACAACTACAAGGGCTGCGAAACGCATGTTCCTACCACCCTTAACGGTCTTGGTTACCCTGTTAACCTGTATAAGCTTCTTTACGAATCCGTCGTCTTCTTCCCTTTTACGGGGTCTGTCGCCTCTGCGGGCAACTCTTTCTTTCTTTTCTTCCATGGTCTTACTCCTTAGAACTTAAGTCCTCCCTCTCTTGCGCCATCAGCAAGGGCCTGAACCCTGCCGGTGTAGAGGTAGCCGCCCCTGTCGAATACGACAGCGGAAATACCCTTCTCCAATGCACGGCTTGCAACGATTTTGCCGACAGCCTTAGCTGCGTCCGTCTTGGTCATATCCTTGATTTCTGCCTGTACTGACTTTTCCATGGTGGAAGCAGCACATAAGGTTACGCCCTTAACGTCATCGATAACCTGTGCATAGATGTGGTTAAGGCTACGGTAAACGCTAAGCCTGGGCATTTCAGCGGTACCGGAAACCTTCTTTCTTACTCTGGTGTGACGACGAAGTCTTTCTTCGTTTTTATCGATTTTCTTAATCATAATATCTCCTTAATTAGGACAACCCTTCGGAAACGGTTGCGCTTAAAGCGACTTGATTTAAGTCAGCCGGTTTTAAGCGGCTATCCGCACGGATTGATGCAGACTTGCTTTAAGCGGCCTTATATCCGAAATTACTTCTTGCCCTTGCCTCCCGTCTTACCTTCTTTACGTTCGATAACTTCATCGCTGTAAGCAATGCCGTATCCGTGGTAGGGTTCGGGTTTACGTACTGTTCTGATGTTTGCTGCGGTCTGACCTACGAGCGTCTTGTCGATACCCGTGATGGTGATTTCGTTGGGGTTGGGGCAAGCAATGGTTACGCCTGCGGGTTCAACGAACTCTACAGGGTGGGAATAACCTACGTTCATAACGAGCTTATTGCCCTGCTTAGCAACCTTCCAACCTACGCCGTTTACCTTCAAGGTCTTGGTGAAGCCTTCGGAAACACCCTTAACCATGTTGGCAAGAAGTGCACGGTATAAACCGTGTTTTGCCTCGAGCTCTTCAAGGTCTGCACCCTTAACTACGTGAGCTACGTTGCCTTCTACCTGAATGAGGATATCTCCTTCGATCTTCTGTGTAAGCGTACCTTTTGCGCCCTTAACGGTTACAACGCCGTTTTCAAAGGACACGGTTACGCCTGCGGGGATAACTACGGGTTCCTTACCTATTCTTGACATATAAAGTACCTCCTTACCAGATGTAGCAGAGCACTTCGCCGCCGACGTTGGCAGCCTTAGCCTGCTTATCTGTCATGACGCCCTTGTTGGTCGAGATGATGGCGATACCGAGTCCGTCCATAACCCTGGGCATATTTTCAACGTCTGCATAAACCCTTAAACCGGGCTTGGAAACTCTCTGCAGAGCGTTGATGACCGACTTATTTTTGCCTGCATACTTAAGCGTGATTACAAGCTTGCCGGAATAACCGTCCTCTACAAGCTTAACGCCCTCGATGTAACCTTCTTTTAACATGATGTCGGCGATTGCCTTTTTCATGTTGGAGGAAGGAATTTCAACCGTTTCTTTATTTACTGCCAACGCATTTCTGATGCGAGTGAGCATATCTGCGATAGGATCTGTCATTTTATCTTTCCTCCTTTTAATTACCAGCTTGACTTCTTAACGCCGGGGATTTCACCCTTGTAAGCAAGTTCACGGAAACAGATACGGCACACGCCGTATTTGCGAAGAACCGCATGGGGTCTGCCGCAAATAGAGCACCTTGTGTATGCTCTCGTTGAATATTTAGCAGGCTTCTGCTGCTTGTTTATCATTGACTTCTTTGCCATAACTCTTTCTCCTTACTTCTTGAAGGGCATACCGAGTGCCCTTAAAAGCTCTCTTGCTTCTTCATCGGTCTTAGCCGTAGTAACGATGCACACGTCCATACCTCTGATCTTTTCAACCTGGTCGTACTGGATTTCAGGGAACATAAGCTGTTCCTTTAAACCCATGCAGTAGTTGCCCTTTCCGTCAAAGCTGTCGGTGGGAACACCACGGAAGTCACGAACACGGGGAAGTGCGATGGAGATGAATTTATCGAAGAATTCATACATCCTGTTGCCACGAAGGGTAACTTTGATACCTACGTTCATGCCTTCCCTTACTTTGAAGTTTGCAACCGACTTCTTAGCCTTGGTTAAAATGGGCTGCTGACCTGTAATCTGCTTGATTTCGTTTACTGCAGACTGAATGGATTTTGCGTTATCCTTAATGTCGCCTAAGCCGGAGGAGATGACGATCTTCACGAGCTTGGGTACTTCCATAGGGTTCTTGTAACCGAATTTCTGGGTAAGTGCAGGCACTACTTCTTCGGCGTACTGTTGTGCTACTCTGTTTGCATATTCCTTATTAGCCATCTTGCGCCTCCTTATTCACCCTTGTTCTCTTCAGCAGCGGTCTCTTCCTTCTTAGCGGCACGTTTCCTTACACGCTTCTTAGGAGCTTCCTTAGGCTGCTGAGCCTTGCCTGCCTTACCTGCGTATGCCTTATCTAATACGGCACCGCACTTAGCGCAAACCCTTACCTTCTTGCCGTCAACGACGGAGTGCTTTACTCTTACACCCTTGCCGCAAGCGTCACAAACTACCATTACGTTGGAAACGTCAATGGGCTGTTCCTTTTCGACAATCTGAGAAGTTTCGTTTGCCCTTCTTGCCTTCTGAGCCTTCTTGTGGACGTTAACGCCCTCAACTGTCACCGTTCCGTTCTTGGGAGAAGTGGCAATAACCTTGCCCTGCTTGCCCGCATCCTTACCGGTGATAACTACAACGTTATCATTCAATTTTACGTTCATTGCAATCTCTCCTTAATTAAAGAACTTCAGGTGCGAGAGAGATTATCTTCATATAGTTCTTCTCTCTCAACTCTCTTGCTATCGGTCCAAAAATACGGGTGCCTTTGGGTTCCTGGTTGGAGCCGATAATGACAGCCGCATTGTCGTCGAAACGGATATAGGTGCCGTCGTTGCGCCTGATACCCTGCTTAGTCCTTGCTATAACGGCCTTTACCACTTCGCCCTTCTTGACTGAACCGCCGGGGGCAGCAGTCTTTACGGAGCATATGATAACATCGCCGATGTTGCCCGTCTTGCGGAAAGAACCGCCGAGCACCTTTATACACATAAGCTCTTTAGCGCCGCTGTTATCTGCAGCCTTGAGCCTGGTCTGAGGTTGTATCATATAAATTACCTTTCCTTGAAAATTTTTTAATTTGAATTTATGTTAAACTTACAACTCAATATAGTTAAACGTTCAGAGGGTGAGGCGGCTT
>JBJFGI010000018.1:8355-19367 GCA_051892535.1 Candidatus Coproplasma sp. | reverse complement strand
CATACCATCGGCTATCACTAACGTAATCGACATCTGCGTCGCCCGTTTGCTCTCTCTTGTAGCCAACTAAATATAATAGGTTATGTAGCCGATATTCTCCCATTATCTGAGTGTTGCTCCTTTTTAATTCAAGCCCATGTTTACGGGTATATTCACGGATAAACATTACCACGGAGACCACTTCTTCCTTGCCTGTTGTTTGATATGCGTCAACCACTTTTACACTCTTGTCTCCGAATATTAAGGTTATCTCTTTATCCTCGTGCAAGGTCAAAACCGCCTTGCCGTTCCCACACTCATAGTAGTCAAAATCGGTATTCGTTGAATTGAAATATTTGTTGTTTTGCTCTGTCCTTACAAGGCAGAAAACGCTCACTAAAAGTAGCAAGACATTTACTGCCGTAAGGACCAAAAGTAAACGCTTACGTTTCATCAGGTCTTGGCGTTTACTCCCTGCTTGCCCTTGCCCCATGCAGGCGTCTGCGGCTTTGTGCTTTCACGCCTTACACGCTCAACAAAACTAATAGACTGCTCTGCCATTTTCTCGTAAAAGGCGTTGGGCTTTTCTTCCCTGTACTGTCCTGACGAACGGAAGATTCTGAGCACCTGCTCTTTATCTCCGTTACAGAACATTGCTATTCTGCTCATAAGCGAACGCTCGTCTTTCTCCTCGTTGCCGAGAACGGAAATACCTGCGTACAACTGCGTGAACTTCTCGCCGTTTTTGGTCTTGCTCGCTCTTTCCACGACGTCTCTGTCGCCCATACGGGTAAGTGTTTCCAAACCACGCTCGGTCATTTCTACGGGTTTACTCTCCGTTGTCGGGAATGCCTTTGCCGCAACTTCGCTCGGCTTGATAAAGACTTTGGACTGCTCTTCCTGTATCTCTTCCTTTTCTGCACGTTCTATGCTGAACGCTTGCAGTTCTTCATAGGAACATTCTTGGAACTCCTTGTCTTTCCAAAACGGGAGCTGTTGCATCTTCCCGAACTCTTCCTCCAACGCCTCTCTACTTGTAAAACCGTAGCTGATAGCAAGTGCGGTCTGACCGAAAGCCGATGCCATATACACTTTGTAAACGGTCTCGTCGTAAGCGTTCTTGTCGGTTACGATAGCATACTTCTCAATTTCCTTTTTGGTTTCCGCCTGTTCTTGCGTTTGGTTTTGTCTAGCCCTTAAAGCAACGTATTTAGCAATCTTGTCCGCATCGGTAATTGCCGTAAAAAGCGCATTAGGATTGTCCTTAATTGCCTCCTGCCAAGACGCTATGTAAGCAGAATTATTGCGGCGGTGTTCAGTATCCACCTGCACTTCCAAGTCCTGTTCAATAAACATCGACGCAATCTCCGCCCTTAACTCTTCCAAAGCATATTCGGGCGTACCGAATAAATTTTCCAAGTCTCTGTTTAAGCGGCTCTTGTGTCCCGTTGAGTGACCAAGCTCGTGTAATGCCGTTGAATAAAACTCCTGCATTGAGAAGAACTTTTCACGGTTAGGCAGATGTATCTCGTCGGTTTTCGGACGGTAGAATGCCTGTCCGCCACCATAGATAATCTTTGCCTCGTTCAAGTTCCAATAATCAAGGAGCTTTTCAACCGTTTCTACCTTTTCGTTAGGGTTAAGTTCCTTGGTTTCCAATGCAGGAATTCCGTCGATTATATCGCCGTTAAAAACACGGTAGTATTTTCTGATAGGTTTGACATTCTTTGCAAAATACTCTTCCTTTTCGTCAACCGTCATTCCGTCAAAGACACTTCTGTCCAACTTCTTTCCGGTCTGTTTGTCGATAAGGTCAAAGTATTCGATAGGTACGCCTGCGCCTTTGCCAAGACTGTTTCCCTCTTCGTCTTTCTTAAAGCTCCAACCTTTCTCTTCTATCTGACGGAAGGTTGCCCAGCGGTGATCGCTGTAACCTTTTGCCATTGCAACAAGCGTAAGACAAAAGTTGTTTACGCCTCTGTACTGCTTTTTCGTGATAGCCGATTCCGGCATCCTCGGCATTTGCCAACCTGCTCGCCATAAACCTGCGCCCTCGTCAAGATTCTTCATTACTTCGTCTACGATAAACTTGTACTCAGGCGAAAGTTTTTCATAAGCGAGATTTTTTATCTTCTTTTCCAAAGCGCACTTTCACCTCCTCTTCCATAATCGGCTCGCCTAATTCCTCAGGCGTTTCCGTGTCGTATAAATCATCAAACTCGTAACCGTAAGGTACGAACAGTTCGATAGGGGTATCACGTATATTCTTTTTCTTCATTTTTCCTCCATAAAATTTATTATTTTTCTTTCTTTGATGTCTTTAGCTCTTGACATATACATTCCCATTTGATATAATTATTTTGTCAAATCGTGATTAGACTAATTTGAATTATACAGATTTCAGTAAGGAGAACTTGTATATGTTTATCGGGCGTAAAAATGAATTGCAATTTCTTAACGATGCTTATTTTTCCGACAAAGCCGAGCTTATCGTCTTATACGGCAGGCGCCGTGTCGGGAAAACCGAACTTTTAAAAGAGTTTTGCAAAAATAAAACTGCTATCTCTTACACGTGCCGTGAATTGACCGACGCAAAGCAACTTCAATCTTTTACCGATAAGGTTCATTCCTATAAAATACCTGCTTATGAATACGTTGATTGCATATCTGATTGGGAAAAGGTTTTCTCCTGCGTTTTGCACGTTCAGACGGATGCAAAAAAACTACTTATTATCGATGAGTTCCCTTATGCCTGCAAAGTAAATGAAAGCATTCCGTCCATTCTGCAAGTTCTTTGGGATGATAAATTGCGGTATGAAAACGTTATGATTATTCTTTGCGGTAGTGCAATGAGCTTTATCGAAAAAGAGTTGCTTGCAGAGAAGAATCCTTTATACGGCAGGACCACCGGCATTTATAAAGTGAAACCAATGCCTTACACCGATGCCTTAAAATTCTTTCCCGACTTTTCCGTTGAGGATAAACTTATGGCGTATTCTATGCTTGGCGGAGTACCTCATTACTTGGCACAATTCAGCAATAACCTGTCGATTGAAGATAACGTCAAACGAAACATTCTTCGTAAAGGCTGTTCGCTCTACAACGAGGTCGAATTTCTCCTAAAGCAAGAGCTTAGGGAAACTTCCGTCTATAACACAATCGTCGAAGCAATCGCGCTCGGTAACAACTCTTTCAGCAACCTCTTGAGCAAAACGCAACTTGAAAAGAGCAAATTAAGCGTTTATCTTAAAAACCTGATAGAGCTATCTATCGTTGAGAAGGAATCGCCCGCCCTTTCCTCCGACAAAGATAAAAATAACACGGCAAAAGGCAATTATATTCTTTGCGATAATTTCTTCCGTTTTTGGTATGCGTTTGCTTATCGCAATCTCACCGACCTTGAAAACGACGATATTGACGGCGTCTGGGAAGATAGCATACAGGGCAATCTTCATACTTTTGCTTCCAAACCGTTTGAAAAATTGTGCCTTGATTATCTGTATATTTTAAACAAAAAGAAACAATTGCCATTCAGAATACACAACGCCTCACGCTATTGGGGTAAGACCACCCAACTTATTGACGGCAAAAAGCAATCGGTAAATCTTGAAATAGATATATTAGCTCCCGACAAAAATAAACAAAACTTTATCTTTGGCGAATGCAAATTCACAAACGAACAATTCGATATGCAGCAACTGAAAAAATTACAAGACAAAGTTTTTGTTGACGGTAAAGTTTATTTTTTTCTATTTTCGCTTTCAGGCTTTACGGATAGCGTTAAAGAATACTCTTTATCGCATAACAACGTTGTGCTTGTTGAAGCAAAAGATATTGTTGCTCTTTCCGAATAAGTGAGTTTTGATTTAATAAACACAGCCTAAAAATTTTTTCTTTTTGTCGGTTTTAAAAAGATATCCATTTTAAAAGTTTTTTAGTTGCAGTTTAAAAACTTTCACTTTCTTCTTTCAAGCAAATAAATCTCAATCCTAACGGCTATCAACCGATAGCCGCTTTTTATTACCTCTTACTGTTGCCCGAAGTGTTCACGGGCGGCTTGGGTTTATAGGTATTCTGTGAGTTCTGATGAAATCGACCGTTCACATCCCTTATTGCCTTGATTGCCGTTCCCTCGTAATAATCGGGAGACTTTTCAGGGCGGAAGAGACCGCTTGTAGCAAAGATGCGAAGCATCTGTTCCTTATCCCCATTGCACCAATAAGCAAGACGGTTCATAAGCGACATATCGCTGTTGGAATGGTTGTTAAACAAGTCCTGTCCGTTATACAGAGATTTGAACGTTTCTCCGTGCTTTTTGTCTGCACAGGCTTTTTCTACTACGTCTCTATCCGACATTTTAGAAAGTCCTTCAACGCCTGCGCCCTTACCACTCCAAGGCGAACGCTTTTCACATTTCCTTGTAATAAGCTCTTTCATTTTGTCGCTGTCAAAGGACTCAAAGCGAATATCAGTAACATTGTCGCCCGTCATAGCAATGAAGTGCGACTTCTGATAGAACTCAAAATCGCCGTCCTTTGAGAAAGCACGAACGTCCATACCCTCAGTCTTACCAAAGATATGCAATCCCTTACCGCTGACCGACGTTTCCACATATGTCTTACCGCATTTCGACAGCACCTCTTTCGCAAGTTCGGAATATTCCCCGTTCTCGTCAATACAATGGTCAAGGTCAATGCAAGCAATGCCGTCCTTGCCGTCGAGCGCATACGCAAGCGTTATGCCGCCGTTACTTCTCGCATACTCACAAGCCGTTTCATAGTCCGTCCACGTTTCGGGGTTGTCGCTCTCGGCAAACTTCCCCGTATGTACGTTAATCAGGTATTTATTAGGTCTGCCCTTTTCAGGGTTGTCTGAAACCCTTACAATTACCCAATTAGGCTTATCTTTCATCTCCTGCGGAATCTTCTCGTCAAGCACTTTCTTCCTTTCGGAAAACTTGTCCGACTTTGTCTCGCTCGGCTTTTGATAGGTCTCTGTCTTTTTGCCACTCACCTCTGCGATAAACTCGTCAACCGACAACTCATATTCTCCTCCGTCCTTATTGTTTTTAAGGCGGATAGTAAAGTTTTCGGGCAAGCTGAGCTTGAAATCTCCCTTCCTCGTTTCTTCCATAAGGTTTTTGGGGAAGTAGTAAACGTAGCCGCTGTACTTGCCGTCGGGCATACGCATAAGATTGCTCTTTTCGTAATCCTTAATGAACATATTGGCAGGAACATATACGTTTTTCCAACCGCCGTCGTTCTTCTGCTCCTCGACCTTTGTTTCCTGCGTCTTTGAAACTGTAAGTTCGACTTTCTTACCGTCGTAAATATCTTTCAGCTCTTTTGCCGTTACTGTCATTTCTTCGGTTCTTTCCTTATTTTTTAAGGTGACGATAATATCTTCGGGCAAGGATACTTTCATATATCCGTCCTCACGGGACTTGTCCTCTTCGATAAAGGAATTGGGAACGTAATAGCCGTACCCTGCGTACTGCTTATCATCGGGAATACTTATCAAAGACGACTTTTCATACGTTCCCTTGATGTTGTCTCCCGGAATGCTTATAGACAGGCGTTCCTTTGGTTCTTCCCTTACATAGTCCTTATCGGAAGTACCGTTTACAATCTCCTTGAATTCCTCCGCCGAAAGTTCCACTTCGTCGTCACCCTTATGCAAAATAACGTATTCGTTATCCCTGAATAAGAGTTCATAACAAAGCTCCGAACTATCTGACTGTAAATCTACAAGCTGACTGCTCTCCTTTACACGGCTCTTGTATACGTTGTAAGTGTAGCCACGGTATTCGCTACCGTTGGGCATCTTCATAAATAAATGCTTTTCCTGCTCGGAAAGGCAAGCGTTGTGAGAAACCTTGACGGTTACCCACTTGTTTTTGTTTTCGTTTTCAGGCAAAATATTTTCCTCCTTTTCGTTATTTTCTTGTTCTGATATTTCTGCCATATACTTATCCCATTCTCTCGAATAGGTTTTGTAGTCCTCGCCGCCGACCGTCTTTAAGAATTCCTCGTTGAACTGCCATAACGGATACGTTACATATCCGCTCTGGTATTCAAGCCCCGTATCGAGGGCAAGTCCCTGTTTAAGCAACTGTTCTGCAAAAGGACAGTTATTGACGTCTACATAGGCACAGTTCTTCTGACCGATAAACTCACCGAACGAAGTCGTAAGTGTTGCGTAAGGTTCTCCTGTTTCATCCCAAAGGTGAATTGCCAAACCGTGCACATCTCTGTTCTCCAAAGGCTCTTTCACGTTGTACAACTCAACCGTTGCTCTGACCGTCTCTTTACCTCCGAACTCGGTTTCGATTTCAAAGCGATTTATCTTTTCCCTTCTGTCAGCTTTTTCCTTTTGCTGTTTCCTGTAGCTTGAAATGAACCCGTCCAGAATTGCAGGGTGAGAATTGATATAGAACTTCGCCCTATCGCTTTCGTCATTGAGAACAACGATACCGCTCGCCCACGCCTTATTACCAAGGCTGTATCTGCCGTCCGTTTCGCTCATCTGCACTGTATTAGCAAGAACGAAATTTAATCTCTCTTCGCCGTAGTAATCAACCAAGCCTGAAATGTTTTCGGTTTTAAGACGCATACCGTCGAAGTTACCTCTGATATATCCCTCAACCGAAGTTTTGCAAGCCTTGTTCGGTTCAACCGATTCCAGCGGGAGTTTTAAGTAATACGCCTTTTTCATTTCCTCCCTTGTGCTATACTCGAAGTCTTTGGAGAGTTTATCCTCGTCAATATCTCTTCCCGTTTTCAGGAAGATAATGTTATGCTCGTCCATATACTCCTGAGACAAGTAACACACAGGTGCGGATATGATATAGCGTTTCGCCTCTTCCGTAATTCTCAGTTCGTCGTAGTCTCCACCCAACTTGTCCTTGAAATAGTAATAGGCGGTGTTCTGGAAGTCCGTACCAAAAAACAAAACATCACCATCGGTAGGAGTTTCTCTTTCACTTTTAAGCACGTCGCCATAATACTGATAACAGTAGTTTTGAATAAACTCCATAGTGTCCGTACCGGTGTTTACGCTTGCATACTCGCTCCCGATAAAATCGTCGTAGAGCTGTTGCAAAATGCCGTTATCCCTATCCTGATACAAAGCCTGATAATACTCATCGCCTATACCCTCGCCGATAATCGTATCCATAAGTTCAGTCTTAACGTATATTTCATAGTTCTTACTGAAAATCTCTTCGGGAGTCTTTGCCAAGGTTGCCGTCTGGAACTGCCTAAATTCGTCGTTTACCAACTCCATTACACGTTTTTTGTAGTCGATAGGCTCTAACCCTGCGAACTCCCTGAACTCGTTGGTGTTCATATCCTTTGTTACCGCCTCGTAAAGCTCGTCCTCAGCATTGTAGTGTCTGCCCATAAGCAAAGGAATTATCGTCTCCTCCGAAAAATCGTCGTACCAATAATCGAACTCTTCACCGCTTGTTCCCTCGGTAAATGAACTATCCTCAAACCAAGATTTGAGTTCGGTTGCAATTTCATACGCATCGTCCTCGTCGGTTACTTCACCGATTACTACTTCGTGTAAGTTATGGTCGATAAGTCCTTGTCTTACGAACTCCTGCAACTCGCTCTGTTTAACATCATTTTCAGTCTCGTCTTTCAGCTCGGCATTATCTATCCTGTTGACAATCGCCTTAGTAATATCGGACTTAACCCAACCGTAGTGTTTCAGAGCATCGTCATAAATCTTGTCCGTGTACTCGTCGATTAAGCCGGGGACATAACGCTTATCGGGTTTAATGCCCTTTGTATAGTTCTTTAATGCCGCTCTTTCAGCATAGTTGCTTTCCATAAAATCAATCGTGAACGCCTCGTCAACATATCCAAGGTCCTCACTTACAACATCGCTTGCCGCATTGCAAATTTCAAACTTTGTCGCAAGATAGGTCTTGCCTATTTCGCTTTCGATAAAGGGTTTCCAATCGGTTTTCTTAATGCCGAATATACGCTCGTTATGGAAATCTTCGGGCTTGTTAATGGCATATTCTGTGCCGTCCTCGTGCAACCTGTGAACGGGAAGTCCTAACTTATATAACTGTTCTGCGGTCTCCCTGCTCATAGGCAACATACCACGCCATACATAGCCGTAGTTTGCCATATCCTCTTGGTCAATGGAATAATCAGGCTGAACAGCCATTTCCATATTTTCTATCTCTTCAATTATTCTTTTTTCCTCCCTTATAAATTTTTGTCCTGACGTATTGTTGCTTTCAGGTAAAGCCATATAGTTATCTCCTTCATCCTTGTCGTCGGATATGATTACTTCCTCATGCTTATTTAAATCAAGCTCGGCATTGAGTTCGGTCTGCTCTTTTAAAAGACTTGTCAAAAGCTCTGCGTGTTCAAACGGCTTTTTGACCTCTTCCTGTGCCACGGCATAGTCAAGTTTTAACTGTTCAAGTCTCGAAACCAAACGCTGTTCACGGTTAGGAAGATCCTCTAAAAAGTTCTCGATTCTCGTCAAGTTACCGCTTGCACTCTGACCTATATCAATGCTGTACTGCCCGTTACAAGAAAGCGTAATACTACGCTCGCCCGCAAGGAATACCATAGGGTTCATACTTATCTTGAACCCTGCGTATTCGGCAACAACTGTTTCCGGTTTGCTTTCGTAAAGCGCATCCATCAACGCTCTCGAACCCTCTTTTCTGTCCGTAAACACAATACCGTTTACGTTGATTACAAAGTTGTCGGGGTTATAGTTCTCCTCAACCACTTTCATATCGGCTCTCGTGCGTTCGATAAAGAGTTCCTGTCTGCGAATATCTTCGGGGAAGGTCTTGCGTATCTTGTCCTGTAAGGCGTATAAATTCTTCTTGAACTGTCCTTCCAAAACTCGAAGTCTCGCAACTTCCGTATCCACTTCCATTTTTCTCTTTATCTTCGGGTTAGCGGCTGTAATTGCCTTGATTTCCGCATAAGATAGAGTAGTTTCGTCTATATCCTCCGCCTCACGCACGGTTAAATCACCCTTATTTATTTGTGAGATAAAACGCTGTTTGTTCTCCAAAATCTGATAAGAGTAACTGTCGAACGTTCGCTCGGTTACGTAGGTAAATATCTTTACTCTTTCGTTTTCATTGCCCTGACGGACAATTCTACCCTCTCTCTGCTCCATATCGCTGGGGCGGTATGGAGTATCAAGATGGTGCAGAGCCACAAGCCTTTTTTGTACGTTCGTACCTGCTCCGCACTTTTCCGTGCTACCGAGCAGAACCCTGACTTTTCCGTCGTTTACGTTATCGAATAAGGCTTGTTTTTGAGCATCGGTGTTCGCCTCGTGTATGAACTCTATCTCGTTTGCAGGAATACCTTTCTGAACGAGTTTGTATTTCAAGTCGTTATACACGTCGAAGTCCTTTCCGTATTCGTAGTCCTCAAACGCTTTCTTAGGCGTTGACAAATCGCAGAAAACAATCTGTGTTCCCTTAAAATCTTGAGTATCGTTCCAAATCTCGTAAATACGCTCGGCACAGGCGTTGAGTTTGCTCGTCTCTTCATCGCCAGCCGTGGGCTCGAAGCATCTCGGATCTAACGCTAACTTTTTGCCGTCGCTCGTGATTTTTAGCATATTGTCGATTTCAGGCGGTACTTTTCCGTAACTGATTTTCTCTGCTCTCTCGGCTATTTCTTCCGCAAGGTCTATAACCGTATCACTCGGCTTTAACGCTATTACCTCTCTGTCCACTTCGGGGACGTCGAGCTTTACCATATCCGAAGTCTGCACGTCGGCAAAAGAACGGTAAAGGGTTAAGAGTTCGGGCAGGTTCGTAAACTTTGCAAACCTTGTCTTAGCCTTGTAACCCTGACCGGACGGTGCCATTTCAAGCGAAGTTATCGTCTCGCCGAAGTCTGCCGCCCAAGCGTCGAAGAAATTAATTCCGATATTATTGAGTGTTTCATTGCCCAAGTAGCTTTGCATTGTGTACATCTCGGTCATTGAATTGCTTATAGGCGTACCCGTTGCAAACACAACGCCTTTATCGCCGCCGTGCAACTCATTGATGAACTCGACCTTCAATTTCAAATCGCTCGCTCTCTGACTTGCCGTAGTTGATATACCTGCTACGTTGTTCATTTTTGTGAATAAGAACAGGTTTTTATAGTTGTGCGCCTCGTCAATAAACAAATAGTCCACGCCGAGATTTTCAAATATTAAAACGTCGTCTTTCTTTGCGTCGTCCATCAGCTTTTTGAGCTGTGCCTCACGGCTCTTTTTGATACGTTCAAGATTTTTGACTGCACCACGGGGATGACTGTTTTCCTCCCACTGCGAGGCTATCGTCTCTTCGATACGGCTGATTTCTTCTTGGAGTTTTCTTTCCTGCCGTTCTGCCGATATGGGAATTTTCGCAAACGAACTCTGTGCAATAATGACTGCGTCCCAATCTCCGAGGGCGACCTTCGATACAAACCTTTTACGGTTGTTCTTCTCCAAATCTTCCTTACCTGCAATTAAAAGTTTTGCATTAGGGTATAACTTTCTGAACTCGCCTGCCCATTGTTGTACCAAGTGGTTCGGTACGGCTATCATAGGCTTTTTCGCAAGTCCGTACTGCCTTAACTTCATACAGGCGGCACAGATAGTAAACGTCTTTCCTGCGCCGACAACGTGATGCAACAGCGTATTCTCACCCGTTACGATTCTTTGTACTGCGTTCTTTTGGTGGGGCTTAAGCTCGATTGCAGGGTTCATTTCAGGGAATTTGAGATAACTTCCGTCATATGCGGGCAGTCGTATCTGATTGAACAGTTCGTTATATCTTGCTACCAACTCGTCCCTGCGTTCAGGGTTCTCGAATATCCAATCTTTGAACTCTTCTTTGATTTTGTTCTGCTTTTCCCTTGCCGCTATCGTCTCCGCCTGATTGAGTACTCTCTTTTCTCTGCCGTCCTCTTCCACAGTGTCGTAGATAGTCGTTGCCTTTAAGTTAAGACAGTCCTCAAAAATGCGGTATGCACTCGCTCGGCTTGTGCCGTACACCTCGT
>JBJFGI010000018.1:0-8255 GCA_051892535.1 Candidatus Coproplasma sp. | reverse complement strand
AGACAGTCCTCAAAAATGCGGTATGCACTCGCTCGGCTTGTGCCGTACACCTCGTGAACTTTCATATCCGAGAAGTGCCTGAGATGCGTTGATTTATCCACTCGCCAACTTGAATCGTGGGGGTTGTAGTAGATAGATAGACCGTCCTCATAATAGAAAGGTATGCCGATAATCTTCATAAGGAACTGCTTGTAGTAGTCCTTGTCTATCCAGCTCGCACCTATTCTTACGGAAATATCGCTTGCAGACAGCGGTTCGGGCTGAACGTCCTCCAACGCCTTAACGTTTCGGTCAAAACCCTTGTCGGGGAATTCCCGTGCAAAGGTCTTTGCCATAGAAAGTTTGCGCTTTACGTTACCCGAAAGGTACTTTTCTGCCGTCTCAAAGCCTGAATAATCATCGTCAAGCCTTGTTTCGGCAGGGTTGCGAAATACCGTATTGCCAAGCTCGGTCAAAACAGTATCGTAGTCCTTTTTTGTGAGTTCTTCGATATATGCTATATCCACTCTGCCACGTTCGTTCAACGAGATTTGCAACGCCTCGAAACAGTCGTCCGTCTGCGTAGGCACTACGTAAGGTCTTATCGTTCTTTCAAAGAATACGTCTGCTTTTGTGGCTGTCTTTTTATCGTCCGAAAGTTTTTCGCATTCAAACAATAATGAACTGTCCGCATCTTCTCTGAAAAGCCTTATGTTGGTCTGACTGTTTAGAATGCCGTAATTTCTGACAAAACGGTCGTACTTGTCGTTTAACCTCTTCTGCGCAAACTGCAACTGCTCGTCCGAACAACCCGATATTTCCATTTCAAGAATTTCACGGATAGTTTTTCTCAAATCTATCATTCCCGAAATTCTTTGAAATGCGTCTTGCGGTCGGATAGGAACTTCTCTTTCTTCCATCGTGTCGCCGACACGCATATACAGCCTGTTTCCAACCGTTTTATAACAGAGCGGCTTGACGTCGTAATCGACTTCTATTTCTTCCCTTGCGTCGATTGTTGTCGATTTTTCGGGGTTTGTGTAGAAATCGGCAGGCAGTCGTTCAACCGCCTCGTTAAACGCAACAGAAAGTTCTCTGCTATCAGGTTTAACCGTTACATCCATTGCCCCATACAAGCCACGCTCTTCCACAAGCGTTCCTAAAACCATTTCAGGGTGTTTGATAAAGTAGTTATTTATCTCATAGCCCTGTTCGGTCTTGCCCGTTGCAAGCCATTCGGTATTCTGCGTATCGGCATTTATCTGCTCTTCCCTTTTACGAAAGAATAAGACGTCTGCTACAACTTCTGTGTTTGCCGTAGCCTTAAAGGCATTGTTTGGAAGTCTAATTGCTCCGAGAAGTTCGGCTCTGTCTGCAAAGTATTTCCTGACCGACGGATTGAGTTTATCCATCGTGCCTTTACTCGTTATGACCGCCATTAAGCCGTTAGGTTTCAGCTTGTCGATTGACTTTGCGATAAAGTAGTCGTGGATATAGAAATTGTGTTTTGAATACTCGCTGTCATACACGCTGTATGCACCGAAAGGTACGTTGGTTACGACAATATCAAAGCTGTCGTTCGTAAAAGAAGTCTGTTCAAAACCCTTTATCTGCACATTCGCCTGTGGATATAGTTTGCTTGCAATTCTGCCCGTTAAGGAATCAAGTTCCACGCCGTAGAGTTTTGCGCCGTCCGAGATTTCCTTTGGCATAAACCCAAAGAAATTACCCGTACCGAGCGCAGGTTCTAATATGCGGTTGTTGCCCTTTACACCGAAACGTTTGAGTGCGTAATACATACCGTCGATAACTTCTTTTGCGGTGTAGTGTGCATTGAGTACGCTACCTTTTGCACCGTTGTATTCGTCCTCTGTCAACAGTCCTTTGAGCTGTGTGTATTCCTTTTGCCAATTCTCGTCCGTTTCGTCAAATGCCTTGGCAAGTCCACCCCAACCAACGTATTTAGCAAGAATTTTTCGTTCGGCAGGTGTTGCCTCACGGTTTTCACGATAGAGCTTTTTTACCGTCTCAATGGCGTCTATATTGCTCTTGAATCTTGCCTTTGCGCCGCCGAGTTCGCCTTGGTCAAACCCGATTTCGGTAAGGTCGGTGTTATTGTTCTCAACAGGCTTTATTTCTCCGCTGACGATACGCCTATCCCATTCGGCATCTTCCTCTTCGTCTAAATCTTGAACGATAGTTGTATTTGTTTCAACACTTTCGTGAGCTTGCCAATACTTCGTGTTCCAATGCGCAAGGGATTCGTTCAGGATTTTGTCCCAATCTTCATAGAACTTTTCCTTTTCTTCGTCCGTAAGTTCGCTGAACTGAATATACCTGCCTTTCATATCAGGTCTGTCCGTGTTCACATAACTACTCGTGAAATAATCGTTATCCCTTGTCAGAATTCCCTTGTCGTACAATTCTCGCAAAGGCACGTTTTTATCGGCGTCCTCTTCGTAACAGTAATAGCCCTGTTCGATACAGCCTTCCGATAATGCCTCTGCCGACAGAATATGCGGTGCAAGAATTTGCGGAATCATTATGCCGCCGTGACTTGCCGTCGAAACAAAGTAGATACCGTTCTTTATGACCGTGCAAGACTGAACTTCGCCCCAAGGAGAATCATACGGTTCACTCAAATTCTTTGAGAAGAACTCTTCGGCAAACGTTCTGTCCGGTTCGGTAAGCTCTTTGAAACGGTTAAAACTCGTAACCGTTTCCTGCCCCTGCTGTTCGGGTTCCCTTGTGGTCTCTTCCCCCGATTCAGGTTCGTCCTTGTAATTCCATAGATATTGAGTGTAGTAATTGACGTCAAAGCCGTCGTCCGTCATTTCCACGTCGGATACTTCCTCTCTGCGACAAAGCTCTTCGACTATTTCCTTGCTGTGGACACGGGCAAATTCTTCATTTTCTTTGAGTTCGTCAAAGAACGCACAATAATTGCCTTCCGTACTTTCCCTTATTCCTTCGGAAATAATTCCGTTTGCGATTTTACGGATTCTGCCTCTTTCTTCGGGCGTTTGCTCATTCCCTGCAATCAGAGATTCAATATACCGTCTATCGAACGTTATCTCTATCTTTTTCATAGACAGTTCAACGTTCTCTACGCCCTTTTGCTTTAAGCAATACTTTGTAAATTCTTCACGGTAGTCTTTCAGAAACAGAAATTCGTTTTCGGGGAGGTCGTCTGCAGCTACCGTCATTACAACGTTTTTTTCGTTGGACGGTTCATACTCGTCTGCACATTGCCTTGTAAAACGGTCAACGTAGTCTTTAACCTTTTCTTCTCTTTGACGGATTCTTTCCTCTCTTGCTTTCCATACAGGGCAATAAGGAAGTTTGAACGATACACACAGATAGGGATAATTCGTATTTGCGACTGAAACTACTTCGTCGTATTTTTCGACTTCTTTTATAATCTCTTCCGTATGTTGAGAGTAGAATATCAATCCCTCGTCTAAGAACCCCGGATAATCGCTATACCTTTCGCTGTATGTATGCGCCGTACCATATTCGACGATTTGCCTTGCCATTACTTTAACAAGTTCATCATCTCCGTTTGCGCTCTTGCGCTCATTGCGGAATCTGACAAGGGTTTCATACTCTTTCATTTCCTCTTCATTGAGATAATTACCCTCGTCTATAAGGTTAGCGATTTTGACTGCCGCCTGTTCCCATTTCAGCGATACGGATATTGTTTCTCCCGTTTCCTTATTCTTTTTACTGAATCGGATACCCTTGCCGTCGTGCATTTCGTCGATGCCGTCAGGACCGCCACGACCACCTATTCCATACTCCTTTCTTATAAAACTGACAAAATCTTGTTCATAGGGATTTTTCTGGTACTCGTCGTAAATGCGAATCTTACCGCCGCTTACGTTACTTCCGCCTTTGAGTATGTGTTCAGTAAGCTCTTCTTCCGGTGTCTTTTGTTCAATCTCGTCAAAAAACGACTTTTGTCTGCTCGGCTTGTTTCGGCGTTCCCAAATCGGTTTACCTTTCTTTTTTTCCTGTGGCTGTTTCTCTTCGGGTTCGTCTTGTTCGTCCTCATCGTACCCCTCGTCAAATTCGTCGTCAGGCTCTTCGTCAAGCTCGTCATCCTCCTCTCCGTAACCGTCCGTTTCCTCCTGTGCGTCGTCAAACGGGTTCGGTTCATCGTCGTCCATTTCTTTAAGTTCGAGCTTGTCGGTTTGTGCAACCTCTTCTTCACCCAACACTTCTTTATGGGACGGGAGATAAATAGGCTCTTTCCCCTCTTCGAATAAGACTATCGACTGCTCTTCTAAAATCTTGACTAAATACGCATCTACTGCGTGGTAAGGGAATCCGATCATAGGAACTCTTTCTTCAAGTCCTACGTCTCTACCCGTTAAGGTCATATTTAATCGGTCTGCAAGCCGCACCGCATTGTCGCCCATCACCTCGTAAAAGTCGCCGAGTCTCTGTACGATGACTGAATCAGGGTTTTCTTCTTGTGCATCCAAAAACCGCTGATAATAAGGAGAAACGTGCATTTCTTCCTTTTGTTTTATTGGTTCTTTTACAGGTTCAGGTTCCTGAGGAATATCCTCATTGACGGGTTCAGTCTTGATTATGGGTTCGTCTGATATGGTTTCTTCATCGATGTCGTTGATGACGGGGACTTCTTCCTGTGCGGAAAAATATGCGTCCTCGATTTCTTCTTTGACTGTCTCAGTTAATATGAAAACTTCTTTAAATAAATCTGCGTTTTCCTGTAAACCATAAGGCATACCGTGCAGTTTAATGCCGTTAGTTTTAGGAAAACCCGTCTTTGAATACAACGAAAACGAAACGCCCTCACACAATATTTTGTTACGAACGTCGTCGTCCGAAAGATAGTCGTGTTCTTGTAAGTACTGCTCTACCCCTGCGTAGATTTTACGATAGTCGTGGATTGTATCTCCTGCTTGTTCTGTGCCGTTAAGATAGTCCAGACCTATCAATATTCTGCGCATAGGGAAGATTAAACGCCTGTATCGCTCTTCGCCGTGGGTATCCATTGCATCGAAAGCAAAGTGTTTTATCCCGTCTCTGTCATAGTAAGGAATTCCTTTTCTTCCTTTCGTGATTCTCCTGCCCATACCGTTCCATTCTTCGTATGTAAAACATACGGACGCATCAGGGTGTTGAATTACTACTTGACAGGCATCATACAGGTCAAAGTGCGGATTTTGGGCGGCAAAGCGATAGAAGTCTTTTATCTTTTTTCCGTCTGATAGCATTTCGGCGATTGCCTTATTGCGTTCGGATATACTCATCTCTTCACTCATTTGTTCTCTCCTTATTTTCATTGAATATCATTCGTCTTACCTCTGCCCTGAGTTTGTTCGCCGGAAAAATTATCACATCGAAGAGGTCTTGCTTGCCCATAAATTCCATAAGACAAATCATATCCATCATCGTCCATTTCTTCCAACGGGCAACATTCCAATACAGCTGTTCAACTGATATTCCGATTTCAAAAGCTACCTGTTCCCAAGTGTAGTTGTTCCTGCGCATCCAACTTTGGAAACGCCATCTGTTCAACAAGCAAAACTCTTTCGTGAAGTACCATTCAGGGTAGAGCCTGTATTTTTGGAATTTGTCATTAAACAAACTCATATGCTCATCGCTATAATCGTCCACATCAAAGCCTTCCATTTCGCCGTCGTGCGGTGATATTCCGCCTAATAGACTGTTGCCGACTTTTATGTATTTAGATTTCAGTCCGTCGATAGTTTCGTCGTCGAACTCCACGAGCCTTAAGGTTTGTTCTTCGCCAAACTCGTTATAGATGTTTTTTACTATCTCGTGTCCGAGCTTTGCGTTCTGTTTTACACTCTCATACGCCATCTCCCCACCACCCAACGCCAGCCAAAGTGCTAATCCTCCTGAATAGCCTTTGTCGATTGCCGCTTTTTCAAATTCTTCTATTTGCAATTTCATAATGCCTTCTCCTGTTTTGTTTCGGGTTCTTACCCCTCTCACTTTTTAATGTTGAATTTTTTTTCAAAAAACAACCTACTGCTCTAAAATTTTTTTAATTTTTTCTAAAATCGCCTGTTTTTTCTTGTGGATAGCCTGTTGTGATACTCCAATTTCGCATCCTAAAATCTTTTCGGTCTTTCTTTCACTGTTCAAATAAAGGCTTTTTATTATGTAAAGCTCTTCTTCGGACAAAGACCGTAATGCGTCTTTCAGGCTATCTATCTCCTCTCGCTCAATCATTTGCTCTTCCAAAGATTGGCTATCATCAGGAATTGCCTCTTCGCCCGCCATTTCCTCACCGTCTATTATTACGGTGTTAAACGAAACCACTTGAATATCCAAATCCATCTGCGTTCGACGAACATAGTTTTCTCTATTTACTTCCTTTATGTATTGTGTGCGGTGTTCTGATGGAATTTCAATACGAATTTCATTTCCGTTTATATCTTCTGTTTTGAGAAACGCCTTTTCTTTTCGCTGTGGACTATGCAAAAATTCATATAAATCTTGCCCCTCCAACAGCCTGTACTTTTTACTTCCGTCTGCCGACTTGATTGTTCCGTTTTCGTCTAATAAATAGTATTTTCTTGCCATTTTTTTGTCCTCCATTGGCTGTGTTTTTTTGCAGCCGATAGAGGGCAAATCAGAACGAAATTACAGATTTTTTCCGCAAAGAAATAAGCCCTCGCATACCGAACTAAATCTCGGCTGCAAGGGCTTTCCTTTGACTTGTAAGAAATAGAATACGCCCTACAAATCAAGACAAACCCTGTTGGTTTAGTCCGGACTTGCAAGGCGTGGATAGTTTCTCTGAAGATAACTTCTGTTTCTTACAACTTCGTATACATTACCCGTTGGCTTTACGTTTTCACTACCACTGTCAGCATTCGTATACTGTATATCATATTAAGTTTTTTAGCTTTTATCTTGCAGGGCGTGGATAGTTTCAAATTAGGATAACTTCCGTCTCCTGCAACTTCGTACATATCGTGCGTTGGCTTTACGCTCTTCGCTACCGCTGTCCTACTCTATGTACTGATATATAAATAGCTCGGCTATTATATACTATTGTACTGCTATGGCTTTCATTGTTGGTTGCTCGGACGGTTCAAAACTTAATCGCATACGTCCGTTCTCATCAATGTCGGCTAAAATGGATGCTCCGCAATGCGGACATATCATCACTACCCCTATGCACTTATGACAGCTCTCCATCAATTTCGTCTGACAAGATGGACAAGCCAAAGGATTCTTCTTTTTCGCCATTTAATATCCTCCTTTTCTCAAATTCCACATATCCTTTTTATTTACCGACTATATTGTAATGGTTGAGACTTCCTATTACATAGTTCGGCAGAGACCGTGGCTCTTATATATAACGCTGTAATGGAAACAAAACAACGGTTATATCACATCACTAATATTCTTTACTGCTACGCCTAAAATGTGGACGTCATCCACGAAAATATCGTCCATATAATCGTTTTCGGGGTGCAGACGGAAACAATTTCTTTCCTTATAGAAACGCTTTAACGTTGCAGTCATATCTTCGCTGGTCTCGTCAGGAATCATTGCAACTACAACTTGTCCGTTTTCTGCCGTATCTTGCTTTCGGACAATGACAATATCTCCGTCATTGATGTTGATATTAGTCATTGAGTCGCCTTTGGCAACCAACCCAAAATATTCGCCTGAACCAAGCCAATCTACGTTTATCGGGATATAGCCTTGTATATCTTCATAGGCAAGTTTTGGTTTACCGCAAGCAACGGTTCCGATGACAGGAATACGCTCAATGGCATTTGAGTTTTCGATAGTCACCATCTGGTTCCTGCCGAATCTCTCTATCAGTCCCTCTTCTTCCAACCTTGTCATATACTTAAACAAAGTTGATTTAGCGCACTTGATAGAAGAGGCGATTTCATTGTAAGACGGGCTGACACCGTATTCCTTTATAAAATTGTTTATGAAGCGATACACTTCATCCTTTCGCTCGTCGTTCCTTTTCATATACCACCTCATTTGTTGTAGGGGCGAACGTATGTTCGTAGTTGTATTATATAATATTTCGCCACCTTTTGTCAACGGTCAAATGTCCACGTTCGTGGACATCTGGAAGTTTTTTTGAAAATATTTTTCTTGACTTTCAGGTAAGATTTGCTTATAATTAAGTCAACCATAAAGAGTGTGCGAGGGACTGCCCCGATGACCACACAGCAACCTGCATTTCGTAAGGTGCTAACGGCAGAACGATGGGTTAATATGTTGTCTTTGCCCGTCGTAAC
>JBJFGI010000017.1:0-4657 GCA_051892535.1 Candidatus Coproplasma sp. | reverse complement strand
GCACAGCGCAATACCTACCATTGCGATAACGATACCATCCATATAAAACCTCCGATAATTTAATCTTTTTTTATTTTAATGCAATATTTATGCTATGCAAATCAATTGCAATTTTTTCACCTTTTAGCCGCTGCCCCCAAAGGCAGATAGACGTACTTATGCTGTGAGCCGAGGGGAGAGAACAGCTCGCCTTCGCCCTCGTAGAATCTGCCGTAGAACTCTACGTATTGCAACCTTGCGTCGTGAATGTAGGCGCCTAACAGCCCTATTGCAAGGTTGAATATGTGCCCGACGAGCATAAGCACTACGCCGAGTATGATTAACCCGGGGTTGCCACCCGTTATGAACTGTACGGAATACTGCGAAACAATCTGGGCGATTACCGCACCTGAGAGCATAAGTCCGTATAAACGGGCATAGCTCAGCACGTCGGACAGGTAGTTTATTATTCCGTATGCAGCGCCGAAGCCCTTTGTAAATTTGCCCAGCAGCTTTTCCTTTCTGCCTGCGGTGAGTACGGCAACCAACAGGCTGCCCCCTGCGATTATTCCGCCGACCATGGCTAAAACGGACACGTTCGCCTCGTCAATAAGACCGATAACGGCTATGCCTACGCCCACCGAGAATACCGCCCAGACGACCCCGTCGAAAATTCCGTCGGCAATCTGCCTGCGCCGCCAGCACTGCCACGCCCTGCACAAATACCCCGCCATAAGCTGTAATACGCCTAACTCAAGGCTGATTATCAGCACCGCAGGAACTTTTATTCCCATAAAGGACCACATATCGCTCTGCGCATCGGGCATAACCGTGGGCAGGAACGGCAGGCTCAACCCGAACAGCGAATTGAACAGTATTCCCCAGATGACGGCAAATACTCCGCCGACGGCGAATACGCCTGAAAGACGTCTCAGTCCGCTGTCCCTGTCACGCTTTTTAAAGTATATAAATCCACCGCCTATTATCATCAGCAGTCCGTAACCGATATCGCCCATTATAAAGCCTAAAAACAGGCTGTAGAAAAAGGACATTACGGCGTTGGGGTCGAATTCCCGATAGCTGACGGGGGAATAGGTATTGGTTATAGTCTCAAAGTTTTTAACTACCGCATTGTTTTTATACAGCGTAGGAGGCGTGTCCTCTTCGGTGGGCTGGGTGAATTCGTAATAAATGGCGTCCGTCACACCGCTTAAAGCTTCCTTTACCGCCTCTTCCGCCTCCTTGGGGACGTATGCCTCCAATATGAAGGTCGCCTGCGTAGAGCGGAGCTTGTTCGAAGCCTCTGCCTTTTCCAGCTCGAACCCGACGTAATCGCAATATATCTTGAGGGAACGTATACTCGTATTGAGTGCATACGTCTGACTTTCAACCTCTTTCAATTGCTCGCAGACAGTGCTCTCCCGCCCCTTGAGGGACGCATAGTATTCTTCGCCCGTAAGCTCCTCGTCGAAGGGACAGGCGATAAATGAGAAGCTCTGTAAAATTTTATCGAACTGCTCAGACGACTTATGCCCTGCCGCAAGTATAAGTACGTTATCCTCGTCGGAATTTATCACCGAGCAGGCGGAAAGAGGTTCCTCCTCTATCGCCTTGAAGAAATCTTCTTTTAACGGAGCGGATATCGTACCGAGCCTGATTTTTGTATGCAAGGTACCCTTAAACCCGTTCAAGGGAGCGTTAACCGCCGAATATATCTCCGCCGAAGAGATGGTACGTCGCAACCCGACGAGCTCCGACTCCAGCCCCTTTTTGCGCTCCTCAAGGAATTTTATACTTTTGACGAGTGCGTCCGTCTCCTCTTTTTTATCCTTTGCAGACATAAACTCGGAGTAACTTATCTCGAACCCGTCCTGTAACACGTCGGACTTTACCTTATTCTCCTTGTTATACGTCTCTGTTGCCGCACTGACGTAGGCGAGAGCCTCCTCCAAAGACGAAAGATAGGCTTTTAACTGCTCGCAGTCAGACGACATAGCAACGGTATTCTCGTCCTCATACTGAAGCTTAATCTCGGTGGCGTTAGTCCTCTGCAGGGCGTTGAGAATTTTATCCCTGTCGTAGGACATAGCTACGAGCTTAAGCTTGCTCATCTCAGCTATTGCCATCGATAATCCTCCGTACAATCTCGTTTATCTGTAATTCGCAGTGCTTCAGATGCTCCGCAACGAAAGCTTTTGCCTCCGCTTGTGCCTTGGCGATAGCGGCGTCGTATTTATCCTGTGCCTCAGCCTGAGCCTTTTTCAAAGCGTGTTCACGGAACTTTTTGCACTCCTCAGCGGATGCCTTTTCTATCTCGGCGGCACTCACTTCGGCATTCTCCGCTATTTCTGCAGCCTGAGTTAAAGCCTGCTCTTTGATTTTATCAGCCTGCGCTTCCGCTTCGATTATAGATTTTATGATTTCTTCCATAGAATACACCGCCCCTGCAAATCAAAAAATACGCATTAAAATTTTTGCCAAACGGCAGAAAATTTTGCAGCTTTCCTTAAATACCTTGTTTTTTGCTATATCTATATTATAACCGATATTTTTTAATAATCAATGAAATTTAATGTATTTTTTGTTAATTAATTACATTATAATGTTAATTATTAAAACTCTCGTGTTTGTTTTGTGAAAAAAATAAAAAATTCACCCCCTCTTGGGGTTGCCTTTTAATTACCTCTTAAGTTTATGCCGAACAGCTTTTAAAAATTAATCCCGAAAGCTAAGCAGTTTAACTGCGGTGTTTAAAGCGGGATAATCTCAAAATAATTTGGCTACTAAATTAAAATAATTGACTTTTGTTACGCTATTAATCTAATTATAAAATAATTTGCAATAAAAATAAACAGGTGAATACGTACGGCTTGGAGATAATTGACAAATAATTGACTATCCCTTTAAAGTCAGCGGTTAAAATATGCGGTCAGCTCTTCATCAAATTTATAATATAGCCTATATAATAAAGCCGTACAGGGCTGTTCTGCACGACGTAAAAAAATAAGCCGAACCTCTCTTAACGTGAAAAGCCCGACTTATATTTCCGTTGGTGAACTGTATTCAGTCTTATTCGAATAGATAATCTTAAAATATTAAATAATTATAGCATTAATTTTTTTAGTAATTCTATAAGTTTTAATACGGTTATTCCATTCAAACGTAGCAATAATTTGTTTTACACGATTAGCATTGTCATTTGCAAATTTTGCTATGCTTTCAAATGAAATCTCGTGTAAACCAACACAACCTTCTATTAATTTGATTATTATTCCAAGCCCAATGTTCTGGGATTTCAAGTACTCTATTACGTTTTCAAAATCCGAACCTTTAATTTCGCACAAAAAAGAATGAAATAATGTATCTGATAAATCTTTTTCATTTCTTGGATTTATAATTAAAAATTCTAACTTAATTCATAAGTAACAGAGCCACAATACTGTTAGTTGTTAAATTTTTTCCTTATTTCTTAAACACAAACAGGTATTCGTGGGCGAGCAGAAGAAAGTTATATTTTATGCTGTTAGTTTTCCAATAACCCGTCGCCTTGCAGTTGTGTTGTTCCTTGATTATTATTTCCTTTAATTTAAAGCCTGCCATTTCAAAAATGCGCATAGTTTCAAAAGCAAGCGGTTGAACCATACCTTTTTTACGGGTATCACCCATAAGAACGGCGCAGAACTTGTCCTCTTTTAAAACTCTGTAACATTCGCTCGCCACCTTGCCGATTTCGAATAGAAACTCTTTTTTAGGCATAAGCGATAAATCGCCCTCGATATCTTCGCTGTAATGAATTATATCGGCATAGGGCGGATGCGCACATATTAAATCGATAGAATTATCTTCAACGAAAAACAAGTCTCTCGCATCACCTTGCCTTATTTCTGTTGACGGAGTATATTCACACTCGAAGTTGCACTTAGTTTTCGAGATTTCAACAGCTTCAGGGTTTATATCAACCCCTATAAAATTGCGGTTAGTGAGCTTTGCCTCTACCGCAGTAGTACCGCCACCAACAAAAGGATCTAATACTGTATCTCCCTCTTTTGAATACCGCAAAATTAAATTTCGGGGAATATACGGCGACCAATTTCCACGGTATTTGGCATCGTGAGTAGCCCATTTCCCCCTATCGGGAAACGCCCAGACGGTATTGGTTTCAAGTTCAAAATTTTCAGGTTGTAACGGAATTTTCTTTGCCATATCAATCTTCAATGAGTTCCGGAGGAACAGGCAATCCCAATCGCATTAGGGGAATATATTCAAAATAATAATCACAACCTACCGAATGAATATAGTCAAGAACATCTGCATATGCACCCTGCCTAAACCAATCATCTAATAAATATATGTATTCTACGTCAATATTTGCAGCAGACATTAGCTTCTTATATTGTTTCTTTTTGAAATCACAGGTTTGCAATTTTTCGTCTACAGAGCCAGCTACTTGCTGATGCTTACACTCGATAATAAACAAAACGTTATTTAACAATACAAATATACATAACCAAGAACGACGAAAAGGTCGTCTATTCAAGGGGGTTAAAGAGCTATTTATTAGCAGATATTTTGGAAGAAGATATACTTTGCCCCTACGGGGACGAAGAAAACGAATACAAATTTATACTTGCAGACGATTTCACCTGCATTGTGGACGGCGAGATTTTGGGAAAGGTCA
>JBJFGI010000016.1:0-4666 GCA_051892535.1 Candidatus Coproplasma sp. | reverse complement strand
TGCCTGTTGTCGATTTGGGACATTTGCGTTTTTCTACGGCTAATCCTTTTTCAATACTTCTTGCACTGCCCAAGTTCAAAAAGATTCAGTCGTTGACCGATAATCTCAACAGGGTTACCCGTGAAAATCTTACGGGACTTCCCGTAGTAAGGGCATACAACGCCGAAGATTATCAGGAGGAAAAGTTTGATAAAGCTAACACCGAATTGAAGAACACACAGCTGTACGCCAACCACGTTTTAGCGTTTATGATGCCCACCATTCAGCTGATTATGAACGGGCTTACCCTCGTAATATACTGGGTCGGAGCATACCTTATAAACAACGCAGGTATGGCGGATAAACTCGGTTTGTTCACGGATATGGTTACCTTTATGCAGTATGCAATGCAGGTCGTAATGTCGTTTATGATGCTCGTTATGATATTCATGCTCCTCCCCAGGGCGACGGTTGCGGCTAAGCGTATTAACGAGGTTCTGGACACAACCCCCTCGATTACGGACGGCGGTTTTGCAGGAGATACCGCTTCGGTTACGGGCGAGGTTGAGTTTAAAAACGTAAGCTTTGCCTATCCCGACGCAGGCGAGTGTGCCATTCACGATATAAGCTTTTGTGCGCATAAAGGTGAAACGGTTGCGCTAATCGGTGCTACGGGTTGCGGCAAGAGCTCGGTAATTAACCTTGTTCCCCGTTTCTACGACGCAACCGAGGGCGAGGTCTTAGTGGACGGCGTCAACGTCAGGGAGTATTCTCAGGAAGCTTTGAGAAACAAGATAGGTTACGTCTCGCAAAAAGCCATACTCTTTTCGGGTACGGTTAAATCTAACGTGGCTTACGGCGATAACGGGCAGGGCGAGATTTCGGACGAGCAGGTTGAAGAGGCGATAAGCATTGCCCAGGCAGACGACTTCGTCGGTCGCCTTGAAAACGGCATCGACGGCAACGTAGCGCAGGGCGGCGGCAACTTCTCTGGCGGACAAAAGCAGAGAATTTCCATTGCCCGTGCCGTGGCGAGGAGACCTGAAATACTCATCTTTGACGACTCGTTCTCCGCACTCGACTATAAGACGGATAAAAAACTCAGGAAGGCGTTACAGGAAAACTGCAAGGACTGCACAAGGCTTATAGTCGCACAGAGAATAGGAACTATACGTGACGCAGACAAGATTATCGTGCTTGACGAGGGAAGAATAGTAGGTCAGGGCAGGCACGACGAGTTGATGGCAGATTGCGAAGTATACAGGAATATTGCCTATTCACAGCTTTCAAAGGAGGAACTTGCATAATGGGACCTAATATGATGCGTAACGGCAATATGCCTAAAAGTGATAAAAAAGTTGATCTTATCGGTACCTGGAAGAAGATCTTCGGCTATGCCAAAAAATGGCTTCCCGCCCTGATAGTTGCGCTTCTTTTCGCAGTGGGCGGAACGGTGTTAACCCTCGTCGGCCCCTCCAAGATTAAGGAGTTGACGGGCATAATATCCGACGGTTTGTTCACGGGTATCGACCTCTATGCGGTTGCAAATATCGCAGTTTTACTCATTGTACTCTATCTGCTCGGCTGGGCGTTCTCGGCTATTCAGCACTGGATAATGTCCTCGGTAACGCAGGGCGTTTCCTACAAGCTCAGGTGTGATATCTCCAAAAAGATTAACCGCCTGCCTATGAGCTATTACAACAAGACCACGACTGGCGACGTGCTGTCCCGTGTGACCAACGACGTCGACACGTTGGGGCAGTCGCTTAACAACAGCATAGGCACGTTAGTTTCTGCAATAACGCTGTTTTTAGGGTCGCTGATAATGATGTTTGTGACCAACACCGTAATGGCGGTAACCGCTATCGTCGCCACGATTATCGGCTTTGCGTTAATGCTCGTTATTATGAGCCGTTCGCAGAAATACTACGCACGTATGCAGAAGAACCTCGGTGCCCTCAACGGACATATCGAAGAGAGCTTCTCGGGGCATACGGTTGTTAAGGCGTACAACGGCGAGAAGAAGGTGGTCGACCAATTCAACAAATTAAACGGCAATCTCCGCAGCAGTGCCTTCAGGGCGCAGAGCCTTTCGGGACTTATGCAGCCGTTGATGACCTTTATCGGCAACTTCTCCTACGTTGCGGTGTGCATCGTCGGTGCGGCGCTCACCATAAACGGCAGGGCGGATATAAGCGTTATAATCGCCTTCACGATGTATATAAGGTTGTTCACCCAGCCCCTTTCGCAGATAGCGCAGGCAGTGCAGTCGTTGCAGTCTGCCGCAGCCGCAGGGGACAGGGTATTCGAATTCCTCGAAGCCGAAGAGATGACTGACGAGAGTCATAAGACGGCAAAGCTTGAAAACGTCAAAGGCGAGGTTGAGTTCGACCACGTTAAATTCAAGTACGACGACGGCGAAACTCCCGTAATCAAGGACTTCTCCGCACACGCTCAGCCGGGGCAGAAGATTGCCATTGTCGGACCTACGGGTGCAGGCAAGACGACTATGGTCAACCTTTTAATGCGCTTCTACGAGACGAGCGGCGGTGAGATACGCATTGACGGCGTACCCACCAAGGACGTTAAACGTGAAGACGTCCACAGTCAATTCTGTATGGTATTGCAGGATACCTGGCTGTTTGAGGGTACCGTGAGGGAAAACCTCGTGTACAACACCGAGGGCGTCACCGACGAAAAGATTGCAAAGGCGTGCAGTGCGGTGGGGCTGGATAGCTTTATCAGGACGTTACCCAACGGCTACGACACGGTTTTAACCGAGCAAATCAGCCTTTCGCAGGGGCAGAAGCAGGAGCTTACCATAGCGAGGGCTATGATTGCCGATAAGCCTCTGTTGATTTTAGACGAGGCGACCAGCTCCATAGACACCCGTACCGAGATACGCATTCAGAATGCAATGGACGAACTTATGAAAGACAGGACGTCCTTCGTCATTGCCCACCGCCTCTCCACGATAAAGAATGCCGACCTCATTTTAGTTATGAGGCAGGGCGATATAATTGAGAGCGGAACTCACGAACAGCTCTTAGCGCAGAACGGCTTCTACGCCGAGCTCTATAACAGCCAGTTCGAGGAGAGTGCACAATAAATTGTAGACGGAGTTGCCCTCTGCCTTACAAAAACTTAGTTAAAACGGTCAGACGTCTTTAAGGAACGCCTGACCGTTTATTATATAGTGATTTTGTCACAGAATTATTTTTTTAAAAGGGTTATAATCGGGGCGTAAACAAACAGGAGGACGCAAATAATGTCTGTATTTTCATTCTTGCGCTCGCCCGATATCAATGACGGCGTGGCGGAGTTTAACAAAACGAACGGGGCGGTACTGCTCGACGTGAGGACGGAGGAGGAATACCGTGGCGGACATATCCCACAAAGTTTAAATTTACCCCTTGACAAAATAGGTTTAATTGAAGATACTGTAGGGGATAAGAATACTCCCGTCTACGTCTACTGCTTAAGCGGAGCGAGAAGCGGTAGGGCGGTATCTTATTTAAAACAGGCAGGCTATACTTCCGTTAAGAACATAGGCGGAATATCTTCATATAAGGGAAAGGTGGTTAAGTGATGAAAGTTGTAATTATAGGCGGTGTGGCAGGCGGTGCTACGGCTGCGGCGAGAATACGCAGGCTTGACGAAAGGGCGGAGATTATCGTCTTTGAAAAGTCGGGGTATATATCCTATGCAAACTGCGGTTTACCCTACTATATAGGCGGGGTAATCGAGGATAAGGGGGACTTGACCTTGCAGACCCCCGAAAGCTTTTACTCCCGTTTTCGTGTGGATATGAGGGTCTTGCACGAGGTAATTTCAATCAATCCCGACCGCAAAACCGTCACGGTTAAAAACCTTGAAAACGGGGTTACGTTTGAGGAGAGTTACGATAAGCTTTTAATCTCCACGGGGGCAAAGCCCATACAACCGCCCTTTGAAAGGACGGAGAAGGGCAACGTGTTCACCCTCCGCACCGTGGAGGATACCCTCGCCATAAGGCGGTACGTAGATGAAAACAAGCCCCGCTCCGCTATCATTGCGGGAGGCGGATTTATCGGCATAGAGGTTGCGGAAAACCTCAAAGAGCTCGGTATGGACGTGACTATAGTTCAGGGCGGTTCACAGCTGTTGACTCCCCTCGACTACGATATGGCTTGCTTTATTCACTCGGAGGTCAGGGCAAAGGGAATAAATCTTCTGCTCAACCGCAGGGTGGAGGGAATAGAAGAAGTTGATGGTAACACTACCGTTAAACTTAAAGGTTGTAACGGTATAACCGCAGATATGGTTATACTTGCTATAGGCGTTTCGCCCGACACCCACCTTGCAAAAGAGGCGGGGCTTGAGATAGGCATAAAGGGCAGCATAGTCGTAAACGGGAGAATGGAGACCTCCGTTCCCGATATCTACGCTGTCGGCGACGCAGTGCAGATTAAAAACTTCGTCACGGGAGGGGATGCGCTTATATCCCTTGCAGGTCCTGCCAACAAACAGGGCAGGGTTGCGGCGGACAATATCTGCGGTAAAGAGAGTAAATTTTCAGGCGGTCAGAGCAGTTTTATAATCAAGGTGTTTGGGCTGACTGCGGCGTCTACGGGCATTAATCAGAATACGGCGAAACAGGCGGGGATAGATTACGACAAGGTAATTTTATCGCCTATGAGCCACGCAG
>JBJFGI010000015.1:0-5072 GCA_051892535.1 Candidatus Coproplasma sp. | reverse complement strand
TACACCCGCATTGATTAAACCGAAAGCGAAGCAGGTCACACACAACTCAATGCTTAGTGATTATAGCAAATACAATTTTCTATGTCAACTCATTTTTAAGACAAATTCGTTAAATAAAATTTATTTTTTTCTTTAATTAAAAAAATGAAAACGTCTTTCAAAAAATGAAATTATCCCACCTTACCGCTCTTAAGATAGGCGTTGACGGAATAGGCGCAGACGTTGCCCTCGCCCACCGCCTTTGCGTATTGGAAGGGTCTGCCCGTACAGTCGCCTGCCGCAAACACGCCGACAACGGAGGTCGACTGATCCTTATCCGTAACGACCGCACCGCCCTCTGTCCTGAGTCCGTAGACGAGCGTATCCGCACCGAACGCCTGTTTCAACATAAACACACCGTCCACGGCGAATTCCTCTCCGCTTTCGCCGACGACTGAACGTATGCGCAAATCACCATTCATTTCCTTAATTACAGACCCGACCCGAGTAACGTTCGGCTCCTCAAATTTAATCTTTTCGGGACAGAACAGATAGATTTGCGAGGCATACTTAGCCAAAAGCTCCACCTCTTTAATCTCTTCCGCACTCTCGCAGTAGACGGCAATGGTCTTACCCTTATATAAAAAACCGTCGCACACGGCGCAGTAGCTTACACCTCTGCCGAGGTACTCAGTCTCCCCCTTTACGGCTTTAATGGTCTCTACGCCCGTTGCTATGATGACCGTCCTGCCCTCGTAAGCAATCTGACCGCACATCACGGAAAAGCTGTTGCCCATAGGATATACGCCGTTCACCTTACCCTGCGTTATCTCGATTCCTGCGTCCTCTATCTGCGAGATGAACGCCCTTTGCATCTCCTCGCCCGAGACGGAATTAAGACCTGGATAGTTCTTAATTTGTTCCGCACTGCGAATTTTGCGGGAGAGGTTTTTATCCCCCAGCCACAAAAAGTCTATCTTTAACGCCTTTAAGGTGAGCGCAGCCGAAACGCCAGCCGCACCCGTACCTATAATTATACAATCGTACATAACCCACCAAAATATATTTTTGCCAAATTAATCGGCATATATGCGCCAACCAACGTAAATTAAAGCCTTGTACGCCTGACCGCTTCCGCCCAGCCGGATAGCCTTTTTACCCGCTTTTCCTCGTCGCCGTCGGGAATAAATTCCCTTTCGCACTCTCGCTGTTTTTCCAATTCTTCAAGGCTTGACCAAACTCCGCAGCGCAAGCCTGCAAGGTAAGCCGCACCCAATGCCGTAGACTCTGTAACAAGAGGTCTTTGTATCTTTGCCCCCAATATATCCGCCTGGAACTGCATTAAAAAGTTGTTTGCAGAGGCTCCGCCGTCCACTCTTAAGCAATTGACTTTAAAGCCTGCGTCTCTCTGCATGGCGGACACGAGGTCGGCAGATTGATACGCCACCGACTCCAGCGCAGCACGGATGATATGCGCTTTAGACGTACCACGGGTAATTCCGCAGACAACGCCCCTCGCCGAACTGTCCCAGTAGGGTGCGCCCAGACCCGTAAAGGCAGGGACGACGTACACTCCTCCGCAGCCGTCCACCTTGTTTGCCCACTCCTCGCTCTCTTCAGCCGAGCTGATTAACCCCAACTCGTCACGCAGCCACTGCACTACCGCTCCGCCGACGAAGACCGAACCTTCCAGAACGTATGGCGGTCTGCCGCCTGACGAAGCGCCTAAAGTGGTTACAAGCCCGTTGCTGCTCTCCACCGCCTTGGCACCCGTATTCATAAGCAGGAAACAACCAGTGCCGTAGGTGTTTTTTACGTCGCCTTCGTTTACGCACAATTGCCCGAACAGCGCAGCCTGCTGGTCGCCTGCAACGCCGCAAACGGGCACCTCGCCGCCCAGCACACGTTTGTCCGTATAGCCGAAAAATCCGCACGAGGACTTGACTTCAGGCAGCATACAAGCAGGTATATCAAAGAGCTTTAACAAATCTTCATCCCATTTAAGGATGTGAATATTAAAGAGCATCGTTCGTGAGGCGTTGGTATAGTCCGTTGCGAAGATTTTACCTCGGGACAGCCTCCACATAAGGTATGTATCGACCGTACCTGCGCACAGCTCGCCACGCTCCGCACGCCCTCTTGCGCCCTGAACGTTATCTAAAATCCACTTTATCTTTGTTGCAGAAAAGTAGGCGTCGGGGACTAACCCCGTCTTGGAATATATAAAAGGGGAAAGCCCCTCCCTCTTGAGCCTTTCTGCCATATCGGCAGTTCTTCTGCACTGCCACACTATTGCGTTGCAGACGGGCTTACCCGTGTATTTATCCCATACTATGGTCGTTTCACGCTGGTTGGTTATGCCTATTGCAGACAGGTCGTCAATGGCGATGTTTGCCCTGATTAACGCCTCGGCGATAACCCCGACGGAAGTGCCTATTAAATCGGTAGGGTCGTGTTCCACCCAGCCCGGGGCAGGGTATATCTGCTTAAACTCCTGTTGCGCCTTACCTGCTATTCTTCCGTTGCCGTCGAATACTATCGCTCTCGTGCTTGTAGTACCCTGATCAAGTGCTAATACGTATTTCATAACCACCCCTTATACCGAGCCTAATTTTAGCACAGTCGAAAAAATCTGTCAATAGCAAAAAGTAAGTTCAGTCGGGAGATATGCAGTATTTAACTATAATAAAAGACAGCCGTAGAAACGACTGCCTTATATTGTTATGATTGGAGTTTAAACGATTGCTAACGATAAAAAACGTCATTCGCCGATAACCGAAAATCTCTTTTGTATATTGTCTGCGTTTTCTATTTCGTCTATCATAGCGATTGCATAGTCGGCATAGCTTATTTCACTTACGCCTTTTGCGTTGACGAAATATTCCTCGCCGCCGAGAATATACCTACCCGTCCTCTCACCGTCCGCAACAAAGTTGCCGGCAGGGGATAAAAACGTCCACTTTACGTCGCTACGCTGCCTTAAATCGCTGAGAGCTTCACCCTGCATATTTGCAAGCGGTTTATATACGTCGGGGAAATCGGGAAGGTCTTTAACCTGTAACGTGTGTTCTTTGTCCACGTAAAGACTGCCTGCGCCGCCCACGACGAGAAGGCGAATATCCGTTCCTCCCAACACGTCGCACAAGTGCTTTAATGACGTTCTGTGTAAGGGCAGAGTTTCGGGAGTCCATGCCCCGAAAGCGTCGATAACCACGTCGAAAGCCGATAAATCTTCTCTCGTCAGTTCGAACAAATCCTTGACGACTTTCTTTGCCTTTGCGTTAATCTCTTTATCGCCGTTGCGGACAAACCCCGTAACTTCATACCCACGGGATACCGCTTCGTCCACCAGCAACTTTCCCTGTTTGCCTGCCGCACAAACTATTGCAATTTTTTTCATCTTAATACCTCCGAAATAATGTTAATATTGCAACCTTATCGATTACGCCCAAAGTATAGCAAAGGCATTAACCGAATGCAAGAACGTTACTTTTCTATTACCGGATAATAGATTTATAACTTAGTTTCATTTTTGAACTATTGACAATATGTCGGGGTTATGTTATACTTTTTTCAGAAAATTTGAGGAGAAATAATTATATGCTGACAAAGGATGAATTGCCCGAGTGCCCCGTTGCGACTACCGTTCAGCTTATCGGCAATAAGTGGAAACTGCTTATCCTGCGCAACCTTTTCTATAAGGGGACGCAGAGATTTACCGACTTTTTTAAAACCATTCCGGGAATAAGCAAAAAGGTTTTAACCGATAACCTCCGTGCTCTGGAGGAGGACGGGATAATCGACAGAGAGGTCTTTGCAGAAGTGCCTCCCCGTGTGGAGTACTCGCTTACTCAGCTTGGTCAGACGCTTAAGCCCATTCTCGACGCCATGCACGACTGGGGAACCGACTACAAGGCAGGTTTATAAATAAAAGGCTTCCGTCTATAATATGACTAAATTTCAATAAATAAAGTTTTATCAAGTAATATAAAAGCTCAAAGACGTTTTAATCTTTGAGCTCTTTCTTTTTATGGAGACTGCCGTTTATTTAATCAGCGCAGTACGCAGGGAATTGACTACGGCGAGAAGCATTACGCCCACGTCCGCAAAGATTGAGATTATCAGGGGGAACGAGGGAATTGCTATGCTCAACGCCATAACCGCAAACTTGACCACAAGCGAACCGATGATATTCTGGAACACAATAGATCTGGTACCCTTTGCTATTCTCCTTGTTTCGGCAAGCTTTGCGAGGTCGTCGGACACGAGGACGAAGTCACTCGCTTCGATTGCAGCGTCGCTGCCCACTTTGCCCATTGACACGGCACAGTCCGCCGCAGTCATAACGGGGGCGTCGTTGATGCCGTCGCCGACGTAGATCAAACCGCCATTCTTCTTTAACTCTTCAGCGGTCGAAAGCTTTTCGTCGGGCAGAAGCGAGGCGTAAACGCCGTCTAAAGCCAGTTGGTTTGCCACCTCTTCAGCCCTGTCCTTATTGTCGCCCGTCAACATATATACGCCTTTAATACCCGTCTTTTTGAGGGCGGCAAGGGCGTCTGAAGCACCGTCTTTTATCTTGTCGTCAATCTCGATAACACCGATATATTCGCCGTCCAACGCAACGTAGACCGTAGTAGATACGCTTTGAACGTGGTTAAACTTAACTCCGTTTTCCTCCAACAGTTTTGCATTACCGCACAAAAGCGTTTTACCCTCGCACTCGCAGGTAATGCCCCTGCCTGCCACCTCTTTTGCACCCGTCACCTGATAGGGCGTTTCCACCTCTTTGAAGGCTTCGGCTATGGGGTGTGAGGAATACTTCTCTGCAGCGGCGGCAAGCTTTAACGCCTCTTCGCCTGACGAACTCTTAACGGCAAACACGCCTTCGGTCAGCGTTCCCGTCTTATCGAAAGCGGCTACTACCGCCTCGCAGATGGCGTCAATGCCCGTAGAGCCTTTAACTAAAATACCCGACTTTGCGCACCTGCCAATACCGCCGAAGTAGGCAAGGGGTACCGAGATAACAAGGGCGCAGGGGCAGGAAATTACGAGGAAGGAGAGGGCTTTATATATCCAATCTTTATAAGTTGCCC
>JBJFGI010000014.1:0-5187 GCA_051892535.1 Candidatus Coproplasma sp. | reverse complement strand
ACTCCCCCTATATCTGGCTTAAGTGCCCCAATAATATGGGCAGTTGGGAGTTCTTTGACCTGCTTTTGAACGAGGCTCAGGTTGTAGGAACGCCCGGCGCAGGCTTCGGCAAAAACGGCGAAGGCTTCCTCCGTTTAACGGCTTTCGGCAGCACCGAGACCACCAAAGAGGCTGTTGCAAGAATTAAAAAACTTTTAAGCAAATAATTTATCTTTGCATTTAAAAGAAGGTAAAATATAATGAAAAATAAAGAGAGAGGCTTAGGGGTTTTATGCCACATTTCCTCCCTGCCTAACGAGTTCGGCATAGGTTCGCTCGGCAAAGAGGCTTATGAGTTTGCCGACCTTTTGAAAAGGGCGGGCGTAAAGTACTGGCAGATTCTCCCCCTGCAGCAGACGGGCTACGGCGATTCGCCCTATTCGTCGGTATGTTGCAATTCGGGCAACCCCTATTTTATAGATTTAGTTGACCTTAAAAACCAGGGACTTTTAGACGAAAGCGAGTTGGAGGGGGCTAAAGAGCCCTGCGGCAAAGTCGATTACGACAGGTTGGCGAAAAGGCGGTACGAGCTGTTGAATAAGGCATATAGCCGTTTTAACATCCGTTCCAAGGAGTTCGTCGACTTTATAAACAGCGGAGAGTACGAGGATTACGCCCTGTTTATGTCGCTCAAAAACCGCTACGGCGACAGCTTTAACAACTTCCCCGATGCATACAAGTACAAAGAGCATTTAGCTATGTACGAGTTCAGGAATTCGGTGTACAGAACAGACTACTGCTTCTGGCTGTTCGTGCAGTTCCAGTTTAACAGGCAGTGGCAGGCTTTAAAGTCCTACGTAAACAGCCTGGGAATTAAAATTATCGGTGATATTCCCCTTTACGTTGCGTATGATTCCTCCGACTTATGGGCCCGTCCCGAGCTGTTTCAGCTGGACGAGGACTTAAAACCCGTCAAGGTGGCGGGCGTTCCCCCCGATTATTTCTCGGCAAAGGGTCAGCTCTGGGGCAACCCCTTATATAACTGGAATGCGGCTAAGGCGGAAAATTACGGCTGGTGGATAGCAAGGGTTGCCAAAGCCAAAAAGATGTACGACGTAATACGTATAGACCATTTCAGGGGCTTTGACAGATATTTTGCTATCCCTGCAGACGCCGAGGACGCAACCGTCGGCGAGTGGGAGAAGGGACCCGGCAAGGAGTTCTTCGACGAGATTGAAAAACGCCTCGGCCCCACCGAGATTATCGCCGAAGACTTGGGCGTTATGGACGACGGCGTTATTGGCTTAAGGGACGGATGTAATCTCCCCGGTATGAACATACTGCTCTTTGCCTTTGACGGCGAGGAGACCAATTCCTACCTGCCTAAAAACGTTGTGGAAAATTCGGTAACCTATACGGGTACGCACGATAACGACACGGCTGTCGGCTACGTTAATCAGCTCTCCGACGAGGCTTATGCGGCATTCAAGCGTGAACTGAGAAAGACGATGAAGTGGCAGGGTATTTACGAGCCTTTGGTAACCAAGCAGGACGTAGGTTGGGCACTCTGCAAAGTGGCGGCGCACAGCAAGTCCTATATGGCAATTCTGCCCGTACAGGATATTTTAGGTCAGGATAATTCCTGTCGTATGAATATCCCCTCAACCCCCACCGGTAACTGGCAGTACCGCCTGGATAAGATGCCTTCAAGGCGGAGTATGGCTATGCTGAAGAGGCTTATTAAGGATAGTAACAGGTAATAACATAAAGCACACGTTATGTGTGCTTTTTTATTACGTCTCTGCATATAAGCTTCGCATTTCGGCGTTGCAGTCCGTTTAGCCTCGGTCATTTACGTTTTAGTAAACTCCCGTCGGCTGTACTCCTGCGCCTTGAACTACTCGCTTCTCTGCAGAGATACATACCCTCAAATTGTCTCTGCATATAAGCTTCGCATTTCGGCGTTGCAGTCCGTGCAGCCTCAGTCATTTACGTTTTAGTAAACTCCCGTCGGCTGTACTCCTGCGCCTTGAACTACTCGCTTCTCTGCAGAGATACATACCCTCAAATTGTCTCTGCATATAAGCTTCGCATTTCGGCGTTGCAGTCCGTGCAGCCTCGGTCATTTACGGTATAAATTTTTGACGGGCGCACCGATATCGGTGCGCCCGTATTTTAATACTTCTTTTCATACACCCTTACGCACAGCACGGTCATATCGTCGGGGTTGCCCAAGACCTTCTTCTTCGCCTCGGCGAGAATGTTGTCCGCAAGCGCCTGGGGGTTTAGCGGCTTAAGCTTGCCGATAAACTCATACAGCTCTGCAGTCCCGTCGAAGCAGGAGGTTATTCCGTCGCTCATAAACACGACGATATCGTTTTTCTTTAACTGTTCACGGCTGGTGGCAGGTTTTAGGCTGTCGAGTATTCCGAGGGGGAGGGAGTGGCTCTCCAAAACCTTAATCTCCCCCTTTCTGACTATCAACCCCACGGGCGAACCTATCTTTATAAACGAGGCGGACAGCGTATCCAAATCAACCGTAGCCGCATCAATGCAGGTAAAGCGTTCGTCACGGTTAAAGCACAGCAGTTTGTTTATCGTGTCCAGCATCACGTCCTGGGGCATTTGCGAGCGGCAAAAGGCTTCAATGAGCGATATGGCGGTGGCGGAAACCCTGCCTGCATATTCGCCGCTGCCCATTCCGTCGGACAGCGCCATTAAAAAACTGTGCTCGTTAATCTTGATGACCGAGTGGGTATCCCCCGACACCTTCTCGCCGTTCTTGATTGCATAGGCTACCCCGAAGGCGGCGTCGTACCTCGGCGGTCTGGTCAGGACGTATGCGCATTTTTCAGCGTTGTACACCGTCTTGCTCTTTAACATAAACCTCTCGCCCAGCGTGTCCTCAACGCAGCCTTTAACGGCGGAAAAGTTGACGTCGCCCACCAAGGTTAAGAATATCTGCTTGCTGCCGTTGCCGACAATCTTCAGCTCGGGGCAGGTTATGCCGTTTGCCGCCAGTGCGGAGGAGAGCTTCTTCTCTAAGGCGGAGTAGTCGTCGCTCTCCCTGCAAAACTCCACAGCCCTCGCCTTAAGCACCTCGGCAACGCCCTTCGCCTGCTCGGCGAGCAGCCGCCTGCCGCTGCGTGCGTTCTCCGCCTCCAGCGTGGCTTTGCGGTATTCGTACAGCAGTTTATTGACAATTTCAAGGAGTTCGGACGGGTTTTTACAGTTTCGTGTGACGTCTGCAGTGAGGTCGATAAACCCCACCTTGCCCTTTAAACAGCCTGCCTCGATTAAGGCGGCAAACCCCCTGTAGACCCCCGTGTTTTTACAGACGTCTTTTTTGGGGCAGGAGGTGCAAGCCATCTGTTTTGTCTCTGTAAGCATTCGCCTCTTCATAGCGGCGTCGTCGGGTCCGTCGTCAAGGGCGTTAAAGGCACAGGCAATCTCACGGAACACGTCGCTCATTCTGTACAGATTATCGCTCAGCTCCTCCTTGCATCTCACCTCTTCGCTGCGGGGTAAAACCTTTTGCAGCGTTAAAAGACTACGTAGGTTATCCACGTATTTCTCGCTCGGAAGTGAAGTAATAAAGCATAGTATGAACAGCAGCATTGCGTAGGCAACGGTTATTATCGCACTATAGTTAAAGCAGCCCAAAAGGTAGAGGTGCAGTGCGGTGCAGACCATTACGGCAAGCGCAGGTGCGAACCTGCCCAGCTCGCAAAACAGCAAAGTTATTGCGGCAATGACCACGGCTGCGGTTATAAAGTTTAAGTCCAGTGACACCACCGCCTGCGGAAGTGCGGCGGTCAGGGCGACAAGCGTGCAGGAGGCGTTTTTGGATAGCCTGACGGCAAAGGCTGTAACGGCTGCGCATAGGCACAGGTAGGCGTATACCCCGATGAGGTTCCTCACCCCGACGCCGACGACTACAAAAAAGATTGCCATGCATAGCAGTTCGTCGCTTTTCAATCTGCAGCGGCATATGCGGAACAGGAGTGCGTAAGTAGTGCGGAAGGCAAAAAGAATAAACGCCACGCATACCCCTGCGGCAATGCCCCTTAAGATATAGGGGTTGTTTAAAACGTAGTCGCCGCTGTTTCCCCAGGTGGAAAAGGCGACGAAGGGACCCAACGCTATAACGGCGTAAGCCACCGCTTCAACACGGATTTTTCTGCCAGTCCGCCTGTACAAAAAGACGATAAGCGTTAAAAATCCCGCCTCGAAAAGGCTTAAAAGCATGGTTATCCAATCGAGGGAAATTACCGAGGCGAGTACGTAGATTAAGGGGGTGATTACGGCGTTGGTACCGCATATGAGCATAGAAAAACAAACCCCGAGCGAGAGCGGAACTTTTGGCGCAACCGAGTTGAGCGCAACGGTGATTAATGCGTAAGATAAGTACATCAGTACGCTTTTAAGGTTTAATTTCAATGCCATAACCGCATTATATAATGAGGGGATTTGCGAATTTACAAAAGTTGTGTAACTATATGTAAAAAAATAAAAAAGACACCGCATGGGTGCCTTTTATTCTGTTTCATAAACTTTATTTCCGCATTGCCAGCCAGACGGTTAACACGGCTATATCTGCGGGGTTAACGCCCGAAATTCTGCCTGCCTGACCTAAAGAACGGGGCTTGACCTTGTTGAGTTTCTCCCTCGCCTCAAGCCTTAATCCCTCGATTTGCATATAGTCGATATCGTCGGGGAGCAGCTTGTCCTCGGCTTTTTTAGCCCTGGCAATCAGCTCCTCGTTCTTCTTTAAATAGCCCTCGTAGCGGATAAACACCTCTGCCGAATAGAGCACGTCCGCAGGGAAATCGAGTGCGCCGAACTGCTGCGAAAGCTCCTTTAAAGGTATTCCCCTTTTAATCATATCGGCATAGCTCAACGACCCTGCCGCCCTGTCGTAGCCGTGACGGGCTAAGAATTCCTCGGTTTTGTCGGGGGTGAAGTTGGTGGAGCTCAACGCCTTGAGCGCCTCGCCATAAGCTTTTCTACGCTTTAAGTAAGTCCGGTACCTCTCCTCGGTGACTAAACCGCAGTCGTAGCCCTTCTGGGTTAGGCGGAAGTCTGCGTTGTCCTGCCTGAGCTCTATGCGGTACTCCGCACGGGAGGTCATCATACGGTAGGGCTCCTCGGTGCCCTTGGTGACTAAATCGTCGATAAGCACACCTATATACGCCTCGTCCCTGCCCA
>JBJFGI010000013.1:0-22597 GCA_051892535.1 Candidatus Coproplasma sp. | reverse complement strand
TCCTTTATAGATTTTTGTTGGTGCAAAGGCGCACGGCTTGTACAGCCGTGCGCCTCTGCGTTTTCGACTTTTATTAATGCAAATCGGACCTCTGTGCGAAGCCCGACTTGTTTTTTTGGTTCCTCTAATTATAAGCCACGAGAACGCCGAAAATATTTTGAAAATTAAAAAATTTTTTATTTTATTTCGGTAAGTGCTAATTTAAACCTTTGCCCGTTTGCTAACAGCATATGGGCAGAGCCGTCCTCATCCGTAAGTTTGCAGTCAAAGTAATCCGCAATAGCAAGCTTGAGTTCTTCCAAAAGACTTTTTTCGTCAGTTTGATACGTTAAGTTCCTATTAATTTCGCAGTTTTGTTCCATAGTATTTTATATGTACTCCTTAGGTAATTTCACTCAGCCGTGCACCTTGCCTTGTGTACTTATATTATAACCTCTGAACTGAAAGAGTGCAAGAAAAATATTTCAGTTCAGAGGATAATACTTTGTAGAAGAAGGTCTATTTTATGGTTATTTTGTCGAAATTGTCTGAGAGCTTAAAAGAGCTTATGAATGAACGTGGTTTAAATCAAACTTCACTCGCTGTGGCAATGAATACAAGTAGTTCCAAGATGTCGTCTTACATAACGGGTAAGAGGGCACCGAACTACGATACGTTTGTTGCGTTGATAGAGTTCTTTAATTGTTCTGCCGATTTTCTGCTTGGGTTGCAGGACTATCCTTGTGAAGATATAAAGTATAAACCTGTATGTCCCATTAATGAGCGTATCCGCATAATATTGCAGGAAAGAGATATTTCGCAGTATGCGTTTATAAAAGAGACAAAAATCTCTTGGGGTGTATTTTATAATTGGCTTGCAGGGAAAAGCAAGCCGTCGGTAGACAACCTTGTTAAGGTTGCAAAATACTTTGACTGCTCTGTGGACTATTTACTCGGCAGGGTTTAATAAATCTCGATAGTGCAGGGGCGCACGGCTAAGTAAGCCGTGCGCCCTTTATTATGCCCTTCTAATTATAAGCCACGGGAACACCGAAAATATTTTTAATATTTAAAAAATTTTTTAAATTTCTAATTTTTTGCCCGTAACAGCTCTGTAGAACTGCCTTAGCCGCTTATTTCTCTTTTTTGCAACATAGGGGTAGAAACGTTGGGTTAAGAACTCGTAAGGGGTAACGTTAAGTCGTTTGGTTACTTTCTCTACGGCAGTTAATAAACCGGTAAATAGTTTGTCGGAATCTTGCAAATGCGCTTGTTGCCTGCGTTGCATCTCCTTGGTTAAGCGAATATATACCGCACCAACCAGATTAGGCTTATCCCCATAAAAATCATTGTAGTGTTCTTTCTCTTCTTCGGGTACGGTGTTCAGGTACTCTGCAATCTCGCTTTCGGCTTTGTCAGCGTCGAAACAATAAGCCTTAATTATAAAACGGCATAGTTCACCCAGACTGTAAAACCAATGGAAGAAGGGGAGCATATCGCCAAGCAGTTGGCGAATCACGTACTCCAACTGGACGTCTAAAAAGTCCGGCATCTCGCCCTTTTCAACAAACGTATTCCAATAGCGCCAGACAATATCGTCTCGTGTGCTGTCTGCGCCGTACTCATCGTCCAACTTCTCCTTGGCACTTTTCAAAGTGGTTGAAACGAAACTCTGTGAAACTCCGAATATCTCGGCAACCTCTTTTTGTGTCTTATCCTTGTCAAGACAAAGCTCTGCAATATCTCGCTCGTGAGCAGGCAGAGCTTGCATTCGTCTTTCCCTATCTATACGGGAGTCGGCAAGCACGTTGAAAGGTATTTCCTTGTCCATTCTCCGCTCACGTTCCTTGGGTGTAAGCTCGTCCTCGTCCTTGTCGGAAATACGGGCGTTGTGCCTTGTGTATGCGTGTTCGGAGTTGTATTCCAGTCTATCCAACTCAAACAGAGCTTCCCATTCGGTCTCGGTAACCTCAACGACGATATAGGGCTTATTACCAAACCAAACGTTGGGGTTATCTTCCGCATTGCAGGGATAATAGTATAAAAATTTACCCTCGGTTTTAGCAGGTCTCTTTTTCTTGTTATAGTGATATGCTAACTTATCCATAGCCAAACTATAACATAGTAAATATGACAATATACGGTATAATTAAAAAATATTTTGACTAATTTTATAGAAAAATTATGTGCAATAAAAATGTTGCAAAAAGAGCATTGAAAACCGATGCCTAAGCAGGTAAAGGTGGTGCCACAAGTTGCCCCACGACAGCTCGCTCTGTTACGTATCCGTTGCCGTCATCGTCCCATCGCTCGCCACACAATCGGGAAACCCGATTTGATTGGTTGGTATTCGATAACAAAAACTAAGATTTTAAAAATAAATGGTTTTTCTGAGAATGCCTAAAAATTGTTAGTATGCTGAAAAGATAATGTAAAAACTGCAAAGTGGTCGTTTAGTTGTCGCTGACGTAGCGCATTAAATCCCTTTTAATTTTGGCATAATTGCGTTCGGGAACGGGCAAGGTTATGCCCGAAATAAGCTCTATTTCACAGCGGCGCATATTCACAATAAACTTCGTGTTCACCATAACTCCACGCCTTAAAGGGTAAAAGTTTTCTGGCAATATTGCCGTTAATTTTCCGAACGAGGCATTTGCCGTAATGAAGCGATCCACGCATCGTATTTCAGTTTTTTTGCCTGAACTGCCCACGTATAGAACGGTGTTAAGGTCTACGTTTGTTATCTTATCTCCGCACTTTATGGGTATGCGTTTGCCTCCTGCATCCAAGAGCAGACTTTTAACAAACTTTACGGTATTTATATCCATATTCAAAGTCTCAATCTGCCCCTCATCGGAACGGCTTTCGTAATCGTAAAATTGATGCTGTAAAATAATTTTAGCCTGTCCACCGACAAATAAGTAGGTTATCGCAAAATAGGTTGTAGAGCTTACGCTCTGGTCTCGGCTGGTAACAATACTGCCGTACACCTGCACACCGTTGTCACCGAAATCTATCAGGTTATATTCTTCGCCGACTATTTTGACGATAGGCGTATCTAAATTCGAATAATAGTCTTTGATTGCAAGATCTCCGAACAAAACAGGTTCCCCTCGACATATATAGACGCTGTCCTTACAGAGGTGCGAAAACCATAAACTGCTGTCACCCTGTTCAAATCGGGAATGAAAAATCTCTTTAGTAAGTTCTTTTAAATCTTCAGCCATCTTAATTCTCCTGATTATATTGTAGCACAATCTTTAAATATTGTAAAGGATATGTCATTCACACCTAAAAATATGTTATTCATTCCATATATATTTACAGAGTTTATGTGTTGTGATATAATCCAAAATATTAAATAACGGCTTAATTTGTCGTAAAATAAGGAGATATTATGAAAAGTAAAAGAATTTCTTTATTCTCTGTTACTGTCGGCGTAATCGTTTCGGTTATTGCTTTTTCGCTGTTTGCCGCCTGCAACACAGCAAGCCCCAACGATACCGAATATTGGTTTTCGCAGAACAGTTATGAGTTTGTAAAGTACGAGGACGACAAGGACAATCTTGATAATGCAGGTGCATATTGGTACTTTACCGCCGCAAAGAACGAAGATATAACGTTGAGCGTAAGAATTAACGTGGATAATTATTATTCAGCCGCATATTTATACGTCAATGATGCTCAGGTTAAAAGCGAGAATAATACGGGTATCTATACCTATGTTTATAACTTATCGTTAAAGAAGGGTGATAAGCTTAAGCTTCACGCTTTCTGGGTAAATTCGCTTGTTTATCAAGAAAACGGTTTTGAAATTTCAATGCTGACCATAGGCGACGGGCAGAAGAGCTACCCTTTGAAGGAATTTGATAAATCGACTACAACGTAGTGAGGTAAATAAAATGATTAAAAAAAGATTTTTGACTAAGTTTGTTGCGCTTACATTTGCCGTAATAATGTTGTTTTCAACCTGTGGTTTATTGACGTCTCAGAGCAATACCTCTGTTGCCGTAGCAGAAACTACTGATACAAAAACTGAATCACTTTTTGACAAAGTAATCAACCTCGTTGCAGAAAAGGGAGCGGATATCGTCAAGGAAAACCTGCCTACAGTCGGCGACTTTTTATGCTCGCAGGTGTTTGATTACGTAGGCATAGATTATTCCGACAGCTATACCAAAGAGCTGAAAGCCGTAAACGAAAAGCTTGACTCTATGCAGAAAGAATTATCAGAGATTACATATAACCAAAATAAAGAGAAATCACAGAACGCTATCCGTGCTTTTTTAAATCAGGTTAAAGTTTTTTCCAACGCAATAAAAAAATCGTATAATTATTACAGCAATATTCTGCAAAAGGAAAAAGACGGAACAATCTCGAAGCAAGAGGCTCAGGTCGAAGAAGAGAATTTGTTCAACAACTACGTTAAGAAGCTGTTTTTCGGTTCAGGTACTTCGACGGGAGACCTTTATTTGCAACTGACAACTTTATTGGAAACAATCTTGGTTCCAGATGATACGGTTAAAGAAGTTACGCTTATGGAGCATTATCATATAGTGTACGAATATCTATGGGCTTTCGACACGCAGTCTTTCCAACCTAAAAAGGAATTTTTAGGCTTTGTATCGACCACGGTACTTCAGGGGCTTACGCTTGCCTCGTTCCAGTACACCTACGACTATGCAAACGCTGTGTCCGAGAATGAAAAAGAGACTATAGACTCTTCTTGGGAAGATATCAAAGAGGCTTTTCAAGCGGCTCTGAGCTATATCAAGGGTGAGTTAAATACTATAAAAACCGAGCAAACGAAGAGGGCTGAGACCGTTTTCCACTATTCGTCGGGCATAACGCTCTCCAAAAAGCTGTATGTCGCAAACGCCAGTCTTTCCTCTACTGTGAAAAACCACTACACATACAGAAGCTATTATACTGCTAACCGCCAGGGGAATATGCGTTCCTTGTCAGTGATAACCCTGAATGCACGTAGTTTGGTCAATAAGGTACAGGAGGATTTTGAGAAGTACAAAAAGAATCATAAAACGGGCGACGACTATACGTTGACTGAGTTTTTACAGTCGGCAGGGTTCACGTGCGACGATTGGAATAATAACGGTCTGTACAAAGGTCAGTCGTTCCGCCATGACGGCAATAAATTCACAACGGAGTTTTACAGGTTCTATATCGAATACGTCAATATGAAAGGTGAGTCGGTTAATGATAATTGGGGCGACGTAAAATACAAGGTATTAGGTTCTCCAAACCCTCGCAAATGGGGAGGAAGCTATAAGCTGATGGCTTTTGTAGAGGCAACAGGTAATAAGGCGGGCGACACGCTTTCAGGTACGTATGAAACCATACATAGCGATTATGGCAATACAGTTGTGGACGCAGTGGCAAGCTTTATCGGTAAGAACGACGTGCCTGCAAATAAGGGTAAGGTATGGTGATAATATGAAAAAGAAATTATTATTAGGTTCAATTGTTTTAGCGCTCTGCTGTTTTACCTTTGCCGCCTGCAACAATAATGACGGTATAAGCGATGGCTCTGATGATAGTACTGCTTATGTCTATTGTAGTCAATATTACGACGTGAGTTTTGGGAATTATGGTACGTTTTCAATCGTACCTCTCGACGATAGTGAGCTGGAAAAGTCTTTTGACTTATCCAAAATCACGCTTTCGGGTGCGTTTAACGGTATGAGCATAACGGCGGCAACCTTGTCCGACGATGAATACTCTGCGACGTTCAGCCTCAGCGGCTCTCTTGTCGAGGGGGACTACGGTATTGTTTCAGGCGAGGGTATAGTTAAGGGTAAGTCGGTGGAAATAACCGTGCCAATAACCCAAGTCTATGCAAACTCCGAATCAAAGGTATATGGCAATGCAGGCGAGCAGACTGTAGAAATAGACCTCGTCTCCGCTTGCTTTAACAAGGAGCTTACCCCTGCGGACTTTACTCTTTCGGGTGCGGCAAAGGATATGACGGTCAAATCGGTATCAACCGATTACGTAACGGATACGGACGGTGAAATAATTCTTTCGCAGACAGCCACCTTAACGCTTATAGGCGAACCAGACGGTACAGACTATGCGTATATAGACGTTTCAAGCAATGCCACAACCTACAATAAAACGCTGCGAACGGTTCTTGAAACCGACTACTACGGAGCAGTGATTTTAAACGACAGTATCGACTCCTACACGCTGTCAGATACGGTATATATCAAGGCGAACAACGTAACCTTCAGCGAAACGATTGCCAAGGACGATTTGACCTTTGCCGGTGCGCTAAAAGATTATGCGGTAATCGAAGAGTTGGACTTTGTTGACGAAAGTATGATAGGGCTGCGCCTTTCTTTCCCGTATACGTTCATTGATTTTAATGATGCTATAGGCTATATTTCATTCGGTGCTGAAAGCAATGCAGAGGGCAAGACTTTTAGCTGTTCGGCATACCTCTCTTCGCCTGAAATGGATTATACTATCACGGTTAATAATACAACTGCAACGCTGATTATTACCCTTGCAAACGAGGAGTTTAACCTCATTGCCTCGCCCACGGTGACAACCGAGGATGGAGTGGTGATATTCGTCAGCGGCGTTGATATAATCGATATGGATAATTATTTATCGATAACCTTCAACCTGCCTGAAAACTATTCAGGGATGCTGTATCTTGAAATCGAAGACGCCTACGACATTAAAAAATCTGACGGCACTTATGAAAACGTATCCATCAAAACGGCGTTCTATATCTGAAATTAAATAAAAAACTACGGTGCAGCGGAAATCCGCTGCACCGTAGTTTTTTATGGGTAAAATATAACTGTTTATATTACAGCGTATGGCAGAGTCAAAACGAAAGCCGAACCTTCTTTTTGTTCATATATAATTTTACCGCCCATTGCTTCAAGTTCGCTCTTTACAAGCAATAATCCCAATCCCGTGTTGTGGGAATCTTCATTCAGGGTGTCAACCGATTGACTGTCAGCAGGGGTGGGTGTAAAAACGTCTCTTCCGTCGGGCAGACCTTGTCCGTTATCGTGTACTCGGATAATAACGTTGTTTTGCGCTCTCCGTGCAGTGATTGAAATTTGGGTGCAATGGGCGTGTTCCATGGCGTTGAAAACCAAGTTAAACAGCGTAGAGAAAAGTGAGTTTGGCTTGGCGAATACCGCCAGCTTTGTCGACGGTATGTGAAGCGTTATGCCGTATGCCTTGCAGTCCTCCGCAACGTGAGCAGACAATTTATCGAACATATCGGCAAGCGGAACCGTATCAAAGGGTTCGTCGGAGTAGTTGCGTTTGGCGTACTGTAAAATTTCCGATAGCGATTCCAAAACGATTTTGTTTTTACCCTGTATTTTGCCTGTCAGGTTGGTAACATGGTCGTTGGGCGAAGAACGGGCAAGCTCGTCTGTTAACGCCTGAATGCTGATTGAGGATTTGCGCAAATCGTGTGATAGAAAGGATAGTATCCTTTCTCTATCCGACAGTGCGTTTTTCAAAGTGTTAGTCTGCGTGGCGACTTCGATTTGCAGGTTTTCGGTGAGGGCACGGTTTCTCCGTTCGGTGCGGAATATGTCATTGATAATGAAGTACAGCGCAGTGAGTGCGGATAGGCTGATGCACAGCGTTGAAGCAGGCAGAAAGACGATAGGCGTAACGAAGATAAACACCGCCGTTGTCGCACTTATGCCTGCGATAACGTTATGACACAGCATAAACGGCTTTTTATCACCGTAAAAGCTAAGTATGCCGAAAGCTACGGCAATAGCTGAAAGACAGGGCGTTGCCACCTTATAATATATGTTAAGACTGCTGAATACGGTTAGGGCAAATACCAACGAAAGCACAGCATTGATAGCGGAAACCGCAAGCGAGGCAACCCAAGCCTCTTTCCAACCCTTAGCCTTCTGACGGGAGGATAGCAGGGCGAAGAGCGGCAATAGCGAACAGGCAACATATAGAAGTTTTGTGCCTGTAACCGCTTGACCTAAAAGGGGTATTAAGCTTGCTATCAGGAATAAAACGCCACATACAGATATACCGCAAGCACCCATTAAAGCACGGTTGCGTTTAAGAAGTGACAGAGCGAGAAATGCTACGGCAACGAAAGAAACCACGGCAAGGAATGTGATGTTCCATACCAGTCTTGAATTGACGGCGGATTTTACGTTGTTTTGCGCCCCTGCCAACGGTAATGCCCCGGCAAAGCTCACACCGTCCTTTGCCAGATAATGAACGGTTACAATTCGTGCAGCATGGAAGCGGTCGGGGTCTATCGTACGTTGGCTAAGGGGGAAGGATAGGGTGAGGTGCTGTGCCTCTTTAGTTACGTTGTTGGGTACAAATGAACTTGCTACGTAACTGTCCAGATAGTCCGTCGGGCTGTAATCACCCATATTTCCGGCCGTAAAGACGTAACTGTTATGGCAAAATACAGTTGCGGCGTCGAAGGCGAACGGCAGATAAAAATCAACCGCCGCCGTGCTCTGCGTGCCCGTGCGGAAGCGTGAAAGCTCCTCTGCCTGTTCGGCAAAGTTCTCGCTCATAGGGTCAAGGTTAAAAAAGAAAAACTGTAAAGTGCCGTATGCGGCTTTGGTAAGCTTATCTAACCTTTCGATTTTGCCTGCTGTAAAAGGCTTTTGCATGCCTTCGGACGGGGTGACAAACTGTTCGGGTATGTGGTTGACGTACAAAATACTGCTTATCTCACCGATAGCCGAAATTTCCGTTCCGATAAAATCCCCCGTAGCTACTCCGATTTCGTTATATTCTTTGTCGTAGACGGTGCGCTCGTAGGAAAGGGTTATGTTTTCCGCCATACTGTTTTCTGCGTTATCCAGCGTTATGGGTAGGACAATGGCAATGATTAATAATAGGGCAGAAATAAGCAATGCCAAGTAAGGTTTAACTGTGTTTACGAATTTATTTTTCATACCGTCGGATCCTTTATAAAACGATAACCCTTGCCGTAAGCCGTCTGAATATATTGTTCCTGCGGCGCTGCCTGTGCAAGCTTATAACGCAGATTTGAAAGGTGCATTTTGATTGTGGTAGATTGCAAAAACGCATCGCCGTATACAGCGGTATATATCTCCTCTGCCGTGTGAAAGCTGTCTGCGTTTTCAAAAAGATACAGCAGAATATTGAATTCCGAAGAAGTGAGAGATACTGTAGAACCGTTATAACTCACCATTCGCTTGACGGTATTTATGGTAAGCTTGCCATACGATAGAATTGCTTTGGAAGTAGGTGCAAGCCTTAATGAGATATGTCTGGCAAGTATGCGCATAGATACGGGCTTTATGAGATAATCTTTAGCTCCTGCGTTTAACCCGTCTTCGTGATCGTCGTCGTCAGCAAGCGAGGTTAAGATGACGGTGGGACAGGTCAGCTCCCGATTAGTAAGCAGATCCAAGCCGTTTCCATCCGGCAAAATCAAGTCTAAAACGCATACGTCGGGCATTCCGTCGCAGAGCAACAGCCGTGCCTGAGCTAAGGAACGGGCGCAAATTAAGTCGTATTCGGTCTGAAAATAGTTGCTCATACTCTCAAGAAGAGTATCGTCGTCCTCAACAAGCAACAGTTTTGTCTTTGTCATAGTCTTTTTTTCCTTTGTAAGCTTAAGTCTATTTTACATTATTACAGAGCTATATGTCAATAGTGTTATTTCTTCGTATCTGTGTAAAAAGGTTATGAATGGTTATGATTTAATATCTCCGTATCCTTATGCTTTATTTACTTTCTGTTTGAAAGTAAACTGAAGATGAGAAAAGTGCACTCATTTCTGATTAGAGAAAAGCGTTGCACGACGTTTCAATGGGATGATCTCCCTGAAACAACGGAGGGAATTTTTATGTTCGGAATACGCAAGAAGGCAACTGCCGCAACGTTAGCGGTGATATGTGCAGTAGCGGCTCTGTTTGGTCTGCTGCTGTGGAAACACGGGGGAACTGCAAATTATCAGGCATATGCTGCAGGCGGTTCTCTTTCGGGAAGCGGCACCTCGTCCGACCCGTATCTTATAGATGACGCTGCCGATTTAAAGGCGTTTGCTTTACTTTTATCTTCCGATAAAAACAACAGTAGCGCATGCGCAATGCTGACGGCGGATATAGATTTAGGCGGCAGCAGCTCCAACCAATGGACGCCCATCTACGTCAGCGGTTACCAATATGAACCTTCAGCGTATTATTGCTATAGCGGTACCTTTGACGGCAACGGGAAGACTATTTCTAACCTGTATATCAGCGGAGTAAACCAATATCAGGGTTTGTTCTCCGTTATAGGTAAAAGCGGTATGGTTAAAAATCTTACCATATCTAACGCCTACGTGAACGGGCAGAGCGATTTGGGTGCGATAGCAGGCTATAGCTTTGGCACAATCAGTGGTTGTACGGTAACGGAATCTACCATAACCGCATTGCAGAGTGTTGCCGATAACCGTGTGCTTGAATGTAACACGGGCGGTGTGGCGGGCTATTTAAGCTACGGCTCGATTGAAAACTGTACTGTAAGCAATACCGAGGTTAACGGTTATTTAGACGTGGGCGGCATAGCGGGTAAATTTGATGCCTATGACAGTTGCTTAAAGGCAGTACTGAGCGGTTGCTCCACGACTAATACAACTACGGTTACGGCTGCAGGCAGGGTAGGCGGTATAGTCGGTTATGCTTGCAATAGTTATTCTTATTCAACTGATACGCTTATTACAAATTGCCATAATAATGCCACCGTAAAAACTTCAAGGTCAGGCGATTTCAGTATCACGGATACCGGCAGTTACGTCTACACGGGCACGGTTGCAGGCGGTGTAGTCGGTTGGAGTATGGGCGTTTCGCTTTCAACTTGCTCAAATACGGGTGCGGTAACTTCTAACCTTTTCTATGCAGGGGGAATAGTTGCCTACGCTTCCGGCAGTACGGGCGTTTCAAAGATTAATATTACCAACTGTTATAATACAGGTATTATCACGCCGGGCAGTTCTTCTTACTCTACATACTGCCGTTATGCAGGCGGTATACTCGGTTATATCGGTTTAAAGCCCAATCAGCCTGATGGAACAAACGGCGACGTGGACGATATCGGCGACGGAGTATTGGCCGCTACGGGAACGATAAGTTATTGTTACAGTACTACGTATCCTTCGGGAACAACCCATGAGGATTATAATCAGATAGGCGCAATTACGCCCAATTATTATAATGCTTCCCTATTGGACGATACGGATCCTTTGATGAAAAAGCTCGACGTTACCACTTCTAACTGCTATGCGGTTAAAATTTGGAGCAACTCAAAAGGCACCAGAAAGGAAAACGTTACGGTAAAAACTACAGGTCAGTTTGCCTCTGGTGAAGTTACGTATCTTTTAAATGAAAACAACTCTGACCGAGTCTGGAGGCAGACGATCGATGCAGACGCCACGCCCAACTTTACGGGTGAAAAAGTAGGTTATTATAACGGAGAATATACCAACCAAACTTACGTAGCGCAGGTGGATAGCAATTATTACGGTCAGTTTACCGAAGCATTGCAAGCTGCAGTAAGCGCAGGTACCCAAAGCAACCCTGCAACTTTAATACTGTTGGACGACGTGGTTTTAGACAGTACGACTTATTTGCATGGAACGGAGACAAATCCTGTTTATATCGATATAGACCTCAACGGATATACTATAGAAGGCTGTGGGACGGGTTCGGTGTTTAACGTGCTCAGTTACGCCAACCTGACAATAAAAGATACTACTTCATCGGGCAACGGATTGATAAGAAATATGAAGCCGATATCCGGTGACAGTACTTCAAGCTGTATCTATATTGCAGGCGGTACGCTTAAGCTTGTGGGCGGTACGATAACTTCCGATACTTCCTCTACGGAAAAGAAGTGCGTAAACGGTGGTGGTGTATATGTCGATTACGGCGACTTCATAATGGAAGGCGGTGCAATCAGCAATGCGCAAGTAACCGACTTCGGCGGCGGCGTTTACATTGGTAACGGCGGTACGTTTACAATGAACGGCGGTACCGTTTCGCAGTGTACAAGCAGTACAAGTACGGGCGGCGGAGGCGGTGTATATCTTGCCTCAAGCCAATCTAAATTCATAATGACAGGCGGTTCGATTGAGGACTGTAAGACCTATTATGCTCCGGGCGGCGGCGTATATATTGCCAATGGTACGTTTACAATGGAAGATGGAGAAATCTCCTCCAACACAGCATACAACAGCAACGGCGTAGGCGGCGGTGTATATCTTCTATACGGCACGTTCACAATGAACGGAGGTTTAATAGAGTTTAATAAGGGAAATGACGGCGGTGGCGGCGTGTACGCAAAGGGCGGTACGTTCTCTCTTACGGGCGGCACTATATACGGAAACGAGACGGGCAATTATTCAGACGGCGGCGGTGTTTATATAAGCGGAAATGCCGGGTTTACTATGACGGGCGGCAGCATAAACAGCAATTCGGCGTCCATGGCAAAGGGTAAACAGTTATTTATCGGCAGTCAGAATTCCGATGCCTGCACGGCTATAATTTCCGGAGGAACCGTCTCCGACGGTTTGCAGACGTCCTCGCAATCTTACCCTGCAATCTATACTTCGGCAGGCACGCTGACTATTACGGACGGCTATTTCAAAGGGGTTATCGGGCATAATTCTTCCTATAGTCCCACGCTCGCCTTTTCAGGCGGTTATTTCAGTCAGTCGCCTGCTTCAACGTATATTGCAAGCGGATGCGAGGTGAAGGACAATACCGACAGCGCAACAAACGGCGAATATCCCTATAAGGTCGTCAAACCCCACAAGCACGCATATAGTGGGACGAGTGGTGAGATTACGTTTACCGAATTTACTTCAACAGGCGGAGAGCTTGCCGCAGGTTCGTATTATCTGACGAGCGACGTGGAGTTAACCGAGCCCTTGTTGATAACTGATGGTACTGTAAGGATCTGTCTCAACGGCTACACCTTAAGCAATCCCTCGTCTATCTGGACTATTTCGGTAGAGGGCGGTTCGCTATACATTTGCGACTGCGATCAAAGCGGTTCATCAGGCGGTATAGTTAACGGTGGTATTTCTCTTACGAGAGGACGTTTATATATATACGGTGGTACGGTTGAAGGACGTATTGCTCAGGCAGACGGATATCTGTACATATATGGCGGTACGATTAACAGCGGTATCAGGTTAATGGGCGGTTATTTGTATATGTACGGCGGTACGGTATCGGGTGGCGAATACTCAGGCACTGTCAGTGCAATTACGGTTACGGGCGGATACGTTGATATTTACGGTGGCACTCTGTCGGCAACTTCAGAAAATATGCCTGCATACTGCATATATTTGTCAGCAGGTTGCGTTCACCTTTTGTGCGAAACGGATGTTGGCACCGTTTTCATTGCAAGCAAATCAGGCTATCTTTATGGCGGTTATTTCGACGGCGATGAATTCACCGGAAGAGTAAACGTCATTTACGGTGTGGAAGATCCTTACTCGGGCGATATTATCGTAAATCAAGTGTATGAGGATTACTACGCAAACTATACGGTAACTATAGTCAACGGTCAAGGAAAGTATGTGGCGGCGTACGACAATTACGTTAATTACAATATTGTTGTGGAATTGGCCACCTATTCCATTAATTACGAGACCAATGGCGGCACGTTAAGCGGTGAATATGCCGAAACATATACCTGTACTGTAAGTGCAACCCTGCCCACTGCCGATAATATCTCCAAATCGGGCTACGTTTTCGCAGGGTGGTATGCAAATTCTGAATTTACGGGAGAGGCGGTAACGGCTATTTCCAAAACCGATACGGGGGACAAAACTTTTTACGCCAAGTGGTTGGAAGTTTTGACGTTGACCCTTTCCGAACAATCGGTGACGTATAACGGCAGAGCGCAAAAGTACAGCGTAGTAAGCGGTTTAACAGGGTTTGAAGTGCAGTACTACGTCAATGGCGTATGGACGACTACCGCCCCGACTAACGTAGGCGAATACGCCGTTAAGGTAACGAGGGAAGCGGATGACGATTACGCTGCTTTTGAACAGACAAGCACGTTTAAGATAGAAAAAGCTACCCTTACCATAAGGGCAAAAGATAACAGTATTACGTACGGCGAAAGCCCTGCGGCTAACGGAGTGACTTTTGATGGGTTTGTAAACGGTCAAACGGCAAGCGTATTGGGCGGAACGCTTTCGTACGCCTATAACTATTCCGCAGGCGACAACGTGGGTTACTATTCCATTACGCCAGAAGGATATACGAGCGATAATTACGAAATTAATTTTGTAGCAGGTATGTTGGAGGTTTTGTGTAAAGACCTTTCAGGTGCGCAGATTACGTTGGGCGATAAGTTGACTTATAATGGTGACTATCAGTCTCAGAAGGTGACGTCGGTAGTCGTCGACGGAGTTACTCTTACAAATGCAGATTATTATGTATATAATAATGATGAAATGTACGCAGGCAACTATACTTTAGTTGTAGAAGGTGTGAGCAACTATACGGGTAGTGCTTATTGCGATTTTACCGTATATAAAGCCGATGCATGGCTTGAAAATCCAAGGGTTCACGACACTCTCGTTTACGGACAGAGTCTTAGCGAGCTTTCTCTTATAGACGATTTGATATGGGGTCATTGGCAATGGGTGGATGACACTATTATTCCCACCGTGGCGGATAGCGACAATGACGTTCGCTTCCCCGTCGTCTATTACCTTTCGGATTACGATAAGCAAAATTACGATTGGTCAAAAATTACGGGTTATAATGAAGATGAGGAGTGTGTGTATTCAAGCGTATGCGTTAACGTGGAAAAGGCGGACGGTATATCCCCTACCGTACCTTCGTCGCCCGACTATGAGCTTACTTACGGTCAGACTCTTGCAGATATTACCCTGCCCGACGGCTGGGAATGGGTAAATTCTGCAACCGTACCCGACGCATCGGAAAGCGTTACCTACACGGCGAGGGTAGCCGTCGACACGGTTAATTACGACTGGTCTGGCGTCTCTGGCGTGAGGGACGGCTGGTATTATGCGGAAATTTCGGTTACCGTCAATAAAGCAACACCGTCGTATACTCAGCCTGAAGGACTTACGGCAACCTATGGCGAAAGCTTAGCCGATATAACTCTCCCCGACGGGTGGCATTGGGATAATCCTTCCGCTTTGGTGGGAAATACAGGCGCTCACACGGCTTCGGCAACCTATACGCCAGACGATACGGATAATTTTGAAAGTGTTACGATTGAGCTTTCCTATTCCGTAGAACAAGCCCTGCCTTCTGCCGAACAGGTTCAGCCTGTGGTGAACGGCGGTTCCGAAGGAACGCTCTATACCTCTTCACAATTCCCCACGCTTACAGCCGAACAGGGAAGTCTTTCGGGTATGTACGCCTGGGACGAAGGGCAGCGGCTGACGGCAGGTACGCACGAATACAGCTACACGTTTACCCCCGACGACGGAAATTATACCGAATACAGGGGTACGGTAACGCTTACCGTGGTGGCAGTAACCTTGACAGGAATCGAGGTTTCAACTCAACCTAACAAGACGTTATATACCGCACTCACGCCCTTTGAAAGCGACGGTATGGTGATTACCGCAAAGTATAACGATAGTTCAACGCAGGACGTAACAAGTGAAGTATCTGTAAGCGAAAACGCAACCTCTCTCCGCTACGGTACTGACGGATTGGTTGTAATAACGTTTACGTATCAGGGCAAAACTACAAACTTAACCGTAACCGTCAACAAAGCCGTCTACGATATGAGTAGCGTAGCTTTGGTTAACACTCAATTTACCTATGACGGACAGGGTCATTCGATTTATGTTTCAGGCGGGTTGCCCGACGGTGTGGCGGTATCCTATACGAACAACGGACAGATAGACGCAGGCAGCTATTGCATAACGGCACACTTTACGGGCGATTATGAAAACTACGAAGCTATTGCCGATATGGCGGCAACTCTCAATATAATCCCTGCTTCGCTTACGGTTACGGCAAACGATAAAACGGTTACTTTCAGCGACAGCCCTGCAAATGGCGGAGTAACGTTTGAAGGGTTTGTAGACGGTCAAACGGAAAGCGTATTGGGAGGAGAGCTTACTTTCATATATAACTATTCCGCAGGCGATAACGTCGGTACCTATTCCATCACGCCGAGCGGATATACGAGCAGTAATTATGATATCAGGTTTGTCAACGGCATTCTGACCGTTGAGCGCAAGAGTATTGAAAATGCCGTTATATCCGTTGGTGACTTGCTTACCTATAACGGAAGTGAACAGACGCAGGAAATAGTAAGCGTAACTATAGATGGATTGACCGTAACCTATGATATAAGCGGCAACAATGTTACCGACGCAGGCAATTACAAGTTGACGATAACGGGAACGGGCAATTTCTGCGGTACTGTGCAACTTGATTTCTCTGTTGCTCGCAAGGATATAACGGGTGCAAGCATAACGCTGGCAAGCGCACTTACCTATAACGGCAGCGAACAGATTCAAGGTATAGACAGCGTAATAATAGACGGATTGACGGTTACTTACTCCGTAAGCGAAAACGTGGCAACCTTAGCAGGGGATTACACTCTGACCGTAACGGGAACGGGCAACTTCAGCGGTACGATAAATAAGGCTTGGATAATCGCAAAAGCACCTGCCCCGATACCTGTTGCACCCGTAGTTACAGGCGAATTGACGTATAGTCAAAGCCTTTCACTCCTTTGCCTTTCAGATAGTTGGGGTTGGACAGACGATACGATAATCCCTGCCGTTTCGGATAGCGGAGTTACGCAGTATTACGCATTCATAAGCGTGGACGACGATAATTACGATTGGACGAACGTAATCGGTTATTCGGACGGATTGTATACGGTAAGCGTAACGGTAGTTGTGAACAAAGCCGTTTACGATATGTCCGGCGTAACCTTCACGGGGGCAACGGTTGTAGAGGACGGTTCGGCAAAAAGTATATATGTTACAGGCACTTTGCCCGACGGCGTTACGGTATCCTATCTCAACAATAATCAAACGGCAAGCGGTGCATATACCGTTACGGCTGTCTTTGCAGGCGACTACGATAATTATATTGAGATTGCCGATATGTCGGCTGTCTTGACAGTCAATCAGGCAGAGATAAAATACGGTGAAAACGAGGATAAAACCGAGGTTGGCGTTTCTTCTGATCAGGGGCTTTCACCCGATATACGGCTGGTTGTAACAAAAGAAAATCAAGCCCCTCAGCAAATCGAAGAACGTGTTGCCCGTAACGAACGCATTTCTGCTGTTTACGACGTTAAAATGCAACAAAACGGCGTTACCGTTCAACCGAACGGTGCAGTAACCGTCCGTATGCTTATATCAGAGGATGTTGCAGAAAGAAGCTTCCGTATTCTGTATCTTTCGGACGGTGAAGCAAAGGAGATTGAATATTCTTTAGACGGAGCATATGCGGTGTTCACCGTCAATGAACTGACTCAATTTGCAATAGTTGCAGATAATTCCGGCTCTGCGCTGTGGCTTATTTTAGTGCTTTCAGCGTTACTGCTTGCGGAAATAGTGCTTATCGTTTTGAAGAAGGTAAAGACGAAGGGCAAGGACGAAAGGTTACTTGCTGCAGGCGCATTCGGCGGAGTAATTGCAATTCCGGAGATTGTGGCTTTGGTTTTGCTCGGCGTTGCGGTGCTTGCCCTAGGTGCGTATACTATTTATCTATATGTCCCGAAGAAGCATACGGTTGAGACCGAGGGTAATGCGGAGAACGAAACAGCAGTAACAGCAGAGGAAGAGGAGGTAATTTCTCAACCTATGGCTGAGGAAGAGGAGAGCGGAACTGAAAGTCAAACGCCCTCCGTAGTCGTCAGGTATAACCGTTCCTTGGAGGCAAAGCTGATAATGGCAGAGCAAAATACTAAAGAATATTTTGCAGCTATTGCCAATTATCTTTCGTCTTTTGCAGGAATTAGGGTACGCAAAAGCTGGAAACATCTTTCCTTTAACAAAGGCAGGGCACAACTTGCAAAGATAGGCGTGAGAGGCAAAACGCTGTGGCTTTTCCTTGCGCTTGACCCGTCGGAATTTAAAGAAGGCAAATATCACGGCGAGGACTTTTCCCAAACTGCACAATATAAGCAAGTGCCGTTTGCGGTAAAGATAAAATCCGATTACGGTTTAAGACGTGCAAAGGAGTTGATTAACCTTCTTGCGGGGCGTCAAAACATAAGGCAGGGAGAAGAGAAGGTTGCCTTTAGTGCCGATGATTACCCGTATGATACGCAGGAAAATCTTATTGTAAGAAAGCTGATAAAGGTTTATGCAGACGGTGAAATGACGGAAGGGGCTAACCTTGTAAGTGCGGGATTTGAAATTCGACGTAGCGTTACCGCAATCGAGGCTCATTCGCTGATAGCCGATTCCCGGGTTCAGTCGCTTTATGAAAATGCCGATACTGCGGTTGAAAATGAGTATTCAGCACGAAAGAAGGGCAGGCGTTTTGCGGTTAATATAGACGTCCTTTCATCAAGCTTTGTGGCAGGAGATACTGTGGATATAGCGGCTCTGAAAGAGAAAGGTATTGTGCCTAAAAAGGAAACGGCAATAAAAATACTTGCCAGAGGCACTTTAGATAAACCGCTTATCGTACGTGCAGAGGCGTTCTCCACCGATGCCGTAAAGATGATAGTGTTAACAGGCGGTAAAGCCGTTAAGATTTAATTGCTTTATATTGTGGTGAACTTTTATTTTGGCTCTTTAATATATAGCCGACGCTTTTACGTCGGCTATAATTATGTGCAGATAAGTCAAATATTATGGCTTATATAGTTGACAAATACTGTTATATTGGCTAAACTATTAGTCATTAGAGGTTATTATATGAGTAAGTCAACTACTGTTTTGTTACCACAAACTCAAGAAATTTTGCGGATAATGGGCGAGCAGATTAAGCTTGCCAGATTAAGGCGTAATCTTTCAGCTGTGCTTGTTGCCGAACGTGCGGGAATAAGCAGGGCGACGTTGCAGTCCGTGGAAAAGGGTGCGCCTACGGTTGCTATCGGTATTTACGCCGCAGTGCTCCACGCTTTGAATAATTTAGACAAGGACTTGCTTTTAATAGCAAAGGATGATGAGCTTGGCAGAACTCTTCAGGATTTGAACCTGACTGTCCGTAAACGTGCTGCAAAAAAGAGAGGTGACTGATATGGCTTACGAAGAAAAGATTATTTACGTCTATGCCGATTGGTTTGGCTCATCGCCCGTTCCGTTTGGCAAATTATACGTTAATTATATCAGGGGAAACGAGTTAACGTCTTTCTCATTTAGCGATAATTGGCTTAAAAGTCAAAATGTTGGAACCTTCCTTGATCCCGATTTGAATTTTTACAGCGGAAGGCAATACGTTTCTTCAGGTAAGTCGTTATTCGGCATATTTTCCGATTCCTGTCCCGATAGATGGGGTAGGCTTCTTATGCGCAGAAGGGAAAGTATAAACGCTAAAAGAGAGGAAAGGGCTGCAAGGGCACTGACGGAGACCGATTATTTGTTGGGAGTTTACGATGCGACCAGAATGGGTGGACTAAGGTTTTCCCTTTCTGAGGGTGGTGAGTTTGTATCTTCGGATAAGGAATTGGCTGCTCCTCCCTGGACAACCCTTCGCACGTTGGAGAACGCTTCTCTGGCATTTGAAAATAGTGAAGGCAGTGAAGAAGAAAAATGGCTGAAACAGTTGCTTGCTCCCGGTTCTTCGTTAGGTGGAGCCAGACCGAAAGCCTCGGTAGAAGCTCCCGACGGTTCATTGTGGATAGCCAAATTTCCGTCTAAAAATGATGAGACGGACATAGGTGCATGGGAAATGACTGTTCACGATTTGGCGCAAGCATGTGGGTTAAACGTACCGCAGGCTAAGATAGAAAAGTTTTCAAATAAGGGGAGCACATTTCTTGTAAAACGATTTGACAGAAAGGGAAAGAGCAGAATTCATTTTACGTCAGCTATGACGTTGCTTGGTAAAAAAGACGGGGAAGAGGCAAGCTATCTCGATATTGTTTCATTCATTAAATCGTATGGGCAATCTCCTCAGTCCGACTCAGAGGAATTGTTTAAGCGAATTGTATTCAGTATGGCAGTTTCAAATATTGACGACCATCTTAGAAATCACGGGTTTTTGCTCTCGGACAGTGGTTGGAGGCTTTCGCCTATGTATGACGTAAATCCAATAAATTACGGTACCCGTTTAGCCCTCTGTGTAGACCATGATAATAACGAAATTGATTTTGACTTGGCGATATCGACTGCAAAGTACTATAATATTACAAAGGTAAAGGCAGAGGATATCGTAAGGGAGATAAGCGGCACCATAAAAAGCAGTTGGCGCGGGGTTGCAAGCAGTTATGGGTTAAGCCGTGGCGAAATTGAAAAGAAGGCACCGGCGTTTGAAAAGGTATAATACTATAGTAAAATATATCCCCCCCACCGTAAGTTTTCTACGGTGGGGGGATAGTACAATCAGGTGTAAATAGCAGTAAAATCGTTCTCCGTGTGTATTTATAAATGGTTGGTAAACGTTTGGTAAACGGTTTTTAAAAGTGGCTGAAAATGAACGGTTTTAAGCCGTTTTTGCCTTATTTTTGCTTAAAATCGGGTAATCTTAAAAATATGTTACCGCTTCAAGTCCAACAAGCGGAGCCATTCCGGTGATAATGGCGTAGAGGTCCCACCTGTTCCCATTCCGAACACAGAAGTTAAGCTCTACTGCGCCGAAAGTACTTGGCGATCCAACGCCCGGGAGGATAGGTCGTTGCCGGATTTCAATTAAAAAAGCCTGTTTTTCATCGAAAAACAGGCTTTTTTCGTGTGTTTTTGAATAATTGACAAACTTCTATAATTTAGTGTTTGATGCCTGTTAAGGTATTAAATATTGTCTTTTGTATAGGCAATTTTGCCTTTTTTATCCAATTTTTTCAAGTAAACAATTTTTCTCTTTTTTTGAAACAATTTTCAATTTTGGTACATAAATTGGTACACGTTTTGGTACACGATTTGGTACATAATCAGTAGTCTAACTTTTTACTTTCCTTAATCAAAAACTCGTCCGATAAATCCGTATAAGTATCTGCTAAACCGCCGAGAGAGTGTCCAACATATGTATTTATAGCTACTTGGGCAACTCCGCACTCCTGACAGCGGGTATAGAACGTCGTTCGCAAATCGTACAGCTTATGGTCGGGAAAAATTGCTTTTAAACGATTTCTCATCTGCTCTAAGCGAAAAAATTTAAATTCGCTTACTCCGTCCAGATACGGCTTTAATTTAGGACTGATGGGAATTTTCTTTAATTCAACTTTACCGTTTTTCCTTTTGCTGTTATTCGCAACGATAAACTCGCCTTCAATCCTTGCAGTCTTATACTCGTTGGGGCGTAGTCCCGTGTAGAGCGCAACGGCAAACATTGTTTGATAGGGTGTCTCTGCGGTGTCGGCAAGTAACTTAATCTCTTCTTCTTTGGTTAGTGCCTTTCCGTGTTCACGCTCGTGTTTGGAGTGGAAAACCATATCCATAGGGTTGTGTTGCATAACACCGTGTTTTACAGCCGCTGTAAACAACGTATTCAGCATAGTGAAGATGTTTTCTTCGGTGCGAACCTTATCTTCTTCTATCAGCCTGTCTAAAAGCTTTTGACACTTATCAGGTGTAATAGAGCTTAACGACACGTTGCCAAAGTGTGGTAAGACGTGGTTTTTGTAGTTGCTTAAGGTTATACGATAGGTTTCCTCGCATACCTTACGCTTGTGGAATTTCTCAAAGTAGTAGTTTGCGAACTTATCGAACATTGCAGGAATGCCGTTAATCTGCGTTATTTGCGGTTTAGGGGCGACAATAGTGGTGGTGACGGGCATTTCTCCTGTAACGGCAGAAATATCTTGCTGTTTCCTTATTTCGTCTGCTTGGCAGAGCTTTTCAATGAATTTGCGCTTTGCTTCTTCTAAATTGTTTGACGAAGCCGCAATGTTATAACCGTTTCGGCGGTACCTGATAAGGTAGTTCCAACTATCCTTGCCGCTCCTGCGCCTTAAAACGTGAGCAGAGCAACCTGCTGTTCTGAATTCTTTTCTAAAACCTTTTGGCATCTTTAAAATCTCCTTATTTGTGAATTTAAAGATTCCGACCTCGTTAGAATTGTTTACTTGTGTTTTGGTTTCGGGCGAGATGAGCTCACTTAACTTTTCAACGGTTATAGTGTTAGCCGCCATTTCAAGCATAAGGCGTTTCTGCTCGTCCGAGCATTCTACTTGTGAAATATAGTTTAGTATTTCTATTAATTTTTCTTGTTCCATTTTCCTCCTGTTGATAGTTTAACCCGACCTGAAGTAATCAAGTCGGGTTTGTATCCTACTCCATTTTTTTGTAAAAATCAAGCGTTTGATTAAAATTTATAGTTGCCGCTTGACTTTATATGTTTAGGCGTCAGTTTGTCTGACCGTCTTTGGGTGGCGGTTTGCCGAGCCTCGTCCAATTTGTCGGGAGCGTATTCATTGAGAAAGTCAATCAGCTCCTTGTGTCTTTCAAGTTCGGGTATGCGCCTTTGAGTTTTTCGCAGTTCGT
>JBJFGI010000012.1:0-5304 GCA_051892535.1 Candidatus Coproplasma sp. | reverse complement strand
TTTGGATACTTGAATTGTGTGGGGTTGTACTTTAAATGGCAGAGGGTAAGCTCGTATTTAAAAACAGGATAAAGGAAGCAAGGCAACAGGCGGGGCTCTCGCAGGAGGCCCTCGCAAAGATTGTGGGCGTTTCAAGGAACACGATAAGCAGTATCGAGACGGGGCAGTTCAACCCCACGGCAAAGCTTGCGTTGATTTTGTGCATAGCCCTCGATAAGAAGTTTGAAGATATATTCTACTTTGAAAGTCAATAACGCATACCCGGCACCGCAAAAACACTTGCGGTGCTTTAACTTTTGTGTGGTTAAAAAGCCTTTAGTTAGACTTTTAACTTGACTTAAAGCCCATACTATTTTATAATAATATACGGGTGCATATGTTCACTCGCAGGCAGGCTTGCTTGCCGAAAAAATAATAAACTCTTTTAGGGGGATAATATATGCTTACAAGTATCTGCGGAATTAACTGGGGCGACGAAGGCAAGGGCAGAATGGTCGACCTTTTGTCACAGGAATACGACGTCGTCTGCCGTTATCAGGGCGGCAACAACGCCGGTCACACCGTCATCAACGAAAAGGGCAAGTTCATCTTGAATCTGCTCCCTTCGGGCATCTTGCGTGAAGAGGTCGTCAACGTCTTAGGTTGCGGTATGGTTATCGACTTAAAGCACCTCTGCGGCGAGATTGAAAAGCTACGTGCAGGCGGAATAAAGATTACCCCCGAAAATCTTAAAATTTCGGATAAAGCCATAATCACCATGCCCTACAACGTTTTGCAGGACATTATGGAGGAGGACAGGCTGACTAAGGCTACGGGTAAGCCCTACGGCTCCACCAGGCGTGGTATTGCACCTATCTATGCCGACAAGTATATGAAAAAGGCATTCAGAATGGGTGAACTTTTAAACCTCTCGCTTCTGTATAAGAGGCTGCCCGATATCGTTGCGTGGAAGAATATGACCATTAAGGCGTACGGCTTCGACCCCGTAAAGGTGGACGATATGATAGCCTACTTCGAGACGTACGGCAAGCCCCTGCGTGAATACATCATCGACACGGGCGTGTATTTAAACGAAGCCAACAAGCAGGGCAAGAAGATTATGTTCGAAGCTCAGCTCGGTGCCTTGAGGGATATCGACTACGGTATAGTTCCCTATACCTCTTCGTCCTCGACGATTGCAGCTTACGCCCCCATCGGCGCAGGCGTACCCAACTTAAAGCTTGATAAGTCCATCGGCATTATGAAGGCTTATTCAAGCTGCGTAGGCGCAGGCCCCTTCACCTGCGAATACTTCGGCAAGAAGGCAGAGCGTCTTCGTGAGCTCGGCGGCGAGTACGGTGCGGCTACGGGCAGACCCAGAAGGGTAGGTCCCTTCGACGTCGTTGCCTCCCGCTACGGCATAAGATGTCAGGGCGCAGACGAGATTGCTTTGACCAAGCTCGACATCTTGGACGACTACGAGGAGATCGAAATCTGCACTCACTACGAGTTGAACGGCAAGATTTTGGACGAATTCCCCTTCACCGACGTACTTGACGACTGCAAGCCCGTCTTTGAAAAGGTCAAGGGCTGGCACTGCGATATAACCAATTGCAAGACGGCGGAAGAATTACCCAAAGAGGCACTCGACTACATTCGCCTTTTAGAAAAGCTGTGCGAGTGCAAGATTAAATACGTTTCGGTCGGTGCAGAGAGAAATCAGTGCATAGTAATGCCCGACTAATCTAAAAATAATTATGTTGACAAAATTTTATAAGATGCATGGCATCGGTAACGATTATATATACTTCGACTGTATGAACGGCGAGATTGAAAATGCCGGAGAGCTTTCAGTCCGCCTGTCCGACAGGCACTTCTCAATCGGCGGCGACGGCGTAATACTCCTGTGCAAATCTGACATTGCAGACTGCAAGATGCGTATGTTCAACGCCGACGGTTCGGAGGGCAAGATGTGCGGTAACGGCATCCGCTGCGTGGGTAAGCTTGCCCACGACTTGGGCTACGTCAAGGGCGACACCTGCCGTATCGAAACGCTTTCGGGCATTAAGATTTTACAGTTTGAATTCAACCGTGACGGCACTGTTGCCTCAGCAAGGGTGGATATGGGTCCTGCCGAGTTAAACGGCGAAAAAATTCCCTCCACCTTAAAGGGCGAAACAGTAGTAAGTCAGCCCGTTACAATCGGCGGAACGGAATACAAGGTTACCTTAGTTTCTATGGGCAACCCCCACTGCATAGTGTACAGCGAACCCTACAATTTAGAGATTGAAAAGCTTGGTCCTCTGTTTGAAAACGCCGAGTACTTCCCCGACAGGGTTAATACCGAGTTCGTCAAAATCATCAAGAGAAACGAGATGACGATGCGTGTATGGGAGAGGGGCAGCGGCGAGACCTGGGCGTGCGGTACGGGTGCCTGTGCGGTCGGCGTAGCGGCAGTTTTAAACGGCTATGCGGATAAAAACGTACCCATCACCGTACATCTTCGTGGCGGCGACCTCATCATAACTTACACGGACGAGACCGTCTTTATGGAAGGCAGTGCAACCCTCGCATTCACGGGGTTTGTGGAGATTTAAAATTAATTATCATACCTAAGAGGTGCATATATGACAAAGTACATTTTCGTAACGGGCGGCGTTGTGTCAGGTTTAGGCAAGGGCATCACGGCGGCGTCGCTGGGCAGACTGCTCAAGTGCAGGGGTTATAAGGTAGCTTCCCAGAAGCTTGACCCCTATATCAACATCGACCCCGGCACAATGAGTCCCTTCCAGCACGGCGAAGTTTTCGTAACCGACGACGGCGCCGAGACCGACCTCGACTTAGGTCATTACGAAAGGTTCATTGACGAAAACTTAAACAAGTACTCCAACCTTACTACCGGTAAGGTCTATTGGAACGTACTCAACAAGGAGAGGAACGGAGAATACCTCGGTCAGACCGTGCAGATTATTCCCCACATAACCAACGAGATCAAGACCTTTATCTACTCCGTGGGCAAGTCCACGGGCGCAGACGTGGTTATAACCGAAATCGGCGGTACCATCGGCGATATCGAGAGCCAGCCCTTCATCGAGGCTATCCGTCAGGTATCGAGGGAAGTGGGCAGGGAGAACTGCTGCTTTATTCACGTGACCTTGGTTCCCTATATCTCGGGTTCGGAGGAGTTCAAGTCCAAACCCACCCAGCACTCCGTAAAGGAATTGCAGGGTATGGGTATTAACCCCGACATCATCATTCCCAGGGTAGACGCACCTATGCCCAAGGAAGTTAAGGACAAGATTGCAATGTTCTGTAACGTTGCCCCCGAGTGCTGCATAGAAAATATGACTATGCCCGTACTCTATCAGTGCCCCAATATGCTCGAGAAGAGCAATTTCTCCGAGATAGTCTGCAAGAGGTTAAACCTCGACCCCAGAGTTATTGATATGACCGAGTGGGATAAGATGATTGCAAGGATTGAGGCGAGGGACAAGACTGTCAAGATTGCGCTCTGCGGCAAATACGTTCAGCTGCACGACGCATACCTCTCTGTTGCAGAGGCGCTCGCTCACGCAGGCTACGAGAACGGAGCAAAGGTGGATATCCGTTGGGTTGACACCGAAATTTTAACCGAAGAGACGGTTGAAGAACAGCTCGGCGGCGTGGACGGCATTATCGTCCCCGGCGGTTTCGGCAACCGTGGCGTCGAGGGTATGCTCCTCTGCGCTAAGTACTGCCGTGAGAAAAACCTGCCTTACTTCGGCATATGTTTAGGTATGCAGACGGCGGTTATCGAATACGCAAGGAACGTTTTAGGCTATTCGGACGCAAACTCAACCGAGTTCAACCCCGACAGCAAGCACCCCGTAATCGACATTATGCCCGACCAGTTGGGCGTTAAGATGGGCGGTACGATGCGTTTAGGCGCATATCCCTGCAAGGTGTTGGGCGACATAATGAAGCAGAGCTACGGCGAGGATATGATCTCTGAACGTCACCGCCACAGATACGAGTACAACAACGACTACCGTGAAGAGCTCGTCAACGCAGGTCTTGCAGTTGCAGGTACCTCCCCCGACGGCTCACTTGTAGAAGCGGTGGAAATCCCCTCGCTCGACTTCTATATCGGCGTACAGTTCCACCCCGAATTCAAGTCCCGCCCTCAGAGCGCACACCCCATCTTCCGTGAGTTCATCAAGGCGGCAGTAAAATATTCCCTTAAATAATTGAAATTTTAGTTAAACTTAAGCTCCACACGGCATATAGTTTAATAACCTTAAAGGCGATTAATATGAAATACAACACCAATTTTAACAACATTGCGCAAAACTATCTCTTTGCAGAGGTTGCGGACAGGTCTTCAAGATACGCTGCGGCACACCCCGAAAAGCAGGTGTTAAAGCTCGGCATTGGCGACGTAACCTTGCCCCTTGCCCCTGCGGTAATCTCGGCTATGCACACCGCCGTGGACGAAATGGCGGACAAAGCTACCTTTAAAGGTTACGGCCCCTACGAGGGTTACGACTTCTTAAGGGAGGCAATCAAGGGCTATTACAAGGAGTTCGGCGTTGAAATAGGTATGGACGAGATATTCGTCTCCGACGGCGCAAAGAGCGACTTGGGAAATATCTTAGACATATTCGGAACCGATAACACCGTTTTGGTTCCCGACCCCGTCTACCCCGTATACGTCGACACCAATACAATGGCAGGCAGAAAGGTTATCTTCGCCAACGCCACTAAAGAGAACGGGTTTTTACCCATGCCCGACTACAGCGTCGACTGCGACATAATCTATATCTGCTCCCCCAACAACCCCACGGGTGCGGCATACTCGGTTGCCCAGCTTAAAGAGTGGGTGGACTACGCTTTGGCAAAGGGTGCGGTCATTTTATACGACTGCGCTTACGAGAGCTTTATTACCGAAGATGGTTTAGCACGTTCTATCTTCCAGGTTGAGGGTGCAAGGGGTTGCGCCATCGAGTTCTACTCCTTCTCCAAAATCGCTGGCTTTACCGGCGTTCGCTGCGGCTGTACGATTATCCCTAAGGAGTTGGGCGGCGACGGTCTTAACGCCAACAAGCTTTGGTACAGGCGTCAGGCAACCAAGTACAACGGTACGCCCTATATCATTCAGGCAGGTGCGTCGGCTGTGTTCACCAAAGAGGGTATGGCGCAGATTAAAGAGAATATCGCATACTATCAGGCAAACGCATCAATCATTGCAAGCTGTATGGATGAGCTGGGCATATGGTACACGGGCGGCAAAAACTCCCCCTATATCTGGCTTAAGTGCCCCAATAATATGGGCAGTTGGGAGTTCTT
>JBJFGI010000011.1:17013-78976 GCA_051892535.1 Candidatus Coproplasma sp. | reverse complement strand
AAGTTAAAGATGGATATAGATGCGGCAATGCGTAACGACCCTGCCGCAAGAAATAGATTCGAGGTCTGGCTGACCTACCCGTCGATTAAGGCGTTAAGCAGGTACAGGCGTGCGCACTGGCTGCACAATCACGGGTTTAAGCTGCTGGCAAGAATTATAAGCCAACGCACTAAAAGGATTACGGGTATCGAAATTCACCCCGCCGCCAAGGTTGCGCCCGGCGTGTTTATAGACCACGGCGAAGGCGTCGTCATCGGCGAGACGGCGGAGGTCGGAACGGGTACGGTTTTATATCAGGGCTGTACTCTCGGCGGTACGGGCAAGGAGAGCGGCAAGCGTCACCCCACCGTGGGCGAAAACTGCGTAATTTCCGCAGGCGCAAAGGTGCTGGGCAACATAACCGTGGGCGACTATGCCAAAGTGGGCGCAGGTGCGGTAGTGCTGCGTGACGTGCCTGCACACGCAACGGTTGTCGGCGTTCCCGGGCATATCGTGCGCATATGCGGCAGCAAGGAAGGGGTAGACCTCTATCAGGAAAAGGAAGACCCTATGCTTAAAGAACTGTGTGCGTTGAGAGAGAGGGTGTTTGCCATAGAAGAGCAAATAGGCATTAATTACGAGGCTAATCAAAATGAGAATTTACAACACTCTGACGAGGACTAAAGAAGAGTTTATACCCCTTGAAGAGGGCAAGGTCAAGATGTATGCCTGCGGTATAACCGTATCGGGCGAGGCTCATATCGGTCACGGCTATCAGGCGTTAATATACGATATTATGCGTAAATACCTCGAAAAGAAGGGGTATAAGGTGACGTACGCCCGTAACTATACCGACGTGGACGACAAGATTATTGCAAAGTCTGCCGAGACGGGCATTCCCGCCGACGACTACGCAAAGATGATGATCGAGCGCATAGACGACGTTATGCGCAGAATGGATATCGACGATCCCTCGGTATGGCTCAAGGCTACCGAAAATATAGACAATATTATCGACTTCGTATCCAAGCTGATAGAGAGCGGTCACGCCTACGCAGTACCCTGCGGCGACGTGTACTTCGACGTAACCAGCTTTAAAGGCTATGGCTGCCTCTCCAACAGGACGGTGGAGGATATGCTCGACGGCGTGAGAATTGAGAACGGCGAAGAGAAGAGAAACCCTGCCGACTTCGCACTCTGGAAGGCGGCGAAAGAGGGCGAGATAAGCTGGGACAGCCCCTGGGGCAAGGGCAGACCGGGCTGGCACATCGAGTGTTCGGCTATGAACAGGGCAGCGTTTGGTGAGCAGATTGACATTCACGGCGGCGGCAGAGATTTAATCTTTCCCCACCACGAAAACGAGATTGCTCAGACCGAGAGCCTGACGGGCAAACGCTTCGTAAAGTACTGGACGCACAACGGTCTAATCAAGGTCAACGGGCAGAAGATGTCCAAGTCCTTGGGCAACAGCCTGCTTTTAGAGGAGCTGCTTGAAAAGTACACCAACGAGGCAATCAAGTTTGCCCTGCTTCAGACCAATTATCACAACGATATCAACGTAACCGACGACCTCTTCCCCGAAGCCGAAAGGCATTTAACCGAGTTCTACCGTGTAATCAAGGCGGTTGAGGACAGGTTCGGCAAGGGTGAAAATGGTAACGCAGAGATTGACGAGGCGTTCGATAAGTGTATGGACGACGACTTCAACACCGCACTTGCGCTCTCATACCTCTACGGCTATTTCAAGAGCATAGCCAAAAAGCTCAACGCAGGAGATAGCAGCTGTGCCGACGACGTAGCGCAGATTAAAAAGACCTATTCGCTTTTAGGACTTTTCAAGACGGATGCGGCGGTATACCTTGAAGAGGTGGAAGCTCTTTCGGGTGGTAAGCAGGAAATCCCTGCCGAGGTTGCAGAGCTCGCCGCTAAGAGATGGCAGGCTAAAAAGGACAGAAACTGGGCGGAGGCGGACTCCTTACGTGCAGAGATTGACGCTCTCGGATATCTGATTAAGGATAGCAAAGAGGGCTACGAGATTATTAAGAAGTAACTAATTACCTTATCCGTTCAAGAGTTTTGCGCAAGAAACAAGCAAGACAAGGAGGCGAGGAAAACCTGACGGGAGTTTACAAACGGGAGTTTACAAAGTGTAAATGACTGAAGGTTGCCACAGCCGACACGGTATTGCGACGTCTATTGTGCAAACGTCATTAATAACATATAAAGCAGACAAAACAGAGGTTAATATATAATATGAAACAGTTAACGAGCGAAAGTTTAAGAAAAATGTATTTAGACTTCTTTGCAAGCAAGGGACACGCAATCATTCCCTCGGCTTCGCTTATACCTGAAAACGACCCTACGGTTCTTTTCACCACGGCAGGTATGCACCCCTTGGTGCCCTACCTTCTGGGCGAAAAGCACCCTGCGGGCAAGCGTTTGACCGACGTGCAGAAGTGCGTTAGAACGGGCGATATCGACGAGGTCGGCGACAGCTCACACTGCACTTTCTTTGAAATGCTGGGCAACTGGTCGCTCGGCGACTACTTCAAGGAGGAGATGATCCCCTGGTCTTTTGAATTTTTGACCTCCGAAAAGTATCTCGGCATTCCCGTCGAGGATATCGCAATAACCTGCTTTGCAGGCGACGAGGACTGCCCCAAGGACACCGAGAGCGCAAACAAGTGGTTAGAGTGCGGAATACTCCCCCAGAATATCTACTTCTTACCCAAGAGCGGTAACTGGTGGGGTCCTGCAGGTACAACCGGTCCCTGCGGTCCCGACACCGAAATGCATATCATCCGCAACCACGAGGCGGCGGACAAGCTCAATGCCGACCAGTTCGACGAGGCGCCCAAGGGTACCTTCCTCGAGATATGGAACGACGTGTTCATGCAGTACAACAAGAACGAGCAGGGCAAGTACGAGCCCCTCGCTCAGCGCAACGTCGACACGGGTATGGGACTTGAAAGAACGCTGTGCATCTTAAACGGCAAGGAGAGCGTGTACGAGACCGATATCTTTGAAAACGCCATCGCAAAGCTTGAAGAGCTGACGGGCGTTAAGTACGGCGAGGACGAGCAGTCCACCAAGGCGTTCAGGGTAATATTAGACCACGTCCGCACGGCTACCTTTATGCTCGGCGATGTAAAGGGAATCGTTCCCTCCAACACCGACCAGGGCTACATTTTAAGAAGAATTATAAGAAGAGCCGTTCGTTTCGGCAGAAATATCAACCTCCCTCAGGGTGCGTTAAACTTAGTCAGCAAGACTTTAATCGAAAAGTATGCAGATGTTTACCCCGAACTCGTTACCAACTCCGCTAAGATTGAGGAGGAGTTGAACAAGGAAGAGGCTAAGTTCTTAAAGACCCTGGCTCAGGGCATCAAGGAATTTGAAAAGGTGGTTGCTTCTCTTCCCGAAAACGGCGAGATTGACGGCGTAACCGCATTCCACTTATACGACACCTACGGCTTCCCCGTTGAAATCACAGTCGAAATGGCTGGCGAAAAGGGCGTTAAGGTAGACGTTGACGGCTACAACAAGGCGTATGCAGAGCACCAGGAGAAGTCCAGGGCAGGCAGCGAGCAGAAGTTCGCCTGCGGTCTTGCCGACCACAAGGAGGAGACTACCTGCCTCCACACCGCAACCCATTTGCTCCATGCGGCGTTAAAGAAGGTGTGCTCGCCCGATATCTGCCAGAAGGGCTCCAACATAACCGAGGAGAGACTGCGTTTCGACTTCAACTTCTCACGTAAGCTCACCCCCGAAGAGGTTAAAGCCGTAGAGGATATGGTCAACGACGTCATAGCTCAGGATCTCCCCGTAGTTATGACCGAGATGCCCGTTGAACAGGCTAAGGCAGAGGGCTTTACGGGGCTTTTCGAAAGCAAGTACGGCGAGGTGGTCAAGACCTATGCCATCGGCGATTTCTCCAAGGAGATCTGCGGCGGACCCCATGCAGAGCGTACGGGCGTTCTCGGCACCTTCAAGATTGCCAAGCAGGAGAACGTCTCCGCAGGCGTAAAGAGAATTAAAGCTATTCTCGTAAAATAAACATTCTTCATATATACTTCGCATTTCTGCGTTGTGCTCCGCCTCGGTCATTTATGATATAGTAAACTCCCGTGGGCGGTGCTCACACGCCTTGAACTGCTCGCATCTATGAAGAATTACATACCCTGAATAAGGTGGGGAATAATTAAAAATATTTGTCACCGCATTTATTCTCTATTCTTTATCATTTACCACATTATATATAATCCTATTCCGTAAAAATCGGAGGGGAGGAAATAATTATTAAAGTTCTACAAGTTTCAGATTGCTTTTATCCTAACGTGGACGGACCCATAAACGTTATGGTCAACGTCGCCAAGACGTTTAACGAAGAGGGGTTGGGCACTGCGGAATTGTTGGTGCCCGACTATCCCGAAAAGATTGACGTGGACGGCTTGACCATACACCGCTGTTTTTCAATCGGCGTGCCCGGTCAGGGATATCGGGCAGGTCTGCCCTTTTTCTCACGCAAGGTAAAAAAGCTTATTAAAGACGGTGGCTTTGACGTCATTCATCTTCAGAGCCCGTTTACAGTTTCAAGGTACGTGTTAAAGCTTGCCAAGAAATATAAAATCCCCGTAGTCATAACAGTACATACCAAATTCAGGGACGAGTTTGAAAAACGTTTAAAGTGGAAGCCTCTCGTCAACTTTATGACCAACTATATCTTAAAATGCATTGACAGCTGCGACGCAATAACCTCCGTTTCAAAGGGTATGGTGGACGTTCTTAAGGATTACGGCAGCAAACGCACTGACGACGTCAGGGTCATAATCAACGCCTCCTATATGCCCCGCTTCGGCGCAGACGAGGAGCAGACCCAAAAGTTAAGGCAGGAGCTGGGTTTGGACGGCAAGTTCACCTTCCTGTTCGTGGGGAGATTGATGCCCGTTAAAAACGTTCAGTTCAGCCTTAACGTTTTAAAGAAGGTTAAGGATAGAGGTTATAACAATTTTAAGTACGTTATAGTCGGCAACGGCGAGTATGAAAAGGAATTAAGGAAGCTTACTCAAAAGCTTTCACTTGAGGACGAAGTGGTCTTTGCAGGTAAAGTAACGGACAGACAGCAGCTCGCCTGTTATTATTCCGCCTGCCAGACGCTTTTGTTCCCCTCCATATTCGATAATGCAAGTATTGCAATGCTGGAGGCGGCGGCAAACGGCTTGCCCACTGCGGCAATAAAGGGCAGCTGCTCGGCGGAGAGGCTGGAAGATAACGTCAGCGGTTTCGTCTGGGAAAACGACGAGACTGTGTGGGTTGAGAATATTATTAAGCTTATCAATAACCCCTCGGCAGCTTTAGCTGCAGGCAGGGGCGCTGCCGAAAAGGTTTACGCCGACTGGAATGACGTTACAAAGCAATATAACGAGTTGTATAACGAGCTGATAAAAAGGGGTTAAGTTTTGCTTAAAAGGCTGGGTAAATTGCAAATAAAACGGCCGTGAAAAAATATTTTCAATTTTTTAAAAAACTTTTTCAACCCGAGGCAAAACGGCTTGACATAAGTGTCATTTAATAATAAAATAGTTTTACTCACGAGAAATTAGTTAAAAAAAGGTTAAAAAACATCGGTTTGCGGTCAGGCAAACTATTCAGGAGATAATAATGAAAACCTACATGGCAAACGCCCAGACAGTTGAAAGAAAGTGGTATGTCGTTGATGCGGCAGGCGTTCCTTTAGGCAGGCTTGCTTCTAAAGTAGCGGCTATCCTCAGAGGTAAAAATAAACCCACATTTACGCCCAACGTTGATTGCGGCGACTTTGTGATTATCATTAACACCGATAAGGTAGTTTTAACCGGTAAGAAGTTAGACGATAAGTTCTACCGTTATCACACCGGCTATATCGGCGGACTTAAGGAAACTTCCTATAAGAAGATGCTTGCTGAAAAGAGCGACCTTGCCGTTTACGAAGCGGTAAGAGGCATGCTCCCCAAGAATTCTCTTGGCAGAGATATGATTAAGAAGCTCAGAGTATACAAGGGTGCAGAACACAACCAGGCTGCACAGAAGCCCGTAGAGCTTAAGTTATTTTAAGGGGAGAGGTAGAAAAATATGGCAAAAGCAACCGTAAAGAAAAAGTTACAGTTTTGGGGTACGGGCAGAAGAAAGAAGGCAATCGCCCGTGTCCGTCTTATACCTGCAGGTACCGGCACTATCGTTATCAACGACAGGGCTTTCGAAGACTACTTCCCTCAGGGCTTAATTCAGTATCAGGTTAAGCAGCCCTTGGAGCTTTTGGGCGTAACCGCTAAGTACGACGTTATGGTTAACGTATACGGCGGCGGCTATACCGGTCAGGCTGGTGCTATCCGCCTCGGTATCGCCCGCGCGCTCCTTCAGGCAGAACCCGATTGCAGACCTGCATTGAAGAAGGAAGGCTTCTTAACCCGTGACCCTCGTGCAAAGGAAAGAAAGAAGTACGGCTTAAAGAAAGCACGTCGTGCACCTCAGTTCTCAAAGAGATAAAAAATACGAACTCCCAACTCGGGAGTTCTTTTTTTATATATCCGAAGCGGTGCACGACGTGCTTTAAAAAATATAGGGCTCCCACAAAAAAAGGTTTTTGTGGGAAGAGGAGGAACGGGCAGGTGTGACCTGCGGCAGGGTGTCTTAAACGCTAAACCGTTGACAGGCAACACACAGGTCAAACGTAAAAACAGCAAGCGGACTCCGTTTTATGGGGTTCGTTTTTTTGCAGGTGTGACAGTGGTTGCACCACAGTTTGACTGGTGAAGGGTTTGTCAGGCTATTAAGCAATTAAGAAACATCGCAGTGGTCGCACCACAGGTGTGACCTGCGGCAGGGTGTCTTAAACGCTAAACCGTTGACAGGCAACACACAGGTCAAGCGACAATTCTATGATTCAACAGGGCTTCCGCCGTCATTGCGAGGTTGACTCTGCAAGGGTCACCGTGATAATATCAGGGGGTATGATGCTTCAAAGTTTATTACCGATTTGAATTATAACGTATAATTTTTAAATAATTGTGCTGTTCTATTGCTTTTTCTTTTTTTTGTGTTATAATTGTAAAGTAGTTAGCTTACTTATTTACTATGGAGGTGATTGAGTGGCAAATAAAGAATACGAAAAGGGTAGCTTTGGTGAATACTTCGTAAACCTCATTAAAGAGCATAAGTATTCACAGATAAAGTTTGCTTCAGAGTTAGGGGTGTCAAAAACATACCTTTTCGATGTTTTCAATGGAAGGGTTAAGCCGCCCGCCCCTGATATGCAAGACCGTATAGTTGAACTATTACGTTTGACTGATGAGGAAAAGTATTTGTTTTACAGTAAGGCGGCTGATGGGCGACACGAGTTGCCAAAAGACATTGTAGATTACCTTATAAATAATCAAACTGAGATTAAAAAATTAAGAGAAAGAATGAGGGTATAATTATGGCAAAAGCAAAAGTAAGTGAAACCATCACTGAAAATATTTTTAGGAACTTTTACAGAAATGATAACTTTATAGAAAAGTCGGCTATACCTGCTGAATACGGCTTCATATCCAAGAAAAATACCTGTAAACAGGGTTACCCTGACTTCTTCAAAGACCTTGAAAACTATGTTATAGTGGTTGAAGCCAAAGCAGAATTACATAATAATGCTGTGAGTGATACCAAGTTCTATATGATTAATAATAATATCCAAAAGGATGTCATAGGTATTGCCGTGTCCGGGCAAACGGAGAAGCGTTTGCAAGTAACTTATTTTTTTAAGCCTTTCGACAAATCTTCCATTGTAGAGTTTAAAACTCATAACGTGCTTTTGTCATTGAAAGCTATAGATAAAATGTATCGAAAGGAGAGATACGGCGAGATGACTTCAACAGGACATCTTGTTTCAGTGTTAAAAAAACTGAATAAAAAGTTTAACAACGATTCTAAAGTTCGAGACGCAGATAGAAGCTTATTTTTCTCGGGGTTGATGATTGCGCTGACAAATAATAACTTTAGAAGTACATATAAGGGTATTCAAGCCCCGTCTGAAGAAGAAGCCAAAGGTAAAAAAACAATAATTCTAGAGGCTCACAATTTGAATGAAGCTATTCTTAGTGCGATTGATACTCAATTGGAAAGTAAAATCAACAACTTGTCGAAAGAATACAGTTGGAGAGATAAGTTTTCATTTATTAAAAACATTGATTATTCATTGATAGAATACAAAAATATAATCAAAATTATAGAGGATGAAATTTTTAAGCCGTTCCAAAATGATGAAAAACAAGATGTTTTGGGAAGAGCTTATAAAATCTTTCTGTCAAGAGCAGGAAAAGTTGATAACAAAAACATTATTCTTACACCTGACCACATAAAAAGCCTAATGGTAAAATTGGCAAGGCTAACTAAAGACGATGTTGTATTGGATACTTGTACGGGGTCGGGTGGTTTCCTTATGGAATCAATGGAAACAATGATTGAACTGGCAAAAGGAGATATCGATAAAATAAAAGAAATCAGGGAGAATCAGTTGCTTGGTTTTGAAATTGATTCCGTTCTTTTCGCTCTTGCCTGTTCTAATATGTTTTTACACGGAGACGGACGAACAAATCTTATTTATCGTAGCAGTCTGTTAGAAAGTAGGAGCCAAGGTAGCGTTATTAATAGTAATGATGAAGAGTTGCTGTCGTTTGTTAAGAGTAAAAAACCCACAAAAGTCATCATAAATCCTCCGTATGAAAACAACAACTCTATAAAATTTGCTATTCAAGCTATTGAGTACTTAGAGCCGAACGGAAAGCTGATTATGATTATGCCTACACCTACACTCACACATAATCAGAACGGACTTACAGAGAAATTGCTTGAGGTGGCAAAATTAGACTTTGTAATAAAAATGCCCAACAAGCTGTTCTCCGAACAGAAAAGGACAGTAAACACATCGATATTTGGTTTTACAAAAACTCCTCATAGACAAAATGATGACGTGCTGTTTTACAACTTAGAGGATGACGGTTTTGTTAGTATTCAGCATAAAGGCAGAGTGGATAAAATGAACGGCTGGGATGTTTTAGAGCAAAAAATTTTAGATGCTGTTTTTAATTCTTGCGAAATCAACGGAATTAGCCAAAAAAAGAAAATATATAAAGACGGTGTTCTAAATTGTGCGGGTATTCAAAAAAAGCGTACCAGCAATTATTGTATGGTAAAAATAGGAACATTGTTTAACGTCGACTATGGTAGTTTGCAAAGCGAAAAAAGCGAAGATGGCGAATATGATTTTATTACGGCATCTGCTGAGTGGAAAACACATAATGAATATACTCACGAATGTGAAGCTATCATTTTTGCCTTTGGCGCCGGCGGCTCTTTGGGGAGAACTCACTATGTAAATGGGAAGTTCATCGCTAGCAACTTGTGCTTTATCTTAACACCGAAAAAAGATTCGGATTATAAAATCGATATGCAATTTTTCAACAGCTATTTTGCCGCTATTAGAAAACAGCTTGTATCTGATTTAGCAGATGGAACATCAAAGCTCACTATCGGGAAAGAAGATCTGGAAGAATATTATATTGATTATATTCCATATGATAAACAAAAAACTTTTGTAAATGATAGTTTAGCAGCAGTTAATGCTCTTAGAAAGCAACTTGATAAAGCGGAGGAGAATCTTAAAAAACATATTCTGAGTTTGGTATAATTGCCGGGAAAAGAAAACTTAAAGAGATAAGCAGTCATAAAAAAACAACAAGCGGACTCCGTTTTATGGGGTTCGTTTTTTTGTACACACCGCCTGTTAGGACGTAACATATTGAGTAAAATTTTATCACTTATTTATTGACAGTTTATATTTATAGTGTTACAATAAAATTATGAAAAAATCTTATAATCGGAGTAAAATTCGGTTAGATAGGGAGGAAAAATGAATAAGAAACTCACTAAACTTTTGTCAGTGTTCGTTATTGCCGGTACAATCGGTATGGGCTCGGTTATGAGCTTTGCAGGTTGCGGACACACGCATACCGCAGGCAGCGAATGGCAGAGCGACGAAACCAGCCACTGGCACGAATGTACGGCAGGCGACGGCGAACAGCTTGACAAGGCGGAGCACGCCGACGCCGACAATGACGGCATATGCGACGTCTGCGGAGCCAACATTGTTATGATTTCAACCGTTGAGGCAGAGGCAGACAAAACCGAAGTAACCGTAGGTGAAAAGATTACTTTATCCGCATCGCTTACCGGTGCAGGCAACTTTAACGAGGACGTAACCTGGGCTATAACGGAAGGTGCGGACAAGGCAACGCTTTCCGATAACGTGCTTACGGCTACGGCAGAGGGTACAATTAAAGTACAGGCAACGGCTGTCGGCGACACTTCCGTAAAGTCGAACGTAATTACCATAACCGTAGCAAATACTTTAGTCCCGGCTTATACAGGTCCTGCCGCAGGTCCCGTTTCTGGTAGCGGTCAGATTACAAATACGCTTAACGTATCTTCGGACATTGGTGCGCCTTCCACTCTTGAAGAAAATTGCATTAAAGGTGCGTTCACCATTAAATCACAAAGCGAAGTACGTGCGAGACCTCGTACGGGCGTCTATTCTGAAGACGGTAACACAACTGTAGATGCAAACGCTTCATTCTCTCATTCAGTTAAAAACGGCACGATAGTAATCAATGCACCTTCCGCAGGTACGCTGACTATATATGCAGAGAACGGCTCAAGCTCAAAGCTTTCATCATTTGATATATCAGGAGTCGGCAGTTATACGTTCAAAATTTCGCCAAATAAGGTTGTTAAAATCACTTTTAATATTTCTGCCGCAGGTACGTATACTCTTTCAACAATGGACGGTACGGTAGATATTTACCAAATGGACCTCACGTTCGATGTGGAAGCTACTCCCTATAAAAGCATAGAATTAGCAAGCAAGGGTACAACCGAATACCTCGTAACGCAGAGATTGGACTGCTCGGGCGTTAAGGTCAACGCTGTGGACGATAATGGCGTTCGCTATGAAATGGCGCTTGAAAATTGCGAATTCGATACTTCCAAGTATAACCCTGCTGTTCCCGGCGAATATAAAATATACGTTATCCTTCATCTTTCAAGCAATCTTACGAGTACCAAGCTGAGTCTGATGACTTCGTATACCGTAAAGGTATACCAGGTTGAATCTATCAGCCTTTACACCATATCATTCGCTTCCAACAAGCAGACCTCCCTCCAGCAGGCTTGCGTGACGGGCGAAGCGTTCAACAGTGATAATCTCACGGTTATGGCTAAGTGCAAGCTGGGCGACGATACCATCGATTACAAGTTAAAGAAGAGTTGGTATACCGTTTATGAGCCTTATGATTTTGCTACTCCCGGTACCAAATACGCAATAGTCAGCGTAGGCACCGATTACACTGTGGGCAATAAACCGGTCGAAACTTCTTACGAAATCGTGGTTAAGGATAAGAAAGCCGTCGTTGACAACAAGGTAGAGATAACCGTTGGTAGTAACGGCGAATTCTCAACTTTAACACAGGCTATTCAGTACCTCAAGGCTTGCGACTACTCAAGTACGGTAAATAAGGTTATCAAGCTTGAGGCAGGTTCTTACACGGAGAAGGTATGGATTGACGTCGATAACGTAACTCTTATCGGTCTGGGCGATACTATGGACGACACCGAAATTACCTATTCCGCCGTAGAAGATACGGTGGATCAGGCAACGGGCAATAAGTTCGCCTTATATTGCGCAACTGTTCACGTAACGGGCAAGAACTTCAAATCCTACAACCTCTCAATCAGGAACGACTTCGACTATATTAACGAAGCTTCGAAATACGGCAGTCCTCAGGGCTTGGCGCTCACCATTGCAGGCGACGGCGCAGTCTTATACAAAACTCATCTGTTCGGCAACCAGGATACGCTGTACTTAAAGAGCAGGGCATACTTCTATCAGTCCCAGATTGACGGTAACATTGACTTCATCTTCGGCGAAGCAACCGGTCTTGCATACTTTGATACCTGTACCATTAAGGCTATCAATAAGTCCGCTGGTCAGGAGTCCAACAACGGTTACGTAACCGCAATGAAGGCAGACGCAAGCAACAAGCCCGACTACGGATACATCTTTGCAAATTGTAACTTTACAGACGACGGCACGTTGCTTGAAGGTTCAATGTCACTCGGCAGACCTTGGGGTGCTAAAGCAACAGTTGCATATATCAGCTGTTCGTTCTCAGCTGCGTACTCAACGCTTGCATATGACGGCTCTGTTAAGTCACGTTGGAGTGCAATGAGCGGTAACCTGCCTGCAAACGCAGACTTCTGCGAGTACAACTCTACGGGCGCAGGCGCCATAACCGAAGCTGTTGCAGGCGGTAGCATTCTCACCGAAGCACAGGCTGCAAAATACACTAAGGCCAACATCTTCGCCGCAACTAACGGACTTCAGACCTCTACCGAATGGGATTGTGACGCAGCGTTGACAACGCTTAAAACACTTGCGGGTGTCGAGGGCTAAAACCTGAATAGGCTACAAAGACAGTAGATCTGACGGATACCTCGCTTACCGACGGTAACTGCGTTGCCGACGTCAACTCAGTGTACGGCGACTTTATCGGAAGTATCGTAACAGATACTGCTAAAACTCCTGCCGACACGGTTGCTAAACAAACTAAATTAATTAATGCGAGGGGTGCGGCGCAAGCCGTACCCCTTCAATTTTTGCGCAAGGCACAACGCCGAAATTTTAGTTGCAACAATTTTTAATTTACCTATTGATTTTTTGCATAACCTGTATTATAATTAGACTATCAAAATATTGTTATTTGTAAGGGGGATACTCTATGAAAAACGTAATCGTAGGACAGTCCGGCGGACCTACTGCGGTAATCAACTCCAGCCTTTTAGGCGTGTTTAAGACTGCTAAAGACAGAGGTGCTGATATCGTTTACGGTATGGTACACGGTATTAAGGGTCTTTTGGACGGCGACGTTGTCGACCTCTCCAGCCAGATTAAGAACGATCTGGATATGGATCTTTTAAAGAGAACGCCGTCATCATTTTTGGGCTCCTGCCGTTATAAGCTTCCCGCACTCGAGGGCAACGAAGAGACCTATGAAAAGATCTTTGCAACCCTGAAGAAGCTGGACATCTACGCTTTCTTCTATATCGGCGGCAACGACTCTATGGATACCATAGACAAGCTCTCCAAATACGGAGCTAAGATAGGTAGCCCTATACGCTTTATGGGTTGTCCTAAGACCATCGATAACGACCTCGCTATAACCGACCACACTCCCGGTTACGGCTCGGCTGCAAAGTACATAGCTGCAACCACTAAGGAAATTATCCGTGACGGTCTTGTTTACGACTATCCCGTAGTTTCCATTATCGAAGTCATGGGTCGTAACGCTGGCTGGCTTACCGCTGCTGCAGCACTCTCCAAGGGCGAGGACTGCGAAGGCGTCGATATGATCTATCTTCCCGAGAGAGTTTTCGATTTAGAGAAGTTCCTTGCTAAGACGGGCGAGCTGTTAAAGCAGAACCGTTCGTTGGTTATCGCCGTTTCAGAGGGCGTTAAGGTAGCTGACGGCAGATACGTCTGCGAGCTTGCTGACCACGTTGACTACGTCGACGCATTCGGTCATAAACAGTTGGCAGGTACGGCAAGATATCTTGCTGGCAAGGTTGCCGAGAGATACGGCGTTAAGACGAGGGCTATCGAGCTCTCATCACTGCAGAGATGCGCTGCTCACATCACCTCCCGTATAGACGTCACCGAGGCGTTCAACTCCGCAGGTGCTGCCGTTAAGGCTGCGTTCGAGGGTAAGACGGGTATGGTTGCATGCCTTAAGAGGGTTTCCGAAGATCCTTATATGTGCATAACCGAGCTTGCTAACGTAAGCGATATCGCTAACGTAGAAAAGAAGGTTCCCAACGAGTGGATAACCGAGGACGGCACTTACGTTACGCCCGAACTCATTCACTACATCCGTCCTCTCATTCAGTCCGAAATCACTCCTTTGTGGGTTGACGGTCTGCCCAGGCACTTAAAGCTTGAAAAGTAATTTAATTTTAGCGTAGCCCGCCGTCAGGCGGGCTATTTTTTTCTTTTCACCTTGTTCACGAGCTGTTCGTGCCGCTCTAAAAGTGCCGAGGCGCAGTCATAGCGGGGTGAGGGTTGTGTCAACCTCTCATCGGCGTCGGCTTTTGCGGCGTTTTCTTGCCCGAAATAATCGGAGGAGTCGGTCTTGCTTGCGCCTCGCTTTTCACCGTTTTGCAAACCAAGCACGTTTAAAAGCTTAAAAAAGTCAAAATTTTCCGTAAAAAAATAACCTCCGCAAATATATTTTTTGTTTAAGCAAGCCGTTTTTTATTGATTAAAGTTCGGCGTTGTTGTATAATGATTAGGTATAAGTCTATAAAGTATTATCGGAGACAGTATGAGTAAACGGTTTACTAAAATTATATGCGGAGTGGTTGCGGTAATTTCCGCCTGTGCCCTCGCCATTGCACCCGGCTGTTCAAACGGCTGGAGGGGCGCTGACGCAAAAGATACGGCAACCCAAGCCGTAGCAGGTACTAACGGCGGATTTGTTGTTGAGACGGAAGATTACGCCTATTTTATCAACGGCAAGTCTGTAAATACCCAGGATAACAGCTTCGGCTCTGTCGTAAAGGGTTCGGTTCAGAGAATAGCTAAGAGCGATCTGACTGCAAATAACTACACCAACACCACGACGATTGTTCCCTCGGTTATCTATTCGGGCAAATACGACGCAGGGTTGTATATCTACAACGGCTATCTGTACTACACCACGCCCTCAACGCAGGTGAATACGAGCGGTGAAGTACTCAACTCAAGGCTTGATTTCAAGCGCACCAAGCTCGACGGCACCGACACCACTAACGGCTACATCTGGCAGAGCGAAAGCAACTCGGTTGATTACCGCTACGTTGAAGTCGACGGGGTGGTGTATATCCTCTATGCAAAGAGCGAAAGCCTTTACGGCTCTTCCAAGACAAATATTCACTCCGTAAATTGCGAGACGGGCGTGGATACCTTGCTTGCTTACGGCGTTTCGGCATATTCGTTCGACACCGAGGATCCCGAAAATCCCTATGTCTACTACACGATGGACGTGCCTGTAGCAATGGGCGAAAGCTCCACCTATGACTATAACCAGCTGTACAGGGTCAGGGCGGACGTCACCGAGAGCCCCAGAGAATACGACTTCAGCCGTATCGAGGATTACGACGCGGAGACCGACCCCGTATATATCAATATGGGCGACTTCGTGCTTGACGGCATTGGAAAGATAAGGGCAAGTCAGGGTCTTACCCAGTTCAACTGCGGTTATCAGGCAGACGGCGTTGACCAGAAGCCCGTCTTAACCAACGGCGACTACACCTACGGTATTCAGTGGTATAAAAACGGTGAACTCTACTTCACCCGTAACGAGTCCGCATTAACCCAGCTTTACAAATTAAGCGACTCCGACGTTGACGCAGACGGAGACGGCAAGGTTGATGCAAGCTGGAATGCAATCACCGAAAACAATGACGTGACGTTGTTCATCTCCGAGAACTACACCACGGAATATACTTTCGTTACGATGGAAGGCGTGCTGTATGCAGTTGAGACGAGTTCGACGGGTATCTTTAAAAAGCCCATGAACTATGATTCGGTAAATAATTCTTATTCGTTCGGCGAAAGCATTTTAATGAGCCGTGATACCTCCGCAACACCTCTTTTTGTAAAGGAGCACAGTGGTCATATCTATCTTTATTATTCGATGACGGGCGGCAACGGCTACACCGTTTACAGGCTTGCAATCGACGGCGAAAGCGACAACTACAACAAGCTCCCCGTTGAGGAAAATCCCGACTATAAGGGCGTTCAGGTATTGGATATCGACGCCTGCAGCGGCTGGTATTTGCCTGAATTCGTTGGAAACACCCTGCTCTTCGCCTCCGAGGTCGAGGGTATGTCGGACTACAACTATATTATGGCTTGTGATCTTACGGGCGAAAACGGCATAATGACCAACGCCGAAATCGAGGAGCTTAACGAGCGTTACGACGCAATCGAGGAGAAGATAGCAGACTTCGACAGCAAGACCAATTCGGACGGTTCCAAGACGTATGAAAACCTTGCAGGTGCTTTAAGGTATGAGTTCTACACCCGTGACGGAAGTTACCTTGGCGAGCTTATGCAGGCATTCGTCGACGTTGAAGGCAAGGAGCTGAACTACTACTATTCCGAAGAGAGCGTACAGATTGCCAAGGACTTCATCGACTGTACGGGCGACTGGGCTACCGACGAGGACGGCAACGCATATCTCTCCAAGACGATAAACGGCGAAGAGGTTAAGTCCAACAAGAGGGATTATTACTATTCGCTCGTAGGACAGATGTCCGAAGAGGACGCAGAATCTTACGCCGACTACTTCAAGAACAACACCTCCTATATGAAGGCTTACCCTGTGGATAACTCCACCTGGTGGGAGAAGCTCTCTACCGGCGGTAAGGTTGGCTTTATAATCGGTATGGTTGCGGCAGGACTTGTCGTTATCGGCGGCGTGGTAGTGCTGGTAATCTTCCTTGTAAGGCGCAAGAAGATGGCTGCCGAGGGCGGAGAAAGTACGTCCAGAATGAGGGTCGATATCTCCGACGATAAGGATATCGACGTCTACGGCGAGGATAAAGAGTAACAAAAACGACTAAATTTTTGGGGAGTTGGGAGACCGACTCCCCTTGTTTTTTTATTTTTCATAAATATTTTTCAGTTTTTAGAAAAATAATTTACTAAAACAGTTTACAAATAAAGCAAATATTAATATAATGTTACAGCAATAGGGGGATTGACCATATGATAAGATATATTAAATGTCCGAGATGTGAACTCAATTATATTGACGGCGACAAGCAGGAATACTGCGACGTGTGCATTGCCGAAATGAAGGGCGACAAGTTGGAATTCGTCGATTTGGAGGACGAGGAGCTCACCGATGAAATGGAGACGGAGGAAACCGAACTCTGCCCCGTTTGCGGTATAAACCTTATGCGTGCAGGCGAGCAGATGTGCGACAGCTGCAAGCAGAAGAGCGAGTACGAGGAAGAGCCCGAAGTCGACCCCGAACAGGACGAGGAGTGGAAGAACTACCTCAGCGACGACACCGAGGACCTAACTTTAGACGACGCTCAGCTTGACGAGGCGTTCGGCGGCGACCTCGACGAGGAAGAGGACGAGTACGACGAGGAGTACGACGACCAGGTTGACGACTTCGACGACGACTACGGCGACCTCGACGACTACGACGATGACGAGGACGACGAGGACGACGATGACGACGATGATGACGACGACCTGTTCTAAATAAATCTGACCATAATCTATGCCCTTGCGGAGGAGACCGCAAGGGCATATTTTTTTACAATTGGTATAATTTCTCAAAATTCGGGAAAGATTATTGTATGATTAAACAGGGCAATACAATCAGTGCGGTCAGGCACAGCGTGGAGGAATGCTTTAACAAGCCCGTGACCGTTAAACTCAATTTAGGCAGGAATAAGTTCGTAACGTTCAGCGCAAGCGTTTCGGGTATATACCCCTCCATTTTCACCGTTGAGCCTACGGATAAAAATTTTTTGGGCAAGACCGCCTTTTCCTATTCGGAAATTCTGTGCGGTAAAGTCTTTATAACCCCCAACACCAATATGGCATAATTGAACGGGGTGGGGCATATTATAGCTGTAGACGTAAGGCTATTACGAAAAGGAGCTGAAAAAATATGTTGAAACCCGTACTCAATTCAGAAGGCGTAAAAAGGTTAATAAAACAGGTGGAAAGCCGCAGCGTAGTGGAGAGCCGCTTCCCGCAGTCAAGCGAAATATGCGAGATTATTGCGGTCGAGCCCCAACTCTCCACCCTATCGTGCGAGGTTGCGGACGGCAGGGTTAACTACGGCGGAAAAATAGTGCTGACCATCGTCTATTCGGACGAGGAGGGTAAGCTTTGCCGTATGCAAAAGGGTGTGGAATTTTCACACTACTGCGACGGGGAGGAGTTCGCCCCTGCGCAGACGGGCGTGTGTAGCTTAAAGTGCGATAAGCTTTCATTCAGGAGGGACGGGTCATCGTTCGTCATTTCGGCAATCGTCGCCGCAAGCATCTGCGTCTACGAGCAGGGCGAAAGGGCATACGTTACCGCCGCAGAGGGTGCGTTTATAAGGAACGAGGAGTTGACCTTATGCTCGCAGATAACCTTTTCGGGCGAGAGCGAGGCGGAGGACGATTTTGAGGCGGATAGCCTTATAGACGTACTCATCCCCAGCGCAAAAGCCGTGGTGCTCTCGGCTGAGTGCGGTACGGGCGACGTGGATATTTCGGGTGAGATTTACCTCTCGCTGTTTGCTATGCGCAGGCAGAGCCCCGTGTGTATCGAGAGGGTCATTCCCTATAAAATGACAGTGCCGTGCGACGAGGCGTCCGCAGGCGTCAATGCCGCCGCAAGGGTGGAGATTAGCGATTTAAACCTGACCGCCAACGTCAACGAGGATAAGGGCAGGTGTAACCTCAATTTCTCCTGCACGATAAACGTAAACGGCTGGTTTACGGCTACGCATACCGAGAGCATTGCCACCGACGCCTTCGCCTCTGACAACAGATTAAATTTAACCTTTGAAAGCGAAACGAGTACGTCGTGCAGGGAGATTAAGGTCTATTCGGAGAACGTCAAAGGGCTTGCCACTACAAAGAATAAGCTGGGCTACGACTGCCAGTTTTTAGCCGTAGTGCTGCCCACTGCCGAGTGCGAATACAACGCCGTGGAGGGCAGTGCAGAGGGTGCGATCAGCTGCCTGTTAATCTACCAGCAGGGCGGCGAGATTAAGAGCAGCGAGGTGACTTTGCCCGTGTCCGTACCGCTTAAAGGCGTGGCGCAGAGCGGTCAGGACGTCAGGCTGGATATAGCCGTCGGCGGTATGTCCGTCAAGCTCAAAGCCGAGGGCGAGGCGGAGGCTGCGGCAACTTTAAAAATCTGCGCAACCGTGTGCGACAGAAGGGAGATTACCTACCTCTCGGCAATGGAGGAGGGCGAGGCAATTCAGCCCAACGACTGCGCCGTGTCGGTCTTTCTGCCTGCCGCAGGCGACGGACTGTGGGAGGTGGCGAAAAAGTTGAACAAATCTCCCTCCGACGTCGTTGCCTGCAACAGCGAGCTGACCTTCCCTTTAAGCGGTAAGGAGAGAATACTCATATACAGGGGCAGGAATTGATTTAACATACATATTATCGGGTACGCCTATTTTTTAAGGCGTATCCGTTTTTTATACTGCTTTAAGTTGAAAGTAGGGATAAATCATGCTATAATAAAGCTATGAGTTATGTACGGGTTAAGTCATTCGCAAAGGTCAATCTCACCTTGGATATAACGGGTGTGAACGGCGGTTATCATATGATAGACAGCGTCGTTGCTTCTATAGACCTTGCCGACGTCATTACGGCAAGGAGCCGTGACGACGACCGTATTAACGTGACCATGTACGGCGAGGGCTGTGAGGGTTTGGACCCCGAAAGCAACAACGCAGTCAAGGCGGCAAGGGCGTTTGTCGAGAGGTTTAACACCCTCGGCGCCGATATTACCGTATGGAAAAATATCCCCGTCGGGGCAGGTTTAGGCGGTTCGTCCGCCGACGTCGCAGGCGTGTTGAGGGCAATGGCTAAGCTGTATAATGTAGACGATTTTGCGGCTGTCAAGGCGGTTGCAGACAGCCTGGGCAGCGACTGCGGCTATATGCTTACGGGCGGCTTTGCCAGAATTTCAGGCAGGGGCGAGGTCGTCAAACCTATAGAGAGCAACCTTACTTTATATATGGCGCTGCTCGTGCCCGAAGGCGGTGTGTCGACTGCCAGCTGTTATGCCTTAAGCGATGCTCAAATCAAGGGCGAGCCTATGAGTCAAAGGTGCGAAAACGCCCTGCTGAGCGCAGATGCGGCAGAGGTTGCCCAAAGCCTTGACAATCACTTGTATGAGGCGGCAAGGCTGTTAAACAACGGGGTCGGAGAGGCAAAAGAGGAGCTTGAAGAGTTCGCTCCCCTCGGCGTCAATATGACGGGGTCGGGCAGCGGCGTCTACGCAATTATGGAAAACGAACAATTCACACGGTATCTTCAAAGCCGATATCGTGGCGGACACAGATTGATTTTAACAAAGACGGTTATACCTAAAGCGGAGGAAAAGCAATGGCAGAAGAAAGATTAATCGATACGGATAAGGATAAAAAGTATAGAATTCGCAAGAACGCCGACGGCGAGGACGAGCTGTACATCGACGAGAGCAGCGACGAGGAAGAGACCGAAGAAGTGACCTTTATGGTGGAGGACGAGGCTGATAATACGGCTGAGGACCCTGCCGACAGATATTCTCAGACAGAGGACGAGAGGGCGCAAACCGAACAGGAAGTTGCAGAGCTTATTCAGCTTGCACGCAAGGAGTGCGAAGAGGGCAGGTTTGCGACGGCTGCCGATTACCTCGAAAAGGCGATGGAGCTCGATAGTGAAAACGGCGAAATCTATGCGCTGGAGCTGATTATCTACACGGGTGACTTTACCGATTATTCGAGGATAAAGGATGCGGCAAGCTATGCAGACGAGATTGAAAAATACACTTCTGCCGAGACTAAGGCAGAGCTGTTTGCAAGGGCTAAGGCTGGGCTTGAGGAGAACATAACGAGTTTACAAAAGACCGTTGACGAGCTGTCCGAAGAGAACGAAAGACAAAAAGCCGTAAGGGGTAAGAAGTTTACCGCTGACAGAAACAGGTCGGCTGTGTTGCTCAGCATTGCCCTGGCGATATTCGCCGCCCTTGCAGTGGGGTCGGTTATCTGTTATTTAAATATTCACACGGTGCAGACGAATACCTATCTTATTGTCGCAATCGTGCTCACCGTCGTCGGCGTTGCTGCCCTGTCGGTATCGTGCGTATTTCTGCGTAACCTGCTCACCGATTGGAGGCGTGTAAGGCTTAATAATAAGAACACCGCCACGGAGCTTGGGCGTAATATGCTTGCCCATAAGGCAGATTTGGATGCGTTCACCGCAATATATGAGGCACTGAAGGGTTAAAATGATATATCTCGATAACGCTGCAACCACGCCCTTGGACGAGGACGTGTTCAATGCAATGAAGCCCTATTTAACTACTTGTTTCGGCAACCCCTCCTCCCAACACTCGTTCGGCAGGGCGGCGGCTAACGCCGTCTTAGACGCAAGGGACGAAATGGCTGCCGTTTTGGGCGTTAAGGCGGAGGAGCTGTTTTTCACTTCGGGCGGTACGGAGGCGGGCAACACGGCGTTAAAGGGCGTGTGCCTTGCCAATCAGGACAGGGGTAGGCACTTAATAGTGTCCGCAATGGAGCATCCTGCACTCATTGAGAGCGCAAAGGATATGCAAAAGCTTGGGTTTGAGGTGACCTTTCTAAATCCCGACGAGAGGGGGTTAATCTCGGCAGAGGCGGTTAAAGACGCTATTCGCCCCGACACCGTCTTTGCAGCCGTAATGGCGGCTAATAACGAGGTGGGCACAATCCAGCCCATAGCCGATATTTATTCGGTCTGCAGGGAGAGGGGAGTGTTCCTTTACTGCGACTGCGTACAGACGGCAGGGGTACTTCCGTTTGCTCAATTTCCTGCGGACGGGGTGGGTTTTTCCGCCCATAAATTCTACGGGCCTAAGGGCTTCGGCGGGCTATATATGCGGGGCAACGCACGTTTCAGCCGCTTAATTTCGGGCGGCGGACAGGAGCGTGGCTTGCGTGGCGGAACGACTTACGTTGCCGGCGCCGTGGGCTGTGCAAGGGCTTTAACTAACGCTGTAAACGCTATGGAGAGCAACAATAAAAGGGTTGCCGCCCTGCGTGACAGGTTTTTGGAACTCGTCACAGACAGAATTGAGGGCGTTCAACTCAACGGGGACAGGGAGGCAAGGCTCCCTGCAAACGCCAACCTATCCTTTGACGGGTGCGACGGCGAGCAGATTTTGTTTGCGCTTGACCTTAAAGGCATTGCCGTGTCTACGGGTTCGGCTTGCTCTTCGGGGGCGGTTACCCCCTCGCACGTGCTCTTGTCGATGGGGTTGGGCGAAAGACGTGCAAAGAGCGCCGTCCGCTTCACCTTCGGCAAGTATAATACACAAGAAGAGGTGGTTGAAACCGTAGAGGCGTTAAGTCAGGCAGTTGAAAAAATTCGTGGCGTAAAGGCTTGACAAGCCCTTTAAAATTGAAAAAACAATTTGACTTTTGCACGAATAAATTATATAATAATCACACAATGAGTGGCTGAAAAAGAGGCGTAAATCCGATTGGATTTACGCCTTTTTTACGTTCTCTTCCTATTTACTTCGCAATAGTTCGTTGCCCTTACGGTTTGGCTTACACTCATTTAACTACTGCATTAATGAAGAGATGGGTTGGGCTCTTCATTCATTAGTGCCCTACTATGCTGCAACTAAACAAATTTCAAGGAGATATTCAATGGGTAACTCGGATACTATGCCGCAGAATAAAATGGCGGTGACAAGCGTGGGTAAACTCATCTGGAAGATGGGTCTGCCTATGATACTTTCAATGGTTTTACAGGCGGTGTACAATATCGTCGATACGGCTTTCGTCATAAATATGGGCGAGGGCGGCGTGGTTGGTAACCTTGCGTTGACTTACGCATTCCCCATACAGCTTTTAATCATAGCAATCGGCGTAGGTACGGGCGTTGGCATTAACGCTCTGCTTTCCAAATCGCTCGGCGAGAACGATAGGGAAAAGTGCAATAAGGTTGCCGGCAACGGTATATTTTTAGGGTTGTTTATATACGTAATCTTTCTTATCTTCGGCATATTCGGCGCCGAACCCTTTATAAGACTGCAATCGGGCGGCGACGAGCTGGTAACTAAAGCTGGTGCTTCATACCTTAGAATTTGTTGTTGCCTTTCTATCGGCTCGATAGGCTTCACTATCTACGAACGCTTTTTGCAGAGTACCGGCAAGACTGCCTTTTCTACCATAGCGCAGGTGACGGGTGCGCTCCTCAATGTCGTTCTGGACTACGTGTTCATTTATCCCTTACAAATGGGGGTAGAGGGTGCTGCCTGGGCTACCGTTATCGGGCAGGTAGCCTCGCTGCTCGTGGCAATGGGCTTCCACTATTTTGCAAACAAGGAAATTGGCGGAAGCATTAAGTATATTAAGCCCTCGTTCAAGTTAATCAGGGAGATATATCACGTAGGACTTTCGGCTGCTATAATGCAGGGCTTGCTGTCCGTGATGATGCTGGGCGTCAACCTGATTCTCGGCACAGTAAACGGCAGTTCCGCACTTCTTCAGGGCAGCTTCGGCATTTACTATAAGATTATGCAGTTTGCAATGTTTGCCTGTTTCGGACTGTCCAACACCATTATAACCGTGTTGGCGTTTAATTACGGCACTAATAATAAACAGCGTTCGGTGTCCTGCATCAAGTGGGGAATTATCGACAGCATAATAGTAACGCTATTGATTACGGCTCTGTTTGAAGCGCTTGCTCAGCCCCTTGCAAAACTCTTCGGAATGGCGAGCGGCGAGAGCGGTGAGGAGATAACCGTCGTCGTGGTTACAGCTATACGCATTGCATCGATAGGCTACGTATTTATGGGCATAAGCATTGCAATTCAAGGCGTGTTGCAGGCGTTGAGATATTCGCTCTACCCCTTGATTATCTCCGCCCTGCGCCTCGTCGTGCTGGTATTCCCGTTAATAGGCTTATTTACCCTGTCTGAGAGCGTTCAAACTATTATGTGGTGGGCTTTCCCCATAGCAGAATTTTTAACCTGTATTTTCTCCGTAATCGTATGCAAGCGTGTGTACGATAAAAAGATTAAGGTTATGGGTTCCCAGTCAATGCAAACCGCACGGCAAGCTGTTTAAGCACACATCAACGACAAATTTTTTTGTCGCTCTCCTTATCTTATCCCGCAAAAGATTTGTAGGCAAATCTTTTGCGGGATTATTTTTACTAAAAAACCAGGCGCAGGATAAACCTACACCTGGTTAATGAAACGACGCCTACGGCGTCGTTCATAACAAAAGCGACGCCTCGTCGACGCAAACTACACGTAAAGCCGTTTGAGTAAAACCCAAACGGCAAGCTCGTTTCGTTGCGTCTCCTCTTCCCACAAAATCTTTGCTTTAGCAAATCTTTTGCGGGAGCCCTTTTCTAGATAAAACAAAGTTGGTGCCGACCTGAGTCAACACCTGGTTAATGAAACTCCGCTACTGAATACTTAAAACTAACGGTTCACTCTATCACCGCTCCGTCCATAACAAAAGCGACGCCGACTTCCGTCAACGCCGCTTTCGTATGATAAGGGGGAAAATGAATGAACTTGTTTGAGGTAAGCACAACTGTTGCTTACACTAATAATTATACGTTTATTCAGCTAAAAGTAAAATAAATGGCGAAAAAATTTAAAAAAATTCATATTTAGTACCGTGTAACAAAATATGAAAAAAAAGCTCAACCTCACAATATTTTGTGTGATTATTGCTCTCAAATCGTGTAAATTTACATAATTCGACATAAAAGGCAGGAAACGATTGTCGAAATTAACGTTGCGCATAAAATTATAATTATTGGCACAATCCGTTTTTTTTGCTTGCTGGAGGCAAAGTATACGACCGATATGTAAAAGACCGTTTCGCTTGAACCGTACAGCACGCTGGCGCACCTGCCTATGTAGCTGTCTGCGCCGTAGCTTTGCAAAATCTGCGTAAGATAGGCGAGCGAACCGCTGCCCGAAAAGGGCTTGATGAGTATTAATTTTGTCAGCTCCGGGGGGACGCCTAAGAAGTTAAAGACGGGGGAGAGAAAATCGGCAAGCATCTGCGAGAGGCGGCTCTGTTCAAACAGCTCGCACATAATAAAGGTGCAGGCAAGCAGCGGCAAAAGGGAGTAGACGAACTCAACCGCCTCCCCCGCACCCTTGGTAAACGCCGAAAACACGTTTACCTTTTTAAATACCGCAATCAGGATAACGACTATAAAAATTAAGGGAATAACGTACTTCATCTGCGTTTAAACTTGCAATAGAGCATATAGAACGCAACGCCGCACAGCGTGGAGACGGCGGTGGCTATAAAGGAGGGCAGGGTTATGTCGTGGGGCGATGAGCTTCCCAGCGAGGAGCGCAGTGCGATTACGGTTGCAGGTATTAGCTGAATGGAGGTTGCGTTTATTATAAACAGCAGGTTCTGGGCAAAGTAGTTTTGCTCCTTTTCCAGCCGATTAATCGCAGATACGGCATACGGCGTAGCCGCACCGCCTATCCCTAAAAGGTTGCACCCTAAATTCATAGCTATGTTTTTAACCGCTTCCCCGTCACGGGTTTTAAACAGTTTTGAGCAAAAGGGTGTTAAAAGCTTTGCAACGCCGTGGGTTAATTTCGCCTCCTCCGCAACCGAGGAGAGCCCCATCCAGAACGCATATATGCAAAAGAGCGTAATTGCACATTTGAGCGCATCTTCTCCCCCTGAGAGCATCGCAGGCAAAAACTGCGTGGGGGAAGATAGCAGCATAATTATTGCCGAGATTAAACATATGGTGATAAATACAGCGTTCATACTCCTGAGGGCGGCAGACGGTTGGTCTGCAAAAAATTATTTACCCTATTTTATTTGGTATTAAGCCTGAATATTCTTTAAAATATTTTACTTTTCGCCCCTGATATGGTAATATTTTATAGCTATGAAAAATTATTATATTACTTCGGCAATTACCTATACTTCGGGCAAACCCCACATCGGCAACACCTACGAGGCAATCCTGTGCGACGCAATCGCAAGATTTAAGCGTATGCAGGGCTACAACGTCCTCTTTCAGACGGGCACTGACGAACACGGTCAGAAGGTGGAGCTCAAGGCTGCGGAAAAGGGCGTAACGCCCAAGCAGTTTGTCGACGACGTCGCAGGCGTGATTAAGTCTATCTGGGATATGATGAACGTATCCTACGATAAATTCATCCGCACCACCGACGAGTATCACGAGAAGCAGGTTGCCAAGATATTTAAAAAATTCTACGAGCAGGGGGATATCTACAAGTCCTCCTACGAGGGTATGTACTGCACCCCTTGCGAGAGCTTCTGGACGGTAAGCCAGCTCGTCGACGGCAAGTGCCCCGACTGCGGAAGGGAGGTTAAGCCCGCCAAGGAAGAGGCGTACTTCTTCAAGATGGGCAAGTATGCAGACAGGTTGGTCAAGCATATCGTAACCCACCCCAAGTTCATTCAGCCCACCGCAAGAAAGAACGAGATGTTCAACAACTTCCTTCTCGCCGACGAGTTCGTAGGCAAGAGCGACGAGGAGCTGTTAAAGGCAATTGATGAGGGAACGTTAAAGACCAAGCTTCAGGATTTATGCGTCTCCCGTACCTCCTTTAAATGGGGTATTCCCGTTGACTTCGACTCCCGTCACGTCGTCTACGTATGGCTCGACGCCCTGACCAACTATATCACGGGTTTAGGCTACGACGTCGACAACCCTTCGCAGACGTATAGAGATTTCTGGCCTGCAAACGTACACGTTATCGGCAAGGATATAATAAGGTTCCATACGATATATTGGCCTATATTCTTAATGGCTATGGGCGAGCCCCTGCCCGAGACGGTATTCGGTCACACCTGGCTACTCCAGGGCGGCGACAAGATGTCCAAGTCCAAGGGTAACGTCATCTATGCCGACGACCTCGTTTCAATCTTCGGCGTGGACGCAGTGCGCTACTTCGTATTGCACGAGATGCCCTACAACTCCGACGGCGTGATAACCTGGGAGCTCACCTGCGAGAGGATTAATTCCGACCTTGCCAATACTATGGGCAACCTCGTTAAGCGTACGGTTGCAATGGCTAACAAGTACTTCGGCGGCACCGTTAAGCCTACGGGCGTAAGCGCAGAGGTGGACGCAGAGCTTGCCGCCTGCGCTAAAACTGCCTTCGAGGGCTTTGTCAATGCAATGGAGGACTTCAAGATTGCAGACGCACTCGATTGCATATGGTCGCTGTTCAGGCGTGCAAACAAGTACATTGACGAGACCACGCCCTGGGTACTTGCAAAGAACGAGGCAGATTTACCCAGGCTTGAACAGGTTATGTACAACCTCTTAGAGGCAATTGCTATCGGCGGTGCTATGATTAAGCCCTTTATGCCTGAAACGGCTGAAAAAATCGTAAGTCAGCTCGGCTGCGAGGTAAGGGAATTCAGTGAGTTGTCAGGCTTTGGCTTAAAGGGAGAATACAAGGTTGTATCCGAGCCCGAAACGCTGTTTGAAAGGGTTAACTTCGCCGACATCAAGGGCAGAATTGACGAGATTGCGGCAAAGCAGATTGCCGAGGCTAACCCCGCCCCTGAAGAGGAGGAAGTGCCTCAAATCACCATCGACGACTTTGCAAAGGTTAGGTTGCAGGTGGGACTTGTAACCGCTTGCGAGGCGGTTAAAAAGAGTAAGCTTTTGCACGAGACGGTTAAGGTCGGCAACAAGACGCTGTCCATTTTAAGCGGTATTGCAAAGCACTACACCCCCGAAGAGATGGTGGGTAAAAAGGTCATAGTCGTTACCAACCTGCCCCCGAGGGAGATGAAGGGCATTAAGAGCGAGGGCATGATTGTCTGTGCAGAGGCACCCGACGGAACGCTCTCCATCGTCAGCCCCGAAAAGGATATCCCCGACGGAAGTATTTTATCCTGATGTACATCGACGTTCACTGTCACTTGGATTACGAAAATTACGGTGACTTAGACAGCTTAATTAAAAGGTTTGAGGAGCAAGGGGTTAAAAAGGTTATAACCGTAGGGTTTGACCTCGCCTCTTCTTCTATGGCGGAAGAGCTCGCCGACAAGTACGACGGCGTCTATTTCACCGCAGGCTTTCACCCCACCGAGCTCTCCAAATATAAAGAGGGAGATCTTAACGAGATAGAAAGACTGTGCTCTCACCCCAAGTGTGTGGCTTTAGGGGAGATAGGTTTGGACTATCACTACCCCGATACGGACAAGGAGTTGCAGCACGAACTGTTTTTAAGACAGCTCTATCTTGCAGACAAACTTGCCCTCCCCGTACAGATTCATTCAAGGGACTGTGCGGAGGACATGCTCTCCGTCTTGAGCGAGCATAGAGAGCTGTTAAGCCACGGCGCTCTGCTCCATTGCTATTCCCACTCCGCAGAACTTTCCAAGGAGTTTGAAAAGTTGGGCTTAAGCTTTTCCTTCGGCGGAGCAAGCACCTGGAAGGGCAGTAAAAAGGCGAAGAGGACTATTGCAGGTTTAGCAAGCGACAGGCTTTTAACCGAAACCGACAGCCCGTATATGCCCCCGCAGAGCTTGTACGGCACCTTCCCCAATACTTCGCTCTCCATTCCCGAGATTTGCGCTTCAATGGCGGATATCAAGGGGGTAACGGCGGAGGAGATGGCGGACGTGGTGTGGGCTAACGCACACAGGCTGTTTACAAAGCTGGGCTGAAATAACTTAAAAGCCGAAGTTGATACTTCGGCTTTATTAATCTTTTGTACCCGTCCGAAAAGGACTATTATAAGTATAAATAATTACCGCCTTTATATACGGCGGAAAGGTAGGAAGTTTATGGAAAAGGGGTTGCGCTCCGCACTTGACGGCACGGGCTTTTCCTTCAAAAAGAAGTACGGGCAGAACTTTATCTCGGACAGCAGTCTTTTAAACCGCATTGTCGACGGGGCAGGGGTGGATAGCAGCTCGACCGTAATAGAGATAGGCTGCGGCGCAGGCACTTTGACCAAAGCCCTCGCCTCTAAAGCTAAGCAGGTCTACGGCTACGAGATAGACACCTCGCTCAAACCCGTGCTCTCCCGTACGCTTGCAGGTGTCGACAACGTCGAGATTATCTTCAAAGACTTTCTGCGCTTAAGATTAGACGAGATTGAAAGGGGGTTAGGCGAATACCTCGTGGTAGCCAACCTGCCCTACTATATAACCACACCGCTTATTATGCTGTTTGTGGATAACTCTTCAAAGTGTAAATCGCTGACCGTTATGGTGCAGGAGGAGGTGGCGCACAGGCTGTGTGCAAGGGCAAACACTCCCGACTATGGCGCAATTACGGCAAGCGTAGCGCTGCGTGGCGAGTGCACGATTTTAGAGAGGGTCGGCAGGGAGATGTTTACCCCCAGCCCCAACGTGGACAGCGCAGTCGTGCGTATAGATTTATGCGAGAAGAGGCTCGACGTCGAGGACGAGGAGCTGTATAAAAAGGTGGTTAAGACCGCATTTGCCGCAAGGCGAAAGACGCTGGTCAATAATTTAATCAACGGTTTTTCCATTTCGAGAGGTCAGGCGGAGGAGCTTGTTTCAAGCCTTGGGCTTGATATAGCCGTAAGGGGCGAAAGCCTCTCCCCCGAGCAGTTTGCAGCTCTTGCCAACGCAATAAAGAATAAATAATAAAGAATAAAACGGTAAAAAAATTAATCCGAAATTATCCTGAGTGGGTAATTTCGGTTTTTTATTTTGCTTTGTTCTTAACTGCTTGTCCGCTGCGTATATTAGATTGAACGAGAAAAGATAAGGAGCAAGCAATTATGAACCATACCGAACAGATCAGCGAAGGGTTAGAATACGCACAGATGCTGGAAATACCCGTTTCAACCGTAAACGTGGTTAAAAGGAGAAGTCTCTTTGCACGCAAGGGAAAGGGGCAGAGGGATTTGAAGGACGACGTCATTGAGAGCGTCAACGGCAGAATGGACGGGGCAGGGCAGTCGGAGAGCACCCCTTATACCACCTATGCCGAGGACGTCTCCGAACCAGTCGTCACCGAAAAGAAAAAGGATAAATTGGGAGTGGTAATCATCTGCGAGGCGGTTGCCGCCTGCCTCATTGCCGCAGGCATATTCCTGTGCAACTTCTTTATTCCCAACACGGCAATCAATACCTTCGTGGGCAATTTGACGGCAATCGAGACCAAGGAAACTTCGTATAAGGAGTTTACGCTGACCTCACCCGTCTCCGAGACGAGTGACGCCACCGTATCGGCTACGGCGGAAGGCGTTCTACACTTTACGGAAAAGACCTCGGTCTACCCCCTTTGCGACGGCGAGATAGCCTCAATCTCCCAGACCGACGGCATATATACCGTAAAGATTGAGCATACCTCTACCTTTTGCAGCGTAGTGACGGGGCTTGACACGGTGTACGCTCAGGTGGGCGAACAGGTTAAAGGCAACCTGCCCTTTGCCTATTCCAACGGCGAAAACGAGGTGAGAATAAGCATGTACGACGGCGAAACTCTGCTCAATTGCTATACGCTTACGGGTGCTGTTCCCGTCTGGAATTCGTGAAGATAAAAATTCATCCGCTGTTTTTAATAGTGATGCTGCTTTGCGCAGTGTTCGGCGGACTGACTGAAATACTCATTTGTCTTATGACCGCCCTTCTGCACGAGTGCGGTCATATCTTTTACGCCGCAAGGTCGGGGTATGAGTGCAGCGAAGTTAAGATTATGCCCTACGGCGCCTCTGCGGTGTACGATATAGACGGCATACGCTTAAAGGAGGAATTGTATTTAGCCCTCGCAGGACCCCTTGTCAACGCCTGTATATGCGTATTTTTGGCAGGCTTATGGTGGTTTTATCCCGAGAGCTACGCCTGGACGGACACGGTTATGAGTGCAAACGTGGCAATGCTTGTAATCAACCTTCTGCCTGCGTACCCCTTGGACGGCGGCAGGGCGCTGAGGTGCGTTCTGCGCAAATTTTTAAGCGAAAGGGTCTGCCTTGCCGTCATAAAGGTCATTGCGGCGCTGTGTGCGGCAGGGCTTGTCGTCGCCTTCTTTTTAACGGGCTACAACCTCTCGCTTGCCATTTTAGCCGTCTTTTTAACGCTGTCCATATTCGAAAAACCGCCCAAGGCAAACCTTATAAACTTCACCTCAAAGGGCAGGCTGAAAAGGGGAGTTGAGGTCAAGTACGTCTTATGCGACAATACCGTAACGTTTTTGCAGGCGTTCAGACTTTTGGAGGATAGGCGGTATCTGGTTTTACAGCTCGCCGACGGGGACGGGGTGGCGGACGAGATAACGCAGGACGAGTTGTACGACGAGGCGTTGTGCCACAGCATATACGACAGGGTGTTCGACGGCTATTTAGCGTTGAACGGGTTGGAGAACAGCTCCCCGTCGACGTTGCCCTCCGCTATGGCTTCAACGCAGGATATGCCGAGGGATACGCCGTCCTCCACGGCGCCCGACAACGAAGAAAAGTCGTAGTCGAGTGCGTACGTTGTTCGCTTGTGGCGAATTAGTTCCCTGCTGAACAGAAAGTAACGTTTTAAACATCTCTCCACGCCCGTCAAGGTTATCTGCGGTGCGACTTTTACTATGCTGTCGTACACCTTAAAGGTGGAGCCCACCACCCGTTCACGGGGCAATATGCGGCGGGTAACGTCGTATTTACGGCTTATATACAGCCCTAAGTCCGCCTCAAAGCGCATATGCGCAAAGGGCGTGCGGCTGGTTTTTTCAAAGGCATATACCGCAGGGTGAAGGGAGGAGTCAATCGCATAGTGGGTTGCAAAACCGCAGGCGTAGCTCGTATTGCCCTGAATAAGAGCGTTGAATAACTCCACCGCCGAAAGGGTGTGAAGCCGCCTGCCTAAATTGCTCTGACCGAAGTATAATTTATAAGTAAAAAACACGTCTCCGCCCTGAGCGCCTAAGTAGAACAGACCGACGTCAGAGATGGCAGAACGTGTTTTTTTGTTGCAGTTTTCTAAAATTTTTTGTGCGCAGATTGCGTGGGAGAAATAGTCGGGCATACTATAATTGTTGCCGTTTATAGTAGAATAAATACTGCTGAACGTACCCCGAATATTCCCCGAAGAGGTTTTTAAAGTAATCTGTTATCTTGTCTCTATCGGTCAACGTGCCGCCGAAATCCTCCCTGTACAGCTTTTCTATCCAGGTGTCGACGGGGAAGCTGTCCCTCTTGCCGAAGCCGAACAGGGACACGCAGTCGGCAACCTTGCCGCCGATGCCCTTGTAGGTCAACAGCTCCCTTCTCAAAGAATCCGAGGGCAGATTTTTTAAATGCTCGATGCCCTCTAAAGCAATTCGGCAAGCCGTCTCGGACAGGAATTTATCCCTGTAACCCGCCCCTGAACTCTTATAGAAGTCGGCGTCCCTCTCAGCCATTTTTTTGGCGGTGGGGAAGGTAAAGTACCTCTCGCCCATAAATTCCCTCTCCTCGCCAAGCTCACGGCAGATTGCGTTAATTATCTTTTTAATCCTCGGAATGTTGTTGTTCTGGGAGATGATGAACGAGAAAATCATCTCCTCGGGGTTCTGGTTTAAAAGCCTTAACCCCTTTGCCGAGCGTGCAGCCTTAGTTAAGACGGGTACGTCAAAGCTCTCCATTTTTGCGATAATTGCGCCATAGTCCCGCCCCAAATCGAAGTAGTTGGAAAAATATTCGCTGTCCTCGCTCTCGATAAAGGTGGTATCGCCCTCCGTGTAGACGTAACACGCCTTGTCGCCAGAAAAGACTTTATAGCCCTTTAAATAGCTTTCATAGCGGAATATCTGCCCACAATCGAGGGTGTCGGCGGGGTTGAAATATTTGCTTTCGTAAGATATAGTGTCCATTATAATAAGATTATATCACCTTAAAAACAGGCTGTCAACACGGCTTGTAAGCCGTATTAATCCTGAAATAATGCAAATAATATTTCAGATATGAGTAACTCGCTTCAAAGCAAAATCAAGGCTTTAAAACAAAAACTGCCCTCCGAGGACGTCATAGTGTTTGAGTTCAACTCGCTTGACGGCAGGAAATTTGCCGTAATCTTTGCCGACGGAATTGTCGACAAAAATATGATTGGCGAGCTGATAGTCAAGCCGCTTCGTGCCGTAAAGCAGGGGGACGGGGCGGAGGAGGTCAAACTCCTGCTCGCCTCGCCCGAGGTCAAGGAAGAGCAAAAGGACGGCGAGGTGGTCAAGGCGGTTTCGGACGGCAACGCCGCACTGCTCATCGACGGCGAGAGCAAGGTCTTTATTATCGGCGTTAAAAGTCCCCCGGGCAGAGCCGTTGCAGAACCGCCTACCCAGATAACCATAAAGGGTCCGAGGGAGGGGTTTACCGAAGACATCAAGGTCAATTCGGGGTTAATAAGAAAGAGGCTTAAAAGTCCAAAACTCCGTGTAAAGACGATTACTGTAGGCAAGCAGAGTCAGACGGCGGTTGCAATCTTCTATTTAGAGGGGGTATGCCCCGACGGACTTGCCAAAAAGGTGGAGGAGAAGATTTTAAAAAATGAGATCGACTTAATCCCCGACTCGTCCTATATAGCAGGGTTTATGTCTAAGCGTCCCCGTTCGCTCTTTCGCCGCAACTCCACCTGCGAAAAGCCCGATATATTCTGCGCCAAAGTGTGCGAGGGCAGGGTGGGGATAGTCGTCGACGGCTCCCCCATAGCGTTGACCGTTCCGTATATCATAACCGAAGATTTTCAGTCGGCGGAGGACTACTATGCCGTAAGCTACAGGGCGACTATTCTGCGCATAATCCGTGTTGCGGCGGTGCTCGTCGGCGTGGCGTTGCCTGCCTTTTACGTGTGCGCACAGCTGTTTAAAATACAGCTTATTCCTGCCAAACTGCTGTTCAAAATCGCAAGCTCGGTGGCAGGTATACCGCTTTCGCCCAGCGTGGAAATCTTTTTAACGCTGTTCGTGCTGGAGGTATTGAACGAAGCTTCCGTCCGTATGCCCAAGTACGTCGGGCTTGCCCTGTCCGTCGTCGGCGCCCTCGTTCTGGGCGACACTGCGGTCAAGGCGGGAATAATCTCCACGCCTGCCGTAATAATCATAGCCTTTTCGGCAATCTGCCTGTATACGGTGCCGGATATGGTGGAGACAACGACTACTTTGCGGTTTCTATTCCTCATTGTCGCAGGCAGCGTGGGCACGTTCGGCATAGTGCTTTTAACGGCATACTTAATCTGCTATCTGGTCACCGAGCAGGACTACGGGGTGCCGCTGTTAGCTCCCTTTGCGCCTATGATAACGAGGGATATGGCGGACTCGCTGTACAAGGCTAACTTTGCCACGCTGTCTACCCGTCCCAAGGCGTTCGGCTCGCCCAATAAAACGAGGTTTAAAGAAAAGAGATGAAAGAGAGAATGTCGGTAAGGCAGATTTGTTTTATTTTAATTGCGTATAACGCCGTGTTAAAGCTTATTTTATACCCGTCGGCAATTGCCTCGACTAGCGGTAACGATCTGATATTCCCCGCCCTGTACGACCTCGCCGTACAGACCGCTGTCGTCTGGTCGGTTGCATATATGTCCTCCCGTACGGATAAGAGCTTTTTCGAGCTTTTAGAGGGTGCCTTTAACAAGACTGTTGCACGCATAATATATGCCCTCTTTGCCCTGTATTTTATCCTTGCGGCAATCGTGCCGATGGTGGAGCAGCAGCTGCTCGTCCACGCCTCCTTTTACGACACGGTGCCCTCGCTGTACGTCTTTTTGCCCTTCTTTATCCTTTCAATTTATGCAGGGGCAAAGTCGTTTACCAACGCAGGCAGGTGTGCGGATATATGCCTTCCGATCTTTATTGTGAGCATTGCAGCAATGCTGATTATGTCGGTAGGGCAGGGGGAGTACTCAAACCTCTTACCCGTGTTATCCCACCCTATATCTTCCGTTGCAGGCGGTGCGCTCTCGTCGGTCTTTAAGTATTCGGACAGCGCCTTTATGCTTATATTTTTAGGCAGCTACCGCTACAAAAAGGGGGATGCGGCAAAGCTTACCCTCTCCTATGCTTTCGGCGGCTTAATAGTCGTCGCCCTGCTTGCTATCTTTTACGCCGTCTACGGGGCGATGGCTCCGTCGAGAACCTTTTTATTGAACGACATCTCCGTCTTTTTCCCCGCTATAAGCTACGTCGGCAGAATAGATTTGGTGCTGTTATATGCCCTGGATATCGTCATTTTATTTGCAATCATTCTGCATATTCAGGCGAGCGTTCACTGCTTAAGTTTAGCGTTCGGGTGGGATAAACGCTCCGCCCTGTCGCTGGGCGTAAACGCAATACTTATTGTCATTGCCTTCGTCCTCAACAATAAGTTTTCGCTTCTGTATGAAGTCGCCTCGAGGTGGTTCTGGATACCTGCTTTTATCTTTGCCTATATAATGCCCCTCGCCGCCTGGGGACTTATAAGGAGGGAGCGATGAAGAGGGAGAGCTTTTTCAAACGCTTAAGCGGTCTGTTTATCGCCCTGTTGATTGTGGTGCTCTCCGCACTCTTTTTCACCAACGACTTCGGGCTCGTCGATTTGAGAAAGACCTCGGTTATAATCGGCGTGGGCATCGACTTCGAGGAGGACGACGAGATGACGTTAACCGCCCAGCTCGCCGTGCCTATGCCTGCCGAGAACGGCGAGAACACCCAGTTCACCTGTGTGACGGGCAGGGGTAAGTCGGTTGCCGAGGCGTTGAACGACGTAAACGTCAAGACGGGTTTTTACCCCAAATTGGTGTTCTGTAAGCTGATTATCATAGGCGAAAGCTGTTTTGATAAGGATATTAATCTACAGCTGAATTACTTTTTCTCCAACGAATATTCGGGGCTTACCCCCAAGATTGCGGCGTGCAAGGGCAGTGCTTCGGAGCTATTTTCTCTGCAGCTGCCCTACGGCGATTCGGTTACCGACTCGGTGGACAGGCTGCTCTCGGACGAGGCGCAAAAATCCGCCAACGTCTCCACCGTAAATTTAAACGACTTCGGTCAGGGGTACTATTCTAAGAGCAGGGCTTCCTATATGCCCTATATTGAGGTGAGCGGCGGCGAGAGCAGTCAGGGCGAGGCTGAAGGTCAGGGCGGCGGCGAGGACAGCGCCAAGTCGCAGGGTCAGGAGCAAAAGAGCGGTGAGGAGGTGGAGTTCTTCTGCGGAAAGACGGCTGTCTTTTCAGACGGTGTGCTTGCAGGTATACTGAGCAAGGAGCAGGCGTTCGCCTTTAACCTTTTAAACGGGGATATCCGCCGAACCTACGTCGCCTGCGGAGAGGGCGAAAGGGCTGTAACCCTTTCTATCCGCAACTGCAAGGGTGGAATATCATTAAAGGTCGAAAAGGGTGTACCCGTGCTTAAGCTCACCTTTTCTGCGGCGGCAAAGGTGCAGGACGACAAGACTAAGCGTGATAAGCAGAGGGGCGAGGAGGAGACCTCCCAAGAGATTTTGCGCCTCGGCGAGGATACTATAAAAGCTTTTATGGAGGGGTTGTATGCGTATTCCTGCGATATTCACTGCGATGTGCTGGGTGCGAAGGATCTGCTTTATAAAACCCAGAACAAATACTACGAAACGCTGAACGGAAATTTAACCAATTCTTTGACTGTCGTGTACGATGTTAAGCTGCGTTCGGCAGGGTAAATGCGTTGGTTGAGGCATAGTATGGGGTGTAAACGACAAAACGGGCGCAACCTGAAAAGGTTGCGCCCGCCGCCTTTTACGACGAACTTTTACGGCAAAGCGTTAAGTGTTAAGGTGTGCAAGTGTCTCTATAATCAACTTTGCAAGCAACTTAACGTCGTTTTCGGTTACGTCTTCGCACTGGTTCTGCGTAAGTATTTCCGCCGTCTTTTTCGCACCGTCGCCCGTGACGTCCTTGCCTATCGCCTCGGCGATAAGCTTTGCCACGTTCTCCACGCTGTCGGTGGGGACGTACCCTGCAATCAGCGTTGAAATGACGCCCTCGGTTGCAGAGGTCTGCGTTTTATTCTGCAAAAACTGCTCGTAACAGACGTATGTCAACGTGGACAGCGCACCCACCGAAAAGCCGTATTCCAAAATTGTAATGTAGTTTTCGATGAGGTACTCAAAGCTTAAGTGCCTGACCCCTGCGTACGCTGCGTAGAAAAGCGTGCCGAAGATAAAGGGCAGAAAGGTAAACACCTTTTTGTTGCACTTTTTCAGCAAGGTCTTTTTAAGCAGCTGCACGACGAGCGAGGTCAGCGCCCCAAGCAAGATGACGTCAAACCCGTAAAAGGCAAATGCATCGATAATTTGAAATATGCTCATTTTTCCTCCTTTTTCAAAGGCAAGCGTTCTTACGGAGTAGAACTCCGTCCCGACGCAAAAAAATAACTTGCTTTCAAATTTATCGTTGTGCTTAAATATAATTTATCGTTGTGCTTAAATATAAATCGTAAATAAGGTTATAAAACGGGAATGCCAAAAATAAAAATAAAATTAAACCGTGACCTTTTCACTTGCGAAATTATAGGATGATATGTTAAAATTCCTGATATGAGAATGCATAGAAAACACAATTTGGATACAAGATTGGACAGCTGTTCGGATATTCTATTCCTGCCCGAAGTCACCGACAAGAATATGAAAAAATCGGTGGAGCAGAAGGAGTACTTTAATTTTGCCGAGATTTTCGGCAACGACAACCCCGTCGAGCTGGAGATTGGTTGCGGTTTCGGCACGTTTATCTGCGAGTTGGCTAAACGCAACCCCGACGTAAATTATATTGCCGTGGAAAAGATTTCCAACGTGGTGGTTTCCGCCGCCGAGAGGGTGAAAAAGGAGGGGATTAAAAATATCTACTTCCTCAACTGCCCTGCCGAACTCTTACCCAAGTACATACCCGACGGTGCGGTAAGGAAGATTTATTTAAACTTCTCAACGCCCCTGCCCAAGCTCGGCTATGCAAAGCAGCGATTAACTCACCCCCGCTTTCTGGAGAAATACAAGCTCCTGCTCGCCCGTGGCGGAGTTATTGCGCAGAAGACGGACGATAGAAATTTCTATCTCTTCTCGCTGGAAAGCTACAGGCAGTGCGGATTTGAAATTTTAGAGAGCTGTGAAGATTTAACCGCCCTTGCCGACCCTGAAAATATCGTCACCGAATACGAGCAGAAGTTCATAAGCCTCGGTAAAAATATCTACAGGATAATAGCGAGAAAGTAAAATGGAACCCGTATATATCGTACTAATCTGCATAGGGGCGGTAATCTTAGCCGTTGCCTTAGCAATATTTATATATCTCTCCAACAACCTTTTGCACACCTCTTTCTACGAGGTTAAAAGCCCGAAGATAGAGAAAGCCGTTAAAATCGTTCAGCTCTCCGACCTTCACGCCAAAAGCTTCGGCAAAGGCAACGTAAAGCTGTTGGATAAGGTTAAGGAGCAGTCGCCCGATATAATCGCAATCACGGGGGATATAATTCATAAGTACAGGGACGGGGATATTAAGGTTGCTTTGGAATTTGTGGAAGGTCTGGTTAAAATAGCACCCGTCTACTACGTCAGCGGCAACCATGAAATGCGCAACAAGCGTTACCGTGTCTTTAAAGAGAGGCTTGCGCTTGCAGGCGCCGTCGTCCTGGAAAACGAGGCGGTGAGCATAGACGGAATTACCCTTTGCGGCGTCAACTGTGCCGACATAAAGGGGGGAAAGTTCTTTCACATTTTAGAGGGCAAGGGCGAGGATAGCAGCTATAAATTACTGCTTGCACACCTGCCGCAGTATATTCAGAAATACGCCCTGGCAGGGTTCGACTGCGTTCTGTGCGGTCACGCCCACGGCGGTCAGTGGCGCATACCCTTTACTAATATTGGGCTGTTCGCCCCCGGGCAGGGAGTATTCCCTAAGTACGTTTCAGGCGTCTACACCTGCGGAGATACTAAGGAGATAGTCAGCAGGGGGTTGGGCAATTCTCAGTGCCCTCTAAGGCTGTTTAACCGCCCCGAAATCGTAGTCGTAAACTTAGTCGGGTCGGACGTATCGCCCAAACAATGAGAAAAAAATAGCTAAAACGCAACGAAAAAGCACACCCGAACAGGTGTGCTTTAATTATGTTTTTTAAGTTGATTACTTAATCAGCATAGCCATAATCGCCTTGATTGCGTGGAGTTTGTTCTCCGCCTGGTCATATACGACGCTCTGCTTGCCGTCTATGACGTCTGCGGTGACCTCTACGCCACGCCTTGCAGGCAGGGGGTGCATAAACAACGCCGTACCGCTCGCCTGAGCCATAATGCGGTTGTTTACCTTGTAGGGCGCCATAATCTCCGCCTCTTCGGGGTCGGTTGCGCTGTGGTAGCTGTAGCTGTTGGTGTAGATTATATCCGCATTCTTTGCGGCGAGCATGGGGTCGTCGGTGACCTCGATTGTGCCGTACTGTTCGGCACTGCTTAAGTGTTCGCCGTTTAAAGGATATGCGGCAGGGTTGGCAATCGCAACCTGCATACCGCACTTGACGGCACCCATAACCAGCGATGCCTCCACGTTACAGCCCTTGCCGATATATGCAAGCTTAAGACCTTCAAGCTTCTTTTTCTTCTCCCAGATGGTGTATAAATCGCTCACCGCCTGCATGGGTACGTAGTCGTCGTTCGAGGAGTTGAGTATGGTAATGGGTACGATTTTTTCAAACCTCTCCAGATCGTGCTGGGGAATACCCCTTGTAACGAGTGCGCCGATGTCGTAGCGGTAGAGCACGTTAAACAAATCGTCTATGTTCTCACCGAAGCGTAAATCGTTTTCGTTGTAGGGCAAATCGACGCAGTCGCCGCCGAGCTGTTTAATGCCTATCTCGAGGGCGGAACGGGTACGCAGCGACCCGTCGCCGAATAAAAGGGCGATGGTAACGTCCTGCAAGATGTTGGTGTGTTCGTGTGCGGCAAGCTTTGCCTTCATCTGCTTGGTGGCATACAAAAGCTCGAACAGCTCCTCGGTGGAGTAGTCCGCAAGCTTGGTCATATGCTTTTTAGTTAAGGAATAGTGTGGGGTGTATCTGTTAATATCCATAATTCTCCTTACGCCCTGTAAACCCTGAAAAAGTGTAATTTACACGGCTCTAACCGTTTTTATTTTATCATAACAGCTCTGTTAAATCAAGCTTTTGGCAAAGAATATATGCAGCCGCAGTAGTTTTGGCGGTACAGCGAGTACTGCTCGGAGAGCTTAATGCTCCTTAAATACCCGTTCTGTTTTTTAAAATCGGAGGGCAACCACTTTACGGAATACTTATTTTCAAGCCCGTACCCGATTGAATTTATAAGCTGTTCATCCTTTAACGGGCTGATTGTCAAAGTCGTCGTAAAGTAGTCGAAGCCCAGCCTTTCAGCCTCTATGGCGGTGCGGTTAAGCCGCAGGGCAAAGCACCTTTCACACCGCTCGCCGCCCTCCTTACACAGCTCCAGCCCCTTGACCGCAGCGTAATAGGAGGTTGTGTCGTGTTCGCAGTCTGCAATCTCCGCCCAGCCCGTCTCCTCAATAAAGCGTATAAGCTCACCCTTGCGTTTGAGGTACTCCTCGTCCTCGATGTTGGGGTTGTAGAAGAACACCGTTATCGAAAAATAATCTTTCAGCCTCTCTAAACAGGCGGAGGAGCAGGGTGCGCAGCAGGCGTGTAAAAGCAGCTTAGGCTTTTTACCGTTCAAGCCGTCTATTATCTTTTTCTGCTCTCTGTCGTAGTTGATTTTATTCATACTCACCTATTTTAATTATAGCAAACCTATCGTTCAAATGCAATACTTTGTTTTAATTTAGACGGCTTAAGTTGGTCGGCAGGTGTAAAAACCCCCACCGCTTAAAATGAATTTTTTAAAAAATTTTAAAAAACGAGGCAATTGAGGTTGTTAATTTCCCCTCTTCCGTGTTAAAATAAAACTGTATTTATATTCCAACTGTTAACAGGGGGTTAATTATGGCTAATTTACAGCTTAATTCGGTAAGTAAAATATATCCTTCAGGCGCACTTGCGCTCTACAAGGCAAACTTCTCTCTTTCCGACAGCGAGTTTATCGCCGTGGTCGGCAGCGAGAAGAGCGGTAAATCTACACTTTTAAGGTTGGTTGCAGGGCTCGAGGACGTCACCGACGGTCAGATTGTCGTCGGCGGTAAGGACGTAACCCAAGTCGATTCCAAAGAGAGGGATGTCGCAATGATATTCCAGGGCAACACCTTATATCCCTCTTTAACCGTGTTTGAAAATCTGGCTTACGGCTTAAGGCTCAGAAAGGCTCCGCAGGCAGTTATCGAGCAGAGGGTGAGGGCTGCGGCTGAAATGCTCGGTCTTACGGACATTCTGTTCCGCAAGCCCAAAATGCTCACCGCCGCACAAAAGCAGATAGTCGCTTTCGGCAGGGCGATAGTCAGGGAGCCCAAGCTCTACCTTTTAGACGACCCCATCTCCGGTCTTTCGCCTGAAATAAGGGCACAGCTCCGCTCGGTACTCATAAATCTTCAGATGCGTATGAAGGGTACCTTCGTGTACGCAACCAAGAACGTAAACGAGGCTATAACCATGGCTACACGTATAGTCGTTTTAAGGGACGGTTTCGTTCAGCAGATCGATACTCCTGCCAATTTGTACGACTATCCTGCAAACGCATTCGTGGCTTTCACCATAGGTTCGCCCACGGTTAACTTCGTCAACAACGCAGTTATTGTCAAGGACGGCGAGGGCTATGCTGCGGAGGCGGAGGGCGTTCGCTTTGCACTCCCCGCAAACATAGTTGAAAGATTTACCGCTATTGCAGAGTATGCAGAGAGCGGCAAGAAGGTCATTTTAGGTATCCGCCCTGAAGACACCTTCATCGGCGAGGGCGGATTTATTGAAGGTAAGGTCTCCGCAGCGCAGGAAATCTGCGGTACGGGCTATGCCGACTGCGATGCAGGCAAGCTCTCCTTCGTCGTAAAGGCTGACGGGGTTAACAAGGAAGATACCGTTTCAATCGGTATGAATTTATCCCGTGCATATCTCTTCGACGCAGACACCCGTTTAACGTTGCTTGAAAGGGACGAGGGATACGTCAAGACTAATTATCCCGACGCAGACGTCGTTCCCCTCGCATATGCTGAAGAGGAAGAGATTAAGAACAAACTCAAACTCAAGCCCGAAACTAAAAATAAAAAGCGTTAACTATCTTGGAAATCGTATTAGACGCATTAAAGGATACTGCCTTAGTATTTCCCTTTATATTGCTTATCTACATCTTAATAGAGTTTTTAGAGAGCGGCACGACGGCTGAAAAGACGAGAAAGACGCTCAGGGGTCCTTTGGCTCCCCTGTTCGGCAGTGCGACGGGCATTATCCCGCAGTGCGGTTTTTCGGTTATGGCGGCAAAGCTGTACGACTCGGGGTTAATACGCACTGGTACGATAATGGCGGTGTTTATTGCCACCAGCGACGAGGCGTTGATAATTCTGCTTGCAAACAGCACTCAGAGCATTGCCTCGGCGCAGGCTATTTTACCGCTGATTGCAGTCAAGCTCATTCTCGCTACGGCGGTAGGTTACCTTGTAAACGCCGTAGTCAGGGATAAGATTAACGAGGCGCAGCCGCTGTACTCGGACGAGGGCAAGACGCACGCCTACAGCTGCGGGCACGACCACGAGGGGCACTCTGCGGTGGAGCTGTATTTCGTACATCCCCTTTTGCATTCGTTAAAGGTTACGGCGTATATACTCATCGTCAACCTCGTATTCGGCGTGATAATCTCCTCAATCGGTGAGGAGGCTATCGCATCCTGGCTTGTCGGCGGTACGTACTACCAGCCCTTTATCACGGCGGCGGTGGGGTTAATACCCAACTGTGCATCCTCTGCGGTGCTTACTGAGACGTTTGTCAACGGCGGAATAACCTTCGGCAGCTGCGTTGCAGGCTTGTGCACTAACGCAGGGTTAGGTATGGTCGTACTCTTAAAGAACACGAAAAAGATTAAGCGTAACCTTATTTTAATGTTTTCAATCTACGCCATTGCCGTACTTGCAGGCATTTTAATCAACGTGTTGCAGGTTGCGCTGGCACTGTAAAATAATAAGATTTTGTGAAAAAGTCAAGCTTAAATTGATTGACATCAGGTAAGAGCTTTTGATATAATTTTTGAGCATTCTTTGAAAAGGGGAGGTGAAAATAATGTCCACTATAAAGGTTGGTGAAAACGAGTCTGTAGAAAGCGCACTCAGAAGGTTTAAGAGAAAGTGCTCTCGTGACGGTATCATCGGTGACCTTCGCAAGAAAGAGTTTTACGAATCCCCTTCCGTGAAGAGACGTAAAAAGAGCGAAGCGGCAAGAAAGAGAAGCAAGAACTAAAAATGCTTTAAGTCCTACTAAAGACAAACTTTGGTAGGGCTTTTTCTTTGCGAAAAAAGGGGAATTTGGTCGAATTTTGCAAAGTAGATTGGTCTGCCGAAACAGGATTATTAAAAAACAGAGGTTGATTATGGACGATTTAAAGGTTTTGGCAAGGAAGGCAAAGCAGAGGCTTGCAAGCGGTTTCTGGCAGCAGTGCAAGCAGGACGTTGATTTAAAGACTAAACAGGCAGAGCAGAGCGGACTAAACGCAGGTAAGGTTAAGTGTCACCTGTACGGCAAGGTCAAGGATACGATAATGGGACAAAAGGAGGACGAGTTCTACCTTAAGGTCAAAAAGCTGTTGGACGAGCACGGCGAGGTGTCCGACGCAATAGGCAGGCTGACCGACAAGGAGTACTATGAAACGCTGTCCTATTCCGAGCAGCAGCGCTACACTATGGAGCTCTCCGCAAAGTACTTAGCTGCACTGGAAAAATACAGAAAAGAAAAGGAAGTGCTTCCACATTAGTCATATAAAAGGGGTTATTTCCTTGATTATAAAAAGCTTTTATTATATAATAATAAGGTAAGAAAAAAACTACGGAAGAGATGCAATGTCTGACATTTTGGAAAAACTCAACGAGGAACAAATTCAGCCGGTAACCTGTACCGAAGGGCAGGTGCTGGTGCTTGCGGGTGCGGGAAGCGGTAAGACGAGGGTTCTGACCTCCCGTATCGCATACATATTGGAAAAGGGCTTAAGCTCCCCCTCGGGTATTCTCGCCATAACCTTTACCAACAAGGCGGCTAACGAGATGAGAGAGAGGGTGGAGAGAAGCATTGGCGACGTGGGCGGTATGTGGATTTGCACCATACACTCGATGTGCGTGAGAATACTGCGTCGTTTCGGCTCGTCTATCGGCATACAGCCCAACTTTTCCATCTACACCGAGAGCGAGAGGGCGAACGTCATTAAAAAGACGGTCAAGGAGCTGGGCGTAGACGAAAAGCAGTTAAAGAATATCAAGTTCCACATCTCCAACGCAAAGATGTTAGGGCTTGCTCCCGACCAGTACGCCGTGCTGTATAAAAACGAGACGGGCATTAAGACGGTTGTGGACGTGTATGAAAGGTACGAGCAGTATTTAGGCGGCTGCAACGCCTTAGACTTTGACGACCTTTTAATTAAAACCCTGCGTCTCCTCCGTGCCGACAAGGAGGCAAAAGCCTACCTTTCGGACAAGTTTAAATACATCTTGGTAGACGAGTTTCAGGACACCAACGCAGTGCAGTACAACATTATAAAACTGCTTGCCGAGGGGCACGGCAACCTGTTCGTCGTGGGTGACGACGACCAGTCCATATACGGCTGGAGGGGTGCCGTCATCGAGAATATTCTGCGGTTTGACAAGGACTATCCCCAGGCAAAGGTGTTCAAGCTTCAGAGAAATTACCGCTCCACCAAGTCCATACTCTCGCTTGCAAACGCCGTAATCGCCAAGAACGGCAACAGACATAAAAAGACGCTGTGGACGGAGGCGGAGGAGGGTGTAAAGCCCGAATACGTTCAGGCGGAAGAGGAGAAGGACGAGGCGTTGTTCGCCGCAAAAACCATAAACGCCGAGGTATATGCAGGGGGTAAATACTCCGACTACGCAGTGCTTATGCGTATAAACGCACTCACCCGCTCGTATGAGTCGGAGTTTGCAAAGTACGGCATACCCTATAAGGTGTTCGGCGGTTTCAAGTTCTTCGAGCGTAAGGAGATTAAGGACGTTTTAGCCTATCTCCGTCTCATCTCCAACCCCTTCGACGACGAGGCGTTTACACGAATAATTAACGTCCCCAAAAGGGGAATAGGCGCTAAGACGTTGGAGATTATGGAGGACTACGCCAGGGGTAACTCCCTCTCGCTGTACGACGCCTGCATAGACATTGAAGACCTGCCTTTAACCTCTTCAGCCAAGGCAAAGGTCGCACAGTTCGGCGAGCTGTTAAAAGCATTCGTACTCTGTTCCCAGACTCAGACGCTCGGTACGCTCGTCCGCACGGTTATAGAGCAAGCCGACTTGAAGTCCGCCTACGACGACGGCAGCGACGAGGGCGACGTCAAGCTCGCCAACCTCGACGAATTTATCGCCGCCGTGGACGACTTTGTTAAGCTTAATCCCGAGGCTACGGTCGACGAGTATTTAAATCAGGTCAGCCTCGCCTCCGACTTGGACGAGATGAACGACGGCAACTACGTCACCCTCGCAACCATACACTCCGTCAAGGGCTTGGAGTTTGAGAAGGTGTTTTTAGTCGGTCTGGAGGACGGTATTTTGCCCACCTCCCGTTCAAACGACGACCCCGAAGCCCTCGAGGAGGAGAGGAGGTTGGTCTACGTTGCGGTCACCAGAGCTAAAAAGCGTATATGGCTTACACGGTCAAAGAGCCGTTACCTGTACGGAAGCAGAGAGGCAACCAAGCCCTCCCGTTTCCTCAAGGATATGTACGGGGCAATTTCCTCTGCGGAGGGCGAAACGAGTACAAGGCGCACCAACGCTTACGGCGGTTACGGCTCCTCTTACGGCGGTTATGGTAAATCCTCCTATGGCGGAGGGTACGGCTCGAACGGTGGTTACGGCTCCTCACGAAGCTCTTCAAGGGACTTTTCGGGCTACGGTCAGGACGGCTACGAGGGCGATTTCTGGGATACCCCGTCGGGCGACGACAGCGGTTACGTCCCCGATACCCCCTCCTACAGCGCACCTGTAAGGAGAGTAGACAGTACGCCGACTAAGCACTTCTCGCCCGCCTCGACGTTCGGCGGCGGAGCAAAGCGTCCCGTCGCTTCCGCAGGCAAGTATGCGGTAGGCGCAAAGGTTCGCCACCCCAAGTTCGGCGTGGGTACCGTGGTTGCGGTCAAAGCAGGCGGTGCGGTTATCAATGTTGCGTTTGAAAATCAAGGAGTAAAGGAGCTTTCAGCCATGATAGCTCCGCTGGAAATACTATGAGCAGCCAAAGAGTACGCTATCTGATAGACACGCTCAATAAATGGGCGTACGAATATTACGTATTAGACAACCCCTCCGTGTCCGACAGGGAGTACGACAAACTGTACGACGAACTCAGGGAAATCGAGGATGCGACGGGCGAGGTCGAGTTCGACAGCCCTACGAGAAGGGTGGGCGGCGAACCCATAAAGGGTTTTGAAAAACACACCCATATCCACAGGCTGTACAGCCTCGATAAAGCCGTAACGTACGAGAGGCTGTCGGCGTTTTTAACGAGGATTAAAAAGCTTGTCGAAAACCCTGCCTTTACGGTTGAGTACAAGTTCGACGGGCTGACAATGTGTTTAACCTACTCGGACGGTAAGTTCGTCAGAGCCACTACGAGGGGCAACGGCGTTGAGGGCGAGGACGTCACCGCACAGTGCTTAACCATCAAAAGCTTCCCCTTGAACATAGATTATAAGGGTACGGTTGAGGTGCAGGGCGAGGCGATTATCCGCCTTTCGGTGCTGGAGAAGTACAACCAGACGGCAAAGGAGCAGCTCAAAAACGCACGCAATGCGGTTGCGGGTGCGATAAGGAATTTGGACCCCAAGGTTACCGCAGAGCGCAAGCCTGAGATACTCTTTTACAACGTCAACTATATGTCCGAGGGTACCCTTGCAACCCAGCAGGAACACTTCGAATTCTTAAGGCGTAACGGGTTTAAGGTCTACCCCTTCTTAAGGGTATGCTCCACCGAGGAGGAGGTGTTCTCCGCAATCGAGGAGATTGAAGTCGAGAGAAAGAGGATAGACGTTCTAACCGACGGTGCGGTTATCAAGCTTGACGACAGCACGGTCAGGGAGGCGATAGGCTACACCGATAAATTCCCCCGCTGGGCAATCGCCTACAAGTTCGAGGCGGAGGAGGCGGAAACGGTGGTTAAAGCCGTTCGCTGGCAGGTGGGCAGGACGGGTAAGCTCACCCCTCTCGCCGAAGTTGAGCCGGTAGATCTCGGCGGCGCCACCGTGAGAAAGGCTACGCTGAACAACTTGGGCGACATAAAGAAGAAGGGAGTTAAAGTCAATTCCCGTGTGCTTATAAGGCGTTCGAACGAGGTTATTCCCGAGATACTCGGCTGCATAGAGCATACCGAGGGCAGTATAGACGTGAAAAAACCCGACGTCTGCCCCTTCTGCGGCGGCGAGATTGTCGAGGTGGGCGCAAACCTCTTCTGTATAAATAAGCAGTGCAAGCCGAGGGTTATCGCTACGTTTGCGCACTTTGCCAGCAAGGGTGCGATGAATATCGAGGGCTTTTCCGAGATGACAGCCTCTCAGCTTATAGACGTGTTAAACCTTAAAACATCCTCGCAGATTTATTCGCTTACAGCCGAGGATATAGCCCGTTTAGACGGGTTTAAGGATAAAAAGATTGCTAACCTGCTTGCGGCTATCAAGGCGAGCAGACAGGTGGAGCTGGACAGCTTTATCTTCGCCTTAGGCATCGACGGCGTGGGCAAGGTTGCGGCAAAAGCCCTTGCTACACGGTTTAAGAGCGTCGAGGCGTTAAGGGCGGCAACCGCCGAGGAGCTGATTGCGCTCGACGACGTGGGCGAGATTACAGCCAACGCAATAGTCGGTTGGTTTGCCGACGAGGACAACGCAAAAGAGCTGGACAACCTTTTAAAAGAGGTGACCGTTTCCGTAAAGGAAAAGGGCGAAAGCTCGGGGATATTTGCGGGGCAATTCGTCGTATTGACGGGTACCCTCTCCTCGTTTAAGCGCAGCGAGGCGCAGAAGATTATTGAGGACAACGGCGGCGAGTGCCAGAGCTCGGTTACCGCAAAGACGACTTTGGTTATCGCAGGCGAGGCGGCAGGTTCCAAGCTCGCCAAGGCGCAGAAGTTGGGGATAAAGATTATAGACGAAGAGCAGTTTAAACAGCTTATCAATCAATAAAGTTTAAAAAAATTAGCAGCCCCGAAAGCCGTTCGGCTTTCGGGGCTGCGTATGTTTTAAGGTAAGTTACTTTTTCTTTTTAAATATGGCATCTTTAATTGTTCTTAAATGCTCTACGATTTCTTTCCTTTGTTTAGCGGCATTCTCTTCGCTCTGTTGTTTAACATTAGCTTTTTTAGTTGCCTTTTTCTCTTTTGCATCCTCTCTATATTGTACCGTTAATTCCTCTATGTACTGTTCAGTTTCGCTTACAGCTTGCTCTTCCGTAGCATTTCCGGTCAACTTTTTGGCAAGTGCCTCAAGCGGAGCGTCTGCCAGTTCTGTTAAAGTTCCTTTAACTTGTCCGATTTTGAACAGAATAGCAAAATCCATTTTAAAAGCCGTTGTGAAGAGGTCAACGTACCTTTCAATAAAAACTCTTACAAGTTCAACAATGATCTGGATTAATAAGCATACGGCAGATACTATTAATAATACTTTGTTGAAATCAGTAGCCCCGAATTGTACCAACTGATAAATGCTTACCCCAAGCGAAGAGGCGTTTATAACGTACCTGAAAATTCGAACAATTCTTGTAAAGACGCTGATTTTCTCGTCTTTTTCTTTTTTATGCCTTGCTAAATAGGTAATGAAATTGATTAATGCAGTAGCTGCCAATAGCGAATAAATAATCAAGAATACGGTTTTGTCAACGTTTATGTAAATTGAATAACCGTAAAAGAGAAAGAAAACGCAGTTGACTATTATCGTTACAACGAAAACTATCGTCTTGATGTCGGAAATAAGTTTATTTGCAATTGCTAACGTTCTATTACAAATTGCCATAACGCTCTCCCTGATTGACTTATAATATTACCTGACGTACTTTTTCAAGTCGTCGATTTTGTCGCACTGTTCCCAGGGGAGCTCGGGTTTGCCGAAGTGACCGTACGCCGCCGTCTGCGAGTAGATGGGGTTTCTGAGTCCCAGCTGCCTTATGATAGCGTAGGGGCGGAGGTCGAACTCCTTGACTACGATGTCGGCAATCTCGCTGTCAGAAATTACTCCCGTGCCGAACGTGTCGATAAACACCGATACGGGGCGGGAGACGCCGATTGCATAGGCAACCTGCATTTCAACCCTGTCGCACAGCCCTGCGGCAACTAAATTTTTGCACACGTACCTCGCCATATACGCCGCAGAACGGTCCACCTTGGTGGGGTCCTTGCCGGAGAATGCTCCGCCGCCGTGTGCGCACGCACCGCCGTAGGTGTCGACGATAATCTTCCTGCCCGTCAGACCGCTGTCGCCCTCGGGACCGCCAATTAAAAACCTGCCCGTAGGGTTGACGAATATCTTCGTGTCCTTATCGATAAGGTTACGGGGAATGGTCTTATAGATAATCTTTTCAATAATATCCTTGCGCAAATCGTCGGTGGTAACGCTCTGGTCGTGCTGGGTGGAGACGACTACCGTTTCAATGCGTTTAGGCGTCTCGCCGTCGTACTCTACCGTCACCTGCGTCTTGCCGTCGGGGCGGAGGTATTTTAAAATTCCGCACTTTCTTGCGTCGGTCAACGCCCTTGCAAGCTTGTGGGAGAGCATAAGCGATAAGGGCATAAGCTCCTCGGTTTCGGTGCAGGCATAGCCGAACATCATACCCTGATCTCCTGCGCCGAGCTCGTCCTCTCTGTCCGTTGCCCCCTCCTTATTCTCGAGCGAGCGGTTTACGCCCATAGCGATGTCGGGGCTCTGACCGTGAACGGACACGGTTATTTTGCACTTATCGAACGAGAAAGTGCCGAAGGTGTAGCCAATGCGTTTAATGGTCTCCCTTGCAATCTTTTCATAGTCCACGGTGGCGTCTGCGGTTACCTCGCCCATAATCAGCAGGTGGTCGTAGGCGGCACAGCACTCCACGGCGCAACGTGCGTAGGGGTCCTGCGCAATAATCGCATCGACGCATGCGTCGGAGATTGCATCGCAGAGCTTGTCGGGGTGTCCTTCGGTTACGCTTTCACTTGTAAAATACTTTTTCATTTTATATATCCTTTAGGTGTAACAATCCCCATCACTAATTTCTTGAATGAAGCTTTTTGCCCCTGGCAGCGTTAAACGTTCTCGTCGTACGTCCTTGTACGACTTCAACCGTTTGCCTTGACAGAAACATAAAAATCTTCTATTCAAGACGCTTTGCGGTTATAAGCTGAAAAATTCAAAGAGAAAGTTGTGGAAGTTCTTGCAGCTGTACACGGACGTACTGCAAAAGGACTTACGCAAGTTTATCAAAGAATTTTTCGCTTAGAACAATTAGGGGTAGAGATTGTTACGCCTATTTATTATTTCTTCGACAGTTAAAAAAATACCCGTTCGTCTACCGAACGGGTTACAGTGTTAATTATAATACCCATCGGCACGGTCTTAGCACCTTGCAAAGCAGGTTGCTGTGTGGTCACAGAGCCGTTCTCTCGCACACTCTCTATAGGTTACCGTCTAATTATATTAAACAAAAATAATATTGTCAATTAAATTGTGTATGTTTACAAAACGTATTTTATATGTTACAATAAAATTATGGAATGCAGGCTCTGCCCGATAGGGTGCGGCGTCGACAGAAATAAAGCTTTCGGCGTGTGCGGCACTAAGGGTATTAAAATAGCTAAATATTATCTCCACCCCTTTGAAGAACCCGTAATATCCTTTTCCAAAGGCAGCGGCTGCGTGTTTTTCTGCGGCTGTTCGCTGCGGTGTGCGTTCTGCCAGAACTATGAGCTCTCGAGGAATACGAGGGGCAAGGAGATCTCCGTTAAGGACTTGGCGGAAATATTCCGTGAACTTGAAGAGATGGGGGCGGACAATATAAATTTAGTCACGCCCACGCACTACGTCGACAAGATTGCAGAGGCGTTTGCAATCTACAGACCGCAAATCCCCGTCGTGTACAACACTCACGGCTATGAAAAGCTTGAGACGATAGAGCTTGCGGACAGCTTTACCGATATCTTTCTGCCCGACTTAAAGTTTATCGACCCGTTTTTATCCAAGCGGTATACGGGCAGGGAGGATTATGCCGACTTCGCCCTGCCTGCAATAAGGCGTATGGCGCAAAAAACCTTGAAGTTCGACGAGAGGGGCAAGATGCTTTCGGGGTGCATAGTAAGGCACTTGATACTCCCCCTTGCGGTATACGACAGCGTAAAGATAGTGGAGTTTGTCGCCACCCTGCCCGACACGGTTTATTTCAGCTTAATGAGCCAATACACCCCGTTCGGCGAAGCGCTCAGCGAGAACACCAAGTTCCCCGAGCTTAAAAGAAGGATAACCGACAGGGAGTATAAGACCGTGCTTGCGGCGGTTGAAGGGGCGAATTTAAAGAACGTATTCCTTCAGGACAAGGCGAGTGCCGAAACGCAGTATATCCCCAAATGGGACTTTTAAATATGCATTAGTGCCCATATATGGCTTAACCAATTAAAATTATGTTATTTACTTTTTCTTCCGTAAACTTTTCCTACGGCGACAACTTAATACTGCAGGACGTTAACTTTGCCGTTAACGAGGGCGAGAGGGTAGGACTTGTAGGTGAGAACGGTGCAGGTAAAACGACGTTAATCAAGCTTATGCTCGGCGAGCTTCTCCCCGAGAGCGGAGAGGTTATAAAAAAGAACGGGCTGAAGATCGGTTACCTCGCCCAGAACGGGGGATATGAGAGCGGCAACACCGTCTATGGCGAGATGAGAGAGGTGTTCAAGGAGGACTATGCCGCAGTCGAGAGACTGTCCGAGCTGTCTGCGCAGCTCGCTTTGGCGGAGTACGGCGGCAGGGAGTATACGGCGCTCTCGGCTAAGATTGAGGCGTTGAATAAATACCTTTCAAGCAGGGATTGCTTTAACGTAGACGTTAAGATTAAGACCGTGTTGAACGGTATGGGCTTTGAAAACTTTTACGACAGGCGTATCGACGGCATGTCGGGCGGCGAAAAGACGAGGTTAAAGCTTGCAAGGCTTTTGCTCGAAAGCCCCGATTTATTAGTGCTGGACGAGCCCACCAACCACCTGGATATCAACACCCTCTATTGGCTGGAGGATTACCTTTCCACCTTTAAAGGTGCGGTGTTCGTAGTCTCCCACGACAGGTATTTTTTGGACAGGCTGATTAAAATTACGCTTGAGATAGAGAATAAAAAGCTCTTTTCCTACAAGGGCAACTACTCCAAATATAAGGTCTTAAAGGCTGAAAAGTACGACAGGGAGTTAAAGGAGTACGAACGCCAGCAGGAAGAGATTAAAAAATTACAGACCTACGTCGACAAGAACATAGTCAGGGCGACGACGGCGAAAAGTGCGCAGAGCAGGGTTAAACAGCTCGAGCGTATGGAGGTTTTGGAAAAACCCTACCTTCCGCCAAGACCGCCGAAGTTTTGCTTTACCTTTGAGCGCAACACCGCAGAAGAGGTGTTAACGGTTAACGGCTTAAACCTCTTTGCTGGCGATAAACAGCTTATATGCGGGGGTCAACTCGCCGTTCGCCGTGGACAGAAGGTGGCGATTTTGGGCGAGAACGGCGCAGGCAAATCCACATTTTTAAGGGCAATCTGCGGCGGCGACCCTGCAATTAATTTAGGGCGTTTCGTCAAGCTTGCCTACTACGATCAGGAGATGGCAAATCTCAACCCCGACAACACCGTGTTGCAGGAGCTGTGGGAGAGGCACGTCGGCTATTCGCAGACCGAGGTCAGGGCGGCGCTTGCCCGTTGCGGACTGTACCCCGAGGATATGGATAAGAGGGTGTGCGAGCTTTCGGGCGGAGAGAGGGCAAAGCTTGCGCTCTGCGTGTTCGAAAACGTCCAGGGCAACGTTTTACTGCTTGACGAGCCCACCAACCACCTCGATCTGCCTGCAAGGGAGAGCCTTGAAGAGGCGTTAAAGGTCTTTGAGGGAACGGTTATATTCGTCTCCCATGACAGGTATTTCATCTCCGCAATCGCAGAGAGCGTAGTCGAGCTTGAGGGTAAAAAACTCAACTACTACGAGGGCGGTTACGAGGGGTATAAAAGGGAGAAGGAGCGCCTTGCCTCCCTCGCACAGAAAGAGGAGGAGGCGCAAAGACAACAGCTCTACGAAGAGGAGAGGGAGAGAAGCTACCGCTCTAAAAAGGACAGGGCTATTGAGGCGAAGCTTAAAGCCGAGATTAAGGCTGTTGAGGTGGAGATATCTGCTGACGAACAGCTTGAACAGGAACTTACCGACAGACTTTCCGACCCCGACACTGCGGCAGACTACGACAAGCTTGCCGACGTTTTGCAAAGGCTGGGCGAGGTGCAGAAAAAGCTTGAAGAGCTGTACGAAAGGTACGGTAAATTGATAGGATAGGAGGAAAAGATATGGGTCTTTTTGATAAAATCACAAGGAAGAAGAGCGGCGAAACAGCTGCGGCGGCAGCTGCGCCTGCCGATGATTTTGAGACTGATATCGGCGAGGACGGAGAGGAGTCCGACGCCAGGACAAAACCTGCAAAACCCGAGAAAAAGAAGGATATTATCAGTACTATAGGCGACATAACCGAGACGGTAAAGGGGGTTAAGTCCTCCTTTGACGAGGTGTACGGAACGTGGATTAAACCCATTATGGACAACAGGGTACATATCAAACGCCGTTGGAACGGGTTGGTTACGGCAATTTCCGTAATATTCTTCCTGCTCTACGTCCCCATACTGCTCTTTACAAAGATTGCAAAGGGGTTGTCGCTCGGGTGGGATATCGCACTCTACGTCTGCATAGGCGTATACGTTGCCGCCGTCGTGGTAATGCTTGTAATTACCATAGCTTCGGGCAAGACGACGAGTACACAGGCGTCGAAACGGTGTCGCAAGGCGAGCAAGATTATACTTTTAATCGTGCGTATTGCCTCGGTTGCGCTAAGCGTTACCGCCATAATAATTTCTGGCAGCGGTGAGAGCACTGCGCTCGACACGATTTTAATGGTACTCGCCATTACCTCGATAGTATTCACCTCCCTTTCCCTCGTGTTCGACGGGGGCGTGGGCTTCTTTAAATGGCTTATATCCCCTGCGAAAATCAGGCGTAAGTTCTCCTTTGTGGCGTTCGAGTGGAAACAGCTTCACGACGACGGCAAGAGAAATCAGGATAAAAAATTCGTTAAAGCCTATGCCAAGAACGCCGAAAGGGTTGCGGAGTGCCTGGATAAATACCTGCTCCCCGTCTGGGGTAAGGCGTATATAGACACCGTTACCGCAGATAAAATCGAGGGCGTTATCAACTCCTGTGCCGAAGAGGATAAAAATATCTGCGAATGGGTATTAAAGGACCTGTTCGACTATGCCTTAAACTGCAAGTACGTAGCTGTCAATCCCTGCGATAAGCTGGGGCTGGAGGGCGATTTAGTAAAGGAAAAACCGCCCAAGCGCCCCAAAGAGAGTGAGAAAAAGGACTCCTGGTTCCGCTCGCTGTTCAAACGCAAGTCGCCGACCGAACAGATTGAAAACGGGCAGGGCGAAGAGGGCGCCGAAGAATAGTCGGTTACGGCATATTCCGCAGTCAATCGGGTAAAATAACGGTAGAATAACAGAAAAAAACGGCTTTCCGTCCATATGGCGGAAAGCCGTTAAACTTTGTCTTTACCGATTAAAATTCGATGGTCTTGGCAATATACGCTTCAAGCTCGTCTACGGACAGCCTTATCTGCTCCATAGAATCTCTGTCACGAATGGTTACGGTGTTGTCCTCAAGCGTGGTGAAGTCGACGGTGATACATAAGGGGGTACCAATCTCGTCCTGCCTTCTGTAACGCTTGCCGATTGAGCCGGTTACGTCGTAGGTTACGGAGAACTTCTTTGCAAGGTTCCTGTAAATCTCGTCCGCCTTTTCGGAGAGGTTCTTCTGCAGGGGAAGTATCGCCGCCTTGTAGGGGGCAAGGAAGGGGTGTAATCTCAATACCGTTCTGACGTCCTTCTTCTCCTCGTCCAAAACCTCCTCGTCGTAGGCGTCGGTGAGGTATGCGAGTACCATTCTCTCAACGCCGAGGGAGGGCTCTATTACGTAGGGAACGTATTTTTCGTTGGTAACGGGGTCGGTATATTCCATGCTCTCGCCGCTCTCGGTCTGGTGCTGGGTCAAGTCGTAGTCCGTCCTGTCCGCAATGCCCCACAGCTCGCCCCAGCCGAATGCGAATTTGTATTCAAAGTCGGTGGTAGCCTTGGAGTAGAAGCAAAGCTCCTCGGGGGAGTGGTCTCTCAGTCTTAAATTCTCCTCCTTCATTCCAAGAGAGAGGAGGAAGTTTTTGCAGTATTCCTTCCAGTAGCTAAACCACTCCAAATCGGTTCCGGGCTTGCAGAAGAATTCAAGCTCCATCTGCTCGAACTCCCTTACACGGAAGATGAAGTTGCCGGGGGTAATCTCGTTTCTAAACGACTTACCAATCTGACCGATACCGAAAGGCACCCTCATACGGGAGGAACGCTGAACGTTTTTGAAGTTTACGAATATACCCTGAGCCGTCTCGGGACGGAGGTATACGGTGTTGACGCTGTCCTCGGTTACGCCCTGGAAGGTCTTGAACATAAGGTTAAACTTTCTTATGGGAGTAAAGTCTTTGTTGCCGCATATGGGGCATCTGACGTCGTGTTCTTCGATAAATTTTTCGAGTGCGTCGTTGTCCATACCCTCGACCTTGACGTCAAGGTTGTGCTTTGCGACGTACGCCTCTACAAGGTTGTCCGCACGGTGCCTCGTCTTGCAGGCACGGCAATCCATCAAGGGGTCGGAAAATCCGCCAAGGTGACCGCTTGCCTTCCAGGTACGGGTATTCATAAGTATAGCGCAGTCAAGCCCTGTGTTCAAGGTGCTCTCCTGAACGAACTTCTTCCACCAAGCCTTTTTGACGTTGTTTTTGAATTCAACGCCTAAAGGACCGTAGTCCCAGGTGTTGGCAAGACCGCCGTAAATTTCACTTCCGGGGAAGATAAAACCCCTGTTTTTGCATAAAGCCACAAGCTTTTCCTGCGTTACCGCACGTTTCTTCTCTGCCATAATTATTCTCCTTTGGCGTGTACTTGGCAATAGTACACCCGTAAAAAAATTGTAATTATTTTAAATCCAACGGCTGCCGTTTGTCAAGTAAATAGACTAAAGCGTAGGATAAAGCGTGAAAAGCAGTTAAATAATTTTTGCAAAAATAGAAAAATTTAGTAAAAATTCTATATACATTGAGCTTTTTGTATGTTATAATAACTATAATATCAATTACTATGCAAAGTACAAGGAGTGCAAATGCTTACCGATATTGAGATTGCTGAGAGTGCAAAACTTGAAGATATACGCAAAATTGCCCAGAAGCTTAATTTAAGCGAGGACGAGCTGGAGCTTTACGGAAAGTATAAAGCCAAAGTCAATTTAAAGAGCTATAACCCCAAATCCAAGCTCGTCTTGGTTACGGCTATCAACCCCACCGCCAGCGGAGAGGGCAAGACCACCGTATCTATCGGGCTTGCGGACGGCATGGCTAAGATAGGCAAAAAGGTCTGCCTTGCCTTGAGGGAACCCTCTTTGGGTCCCGTGTTCGGCATCAAAGGCGGTGCGGCGGGCGGCGGCTATGCCCAGGTAGTGCCTATGGCGGATATCAACCTGCACTTCACGGGCGATTTGCACGCAATCACGGCGGCTAACAACCTGCTCTGCGCAATGATAGACAACCACATTTTCCGTGGCAACGCCTTGAGGATTAAGGAAGTCTATTTCCACCGCTGTATGGATATGAACGACAGGGCTTTAAGGGATTTGACCATCGACTGCCCTGCAGGCAATATGAAGGGCTGCGAGAGCTATACCCGCAAGGAGAGCTTTTCGATAACCGCCGCAAGCGAGGTTATGGCAGTACTCTGCCTCGCAAGGGATTTAGGCGACTTAAAGACGAGGCTCGGCAATATAATAGTCGGTGAAAACGAGGACGGCGAGTTCGTCTACGCAAAAGATTTAAAGGCGGACGGCGCAATGGCTACGCTGTTAAAGGACGCCATAAACCCCAACCTCGTGCAGACGTTGGAGGGTACTCCCGCATTCGTTCACGGCGGTCCCTTTGCCAACATTGCCCACGGCTGTAACTCCGTCAGGGCGACGATGGCGGCAATGACGCTTGCCGATTACACCGTAACCGAGGCAGGCTTCGGCGCAGACTTAGGTGCGGAAAAATTCCTCGACGCAAAGTGCAGGATAGCCGGCATTCAGCCCGACTGCGTGGTGGTGGTTGCAACCGTCAAGGCGTTAAAGCTCCACGGCGGTGCGGATAAGACCAAGCTCTCCGAGGAGAATTTAACCGCTTTAAAGGCAGGGCTTCCCAACCTTATGAAGCACGTGGAGAATATGCGTTCGGTCTACAACAAACCCGTAGTGGTTGCAATGAACCGCTTCATCTCCGACACCCCTGCGGAGATAGATACCGTTATGTCAGCCTGCGAAGAGGTGGGCGCCCAGGCGGTGTTTACCGACGTATTCGTCAAGGGCGGCGAGGGCGGCAGGGAGCTTGCCGAGGCAGTCGTGGCGGCTTGCGATAAAAAGAGCGAGCTCCACTTTGCATACGATTTAAACGACGATATCAAGACCAAGATTGACGGTGTGGTTAAAAAGGTGTACGGCGGCGAGGGTGCCGAGTACAGTGAACTCGCCTTAAAGAAGATTGCTTCCTTCGAGGCTAAGGGCGTCAAGGGTCTGCCCGTCATCATCGCAAAGACTCAGTACTCCCTTTCGGATAACCCCGCTCTGCTGGCGAGACCCGAGGGCTTTAAAATCTTCGTCAGGGACGTTGAGCTGAGGGGCGGCGCAGGCTTTATCGTTGCGATTGCAGGCAGCATAATGCTTATGCCCGGTCTCGGCAAGGTGCCCTGCGCCGAGCATATCGATATAGATTCACAGGGCAATATTACAGGACTTTCTTAAGATTATTTTCGGTTAAAACAGACTTATACGGTTAATAATCAATACGGTGTAAATACAGGACAGAATATGGAACTTCCCGAGGCAACTAATTTTATTGAACAGTATATCAACGAGGATCTGGCAAGCGGCAAATACGAGGGCAGGGGCAACGAGATTGTAGTAAGATTTCCCCCCGAGCCCAACGGATATCTGCATATCGGACACGTCAAGGCACTCTGTATAAACTTCGGCGTGAAGGAGAGGTATCACGGTAAACTCAACTTAAGAATGGACGATACCAACCCTGCCAAGGAAGATTACAGCTACGTTAATTCCATAGTCGAGGCGGTTAAGTGGTTGGGGTTTGAGTACGACAATCTCTTCTACGCCTCCGACTATTACGACCAGCTTTACGAGATTGCCGAAAAGTATATCATAGACGGCAACGCATACGTGTGCGATCTGTCGGCGGAGGAGATAACCGCAACGAGGGGTACTTTGACCGAACCGGGCAAGGACAGCCCCTACAGAAACCGTTCGGTTGAGGAGAACTTAAAGCTCTTCCGTGAGATGAAGGCGGGCGTTTACCCCGACGGCGCAAAGGTTTTAAGGGCTAAGATAGATATGGCTTCGCCCAATATCAATATGCGTGACCCAGTAATCTACAGAATAGCCCACGTCTCCCACTACAGACAGGGCGACAAGTGGTGCATATACCCTATGTACGACTTTGCTCACCCCATCTCCGACGCAATCGAGGGCATTACCCATTCGCTCTGCTCGCTGGAGTTTGAAAATCACAGACCGCTGTACGACTGGGTTATCGAAAAGGCAGGTTTTGCCCAGCCCGTGCCCAGACAGATAGAGTTTGCAAGGCTCAACATAACCAACACGTTGATGTCCAAAAGGTATTTAAAAAAGTTGGTCGACGAGGGCTTTGTGTCGGGTTGGGACGACCCCCGTATGCCTACGCTTATGGGCTTGAAGAACAGGGGCGTACCCCCTATGGCTCTGCGCAAATTCTGCGCTGACGTCGGCGTTGCTAAAAACTACGGCGTGGTAAGCCTTGCCCAGCTCGACGAGTGTATCCGTGACGAGCTCAACCGTACGGCAGAGAGGGCTATGGCGGTTGCTGACCCCGTTAAGCTCACCATAACCAACTACGAGGGAGAGGAGGAGCTTGACTTCGAGAAGAACCCCGTGGCAGGCGACGGCGCAACGAGGAAGATTAAGTTCTCCGGCAGCGTATATATCGACAGGAGCGACTTTGCCATAGTTCCTCCCCCCAAGTTCAAAAGGCTGTTCAAGGGCGGTTTCGTCCGCTTAAAGGCTGCGTATATCGTCCGCTGCGACGACGTTATCTTAGACGAAAACGGAGAGGTTAAGGAGATTTTATGTACCTACTTCCCCGAGACACGTTCGGGCAGCGAGGTCAAGAGCGAGATTAAGGCTAAAGGCGTAATTCAGTGGGTTGACGCCAAGTACGGAAAGGCTGTGGAGTTTAACGACTTCGAACCCCTTCTGCTCGACGAGCAGTACCCCGACCAGGACTATGCCGAAAGACTCAATAAAAACAGTATAAAGACCTATTGCGGTATGGCTGAACCCTACCTCCTTGAAAACGAGGGGGTATCCTTCCAGCTTATGCGTACGGGTTATTATAAGGTCTGCGAAAAGTGCGGTAAGACCGTACTCTCTCAGATAGTATCTCTAAAAGACAATTTCAATAAATAACGGAGGAGATATGGCGGTATCGAGTATTTTTATTATAGCGATAAGCGTAACTTCTGTAATAGGTGCGGTTATCGGAATATTCAAGAAGGCGACGGGGCTTCCGTTCTGGGGAATAACCGTTTTGCTCAGCATACTCATTTCCTGGCTGGTTGCCAAACTTGTGCCCGTAAGCGGTCTTTACTCCTGGCTTGTCCTGGGTATTACGGTCGGTTCGGCAATATTGTTGACCTTGTTCTTCAACGGCGTCAAGGCGTTCATTAATAAGCGTATAGAACGTGCTAAAGAGTATTCTCACTACAAGAATGCGGACGAACGTGCGGGAAACGAGGAATACACGTTAAACGCCGTAGACAAAAAGGACAAAAAACAGTACAGAAAGTACAGTAAAAAGGGCAGAAAGATTAAAGATTCCTCAGGCGGTTGGGGTGTTTTCAACAGAATACTCGGCTTTATCGTCGGCGGTGTGGAGTGGCTGGTTGCAGTCGGCTCGATTATCTGCGCTCTGCTTCTGTTTATTGATTTGAGCGGTATCACTCTCTTGCAGGAAAACGAGATTGTGCAGGAGCTGCTTACATCTTCCGTCTGGACAGAATTAGGTACGAAATTTGTACTCGATATGCTGCTTGTGGGCGGTATAGTTATTGCGTTTAAGTCGGGCTTCAACAAGGGTATATTCTTCCTTATCACCCCTGTCGTCGTCATTGCAATGCTCGGCGGGTTCGGCTACGCATCGTGGGCGATTGCCTCCTCTGACGCCTGCGGCGGTATCGTAACGAGTTTACAGAACGGTCTGCTCGCTTCGCTTATGTCGATAGACGAAAACCTTACTAAGACGATTGCAATGGTAATAATTGCAGCCGTAATCTTCCTGCTGTCGTTGATACTGGTAATTCTTGTAGGTATATTCCTTCCCAAGCTCATCGACAAGTACAGGGATAACGATGCGTTCTACGTCATAGACGGCGTGCTCGGCGCAGTCGTGTCGATAGTGCTTCTGCTTGTGGTTTACATAGCTTTAGGCGGCATAGCTTACACTATCAACGATTTAGAGTTTATGGCAAAGTTCAACTCTTACGAGGCGGCGTCCGTCTTTGCAGATGCCTTCTACAATTATAATCCCTTTGCGTATCTGTTTACAGGGTTCCCTTTACACGACTGGTTTGCATATTCATCTTAATTAAAATAAGTCTGAATAAAGAGGGCGGTGCAAAGTATTTGCACCGCCCTCTTAAACTTTTTTGACGTCGGTTAAGCCTTGTCTGCAAAGCTTTCGCAGCAAGTGCAGGTTTCGCCGCAGGCACAGCCTACGTGAATCTTGTCCAAAGTACAGTTACAGCCGTTGTGGTTATACTTGCAGTTGGAGACGTCGCAAGCAATTCCGAAATTGATGTTTTCCATTTTCAAACCTCCGTAAGGTTAATATGCGCAGAAAGCTTTAAAATTATGCTTATATATTGACAAAATTGCATTTTGCGTATACAATATTGTTGAAATAAGGAGATTCAGCTATGAAAGTAATTTTATTACAGGACGTTAAAGGACAGGGCAAGAAGGGCGAAGTTAAAGAGGTTAACGACGGCTACGCCCGCAACTTTTTAATTAAAAAGGGTCTGGCGGTAGAGGCTACCGCAACGAGGATTAACGAGCTCAACCAGAAGCAGCAGGCAAACGCCTACCACAAGGAGGAGGAGCTCAAGGCAATGAGGGCGCTCGCCAAAGAGATTGACGGCAAGACCTTTATCTTAAACATCAAGGTTGGTCAGAACGGCAAGGTGTTCGGTTCGGTTACCGCCGCCGACATCTCCGATTGCTTAAAGACGGCAGGCTACGATATCGACAAAAAGAAGATTGTCATCGACGGACCCATTAAGCTTGTAGGCTCGTATTCGGTTGCGCTCAAGCTTGCAGAGGGCGTTGCCGCTAAAATCAACGTGGAAGTAAAAGGCATAGAGTAAAGCTCAGAACAATTAGGGGTGAGCGTGGTTTAGCCTTTGAGTGATTTAAACCTTTCAACTGCATAAATAGGAATGTTTAACGCCGTTGCGCTTTTGCGCAACGGCGTATATTTTTACATTAATTTTGATTAACGGGCAGAAGCCGCCGCCACCGCCGTGACCGCAGAAGCTGCCGCCACCGCCGTGACCGCAGAAGCCGCCGCTACCGCCGCTTAAACCGCCGCCGAAGCAGTCGCATAGGGTTTATCTGCCGAAGCCGCCGCCACCGCCGTGACCGCCACCGCCGCCACCGCCGAAGCCGC
>JBJFGI010000011.1:0-16913 GCA_051892535.1 Candidatus Coproplasma sp. | reverse complement strand
CTGCCGAAGCCGCCGCCACCGCCGTGACCGCCACCGCCGCCACCGCCGAAGCCGCCGCCACCGCCGCTTAATCCCCCTGAGGACTGGGGACGGGAGGTCATATGCGTAGTCATATTCCTGTTCATTGAGTGCATAACGTGGCTGAATACGATAAAGTCGAAGGCATCGAAGCCGTGATAGCCGACCACCCACGAGGGAGGGGTGACGGTGAGCGAGCTGAACTTATCCTCCCAGATATCGGACACGCCCAGCACCTGCGCATAGGGCAGAACCTTGTAATACAGTTCGGGGTTCTCCTCAATCATGGTCTCCAGCCTGTCCTTTTCAGCCGACTCGATAAAGTCCTTAAAGCCGAGAATGTGATTTAATTTTTCGGTGTACTCATCCGTCCTGCAGACGATGTTTGTCGACAAGATTACAATGGCGTAGCCGAAAATGCAGATTAAAATCCTGGGGAAAATCTCCATTATATTGGAGGGTACTAACCATACGTACAGGGCTGTAAAGGCGACGCACAGCCCGACTATGCCGACGATTGACAAAACCGTCTTTCGCTTATTCTCCTTGTAGCTGTTGTATTTAACGTTGAGCGTAAAAATATATACCGCAATCGAGGGGATAATCGCAAACATTGAAATAAAGCTGGTCAGCTTTGTAGAGACGGTAAACTTGGCGTAGAGCAGGGGGAATAACCCCATAAACAGCGCTCCGAGTATGGTAAAGAGCAGTGCAATGCCCGTACTTCTGCCCGTGTACAGCTTGCTGTGTTGCTTGTTTATCATAGCGGTAACCGAGTCAACCGTGGTGTAAAAGGAGTTGCTCAAACTGTTAATCTTCACCATATCCCCGTCGACAAACAACCTGTTGAACATATGCTTCTGGTGTTCGGGTGCGTCTTCGGGCAGGTTGCGGGTCAAGCGGATAAGGGCTATATCGTCCTCGTCCGACATATCTATTTTAAGGTTGCCGTTGTTAGCCCAGTAGAAGATTAAGGCGGTAACGTCCTCCCTGTCCACCTTGTTGTCGATGAGCTTTCCCATCTCCAACGGGTCCATATTGTCGGGTGCTTCCACGCCCGTTACCGGGGTAATATCGCTCTGTCTGAAGAATATAAGCTTTACGACAATCATCACGAGAAGGAGCACGGAGCCAATAATTATAATGAGGTAGAAGGGGGCGGTCTCCGTCCTGACGGAGAGCACTCCTTCGTCAAAGCACAGGTTAAAGGTTACGCCGTTCTCCTTTTCAAGGTTATCTACGCTTACCGATATTATTCCGTTATTGTATGTGCCGACAACGGGGGTTGGTATCTCCGTCTTGCCCACAAAGTAGCACGAGTCGACGGGTCTGAACCCCTCGGGCAGACGAAGGGTTATATTAGCATGTTCGATGACGCAATCCCAGCCGAAACCTATGGCGTTGAGATAGATATAGTTTTCGCTCCTCGGCTGCGTTATGGCGTAGGTGTACGTCAATTTGTAGGTGTGCGTCTCGCCCGTCTTGTTTGAGTAGTCGCCGATATCGGCTGCAATATATCCGCTGTATTCGTCGGTTACGGTGTAGTCGACAGACCATTCCTGTCCGCCGAGAATTTCGCAGACATTCAAGTCCCTGACTCTGTCGCCTGCGTTGACGGGCAAAAGGTGGACGTGCCCGGTGCTGTCGTAACCCTCGAACAGAATGGTGGTGTACTCCACGACCTGCATAGTCCTGTCGGTGTTAATGGTGTAGTCGACGGCGTAGCTTGTAATGGTAAAGCGATAGTCGCCGTCGCCCGAGGCATACGCCTTGCCCGTAGGGGACGAAAACAGTGCTATTACAGCGCATACAATTACGCATATTGCCGCAACAAGCAGTGCGGAAAATCTTTTAATGCTTTTCATTATGCTCTCTAAAAATCAAGGCGACAAAAGTCTTTGCCGCCCGAATCATTAAAATAAATTAAAACCTTACCTGAACGTTTTTGCGTTCTTCTGCGCTGTCCAGCTCGAAATAAGGCTGTTTTTCAAGGTGCATCATATTTGCTATGATGGACTTGGGGAAGACCTCCCTTGCGGTATTGAAGGCTTTAATCTTAGCGTTGTAATACCTTCTGTAGTCGGCAAGCTGGCTTTCGATCTGGGAGAGCTCCTGCGAAAGCTGGGCAAAGTTGGAATTTGCCTTGAGTTCAGGATATCTCTCCGCAACGACGTTAATGCTCCTTATGGCTTTAGTAACCTCGGCGTCGGCGGCAACCGCCTCTTCGGGGGAGCTGTATCCGCCCCTGACGGCTACGACCTTTTCAAGCGTTTCAGCCTCGTGCTTGGCGTAGCCTTTAACCGTCTCTACGAGGTTGGGAATGAGGTCGTACCTCTTTTTAAGCTGAACGTCGATAGAGGAGAACGCCTCTTCGCAGTTATTTCTCATTTTTATAAAGCTGTTCCTCGTAGAAATAGCCCAGCACACGACGATAATCACCAAAAGGACTACGACTGCGGCAATGACTATGCCTGCGATTCCGCCTTCCGAGATCAATAAATTATTCATTTTTTTACCTCTTCACGAAAATTATTTCTTGGCTTTGAGTTCGGCTATGGCGTTTTTCAAAAAGGTTTCGGCAACCGATTGCTTGCGTATAACCTGCAAAGCGGTGTCAAAGTCAAACCACTGCGCCTCGGCAAGCTCGCTCTTATCCAGTTCGACTTCGCCGTTTTCTGCAACGACCAAAAAGTTGAGCATAAGCACGTTATGGGGTTCGTGATACAAACTCGACATATACTTATACTTAACGACGTTGAGCTTGGTCTCTTCTCTGAACTCACGGGTGACGGTTTTTTCAGCCGTTTCGCCCTTTTTAACGTAGCCTGCAAAAAGGATATAATCGTCCTGACCGTTATGTTTAGCAAGTAATACCTTGTCTTTTGTACGGTTGACTACAACCATAGATACAGCGGTGGCGAACTGGGGAAACCTGAACTCACCGCAGTGCTTGCAATAGGGCACCAACCCCTCTTGCTCGTGTACGAACAGCGCAAGCTTTTCTCCGCATACGGGACAATGCATAATCTTTTCCTCCTTATCAAAATGTTATTTCACAATTAATTATAATACTATGCGATTGGCTTGTCAATAATTCGGGCAAATTTGATTGTAGTGATATTGACATAACGTTGTCAATATTATATAATTACTGTGTATAATATTTACACGAGGGGGGAGACGGAATGAACTACGAAGCCGCAAGCGCCTTGCTTGAAAAATACGGGCAACTGCACCTACTGCATTACTATGACAAACTGAGCGATGCGCAGAAGGAGATACTCCTCGACGCAATCGAGAAAATAGATTTTACAGCCTTAAAATGTCTGCAGGCTGAGGAGAATAAGCCGCTCGGCGAGGTTACTCCTATCGAGGCGCTGCCGCTTAAGGAGATAAGAAAACGCTCCTCAGGCTTTATGCAGACGGGCAATGCCGCAATAAGGGAAGGCAGGGTCGGCGTCGTGCTTTTAGCAGGCGGTCAGGGCACCCGTTTGGGCTTTGACGGACCTAAAGGCACCTTCAATATCGGCGTTAGCAGACCTTTATATATCTTCGAGTGTCAGATTAACAACATCAAGGCTTGCTGTCAGGGCGCAGGCGTGTTGCCTCACCTGTTCATTATGACCGGTCCTCAGAACGACGAGGTCACCCGAAAATTCTTTGAAGAACACGGCTACTTCGGCTACGATAAAAAGCTTGTTCACTTCTTCGTTCAGGGCGTTGCCCCCGCAATATCCCCCGACGGAAAGATTTTGATGGAGGAAAAGTACAGACCCGTTCTTACCCCCGACGGCAACGGCGGCTGGTTTAAGGCGTTAAACAAGGCTTACGGCAGAATGCTAACCAAATGGGGGATAGAGTGGCTCAACCTCGCAGGGGTTGACAACGTTCTGCAAAAGATTTGCGACCCCGTGTTCATCGGCGCAACCATAGCAAGCGGAGCAAATTGCGCATCCAAGTCGGTTAAAAAGGTCACCCCCGACGAAAAGGTGGGCGTCATCTGCAAGGAGGACGGCGTGCCCACGGTAATCGAGTACTACGATATGCCCAAAAACTTAAAGGTCAGGCGTGACGTTAAAGGCGAGCTCGTCTTTTGCTACGGCGTGATATTGAACTATCTGTTCAGCGTGGGAAAGCTGAGGGAGACCACCAACAAAAAGCTCCCCTACCACCTTGCGGAGAAGAAGATACCCTGTTTAAAGGGCGGCAAAAAGTTTACCCCCGAGGCGCCCAACGGCTTTAAGATAGAGCAGCTTGCCGTCGATTTGGTCAAGCTTATGGGCAGCTGTATCGCCTACGAGGTCGAAAGGGAGAGGGAGTTTGCACCCGTCAAAAACGCAACGGGCGTCGACAGTGTGGAATCGGCAAGGCAGCTGCTTGAAAAAAACGGCGTGAAGCTTTAATTTAACTTTAAGGAAGAAATTTCGACATATGCAATCGTTACGTGAATTATATCGCATAGGCGTAGGACCCTCCAGCTCCCACAGTATGGGGCCGGAGGCGGCGGCGAAAAAGCTTTTAAGCTTATACCCTGACGCCGAGTTTAAAATAACGCTGTGCGGCTCGCTTGCCTTGACGGGCAAGGGGCACGGTACGGATACCGTTTTGTATAGAGTGTTGGGCGATAAAGTCACCGTAATTTTCGATACTCAGACTACCGATTTACCCCACCCCAATACTATGTTAGTGGGCGTATATGTCGGGGGTAACGAGGTTGCAAGGCACACAATTTTGTCCGTCGGCGGCGGTAAAATCTGCTTTCAGGGCGAAGAGATTGCCACCTCCCCCGAGGTCTATCCCCTCAACACGTTCGAGGAGATTAAGTCCTACGTAAAGGATAACGATATACGAATGTCCGACTACGTGTTTGCAGTCGAACCCGATATGGAGGAGTACCTCAACGAGGTGTGGGCTCAGATGAAAGCCACCTTAAAGGAGGGGCTTAACGCAGAGCAGGGGGAGCTCCCCGGCGGTCTGCACGTTATGCGCAAGGCGGGGTATCTTTGGCACGGCAAGCACATAGGCGAAACGCCCGAGATTGCAGAGAACAGAAAGATCTGCGCCTACGCCTATGCCGTAGCCGAACAGAATGCGTCGGGCGGCGTAGTGGTTACTGCGCCTACCTGCGGTGCCTGCGGCGTACTGCCTGCGGTGCTGTACTATATGAAAAAGGATAAAAAGTTTACCGACGGGCAGATAGTAAAGGCGCTGGCGGTTGCAGGGATAATAGGCAACCTCATTAAGACCAACGCCTCCATAAGCGGTGCGGAGTGCGGTTGTCAGGCGGAGATAGGTTCCGCCTGTTCAATGGCTGCCGCAGCTCTTGCCGAGCTGTACGAAATGGACATCGAGCAGATTGAATACGCCGCAGAGATTGCCATGGAACACCACTTAGGGTTGACCTGCGACCCCGTTGCAGGGCTTGTGCAAATCCCCTGTATCGAGCGCAACGCAGTCGCCGCAATGAGGGCGATTAACGCCGTAAACATAGCAAACTTTTTAACCTATACGAGAAAGGTTTCGCTCGACACCATTATCCGCACTATGTACGAAACGGGCAGGGATATGTCCAACCGCTACCGTGAGACGAGCGAAGGCGGTTTAGCCAAGAATTATAAATCGTCATAAAAGTTACATATGATATTAGATATACTTTTGTCCTTTTTATTGCAGATTGCCTGCACGTTAGGCTTAATATTCGTATTCGGATTTCTTACGTCGCTGTGCAATAAATGGTTTTATTCGAACGCAGGCTCGTCGAGCAGGGCGTTGTGCTATATTACGGGCTTTATCGGCACGCCCGTGCACGAGCTTTCGCATGCACTGTTCTGCCTGATTTTCGGGCATAAGATACACGAGATTAAACTCTTTCAGATTAACTCCGAGGACGGAACGTTGGGCTACGTCAGCCATAGCTATAACCGTAAAAACATATATCAGCGTATAGGTAACTTCTTTATCGGCATTGCCCCCATAATCGTAATATCGCTTCTTTTGTATCTGCTCGCCTACTTTCTGCTCCCCGATTTTATTGTGCAGATTAACGGCAGCATACAGATAACCGATTTTAAAAACGACATCGGCAACGCCCTGTTGAGCATTTTAGGGGTGATAACGGCATTTTTCTCACACATACTCAGCTGGCAATGGTGGGTGTTCGTCGTTGTGGGAATGTTCCTCGCCCTGCATATGAACTTGAGCAGAGAGGATATCCGTGGCGCACTGAGCGGACTGCTGTTTACGCTTATCGCAGTTTTAATCGTAGATATAGTACTCGGCTTAATAGGCTCGGACTTACTCAACGCCTTTACGCAGATAGTGCTGAGTATGTCAAGTTACCTGCTGTGTATTTTCCTGCTTACAATAGTGATATCGATTCTTTCAGTGCTGATATCCTTACTCTTTAAAATAGGCAAACGCCGTTAATCGGCGTGGCATATCACTACCGTAAAATATAAGGGCACCTGCTTCGGTGCTCTTTTTTTGTTGAACGGGATATATTACGCTTACAGGTCAAACTATGAATTTTTAACATTTGCATAATAAAACAATTATCAGGCGTTTGCAGGTATTGACAAATATTATTTAAATATATTAAAATATAGGGCAGAAATAATCAGTAAACAAACAGGGAGCTCGAATATGGTCACAATACGCAAGATGGCTTCGGGGGACGACCTCGACCAGGTGGCAAAATTAATCTATCTGACCGATATATATATCTATCCCAACTGGTTCGACAGTATGGAGGAGGGTATAAAAGTCATTCGGGAAATGATTAATCTGCCTACACTGTACAACAGGGAGAATATAACCGTTGCGGTAACGGACGACGGGTTTATCGCAGGTATGGTTGTCTCAAAGCAGACGCCGTTCGTCGAAGAGGAGGCGGTTATATCCCAGGCGTTTGACAGGGCGGGTGTTAAAGAGGACGAGAGGACTAAACAGGTGTTCGACGCCTACTATGCCTTAATGGGCGAGGAAAAGGACGGTTACTACGTTGCCAACGTAGCCGTCGACCCGACATTCCGCAGACAGGGCGTTGCGGCGGCGTTGATTGAGAAGGTTATCGAAGGCAAGGACTTTTGCTCGCTTGAATGCGTTGTGGCTAACGACGGGGCGTGGAGGCTGTACCAGAGGTTGGGATTTGTAATCGAGTACGAATACCCCGGCGTTCACGGTATACCCTGCTATAAGATGACGTTGAAGAGATAGGAAGAAGTATGGATATATTTATAAGTTACAGAAGAGACGGCGGATATGCAATGGCACGTCTGTTGTACGAGTGCTTTAACAATGCAGGGCTTTCGGTGTTCCTCGATTTAGAGGAATTGCGTTCGGGTCCCTTTAACACAAAGCTGTACGAGGCAATCGACACCTGTGAAAACTTCGTGTTGGTTCTGCCTCCCAACTCGCTCGACCGCTGCATGGTGGAAAACGACTGGCTGAGGCTTGAGATAGAACACGCCATAAAGCAAAAGAAGAACATCATACCCGTTATGATGGTGGGTTTCAGCTTCCCCGAGGAGCTGCCGCCGTCGCTGCAGATACTGCCCTTTTTCAACGGTGTGCAGTCGAGCCGTGAGTACTTCGACGCAGCCGTTAAAAAGATAATATCAATGCTTAAAAACGTCGAAGTCGGCGAGAGTAAGATTAACCTCAACGAAAGACACGACGACGTCAGGTATTACTACGACGAGGACGAGCAGGAAAAGGAGAGGCTGAGGACGGAGGACAGCTTACTTGCCAAGTACGAAAGACCCATCGTGGAGAAGCTGTTACAGGGCAAGGAGAACGTCGTCTGCCTCGACGTAAACGTACTGAGCACAAGGGGTTCCTTTGCACGGCTTGATTATCCGCAGATAACCAACGTTGTAGCTTTGACCTATAACGAGGACGTGGCAAAACGTGGCAACGCAAGAAAGCTGGAGAGGGAGGACGACAGAATTAATTTCTACACCGTTCAGTTCGAGGCGGACGATTTCGACAGACAGCTTGAAAAATGTCTGGACAACGCTGGGGTAGACGGCATTGACTTCGTCTATTTAAGTATGGCGATAATGGACCTTAAAAAACCCTTTAAGGTATTGCAGGCAATTCAGAACTACCTCAACGACGACGCCGTAATGATAGTCAGGGACGTGGACGACGGTGCGGTCTTTGCCTATCCCGACAAGGACGGGTTGTTTGCCAAGTTCCAGTCCTTCTATATACATAACATCTACAGCGGTTACCGCTACACGGGCAGACAGGTATTTTCGTACGTAAAGAAGATGGAGCCAAAGGAGATTGTGTTGGAGAGGTACGGCGTTAACACCTCCAATATGAAGAGGAACGACAAGAAAGCTCTTTTTGAAAGCTGGTTCAGCTTTATCCCCAACGACTTCTCCCGTATGCTGCGTGAAAACCCCAATTCCAAAATTGCAAAGGAAGTTGTGGATTTCTGCAACGAACACTACGACGAGCTGAACGAACAGTTCTTTTCAAGGGACGTACTCTTCTCGGCAGGCTACGTCATCTATTCGGTTAAATTTTAAGTTAATAAATAAAATTAAAACGGTTATTGACTTTGGTCGAAAACCGTTTTATAATATTTGTAATGAGTTAAGAGACGGTCAGCGTTGAGTTAACTTAATCAAACAGATTAAATAAACAGAGGTAAATAATTATGAAAAAATGGAAATGCACAGTATGCGGTTACATACACGAAGGCGAGGAAGCTCCCGAAGTCTGCCCTAAATGCAGACAGCCTAAGGAGAAGTTTGTGGAGGTTATCGAAGCCCCTGCAAGGAACCCTTACGCAGGCACCAAGACCGAAAAGAATCTGTGGGAGGCATTCGCAGGCGAATCTCAGGCGAGGAACAAGTACACCTACTTTGCCTCGGTTGCAAAGAAGGCGGGTTACGAGCAGATAGCCGCACTCTTCTTACAGACCGCCGAGAACGAAAAGGAACACGCAAAGCTCTGGTTTAAGGCGTTGGGCGAGCTCGGCGATACGGCTGAAAACCTTCTCCACGCAGCAGAGGGCGAGAATGCAGAGTGGACGGATATGTACGACAGAATGGCGAGAGAGGCAGACGAGGAGGGCTTCCACGATTTGGCTAAGCAGTTCAGAGGCGTAGCCGCAATCGAGAAGGCACACGAGGAGAGATACCGTGCCCTTTTAAACAACGTTGAGAGCAAGCAGGTATTCGAAAAGGCAGGAGTACAGGTATGGGAGTGCCGCAACTGCGGACACATCGTGGTAGGCACCGCCGCACCCGAAGTCTGCCCCGTATGCAACCACCCTCAGGCATACTTCGAAGTAAGAAAGGAAAACTATTGATATCAACCGCAACAGGTAAATTGAGATAAAGTTAACCTCCCGTCGGGCAGACGCCCGACGGGAGGTTTTAATATAATTTGCCGAAGATATTAAAGCTTGTTTGCAGTCAGGAAAAATACGCCCAAAGCAATAAAGTACTTGCCCTGCATATAGTCCTGCTTCATCTCCCTGTGTTTTTCGCTTACGACTTTCAAGAGGTCGAACGCCTCGTAATCGTCAAAATAGGCGGCACTGTCGGTTGACCACAGTTCGGGGTTGAAATACAAATCCCATAACTCTTCCCTGTATTTTTCGTTAAAGTCCACGGACGTAATGGTGGTAGATAACAGCTTGATATTGCTAAACCCCGCACTCTTTAAAAGCAGAGGAAGCTTTCTGCCCATTTTGCGGTCGCCCGATTCTTTGGAATGTTCCCAGATATAGAAGCAGTTGTCGAAATACTTGGAGTGCGGATAGGCTAAGTTGGCGCCGTCATCCTCGTCCTGAATAAAGATAGTACCGTTGGGGTTTAACAGCATATAGAGAGTATTAAGCAGATTGTCGACCTTGCCTAAGTGTAGTAATACCGCAGAGATATGTATAATATCGAAGCCGATTATTCTGTGCCGCTGCATCTGAGTAAAAATGTCCCTGAAGAAATTATCGCCCGTCACGTCGCAGGTGTAAAAGGCAGCTTTATCGCCTGAATATTGGCTGTTTGCCTCCTCAATGGCGGTGGCGTTGCTGTCCACGCCCAGCAAAAAACCGTACTCACGGTTTTCTAAACGCAGCATAATATTATTGCCGGTATCGCAGCCGATATCGAGAATGAACGGCTTGTCATAGTTTGCAAAAACTTCGTCTAAATATCTTTTAGCGTACTCGTTAAAAAACCTGTTCTGTGCCTGCAGACGTATCTTTTCAACGTCCTTTTCGGTCGAATAGATGCTTTGAACGCTCTCTTCCCTGTCGATAGTCAGGTTGGCTTGTTCGAATATTGCGAGAGCAAGGCTTTCGTAATCGTTAAACTTATCTACAAACAGCCAGTTCAGGCTGCCCAAAAGCACCTCGATAATCTCCTGATTGCTGTCGTTAAGCTCTTCAATCACGACGGGGATAATTGAAAAGCTGCCGTCCTTTTGCTGCCTGGAAATTGCCCTCGTAATCTCGTTTCTGACCATCAGCGACGAAGCGCTTGCATTGGATAAAAAGACGACGAAGTTGGAAGAGTTGTTAATTCCCCTGTTGATTTCCACCGCATAGTGCTGTTTACTGTCCCTGAGCTGAAACCAACAAGTAGGTCCGAAGTATTTAATTGCAGCTACAATCTTTTCAACCTTATCCTTGTTGGCGTTGGAGTACGAAATAAATATATCCCACTTTTCACTCATAATTATTCCCTTGCCTGCGCTTGTTTTATATGAAATAAGTATAACATACCGCTACCTTAAAATCAATAGTTTAGTCGCTCGGAATAAATTCGCCTTGCCCTTGTCTTTAATTGACTGCGCAAAAATAACTTGTGAAATTATACTTTCATAATATTTCACTTAATATTGATTTTTATCAGCGATTGTGTTATACTGATTTTGCGACACAGTTTAATATCTTTTCAGCCTGGCCATACGTTTGGTAAAAACGTAGGCTTGCTTGTCATATCCAGGTTGATGTGAACTGTGTCGCAACAGAAGCGAAACTGCGTTTTTCGGTGCGTGGTTTCGGCTACGCACTTTTTTTAGTACAGGAGAAAGACAATGTTTAAAAAGTGGTTTGCAAAGTATGCAAGGGCGGTCAGCGACGAGCGTGAGCGTGAGTGGCTGTATAAAAAATACCGTGCAAAGACGGTTGTATCAATCATATTTTATGCGCTATGCGTTTTATTGGTTGTGCTGGCGCTCGCCTTAGAACCCTACATAAATCAGGACTGGGCTGTAATAATTATGGCGGTGGTTATCTTTTTATGGATAGGCTTTGCCATTGCCAATCTATGCCTCTGGCTGTCCTTTAAAAGTATGTATAAGTCCATATTAAACCGCCCTGCATATTCGGGGGAAATGCCCGAAGTAACCTCATACAGGCAGAAGGTGGTTCAGGATAAAAAGTCTACGGTTAAAAGTCTATGGTGGGCGTGGGTTGTTTTCGGCGTATGCGTCGTCGGCTTTATCGCCTGTATGGCTGTGGAGGTAATTCAGAACCCCAATAGCGATACTTTCGGCGTGTGGGGTATAGTATCCTTCTTCGTACTGCTTGCAGGTGCGCTGACCATTGCCTTTGCCTATATTATCAACAGTGCTATAAAACAGCAGCAGGGCAAGACGGTTGAGCAGCAGACCGAGGGCGAGGCAAGCAGGATTGACCAGGTGCAGGGGCGCAAGCACGAATACAACGTGCAGTCTGACCCCAACCTGCAGACCTTTAAATACATATTCCCCAATAAACAACTTTTCGACGAGGCAGAGGCAGTACGAAAAAAATACTCTAAGGTTATTACTACAGGGGTAATTGTCTATTCCGCTTTAGCTATTGTAGCCGTAATCTTATTGGCAGCCTCCCCATCAATCTTCGGCATAAATCTTTTAGGTTACACCATGCCCGTGGCGTTGACCGTTATAATGGTTTCCACTACATTATTTTCACTGCCCTTAAAGATAAAAATGTACGACGTGGAAAAGAGGCAAAAAGAGAAGCTTGAGGCTGACCCCGACTACGCAAAAAATCTTGAGTGGTACAGGATAAGCGAGGACTTCAATAAAATCAAGGGTAAAATTCTGTTCATCTTTATTGGCGTAAGCGTTGTGCTCGGCTGGGTACTCGCCGTACTCTTTCCCTCTTCGGCGTGGTCGGTTTTGTCCTTTGTGCCGATGATTATCGGACTTGTTATTAACAATAAACTCGTCAACGGTTTGCGCCAAAAGCTGATACCCATCGAACGTGAGATTGACAGAGAAAGACTCTTGTTGCACGATGTTCGTTTCACCGTAGAAGAGGGTGAAGCCGACGAAAATATACGTATTTATTACGACGGCGACAGCCTTATGTGCGACGGCGAGGCTGGCGGCATTGCGTTATACCTCGGCGGAACCTATTTTTGTATGGAAGTTGACGGCGAAACCTGCCGTATCGTAAATTTTTCTTCCGTACAGATGTATCTTGAAAACGTGACTGAAGAAAAAATTTCAACACCTCAAAATGCAAGCGAAGGCAGTCTGTATGCAGCTTTATCACAAAAGCTTGAAAACGGAACTTGTTGGAGAATTGCTTTCGAGGGCAGCGAGCGTTACGACCCCGAAAGCAAAATCCTGCTTGTCGGCAATATCTCGGATGAACTCCCCGTCTACAGAATTTTCAAAAACTTCTACGTTCAGCTGTCTGCCGACGGTGAACTTCTCGCCATCCTCTGCACGGATATACACGAGGAAGAATAAGGAATAGGAGTGTGGACAAAATGAAAAAAATAATTTTTATTATTCTGGACGTTATATTAATTATTTGTAGTGTTTTGAATATTTTGGTTAACAGTCATGTGATAAATAATTCAGGCTTAGGATTAGCAATAAACATAATATTACCTATTACATGTGTTTCATTATTAGGATTTTCTATCTATCTGGCTGTGTCTGATAAGCGAAATAAATGAGGTAAACAATGAAGGCGTTTCAACGTAGTCAATTTAACAAATTGCCGCTAATGAAGCAATTGGCAAGTAAATACAAATGACGTTGACAAGGTGGTATATGATAGATGATAGATAGCATAAAAACCAAACTTTTGATACTCTTAATCTCTGTTGGAATTGTCTGTATCTGCGTTCTGCTGTTTTTTCTTGATAATTCATTGGAGTGGGGTATAGAAAAAATTATCGTGTGCGTACTTGTGAATTTATGGCTATTCTTTATTACTCCGTCATTGCGCAGAGCCTATATTCTTAATCGTCATAAGTCTCAAGAGGAATGGTTAAAAATGGGCATAGAATTCGGGGCAAGCCGTATTGCGTTGCCTGTATTATTAGCGCCGTACTTCGGTTTAATATATTATTTTACTGGTCATTTTAGCAATGAGTAACACAAGCATATCAAGCGGAAAGGAAAAAACAGATAATACACTATGAATAATACCAATCAACAAGAGAAAAAAACCTATTCCATAAAGCAAATTTTTCAGCGCAGTATGATATGCAACGTTGCGTATTTTGCGTTCTGCGCCGTATTCAGCGTTCTGGTTTTTAAAAACAATATAGAAAACTCGCAAGCCCCTACGCCGTTAATCTTCCTTATTTGTGCGGTAGTGGCACTGCTTTTCTGCTCCTTTGAAATGTTTGTGCGTGACGAGCAGAACAAGGCGTTTATGCCTGTTGCAAAGTATTTCATTTTTTACGGCAAAATTCTGCTCTTTATCGTATTCGAAGCGGTGATGGTTTTGTTTCAGAACTTTTTGGTTTTAATTCTCACCGTGACGATTTTGCCTACATTATTTATTATCGGAATAGGTATATCTTACAGCAGATATTTAAAATCTTATAAGGATATAAAACTAACCATTATTTATAAAATAGGTCTGTATGAGACGAGAAAAAAGTACGTAGGTCTTACCGTTGCTTACTCCGTATTTGCCGTTTTGGCTATTGTCTGGTTAGTCCTTGAAATCGTCTTGGGAATTAAATTTAACGGCACAGTCGACGTAACCCGTGTGGTATCAAGCTCCGCCCTGATTGCCTTTAATATGTGTTGTGCAATCGTCAATATGGTTAAAGCGATAAAAATCAATAAAACCTTATGATTGAGGAGTTTGGATTATGAAAGATAATGAGAATGAAGAATTGTATATTCCGCAACAGAGATTGTTATCATTTTTGTGTGCTACAGCTCTATTATGTATCGGCTTAGTATTTATAGCAGTACCAATATTGTCTTTTTTAATTCCTATAAATGCTTCCGATGAAGAAATTATATATTTTAGAGTATTTGCTTTTATCTTTGCCTTTATATTAGGATGCCCTCTTATAGTCAGTTCAATTTCTTTATTTACTAACGTAGGGCATAAATATGCTATCTATACAAATGAAAAAGGTATATTTATAAATACAGACGCTCTTAAAAAGGGGTTTATATCCTGGACGGCTATAGAACAATTGCATTTCAATAAAAAGCATATGACGGGAAGATATGGCAGAACGCTGGAAGTCATTTTAAATACAGATGATAAAGAGAAAGTACGGATAAATCCGATCTGGCGTTTACAATCCCAGCTTTTGCGGACAAAAGTCGGACAGCGTCTTTTGATCTCGTTTTCCTTCTGTAAAGGTAGAGCTGATGAAAACGCACAGTCTATAATAAACAGTTGGGAGCATTATATAAAAGGAGTTAATCTCTCCGAAAATAATCAGACTGATTAAATTTTTATAATAAAGTTTGCTATAATCGTCAATCTGGTTAAAGCGATAAAATTCAATAAAACCTTATGATTAAGGAGTTTGCCAATTATGCGTAAATTGATTAAAGTGCTGTTATTGTCTGTTATTTTGTGCCTTGGTCTGTTTACGGTTGCAGGGTGCCGAGGTTGTCGTAAGTATTACTGGAATTATAATTGCAGTTGGGTTTGCGAAGAGCCGCAAGTTGAACTGTATGAAGGGTGCGGAAGCGGACGAATGACCATAGATAACGTGGAATACGAGTTCCAGACGGCACAAGCAAATAATGCAATAGATATTACCCTTTACATAGAAAAAGACGGTCTTCATCAAGTCCTCTGGGAGGCCGACACCGTTTTAAAAGACGGAAAATTATATTTAACTGTTACTCAGGATAATATCTCCGATTATGAAGGAAAGACAATTATTCTTTTACAAAAGACAGATTAAACGAAATTGTTTTGTAAATCGTCAATTTAGTAAAAGCGATCAAAATTAACGGATGAAATCTTTGCAAGAATGGTGACTTTATAGACTTTTGAGCGGAGGAAAATATGAAATGCAAAATAATTGATTATGATGCGAATTCGAATGAAGCAAGTATAGAGTTTAGTGAAGATAATATTTCTATAATCGTTTACTGCCCTTATTTAGAAAACCCCAAGTTAAATAACGGGTATGAGTTAACGGTTTTTTTGCCGGATAATATTATGAGAACTTGTAACGAGCAATCAATAATTAAAACAGATAACGGCTATTATTCTTATAGCATAACGGCTAAGCTTATTGAAAGAATTAATAATATTTGCAAGGTTAACGTAAAAGGGTTAATCATTAGGCTTGAAGACGTTCCGAACGATATTGAAATAGGAGAAAACCTAACTTTTAACGCTATCAGAATAGATTATACACAATTTTAAAATTGAAGAAGTAATCAAAATAGAATTATTTATGGGGGTATCCAACATATGAAAAGAAATTATTTTAAGACTTTAATCGTTTGCTTGTTTTTCAGTGTATTATTTGTGCCTGTGTTATTATTTGTTGTGGGCTGTTCAAACGTTAAATACAACGCTGTATTGTATGACAATGCGGAGGGGTGGATAAGGGAAGATTTTGCAGGTGAAAATCTTATTGATTATTTCCGGGACGGTTCTTCTGCTAACAAAACTTTTATCGTTGACAGTCAGGAGGAATACAATTCGATATTCCTTGAAAATGCCGACGGGCTGAGCGTTGATTTCGACAGCCAGATGTTGGCGGTTTATACGTTTATCTCTTTTAATTACAGAAATAATTATCTTACAAGTACGGAAGTTAGCGACGGCGTCCTGACGCTCACCTATAAAATGGAGGATAAACCCGGTATCGGCGATACGTGCGTACCCTATCAGCGTTGGTTTGTGGTAAGGCTTGATAAGCTTGACGTTGAAAGCGTTGTATTCAAAAAATAATAATTCTTAATAAAAACAGGCAATACGGCGGTTTGTCCGATTATATGCAGTGCCGATTAATAATGCGATTAAAGGCTCCCGGAAATTTTCCGAGAGCCTTTTGCCACCGTTTAAAGCGTTTAATTATAATTCGATTGTATCTGCATATTCTTGCAGTATGCCGTTTATCTCTTCCTCGTTTTCGTAAAACGCCTTGTCGCATTGCTCTAAAATTTCTTCCGTTCTTTCATCGTCGCTTTCTTCTATAGCTAAATAAGCGCTATAAGCAGTTTTAAGCGTATCTTTTAGTTGGGTGGGCAAAATTGTCTCCAATACCGCCATATCTTTTTGCAATTTTCCTATATTCGAGAGGTTGAAAAAATATTGAGCATGTCCGCCGTTGTTAATTTCGCTTTGGTAGGTCATTAACTCAGCGTACGGCGATTGTGCTGTCTCGTTCGCCCACAACTCCCACATTTTATTCCATTTAAGCACATCGTCTGGAAGTTCAATTTTCTTTTTCCTGAATAGATTTAATAGTCCCATAAAACTAAATTCCTGTATATGGCTATATTATAGCACATAGATATGCAAAGTTCAAGAAGCATATTGAAAATAACGCAGACAAGCAAAGGCGGAAAAATCAAGTTAAAAACAAAGCGAGTGGAATTTGTGCAATTCCACTCGCTTTTCTTCTGGTGCGGATAACAGGACTTGAACCTGCACGGTCACCCACAGGATTCTAAGTCCT
>JBJFGI010000010.1:0-5486 GCA_051892535.1 Candidatus Coproplasma sp. | reverse complement strand
AAATCTGCATACAGAAAGCTTGCAAAAAAGTATCACCCCGACTTCAATCCCGGCGATGCTACTGCGGCTGAAAAATTCAAGGAAATTAACGAGGCTAACAGCGTACTCTCCGACGAGGAGAAGCGTAAGCAGTACGACTACGAGCTCGATCACCCCGGTATGGGCGGCATGGGTGGCTTCAGCGGCTTTGGCGGCGGCGGAATGGGCGGTTTTGAAGATATTTTCTCCTCTATGTTCGGCGGTTTCGGCGGCTTTGGCGGTTCGTCATCCCGTGGCAACACACGCACCAGAGGCGCAGATATCGAGCAGACCGTACGCCTCTCCTTCTTAGACGCTATCAAAGGCTGCTCCAAGGAGATAAGCTATTTCAGAAACGAGCCCTGTAAGTCCTGTTCAGGTACGGGCGCAAAGGGCGGTACGGCGTTCTCGCAGTGCTCTAAGTGCGGCGGCTCTGGCAGGGTTAAATTCGAGCAGAATACAATCTTCGGACGTACCATACAGGTGGGCGTCTGCCCCGACTGTAACGGTTCTGGCAAGAAGATTACGGATAAATGTCCCGACTGCAAGGGCGTGGGCTATATCCGTAAACAGACTTCGTTCACCGTTCAGATACCCGCAGGCGTAGACAACGACAGCTCAATGCGTAAGCGTGGGTACGGTCAGGCTTCCCCCAACGGCGGCGAGAGCGGAGATCTGTACGTCTATTTCAAGATTGAGCCCCATAAACTGCTCGTAAGGCAGGATAAAGATCTGTTCGTGACCGTGCCTATCAGCTTTAAAACGGCGGTTGCAGGCGGTAAGATAAAGGTGCCCGGTATCGACGATATGATAGACCTGACCATACCCGCAGGCACGGCAAGCGGCACACGCTTCCAGATAAGGGGTAAGGGCGTTAAGACGGTCAACGGTACGGGTTCGCTGTACGTAACGGTGGAGATAGACGTTCCGCAGAAGCTCTCCCGTGATCAGGCTAAAAAGCTCTCCGATTACGAAGATACGGTTGCCTTAAAGACTTGCCCTGCTATGAGTAAGTTTGCCGACGACGTATCCTCGCTCTACGGCGCAAAGTTAGGTAAGCAATAATAAATGAAAGGGTTGGCGATTAGCTAACCCTTTTAAATTGCACTCTTTATATAAGCGTCGTATTTCAGCGTTGCAGTCCGTGCCACCTTGGCCATTTACGCTTTAGTAAACTCCCTGCGGTGGTACTCCTGCGCCTTGAACTACTCGCTTCTCTGAAGAGATGTATACCCAATAAAGTGAAGAGTGTTTAATGAAAACTTTTTACTACCGTTGACATTTATCTATGGCAGTGGTAACATATGTATGAGTATGACAGAGGGTGGTAAGATGAAAAAATTATTTAAACTTGCGTTTGCGTTAATATTAGCTTTTGCACTTGCGTTCAGTGCTTTCGGCTGCACTTCGACGGACGATAACAAAACCTCGGGCGGAGTGGAATCGGGAGAGGTTGACGACGGGAAAACCGAGGGAAACCCCGGGGAGAAACCCGAAGATACCACGGGCGGCACTGAAACGGGTGGCGACACGGGTAGCACCGAAACGGGCGGCAATACCGAGGGCTCGGAAACGGGTGGCGATACCGATAACACCGAAACGGGTGGCGACACGGGTAACCCTGGCTCTTCAGAGGGAAACACCGGGGAGACCGAACAGGAAGAGAGCCAACTCCTCACATATAATCAGAAGATGGAAAGGTATATGTACGGTGTTGAGTCGACTGCCTTCACCTCTTACGTGACAAGCCTTGCCAAGTATGATAACAACGCTCCCGTAGCGTCAAACGCCATATATGCCTCACCCAACGGCAACGGCGACGGTACGTTTACCGACCCCTACAGCCTTCAGGACGGGCTTGACGAGGTTAAAGCAGGGCAAACCCTCTATCTAATGGGCGGTACCTACACGACTTCCGACGGCGACGGCTGGTTTATTAACTGTAAGGGAGCGGAAGGTAACTTTATAACTATTCGCAACTATCCCGGCGAACAGGCGATAATAGAGAATACCTACAAAGGCGATGAAGCCTACGGTTTTCAATTCGAGGCGGACACGGCGTATATTCTGTTAGAGGGTATAGAGATACGTTCCGTACAATCTCAGTGTGCATACGGCATAGTATTCTGGGGTGACGGGCAGAACAATATCATTATAAGGAACTGTGAAATTTACGATATCAAGACGACTTCACCCAACCCCGAAAGCGACGATAACGCAGGGGCAAACGCCATTCTGCTCTTCGGCGAAACCACGACGTCGATCACCGACGTGGCTATAATCGACAACTATTGCTATAACAACGTCAACGGCTGGTCGGAGAACATCTCGGTTACGGCAAACTGCGAAAGGGTGTACGTCATCGGCAACACGGTGGAGAATAACACCAATATCGGCATAGACTTTTACGGCAATGCAGGTTATTGCTCAACCCCCTCGTTAGACCAGCCGAGGAACTGTCTTGCGGCAGGGAACACGGTTAAAAACTGCATCTGTTCCTATGCAGACTGCGCAGGTTTGTACGTCGACGGTGCGATGGATATTATTCTGCAGAACAACTTTATCAGCGGTTGCGCCTACGGCATTGAGATAGGCAGCGAGGAGAGAAAGGACGAATACCCTGTAAAAAATATCACGGCACGTGCTAATATCTGCGTTGATAATACCGTAACGGGCATACGCATAGGCGGCTACGAAGAGGTGGATACAGGCGTTGTGCAGAGTACCTACATATACAATAACACCTTAATCGGCAACGGCTCGGAGGACGGCGCAGGCATAATATTAGCCAAGATAGACGGCGTGGAGTTTGCAAATAACATAATCAGCGTTGCGGCAGGCGTGGAGCTTGTCAGCACGGATTTTTCTGCGACTTACACCAAAAACTTCACCTTTAAAAATAATCTGTTCTACGTTTCGGGCGACGACGGAAGCGGTGCAAGCTTTAAAATCTGCGATACAAATATAACGGGTTTTGCCACCTTTAACAGTCAATACGTCGGTAGCAATATCTACGCCAATCCCTCGTTGGACGGCACATATGTGCCCACCAACGCAATTTCTGGTGACAGTTCGGTTAATTTTGGTAAGTACGATTATTACCTTGCGGAGTGGGGGTTAACTCCCTGCATAGGTGCGGTTGCGGTTAAATAAATATATTGTAAGGGTAACTGAGATACAACTTTAAATTAATAATATTATTACGGGCGGAGAGCGCAGAGCTCCCCGCCTTTTTCTTGTGTTATTTAGCGTGATAAAGTGCTATAAGCTGAAATTATACTTTGTCTTAAAAATGGCAATACCGCCCCTTTTGCACTTTTAATTGACTTTTCTGCAAAGGTGAAATTATAATCTAACCGAAATCAGCAGACGGTTGCATTTTTTCGAGCGACAGGTAATCGTGTGACAAGTTTTCATTTTCTCCACTTCACGTTTCCCTACAGGTTTGGTTTTAATCAGCCTGTAGGTTGCGTGAGGGGAAAGGTTGGTTTAAGTAAATAACGTCCCCCGATTTATGGCGGACGAATAAAGAGAGGTATTTTTATGGACTTTGGAATTTGGTTTCTGATTGGTGCGGCTCTCGTCTTCTTTATGCAGGCGGGTTTCGCAATGGTAGAAACAGGCTTTACCCGTGCGAAGAACGCAGGCAACATTATAATGAAAAACCTGATGGACTTTTGTATCGGTACGGTTGTGTTTATGTTCCTTGGGTTCGGTTTGCTCATCGGCGTTGATGCGGCAAGTAAATTCTGTGGCGCACCTTGTTGGGACATAATCGGCAACTGGGATGCGTTTATCGCTAACGAAAACGGACTTGCAAGCTCCTTCGTGTTCAACCTTGTGTTCTGCGCAACGGCTGCAACGATCGTTTCCGGCGCTATGGCAGAGAGGACGAGATTTATTTCCTACTGCATCTACTCGGCAATGATTTCTTTGGTTGTATATCCCATCGAAGCAGGCTGGGTATGGGGCATCGGTCAGAACGCTTGGCTTACCGGAATGGGTTTTGTAGACTTCGCAGGTTCGGCTGCAATTCACTCGGTCGGCGGTATGGCAGCACTCATCGGTGCAATGTTCTTAGGCCCCCGTATCGGCAAGTACGAACGTGACGAAAAGGGCAAGGTAGTTAAGGTTAACGCAATTCAGGGTCACTCGATTACCCTCGGTGCATTAGGCTGCTTCATCCTCTGGTTCGGTTGGTACGGCTTCAACGGTGCAGCCGCAACCACAATGGAATCACTTGCAGTAATCTTCGTTAACACCACGGTAGCTCCCGCAGTTGCAACCGTAGCAGCAATGATCTTCACCTGGATTAAGAACGGTAAGCCCGACGTAGGTATGTGCCTTAACGCATCGCTTGCAGGTCTTGTAGGTATCACCGCAGGCTGCCACATCGTCAATGCAGTCGGTGCATTCTTCATCGGTTTAGTTTCAGGTATATTAGTAGTTCTCGTTTGCGAACTTCTCGACAAAGTATTACATATCGACGACCCCGTTGGTGCAGTAGGCGTTCACTTTGCAAACGGTATCTGGGGTACGTTGGCAGTAGGTTTATTCGCATGCCACAACTATCAGGAAGGTGCTGAAGCATTAACCGCAAGCGAACTCGGTTTATTCTACGGCGGCAACGGTTACCTCCTTGGAATTCAGACGGCTGGTATCCTTTCAATACTTGCTTGGACGGCTGTCTGCATGACGATTGTGTTCTTCCTTATGAAGTATCTGCCCGTTATGATTAAGTTTAAGTGTAACCCCGTTGCAGCTATCAAGGTTGCAAAGGAAAAGGGTTGGAACGGTTTAAGGTGTTCTGCTGAGGAAGAGGTTAACGGACTTGATATGTGCGAACACGGACTTCCTTCCGCATATGCAGACTTCATGCCCACCATTCCTTCGTATGACGGCGAGGCTCCCGAAGTTGACGTTACAGGCATCGCTCCTGCAGACATCACTTTGAATCCTGCAGCTGCTACCGGCAAGTACACCAAGGTTACGGTAATAACCAACCAGGAGAAGTTCTTAACGTTAAAGGATGCAATGGCAAAGATTGGCGTAACCGGTATGACGGTATCCAACGTAATGGGCTGCGGCGTACAGGCAGGCAAGACAGGTCAGTACAGAGGCGTTAAGACGACAATGCACTTACTTCCTAAGGTTCAGGTCGATATCGTTGTATCCACCGTCGATCCTAAGTTGGTAGTTGCAGTTGCCGAAAAGGTACTCAACGACGGCAAGGTCGGTGCAGGTAAGATATTCGTAACCGACGTAGAAAACGTTATGAGAATACGTACAGGTGAGACGGGTGTAGAGGCACTTGACAACACCAAGTAAATTGTGATAAGGGGTGTATAACTAATTGGCAAGGTGTGGCGTATGCGCCGAACCAAGCAAAAAATTATTATGCACGCAGAGGCGCATAACGCCGTATACTTAATTTAGCACACACTGCTCTCTCATAGAAAGGGGAAGGG
>JBJFGI010000009.1:23284-23401 GCA_051892535.1 Candidatus Coproplasma sp. | reverse complement strand
ATAACGCCGTATACTTAATTTAGCACACACTGCTCTCTCATAGAAAGGGGAAGGGACGGGACTTAAGGTTTCGTCCTTTCTTCTTTTTGTGGTGGTGCGACCACTGCGGTGTATCTT
>JBJFGI010000009.1:0-23184 GCA_051892535.1 Candidatus Coproplasma sp. | reverse complement strand
AATTGCTCTAACACTTGACCAACTCAACACACGTCAAACAATGTGGTGCGACCACTGCGGTGTATCTTAATTGCTCTAACACTTGACCAACTCAACACACGTCAAACAATGTGGTGCGACCACGGCGGTGTATCATAAGTGGTGCGACCACTCACGACAGCTTAATTGCTTTTTGCTAAACTCCGTTCTTATCAAACGGGCGGCAATTCCCTGCTGTTATAACCATAATTTGTCTGGGTATAATCCCTGCTTATATATAGTATAATTAATTGCTTCTGTTGTCGGTTTGACTATATTAATTGTATATTTTATAATATTATACAAGTAAAATTTATATTTATACAAAACCGCAATACATCGCAAGGTGTAGAGGCGGAATATCTATGAGAGGTAAGAAAGATGAACTCACGTGATTTAAACGTAAATTCAGGACCTTTGGAAGGTGAAGTCCGAATCCCTTCAGGCTGTGCCGTCAGTGCCATAATCGACAGAAGCGGCAAGCGTATGACGGGTGGGGACATCATCAAATCCATTGCTACCATGCACGACCGTTCCAACGGTCTGGGCGGTGGTTTTGCAGGTTACGGCATCTACCCCGACTACAAGGACTGTTATGCCTTCCACCTGTTCTACAACGACTTCTCCTGCAAAAAGGAGACGGAGGACTTTTTAATTTCCCACTTTGAAATTGTGTACTCCTCCGAGATGAAGACGAGAAAGACGAAGGGGATAGTTAACGAACCCATTATCTACCGTTATTTCTTATCTCCCCTTTCAAAGAGGCTTGCAAACTCGCTGTTGGACGAAGAGCAGTACGTAGTTAAATGCGTCAACAAAATCAACGCAGAAATTAACGGTGCGTTCGTCTTTTCAAGCGGCAAGAATATGGGTATATTCAAGGGCGTAGGCTTCCCCGAGGACATAGGTAAATTCTTCCTTCTGGACGAGGAATACGCAGGCTATATGTGGACTGCACACGGCAGATATCCGACCAACACCCCCGGTTGGTGGGGCGGTGCGCACCCCTTCGGACTTTTGGACTACTCCATAGTGCATAACGGCGAAATCTCCTCCTACGACGCTAACCGCAGGTATATCGAGATGTTCGGCTACAAGTGTACTCTGCAGACCGACACCGAGGTTATAACCTATATAATCGACTACCTCATCAGGGTTAAAAAGCTCACCTTGCAGGAGGTTGCAAAGGTTATCTCTGCCTCCTTCTGGTCGACAATCGAGACCAAGAACGACGAGGACAGGAGGGAGGAGGAGTTCTTAAGAAAGGCGTTCCCGTCACTGCTTATAAACGGACCTTTCTCCATAATCTTCGGCTTCAACGGCGGACTTATGGCGTTGAACGACAGGTTAAAACTGCGTTCCATGGTCTGCGGCGAAAAGGGCGACAAGGCGTATATTTCCTCCGAAGAGTGCGGCATCAGGGTCATCGAGCCCGAGCTTGACAAACTCTTCTCACCGACAGGCGGACAGCCCGTCATATACTCGCTTAAAGATGGGGGTGAATTATAATGGAAACTTTTATTCCTGCTGAATACGAAGTGGTACGTACCCCCGATCTTTGCATCGGATGCAGGGTATGCGAAAGACAGTGCGCTAACGGCGTACACAAATACGATAAAGATTTAGGCAAGATGATTGCAGACAGCACTAAGTGCGTAAACTGCCACCGCTGTGTCTGCCTTTGCCCTACTCACGCATTGAAGATAGTTAAGAGCGACGACACCTATCGCCTCAACGCCAACTGGTCTATGCAGACTATGAACGAGGTGTACAGGCAGGCTAACACGGGCGGCGTTCTGCTCTCGTCAATGGGTAACCCCAACGACTATCCCGTATACTTCAATAAGATTTTAGTCAACGCATCGCAGGTAACCAACCCTCCTATCGACCCCTTAAGGGAGCCTATGGAGACGGTTGTATACCTCGGCAAAAAGGACGTCGAGATAAAGAGGGATATTCAGGGTAAGCTCGTCGATACGATGACCCCTCAGTTAAAGCTTACGACGCCCATAATGTTCTCGGCAATGAGCTACGGCTCCATCTCCTACAACGCACACGCATCGCTTGCAAGGGCAGCGGAGGAGCTGGGTATCTACTACAACACGGGCGAAGGCGGTCTGCATAAGGACTTCTACAAGTACTCCAAGAACACCATTGTTCAGGTTGCTTCAGGCAGGTTCGGCGTGCACGAGGAGTATTTGAACACCGCTGCGGCAATCGAGATCAAGATGGGTCAGGGTGCAAAGCCCGGCATCGGCGGTCACCTGCCCGGTGCTAAGATTTCAGAGGACGTCTCCAGGACGAGGATGATACCTCAGGGCGTAGACGCAATTTCTCCTGCGCCTCACCACGATATCTATTCAATCGAGGACTTAAGACAGCTTATATATTCGATTAAAGAGGCTACCGCTTACAAAAAGCCTGTAATAGTCAAGGTTGCAGCCGTTCATAACGTTGCGGCAATCGCTTCAGGTATAGCCCGTTCGGGTGCGGATATCATAGCCGTGGACGGCTTCCGTGGCGGTACGGGTGCAGCGCCTACGAGGATAAGGGACAACGTCGGTATTCCCATCGAGCTCGCCTTGGCTCAGGTTGACCAGAGGCTGAGGGAAGAGGGCATAAGGGACAACGTCTCCATTGTAGCGGCAGGTTCTATTCACTCGTCTGCGGACGTGGTTAAGGCAATCGCTCTCGGCGCAGACGCCTGCTATATAGGTACAGCGGCGTTGATGTCGCTCGGCTGTCATCTCTGCCGCAATTGCCAGACGGGCAACTGTAACTGGGGTATTGCAACCCAGAAGCCCGAGCTCGTTAAGAGGCTTAACCCCGATATCGGCTATAAACGCCTTGTAAACTTAGTCCACGCCTGGACGCACGAAATTCAGGAGATGATGGGCGGTATGGGTATCAACTCCATAGAGGCGTTAAAGGGCAACAGGCTTATGCTCCGTGGCATAGGTTTAAACGAAACCGAATTAAGGGTGCTTGGCATCAAGCATGCAGGTGAATAATATGAAGAGGATTTACGTCAACGAACAATGGTGCCTTGGCTGTCACCTGTGTGAATATGAATGTATGTATGCAAATTCGGGCTTGGACGAGATGTTCAAGCTCAAAGGTAAGGCAGGTAAGGATATCCTGCCCCGTATTCAGGTGGAGGGCGACGAAAAATCGCCTATACACTTTGCGGTTAACTGCAGACACTGCTCTGGTACTGCCTGCGTAAACGGCTGTATTGCAGGTGCGTTAACCAAGACCGACGAAGGAATGGTCGTCATCGACAAGGATAAATGCGTAGGTTGCTTTACCTGCGTACTACTCTGCCCGTTCGGCGCAATTATGCCTGCGGCAGACGGCAAGGCGGCGCAGAAGTGTATGCTCTGCACAGACAATATTCAGGGCGAGCCCAACTGCGTAAAGCACTGCCCTAACAATGCCATAGTATACGAGGAGCGTGATTGATATGAAGTATTTGTTAATAGGTAATTCAACCGCCGCTATCGCTTGTATAGAGGCAATCAGGTCGGTGGATAAAGAGGGAGAGATAACCGTTCTCTCCAAGGAGACGCAGTTCTGCTACGGCAGACCTACCATTTCATACTGCCTTGCAGGGCTTACGGACAGGGAGCATATGAACTACCGCCCTGCAGATTTCTACGAAAAGAATAACGTCGTGCTTCACCTCGGCGTAAGTGCAGAGAGTATCGACGCCGAGAAAAAGGTGGTTAAAGCCTCCGACGGCAAGAAATATTCCTACGATAAACTGTTGGTTTCCACGGGTTCACGCCCCTTCGTACCCCCTGCAGAGGGTTTGGACAAGGTTAAAAACTGCTTCACGTTTATGAGCTACGACGATATGGACGCCTTAGATAAAGCCATCTCTCCCGAAAAGGAAGTGGTGGTAATTGGTGCAGGTCTTATCGGCTTAAAGTGCGTGGAAGGCATTTTTGAAAGGGTTAAAAAGGTGACTGTCGTCGACCTCGCAACGAGGGTTATGCCCTCCGTAACCGAGGACGAGAGCGCCGCAATGATACAGTCTTTCTTAGAGAGCAAGGGAGTGGAGTTCGTGCTTGGCGACTGCGCCGCAAGCTACACCGAAAATTCGGTTACGCTTAAAAGCGGTAAGATCCTCAGCTTCGATATCTTAGTTATGGCGGCAGGCGTCAGGGCAAACACCTCGCTTGTAGCCGATATCGGCGGTAAGGTCAACAGGGGTATTTTAGTCGATACCCACCAGCGTACTTCGATTGCAGATATATACGCCGCAGGCGACTGCACGGAGGGCTACGACAGCTCAATAAACGCAGCCAGAGTGCTTGCGCTCATGCCCAACGCATATCTTCAGGGCAAGGCGGCAGGGCTTAACATGGCAGGCAAGGACAGCGAATACAAGGATGCAATTCCTTTAAACGCCGTAGGTTTCTTCGGTCTGCATATGCTGTCGGCAGGCGTGTACGAGGGCGAGGTTATCAAGGTCAAGGGTGAAAACTCACTCAAGCTATTATTCGTTGAAAACGACGTGTTAAAAGGGTTTATTCTTATAAACGATTTCTTAAGGGCAGGTATATACACCTCGCTTGTAAGGGGTAAAACTCCCTTGTCAGGCGTGGATTTCGATATGCTTGTCAACGCCCCTCAGCTTTTGGCGTTCCCTGCCGAAACGAGAGCGGCGAAACTTTCTAGGAGAGTATAATTTATGGTCATCAATACGGATAGCGAAACGCATTTTTCGCAGATAAATTCACAGGTAAGAAACACGCAGGAGAAGGAGATAGAGATTAACGGCTGTATCGGTCAACGCTATATAGGTACGGGTCTTTCGGGTAAAAGGATAAAAATCAACGGCATACCCGGCAACGCTCTGGGTGCCTATTTAAACGGCGGTGAAATAACTGTGTACGGCAATGCGCAGGACGCCACCGGCGACACTATGAATTCAGGCTCTATCATCATTCACGGCAACGCAGGCGACACCACGGGCTACGCTATGAGAGGCGGAAAAATCTATATCAAGGGCAACTCAGGCTACCGTACGGGAATCCATATGAAGGAGTACGGCGAACATAAGCCCATAATAGTCATCGGCGGAAGGGTAGGTTCCTTCCTCGGCGAATATCAGGCGGGCGGAGTTATCGTGGTATTAGGTCAGCACGAGGACGATATGCCCATAATCAACAACTTCTGCGGTACGGGTATGCACGGCGGCGTAATCTATCTCCGCTGTAAAAAACTCCCCAAAACCATTCCCGGTCAGGTCACCGCAACGACGGTTAAGGGCAGTGAGGTAAAGGAGCTTACGGATATAGTAACCGATTACTGTAAATACTTCAACTTCGATGCTAACGAGCTGTTGAATACCGACTATGTGGTACTCAAGCCCAATAGCGCAAACCCCTACAAGCAGATGTATACGGCAAATTAACGGAAAAAACGGCTACCTTCGGGTAGTCGTTTATATTAAGTAAAAATGCCAAATTGTATTGACAATTATAACAATTGTGATATAATGTTTATGTTATATTCAGAGGGAAGCAGATATGTTAAAATACGATCTAAGTTTTAATGATTTTTTCAGAGATAAAGACTTAACCAACCGTATGGACCCGTTGACAGGCGTTTTAGACAGAGGGGCTGTACTCGAGTACGTTGAATGGTTAATTAACGAGGGTAGACACTTTTCACTCTTTTTGATTGATATAGACAATTTCAAAAACGTAAACGACAGCTACGGCCACATAGTAGGCGATATAGTCATTGCCCAGACGGCGCAGACCTTTGTTAAAGCAAGCGGAGTACAAGGCGTAGTTGGCAGATACGGCGGAGACGAGTTCGTGATAGTATACGAAAACTTAAACGACTATCAGGACGTGTGGAAGTGTGCTAACCACCTTACGCATATGTCAATGGTCGAAATGGATGACTACGGTCTGCCCAACTTTTCAATAACGGTAACCGTGGGCATAACCCGTTTCCCTATAGACGGCAGTACTCTGGAAGACTTAATCAACCTGGCGGATAAGGCGTTATACCGTGGCAAGACCAAGGGCAGACACTGCTTTATAATCTATCTCCCCGAAAAGCACGCACACATCTCCCTTCAGGGCGACAGCGAAAAGCGCCAGAACCTTATGCAGCTGTGCGGCGTAATCTACAACAGTCTGACTGCCGGCGGAGAGGATATCGCACTTGCAATTTCAACGGTGTTCAAGAGCATTGTCGCATATTATATGTTCGACCACATCTGCCTTGAAACGCCCAAGAGGCTCAACCACAGCGTAATCTTTCCGCTGTCAAGGCACAAGCAGTTTAAGCACATTCCCTATAATCTCATCAACGAGCTTGTCGATACTGCAGGTTACGCAAACATAAACGACGTGGAGGAGTTAAACAAAGTCAACTTCACGCCGATTATTGAAGAGTGCGCAAAACAGGGTGTACGTTCGGCGTTTTACTGCAAGATATCGGCGTACGGCACCGACTACGGCTTTATCAGGGTGGATACGACGTGTACGGCAAGGATATGGCAGAACGAAGAGATGTCAATGATAATAGTTGCGGCAAGGGCAATCGGCTTGCTGTTGCACTATCAGGGCAAGACGTTGGACAGTTTGCCTATCGTCGCTCCTATAGAAGCAGGCGGCAGAGAGTAAATTCAAGTGTAAATAATACGGCTCAACCGATACGGTTGAGCCGTTTATTATTTGTATTAAGGTGTTATGCGTGACGCCCGGGCGTTACAGTACCGCCGCAAGTTTTTTGAGTGAAGCCTATTTATCCCTCTTCCGAACCGAATACCACTGAGTATAACTCTTTGGCGGTTGACATATCTTTATATCTGATATAGACTCTTCTGCCCTCTGCTCTGCCAGCGGAGGCGTGGGTTACGCCACCGACGTAGAAGGGTACGCCCACGACTTCAACGTCATTCTCCTGTAAGGTGTAGGCGAACATTTCAAAATTGAATGAGGACAGGCTTACAAAATAGCAAAAATCTTCGTCGTCGACGTCTCTCAGCATTTTGTTTCCGCATGCAGGGCAGCGTGCGTCGGCTGTCAGGTAATTACATTTTTCGCAAAATTTCATTTTAAAGTTCTCGTGGATAATCTGTTTTTAAGACTTTTCTTCCAACTTTGCGGGTCTGGAGAAGAGGTAGCCCTGCGAATAGTCTACGTTATTCTGCTTGATAACCTCTTGGATAGGTTCGTTTTCAACGTATTCGGCAATGACCTTTTTATCCCTGGTATTCGCCCAGGAGGAGATCATTGTAATGAAATCGCAGCACGAAGGGTCTGTATGTACGTCCCTGACTATCTCGCCGGTAATCTTAATGTAGTCCAAATCAATTCTAAGAACGTGCATTAAGTTGCTGTAGCCCGAGCCGAAGTCGTCCACCGCAATCTTAGCCCCGAGGGAGTGAATTTTATCGGTAAACGTCTTGAGGTAGGTATAGTCGGTTAACGCTTCGCTTTCAACTATTTCAAATATAACCTTTTCGGGACTTTCGGACTGTTCAAGCTTGTCAAAAATAAGCTTTAAGGTCTCCTGATTATACAGGTCGCTGGTGTTGAGGTTAATCGTCACGATGAAGGGGTGTTTAGGCACGTCGTCTAAAACTTTTGCTATCATCGTCTGGGAGAGTCTGTCGTACAGCTTGTACTCTTTAGCTACGGGTAAAAACTCACCGGGCATATATATCTTGCCGTCTTTATCCGTAATTCGCATAAGCGATTCGTAGATATCTATCTGTTGGGTGTTGTTGTTCATTATGCCCTGATAGTAGGGTATAACCCTGTTGTGAGCGATGGCGTCGTTGATGACCTGGAGGAGCATCATCTCCTTCTGGAAATCGTTATTCTCCTCTTCGCTGTTAATAAGCATATCGCCGCTGCCCTTATGCAGATTGACGTAGGTTAATTCGACCTTGTTTAAAATGTCGTCCTCGCCAAAGACGATGCTCATCTCGTAAATGGGTTGATAGTTGTCGTACTTGATTGAGTCAAGTTCGGCTTTAAGCCTCTTCATACCGGCAACGAAAGAGTCCTTATCCTGGGTGTTTGCTGCGATAAGGACGGACAGCTCGCCGTAACGGTAAACGCTGTAGCCTGCCCCTAAAATACGTTTGCAGGCGTCTGCGGCGCTTAGCACGTAGGATGAGTAGACATCCTTGCTTAAGAATACCCTTATGACGTTCTCGTTCTTGAGCGACAGCAGGCAAAGGGAGTTAAAGCCCTCGTTCTTTGCGTCGAATACGTATTTTGCGAGGTTGGCAAGCCCCGTCTCGGTGTCGGTAACCATCTGCTCGGCAAGGCGTTGTTTGCCCTCGTAAATCTCGTTTTTCAGCTCCGAATTGGCTGTACTGAATAGGTATGAAACCAAGGGGAGATTGTCAAACTGAATCGCAGTACTGTCCTGAAGCTCGTGCAGGTTCAGATAGACGGTTGCGTTGGGGTCCTCCGACAGGGCTGCGACGGTGAATGCGGAGTTGGAATAACGGCATTGCGTACCGTCGTAGATAAGCTCGCCAGCCATAAACGCACCCGTTATCTGGGTGGAGGTAAACGCCTTTAATTCCCACTTAGCGCAGTTGTGCAAAATCAGACGTCGTGTTAAACAGCTGTAGGCAAACAACGCCTCGGTAGGCGACGAACTGATCTCTTCGCACAGGGGTTTTAAAGCCTGGAACGTACTGTTGGGGTCAATATAACCCATTGTTAAGCAGTCGTTTTCCCTGATCTCGTCGAATACGAACAAATCTCCGCCGAGCTCTTCACCCGTCAAGGCGTCGTAATCGTAATTGATATTCAAGCCCAAGCCCTTAGATTTCTCGTTGACGAGCGGCAGGGCGTGGATAATGTTTTTATCTTCCTTTAAGTACTCTTCACCGACCAAATAATTGAACCACTGCTTGGCAGGCTGATTATCGACTTCTATAAGCCTGTGTTCCTTGGATTTTGTTACCTTATAGGAACGCCCCACCGATTTAATACCCGTTATAGCCGCCTGGTTAAATAAAAGCAGATTGCTCTTAAGCTTGGCAGTGACGATATAGTCCTCCGCAATAAAGTTGTTATGAACTATATACGCAGGTTCTTTGCACAGATCGCCCGCAACCGAATAAGCGCCGCCGCCGATAAGCCTGAAGTTTATTGAGCGTTTATTGAACTCTTCCACAAGCTGGGAAACGTAGGGGTAAGTGGGGCAGTAGTAGGTGAATAAAAAGCTGTCGTTAGCCCCGTCCAGAAAGTACAGCACGTCGTCCGCAACCTTTTGGGGAGGGCGGTAGCCGTTCTCGTCCTTAAGCTTTATAGAAGTCGTCTTAACGGCAGTATCGTACAAGTCGATTATGGTAATAAGAGTTTTATTGATAAGACTTTCACCCTTGTAGATAATACCGCCGACGCTGCACCCTATGACTTCCGCATTGGGCAGAAGACCGCCTATAGACTTTATCAGGGGCGAAATTTCGGTTTTTGTAAGATTATCTGTGTGGATAATAACTAAATATTTCTTCGTGTCGATTAGCTGATTACTCTTCACGAAGTATTTAAGGTTGATTAAGTTTTTATAAAGTAAACTGTAAACTCTCATCTTTCACCTGAAGCCTTATAGCGTAAAACCTTATAAAATGCTCATTAATAATTATACTATTGAAAATCGTATTTGTAAATAGTAAATAAAAAATTAATGAAAATAATTTACATAAAATTTTAAATATTAACAGTTAATAGCTCGGGAAAGTTTCTTGACAATTGTACGCCGAGGGCGGTAAACTTATATTGAACTTATATTTAACAGGTATAAATCGAAAATATCAACAGGTATTTTATGACAAAAAGAATTATAAAAAACATAGCTATAGGGCTTGCCGTGGTCTTTGCCCTAATACTTCTGACCGTGCTGGGGTACGTCGTATACGTGGCGGTACAGTACTACAGAATCGAGGATAACCAGATATTGACCACCTCGCAGAACTCCTCTCAAAAGCTGGAAGTCGGGCAGGAGTACTCTGTAGTATCGTACAACGTCGGGTTTGGTGCGTATTCGCCTGAATACTCCTTCTTTATGGACGAAGGGGTTATGCTTGACGGTACGGTGACGGGCGGAATTTACGCCAAGGGAATGAGTAAGGACGACGTCGAAAAGAACGTGACGGGGCAGGTAAACACCCTGCAGGAGTTAAACGCCGATTTCTGCCTTTTGCAGGAGGCGGACGAGAGTGCTCACAGAAGCTATAATATAAACATGGTGGAGAGGTTTTCTCAGCTTTCGGGCTATTCCTCGACCTACGCCTGCAACTTCCACACGGCAAACCTGTTTTATCCCTTCAACGACCCTATAGGCATTATCAACGGAGGAATTCAGACGCTGTCCCGCTATAATATTCAGAGCTCGGTGCGCCGTTCCTTCCCCGTAACGACCGACTTTATTGATAAGTTCTTCGATTTGGACAGGTGTTTTACAATGCACTATCTGCCCGTTGAAGGCAGCGAGAAGATGCTCGTCTTAATGAACGTGCATATGTCCGCATATGACGAGGGCGGCAAAATCAGGGCACAGCAGCTGGAGATGCTCAATACGGTGTTGGCTGCCGAATATGCCGCAGGTAACTACGTTATCGCAGGCGGAGATTTCAACCATTGCCTCATTGCCGACCAGTTTGACAGCGTTGAAGAAGCCCTTGAATATTACCAAACAGAAACAGGTCAGCAGATTCCCGATTGGGTAAAGACCTCCATCTTGCATAACGACGAGCTTGCTTCAGGCTTCAGGGTAGTGGCGTCAATAGACGGCGCAGCAACCTGCAGGGGTGCGGATATGCCCTATGAAAAGGGCGTCAATTACGAGACGGTCATAGACGGTTTTCTCGTCTCCGACAACGTAGAAGTCGTCTGGGAGGGCACGATTGACACGGGCTATGCCTACAGCGACCACAACCCCGTCAAGATGACCTTCAAGTTAAAAACGGTGTAATTACAGTTAAAAAAAATTAGTTGATTTTCATTACGTTTGTGCTATAATAAAAATGTAATCTATCTACCGAATTAATAAAGATGTTTATTACAGGAGGTATAAAAGATGGATTGCAAAACAAAACTGAACAGAAAAGAAACAGGCTTAAATATATATAAATTGCTTGACCAAAGCGGATTTACCTATTTAGACGTAGCGGCTTTTCTTGAATTAGAATCTGCCCGTGTCATATACGATTGGTGTTCAGGCAAGAAAATGCCCAGCTTGGAAAACTTGTTTAACCTTGCGAAACTCTTTAACGTTCAAATGGAGGACATCCTTGCAATATAGGGTGTCTTTTTTTGTACCGTCGGTTCGTGACAAAATTTATTTTTTATAATATACTTATTGACGTAAGCACGAACGAGTGCTACAATTTAATAGCATAATGATGTTTGACTGGGTATTAGCCAACAGATGCCTATTGAAGTAGAGTGGTATAATTTATGCAATCAGCTTAATAATCAATTAAGCGGGACGGCACTTTCTTAAATAGGAAAGTGCTTTCTTTTTAAGGAGGTTTTATGAAAAGGGAAAGGAAGGCGTATATTCATAATTATGACGACAAATTTTTTAGTGTCGATACCAGATATTACGGTATATTCTTCAACGGCAAGGATGAAAACGGAAACTTAAAGATAAAGATTGATCCTAAACGTTATAATAAGACGTGTGATTATTATGGCGGAAACAAAATTCCAAACTGCGCAAAAGAAATAATCGATAATCGTAAATCGCATTATTTTTACGTTAAAAAGGCAACGCAAACCGATTATTACAGCTATCAAATTGACTGCAAAATTGCAGAGCTTAAATGTCGCTGGGATAAGACGTATAGAGAATTATTCGATATATGTGACAGAGCTTGGGTTGCACCCGAAAAGCCGGAGGAACCGCAGTTGCTAACACCGGGGGGCGATTATAAATATCAGTGCGGTATATCAAGCATAGGCGCAGCTCAGGCAAGAGCGTCCTTTTATAATTACATAGCTGAAATGATTTATAACCAAAAACTTAATGCCTATAACGAGTATATTAAATACGGTAAAAAAGTTATTATCCCTGATAACATTTTGCGCACTCAGTACAGTCAATTTATATTGATAGCCGGTTCGCAATTAGAGGCTTTTACTTATGGTATGATTTCGAAAAACGGCTATAAAGAGGATTGCTTTAACCGTAATTATCTATACTCTTTTTATTCAGGAAAGACTGAAAAAAATATTAGAGAATTGCCTCATTTTGAGGCTTATGATAATTTTTATTGGCTTTGGAATTTTATAAAACACAATGCAATTTCAACTTATGAAGAAGTTAAAAAAAGAATGCCTGAAATTTTAGAAAACGGTGAGTTTAAAGCAGGAGACACGGCCTTTAATATTATAAGATTTGATAAGGATTGGCTGTTTAAATTGTTGGACGGTGTTAAGCAATTCTTCTTTGAGTTTTGCAACGAGCTTTTTGATGAAAAGCCTGATGAGTATGTTTGGAATTATACCGACTTTTTTTACGGTGAGAATTTAAGAAAGTACATTAAATCTGAGGATAACCCTCTGGGATTAGATATGTTTGACGATATTGATTAAGTATAGTATATTAATTAATTTGCGAAGTCTTATGATGAAAGGTTCCTGCAAAAGTTTAGCCCAAGTCGGATATCCGACTTGGGCTTTTTTGATACAACATACGCAACCTTATTCGAATACTATCGGGTAAGGTTGTGTTTTATCATTTCAAAGTTTTTGAGTTTAACGCCTAAACGTTTAACTTCCTGTTCTTTAATTACCTCGTAACCACGATTTGTAAAAAACGGCTTTGCGGTACCAGAAGAAAAAGTTTTTATTTCTGCATAACCTTTCTCCAACTCGTTGCATAAAGCCGTTGCAACTCCTCTATTTTGAAAATCTTTATGAGTAAAGAGTAAGTCCAGATATCCCGATTTATCAATGCTGCCGAAGCCGACGATAGCGCCGTTAATTTCTGCTATTAAAGTGTGCTGATTTAATAAATCATCTCTCCGTGATTTTAAGCTGTCTGCGCTATTTGCCCAGGCGGAAAGCTGTTCCGACGAGTAGTCTTTCAAGTTAACGGAATGGATTGTCTCATAAAACAATTTAGCTACCGTTTCGCAATATTCATTTTTATATGGCAGTATTCTCATAATTCGATATCGATTTTATATTTTTTATCAATCAATGCGTAGTTCCCGTAATCAAAATTATATAAAAGCATTATATCATAAAATTACTTTAAGAGCAAGAGTGTCATCTTAGTCGGTTTAAATGGCATGACGGAGGTGGAGTGACAGCGCACTTCGAGCGTTGAAAGGAATTACTTCGGCTGACGCCTCGTGCCGACTAAAGTATTAACAGGGCTCCCGCAAAAGATTTGCTTGCAAAGATTTTGTGGGAAGAGGAGACGCAACTCAAGCAAAGTTACCGTTTGGGTTTTACCAAACGGTATAAAGTGAAGTTTGCGTCGACGAGCGAGCGGGCAAGCTTTCAGCTTGCTACGCAACTCGATTCCGCTTAGGTACGTAACAAAAAACCTTATCCGAAAATTCGAATAAGGTTTTTTGTGGTGCACCATATGCAACCTTATTCGAATACCGAATAGGGTTGCGTTTTTCTATACTAAAATTTTTCCCGCATTAAAAAAATACAGCCGAGTTCGTTCTCGGCTGTTTGTATTTATTAAATGTTTGATTTCTTTCGATTGTGTTCTTTGCAGAGCATTTGACAGTTCTCAATATTTGTCTTTCCGCCTTCTGACCATGGCGTTATATGGTCGCCTTCCATTTCAATATATTCATAATGTGTCTTTTGCCTATGCTCGTTTACGCAATGAGGGCAGATACCGCCTTGCCGTTCGTAAACCGTTCTTTTCTGACTTTCTGTAAATTGTCGCAGACTTAAATATTTTTCTTCGCCCGTTAAAACGTAATAATATATTCCCTTTTTATTCGTAACGTCATCGTCCATCATTAAATCGGCAATTTGATTTTCTAATTTTGCAGTATCAAAAATTTGTCCGTGAAAACGGTTATATAACGCACCCCAATTTATGCCTTTCATTTCTTTGCGGTATTTTACAAAGGTACTTTCCACCCAAGTTATAACGGATAAAAAATAAGCCCACAATTCGTTGGCATTAGGGTCGTGTTGGTGAATTGACATATATTCTTCAATTTTGCCGTCGTTAATCCACGAAATAGCTGTTTCAAGATAATCTTGCCTAATGGGAGAGCCGTTAACGTACTTATTTGCAAGATTGTATGCAGCGCAATTCGACTTTGAAAATTTGAGTTTTGCACTTGTAAGCCATTCACCTGTATAAACTGCGTTTCGCAATTCTTGGTCAGTTAACTTTTCACCTGCGATATTTATAGTCTTGAACCATTCCAACTTTTCTAAATCGTTACCCTCGCAAAAATAGACCATACATTTATAATCGAGTATAGCGTTCTTTTCGGTGTTTGTAAGATTATGAAAAGCCTTATTATTCAAAGAAAAATCGCCGTTAACGTATTGACAAAAGCTGACAGTTCGCTGTTGTCCGTCCAACACTTCAAAGGTTCCGTCCTCGTTTTTTACCCAATACATAACGTTAAGCGGAAAGCCCTTGTTAATTGTACCAATTACGGCGTTGCGTTTAGCATCGTCATACACAAATTCACGCTGATATTTAGGACGAATATTGAGCAGACCGCCATAGCCTTTAACGCCTTCTTCTGCGTTATCTATGTAACCATTAGCAATTTCCCTGACTGTTAGTTCGTGTAACTCAATTTTCATTATTTTTTCTCCTCTTAATTATAACCCTTGCATAAATGCTCGAATAAAGCTCTCCTGTTTCAACATCTTTAAAAGCAGGTGGTTTTATGTCTTTATTTGGATTATATTTTCGGTATAAAGTTCCTTTTGCATTAACAGTATATTTACCTGTCGGTTGTCCTTTTTTATTTAATATTTCCATTTTTCTTTCGTTAGTAAACTCAATGCTACCAACAATACCCAAAGCAACAATCTCAAATTGCTGTGGATTATATTTATCTAAAAATGTAATTGGTACACCCATAAGACCATCGTAATCGTATGGTATATCGGTATATTGATTTATGTTTATAGCATTATAATTCTCATATTTAGGGTATTCCTCTGGACTATATCGTTTATAACAAGTCAAAAATTCATTATGTTTCTGTACCATTAAAGAGGTAAACCAACACGAAGAAGCAACTCTCACCATTTTTTTACCTTCTTTAACTATGTGGTATTCCTCACAATTATCAGGAACATAAAAATACATTCCAACATTAAAGTTTGTATTCCCTGTTCTAATTCTATTTTCTTTAAACAGCTTAAATATGTCTTTATAAGTTAAAGCATTGGTATTGCCTATAACAATAAAGTCCTTATTATTTTCCGTTATCAACGAAATATAGTCTCTAAAAAGATAAAATGGAGGGTTGGTGACTACAATATCTGCTTGTTTTAATAGCTCTATACATTCTTCCGAACGAAAATCACCATTGCCTTTAAGTAATGATAAAGTGTTTTCTTTATTTTTTAAAAGGTATTCTACATCGGATAAATCTACTGCACCATCGCCGTTGTAATCGTCAACTTCTGTAATTTCTATTTTATAAGCTCTGCGGTTTTTATTAGGAGTGGTTCTATCGTTGCCTATAAAAGAAAGTTGAGTGTATGCCACAGGCGAACTATCATAACACGTTGCAATCAATTTTTTTAAGCCGAGAAAATTGAAATTCATTGCAAAATACTTAAAGAAATTACTTTCAAATGGGTCATCACAATTACAAAGAATAATCTTGTCTTTTAACTGCTCTTTATAGTACCGTATTTCATTTTCAATATCCGAAAGTTGAGTATAAAACTCGGCATTCTTTTCTTTATTTGCTTTTCTTAAACTTGAATTTCCTGCCATAAATTTATCCTTTGTAAGTACAAATATATAGCAAATTATAATACAAATGTACAGTAATTGTCAATACATATGTTTTTAATTTATTCCCCAAATGTAGCATATAATAAGTACAAATGGAGTTAGTTATGGACATTTTAAAACGGATAGAAGAACTACGGGATGAACGTGGTTGGAATAATTACAGATTGAGTGAAGTAGCTAAATTAGATAACTCGGTTATAAACAATATGTTTAAGCGTGGGACTATGCCTTCTATGGCAACTTTAATGGCGTTATGTGAAGCGTTTGATATGTCCTTATCACAATTTTTCAACGAAGATAAGACAGCCTTTATATTATCGGACGACGAAAAAGACTTGATTACTCAATACCGAAAACTTGATAGAAAGAATAAAAACGCAGTTTATACGTTAATAAATGAGCTTAACAATTAAGCTCATTTTTTATTGAAAAAGAAAGCAGGGGAAGTTATGTTATTTGATAAATATAGTTTCTTACATTTTAGATTAACAAAAAAGGTAGACTATAACAAATAGTCTACCTTTCATTGTGTTAAGGGCGTAAACTACCAAACGCCCCATTTTTAACCAATCAAATACGATTAGTCTTCAACCCAAATACGCCAAGCCTTCAAACCAAAATCTTTGGCATAAAGGCGAGTACCGTCTTTAAGGGTGCGATAAGTACGATAAATGTAATGACCATTTTTACGAACAAAATCATCCATAAGGCAATCCTCCTATTTTTACACATTTTAGATATTTTTCAAATTTTTTTGAAAAAGTACTGAAAAAAGAGGACAACTTTGTTATACTATCGCTTAGTTGAGAGAAGTATAGGTAGTTTGGTGCCTTGACTTTTTTCAGATGGCATTATTTAAGTCCCACCTTAAATAATGCTTTTTTCATATAATTGAAAACAATTAAGTTATTAGTTCTGCTTTTGATAAATCAAAAATCATAGCAGATTCGTTGGGTATCAATGTTCCCATAACCTTATAGGATTCCGACTTCAAATCCCAACCCATTAAGTCGCTTAAAGTATTTAACAAGTCTTTTTGATTCCAGCGAACAGAGAAAACATTCCCTTTTTTATCATCATTGAAAAAAGGAACAGAATTAGGTTCTTCTTTTTCACATACTTGAACTGCTATTAGTTGGTCGTTGGAATTAATCAAAAGTAATACATACGCTGGCTGTTTTAATTTTAAAATAACGCCTTTATTAAATGTTACACCATTTTTGGTTATAGAAACATATGGTGCTCCTTCATTAAAATTAAAGGCAGTAAATCCTTCAAGCATAATAATTCCACCTCCTGATTTTCTCTATTATATCACAAGTTTGAGAATAAAGCAACTAAATGATTAATTTATTTGTTTTAATATTGTCACGTTTTGTTGTTAAATTTGTTTTTAAATAATTTTGTTTATGTCACCAACAATTTTCTATGTCTTATAACTTATAGCTAATAAAGTTAACAATGTTTATACCTAGTCATATCAAAATACAATAATTTCAAAATGGCACTGTGGCGGGTGCTTGATAAAACAAGCGGCGCACTTCGTGCGCCGTCAAGCACCCGCCACAAATAAAAACAACTTAATAAAAAATAGATTAAAACGCCGCTACGTGCGGGGCGTTTGCGCTAAACCGCTTGCAAATCGCCCCTTTCTTCGTGTGTCGGCAAGATTTTTAACCTTATGCCTTTTTGGTATAAGGTTGTTTTTTTATTTTATCGGCGTAGTGTCCTTAACTTCAAGCACGGCACTGCGCCTTTTTTTATGTCCAAAAATGTGGGGTAATGTAGTACTTTTGCACACTAATGTGGGGTTTTGGGCAGGTAAATGTTGGGTTTTCGCACGGCAAACTATGTTGTATTTTTCAAATTTTTGTCCGTTAAAAGGTGAGAGCATTTCAAAAATTATTATCAACTTATTTTGGATTAGACCGTGTAAAAACTCGGATAAGTGTCCTTGGGAATATGTAGGGGAAAATTATTTTTCTCAAAAATACGAACTTTTACAATTTTTTGTCCGTTAAGAGTTGAGAGCTTTTATCAAATAAATTTTAGGGGGTGATAGGAAGTGCTGAAAACCGAATTAGAAATTGAAACGATAGGCGAGCCGAACGTGTCAGCGTTGCCTGATGCCGAACAGCGTATCTTTTTTGAAACGCTTTTGGCACGCATTATGCAGTTAAAAGAAAGCGATAACAATGAGTAATTAACTTATATTTTTTTGCCTTTCAAGCAAACATATGTTTGTATATATTAACTAAAAACAAGGAGAATTTATGCCATTTAAAGAAACAAAAATCTACTATGACGGAAGTCATTACATTGGAATACCAAAAGAAAACTTTCCAAGCAGTAACCGCAAAGGTCGGAGAGCTAAACCTGAATTGCTACCCGAAGAGCTCACAACTATTACGCCAAAGGACAAGTTTGAAACAGCCTATAAGGAGTGCCAAGCTCTGCCAAAGAGAGAGCGTAAAAAGTACATAGCCGAGAAACTGCAAGGCGAGTTTGAGAGCAAACAGGAAACAACCGAATTTATAGCCAAGAATATGGAGCGGAAGAAAACAAATGCCATTAAGCGCAACATAAGGCTATGGCGAAAAATCTACACGCAGGGCGAATGGAATTATTTCGTAACGTTCACCTATGACGGAGCTATGCACACGGAAGAGAGTTTTAAAAAGAAGTTGCAGAACACTTTAAAACACCTTGTAAGCCGTAAGGGTTGGAAGTACGTTGGGGTGTGGGAGCGAAGTCCTGAAAAGCAACGCCTGCACTTCCACGGTATTTTCTACACGCCTGAAATGATAGGCGAGATTGTAGAAGTTAAAGATTACAGCACCAAAAGCAAGCGTATGCAGACGACCTATCAAAATACGCATTTCTTAAAGCACTTCGGGCGAAACGATTTCAAGCCAATAGAGTTGCCGAGAGATATAACGCAGTCGGTTAAATACCTGCTCAAATACATTGAGAAGTCGGGTGAAAGATTGGTTTACGGCGGTAAATTACCCACCTATATCAAAAGCGATATTTTAGACGACGACGTTCTTTGTCCTTATGGCGTTGACGATAGAAAGCTGATACTTGCAGACGATTTCACTTGCATTGTTGACGGCGAGATTTTGGGAAAGGTCAGCCCCGAAGTTATAGAAAAAATGCCTAAAAGTAACTGACCGACAACGTTTTGTCTATCGACCGGCGGAGCTTAAACGAAAACCCACTTTCCGTCAAGTGTAAAGTGTATTGCCTTTCGGCAACACTTGACGGAAAGCAAGTTTATTACAGACAACTGAAAGCCAATGCGTTTCCGTTTGTTCGCCCCTTGTCGAAAGACAAAAGTTAAAAATCAATTTTAAAGGAGTTTAAATTAACAATGAAAACAGCAGTTATCTATGCTCGTTACAGTTGCGATAAACAAACGGAGCAGTCAATCGAGGGTCAGTTGAGAGTGTGTCAGGAATACGCTCAAAGGAACGGAATTTTAATTCTTAATACCTACATTGACCAAGCTATGTCAGGTACGAATGATAATCGTCCCGACTTTCAAAAAATGTTAAAGGACAGCGCAAGGCGTGAATGGGATTACGTTCTATGCTATAAGTTGGATAGGTTCAGCCGTAATAAGTACGAAACGGCAATACATAAAAAGACTTTGCGTGATAACGGTGTTAAGGTTACATCCGCAATGGAAAACATACCCGACACACCCGAAGGCATTATCCTTGAAAGCCTACTCGAAGGAATGAGCCAATACTATTCCGCAGAGCTTGCGCAAAAGGTTAGTCGTGGAATGAAAGAAACAAGGCGCAAAGGTTTATACCAAGGCGGTACGGTATTATACGGTTATAAAATTGACGGCAGAAGAATAGTCGTTGACGAGAGTGCTGCCGAAGTAGTCCGTTATATCTATTCCGAATATGCAAAAGGAAAATTTGTCAGACAGATTATAGACGACCTTACTGCAAGGGGTATTTACTTTAAAGGCAAACCGTTTGTGAAAAATAGCGTTTACAACATCTTACGCAACGAAAAGTATTCGGGAGTATATATGCACGGTGATGAAGTGATAGACAATATGTATCCGCAAATCGTACCCACCGAAATATATGAAAAGGTGCGTGAAAAGGTCAACAATAATAAGTACGGAAAGAAGAGTGTAAAAATTGATTTTCTGTTAAGACAAAAGCTAAAATGCGGAAATTGCGGTGAACCAATGCACGGTGAAAGCGGTACTACTAAAAACGGTACAAAGATTTATTATTACAAGTGCAACGGAAGAAAAAAGCGTATCAACGATTGCAATAAAGAAATGGTACGCAAGGAAGTAATTGAAGATTTGGTTTGCAAAGCCACCGTAGATAAATTAAGCAACTCCGACAATATGGAATATATCGTAAAAGCGTTGTTAGAAGAACAGGAAAGGCAAATGGGAACTAACAGCATTTTAAAGGTGTTGGAAAAGCAAAAACGGCAAGTTGAAACTTCAATAAGTAACCTTGTAAGTGCTATTGAACGTGGTATAGTATCAAACTCAACAAATCAGCGTTTACACGACCTTGAAGCTCAACAAGCAGAGTTAGAAAGGCAAATACTAATAGAACAGAGTAAACAAGCTGTACGGCTTACTGAAAGCGATATTAGAGCGTTTTACAAGCAGGCGTTAGGCGCAGAGCCAAAACTACTAATTAACAGTCTTATAAAAGAAGTCGTAATGACTGACAATAAAATTCAAATCTACTATAACAGCCCTATAAGAAATAGTCCCGACAATGAAAAGTCGGGGCTTATTTTTTATAAAGAAATTATGGAGATAATAACGTATAAATGGGCTAACACAAATCCTTATACGCAGAAAATGCAAATTGAATTTTATATAAAGCTGTAATCTGACGGCAATTTATTCCACAGTGCTATTGACCGAAACTTTGCTTGCGGTGTGTTGGTAGGCAAATAAGGGCGAAACACAGCAACCCGACTGATTATCAGTCGGGTTTTGGTTTGCCTTTGGCGCACGAGCCTAACACACCGCAATTTCAGTCAATAGCCTTTTGCGGCATAAAGTGCCGTTTTGCTTATACGGAAAACTGCCATAAAGTGCATTTTCAATGTAAAGAAAATAACCTAACCCGACACTTTTAGTAAGTATTCGAATTAGGTTATGAATGGTGCACCGTAAGGAATTCGAATCCCTAGCCTTTGGTTCCGTAGACCAACGCTCTATCCAGTTGAGCTAACGGTGCGAAAGATATTTAACAGCTTACATATTATATAAAATATATTTTGCTTTGTCAAACACTTTTGCTAAAAGTTTGAAACAGTTTAATTACTAATTATAAAAGAACGCAAGCCGATTATTCAACTTACGTTCTCTTTGGCGCAGAGAGAGGGATTTGAACCCCCGGATAGTTGCCCATCAACGGTTTTCAAGACCGCCGCGTTCGACCGCTCCGCCATCTCTGCATAAAATTATTAAATTAAATAGGTAAGAAATTTTGCTTTGGGTTAGGCTAAAGCCCGACCGCAAAGACAAAATTAAACGGTTTGACGCAATTGCGCCTACGGCGAACAATTGTTATTGCGTCGCTGACGCTCCTACAAGCACCGCCGCAGTTCGTCCCCGTTGCTTGCAACGGCACGAAGTACCGCTCCGCCATCTCTAACAAAGATTACTCAACCATTTTAGCAAAACACAAACCCGTTGTCAACGCTTTTGTCGTGTGCGGTGATAATAAAAATAATAAAAAATTTTTGCGTAAAACTATTGACATTTTAATATGAATGAATTATCATATGAATAGTAATTCATAATTAAGTTGATGGATAGACAAATTCAAACCCACGGCTTAATTAAAAGAGGTAGAAGATGGCAGATTGTCAGAATGAAAAACTTCAGCACGAGGAGAGGGTGCGTTTAGCCCTGCAAAGCATGCCCTCCGAGGGGGAGGTGGAGGAGATAGCCACACGCTTTAAAGCGATTAGCGAACCTTCCCGTCTGAAGATACTGTTCGTGCTTGCCTGCGGCGAGCTGTGCGTAGAGCACATAACCTCCGCCGTCGGCAGTAATCAAAGCGCTGTGTCCCACCAGCTGAAAACGCTTAAAGACCACCGCATAGTCAAGGCGCAAAGGCGTGGCAAGCAGGTTATGTATTCCATAGCCGACGGGCACGTCCTTGCTATGTTAGAACTTGCAAAGGAGCATTTAAACTGTGATTGATAAGGTTATAAAAATTCAAGGGCTTGACTGCGCCAACTGTGCAAGAGAGCTTGAAGAGGAAATTTCAAAGATAGAAGGCGTTGAAAAGGTCTGCGTGGATTTTATGGCGAGCAAGGTAATTATAACCTGTGCAGAAAGTGCCTTAGACCCCGTACTATACTGCATTAACCACTTTGAAGAGGTCTCCGTGGTAGAGGATACCCAACCCCAAACGGAGGAGCTTTTCAGGGGCGGTAAGCGCATTAAAATAGCAAACCTATGCTGTGCCAACTGTGCAAGGGAGCTTGAGGAGGAGTTAAACGGCTTGGACGGCGTTTCGGCTACGGTCGACTTTATGAATATGACCGTAATTTTAAACGCCCAGACCAAGGCGGCTCACGACGAGGCAATCTATCACATATCCCACTTCGAGGACGTAAAAATAGTAGACGGCAAGCCCGAGAAAAAGGGAGTATTCAAAGAAAACTTAGCAGATATTATTTCCATAATAGTCTCCGTTGCATTCTTTATCCCTGCATTAGTGCTTGACCTTTTAAAGTTTGAAGGCTGGGTCAGGTATTTGGACTATGCTCTGTACGGCGTTGCGTTCCTCTCGTCTGGATATATAGTCTTATGGAACACCGTCCGCAACATTGCAAAGGGTAAAATCTTTGACGAGAACTTTTTAATGGCAATCGCCTCAATCGGAGCAATAGTATTAGGCATAACGACGGGCGACGGTCTGTTTGAGGGCGTTGCGGTTATGCTCTTATACCGCATAGGCGAACTGTTGCAGTCCATCGCCGTAGGTGCTTCCCGTCAGTCGATAACCAAGCTTATGGACTTGAAGAGCGACACGGCAACCCTGATTAAAGACGGCGAACAGATCATAGTCGACCCCGAAAGCCTGATTGTTGGCGATATCATAATGATTAAGGCTGGTGAGAAAATTCCCGTTGACTGCCGCATATGCGAGGGGCAATCGACCTTGGATA
>JBJFGI010000008.1:0-24507 GCA_051892535.1 Candidatus Coproplasma sp. | reverse complement strand
CGGGGATAACCGTTCCGAGTGCAATACCCTTTCTTATACCCCTTACAGCGTCCTGCTTGGAGAGACCGCCCTGCTCGAAGTATTTATTGAGCAATACGTCGTCGTTCTCGGCAGCCGTTTCAACGAGGCTGTCCTGCATCTGATCCATAGCCTCTTTTAAGTCGTCGGGAACGGGTATTTCCTTGGGGCCGGACGTAGAGAATTCGTAGGCCTTTTCCTGAATGGAGTTGACGTAACCCGTCATCTTGCCGTCCTGCATAATGGGTATCTGAATGGGTGCAAGCTTGCTGGTGTACTTTTCCTTTAACGCCGCAACCGTACCTGCGTAATCTGCGTTGGGCTTATCCATACCGTTTATGAAAACGACTAAGGGTTTTTTAGCCTTTAAGCAGTAGTCGATGACGCTCTCTGCGCCGATGGGAAGTATGCCGTTTGCGCCTATAACCAAGACGGCGCCGCCTGCAGCGGCTAAACCTTCGTGTCTTTCGCCCTCGAAGTCGTAGAACCCGGGTAAATCTAAAAGGTTAATCTTCAAGCCCTTCCATTCGAGGTGGGCAAGCGAGGTATAGACCGAAATACCCTTTGCCTTTTCGGTCTCGTCGAAGTCCATGACGGTGTTGCCGTCCTCGGTTCTGCCCATACGGTCTATCACGCCTGCGTTGAACAGCATAGCCTCGCACAGCGTCGTTTTGCCTTCGCCGCTGTGACCTATGACAGCGACGTTTTTAATTTCTTTTGCTGTTATTGCCATAAAAATTCCCCTTTATCGCAACGGTGAAAAACCGCCGCAAAAATAACTTATACGCCTATTATAATATAAAAAACTCCCCGTTTCAATACCTAATTAAAAAAAAGTCGGCGTAAAGGTCAAAAAAATAGCCGCCGTCTGTCGACGGCGGCATAAAAGCATATATTTTCAGCTTAAATCAAACTTTCAGATTTGTAAATTCTTCAAAGATTTTTATCTCCTCCTCGTTGAGGGGAGTGGAGTCAAACGATATAAAATCGGTCAAGTCAATCACGGGTCCGTGTTCTTTTACGTGGTCGCAAATCTTTTTCAAAATCCCATTTGCACCTTTTGCGAATTCAAATTGGGATACGAAATCTTCGCTTTTGGATATTATATTTTCAAACTCACCGAACACAAGCCTCGCCGTGGCGGCAGCCGATTCGGGGACGGATAAGTCCTGTCTGTTGCAAGTTAAGTAGGTGCAGAACTTGGTGGCGGAGTCTATAAAGTCGTCGGGTATGGATTTTTGACCAAGCCCGGTAAGCATTTCAATATATTTATCCGTTCTGTGTTTTACGTATTCAGCGTCGCTGTCAAGGGTTAAACAACTTTTAACCTGTTTCATTCCTCTTCTGCCAAAGGGAACGTACAAAAGGTAATCGATCTCAAAGAAAAATTCAATCATGTCTCTTTCCTTGTCGAATTGCAATTCATCACCTAACAGCATCGACGTTGTAAATGAACATGTTTCGAATAACCCAAGAGTGATGTTTGAGTTTCCTATCCATATAGAGCTATTGCATATATGCTTGAATTCATATGACCAGGTTAAAAGCATACCTGCACCAATATAATCGAACATAATTCTCTCCTTAAGTTTATCAGACGTTAAATTTTATCGGTTGAGGCGTATTGCAGTTTATACCCGTCGCCCTCTCTTTCAACCAGCCGTCTGGATAAAAGGCTGTCGATAACCGACTGAGCGGCGGACAGGGTGATGTTAAAGCTCTGCGCAATCTCCTCTGAGGTTGCCTTCCGCTCTTCGGTTAGATAGGAGATGACGAGTGAGGAGATTATCTCCCTGTTATATTGTGTGGGGTTAACCCTGTCAGAGCGGTGGAAATTGAGCGTAAGCGTGATATAGTCGGGGTCGAAGTTCTCGGAAAAGGTGGGGATATCCCAGCCCTTTTTGCGCCACACGGAGTAGATAAAGGGTATGCCTCCGCCGTTGCCCTCGCCCACGCCGAAGCGTTTGAATACACCTTTGACGCCGATATTTCTCGGGTCGGACACACCGCCTTTAACCGCCGAGCAGGGGGTGGTGCGGAACGAACCGCTGTTTTCAAAGGTTATGCCGTCCTCTCTCCGCACGATCTTTACGCCGCCGAGCGAGTAGTTTGCGTTGACTAAACAGTTCAAAAGAGCCTCTCGCAGTGCCATATATACCGCCGTACCCTGCGATATATCCACAAGCTTTTCGCATACGGCAAAGAAAAAGGAGTAGATATTCTGAGCCGACAGATCTTCTGGGGAAATGCTGCCCGAGGGGTTAACCTCGTCTGTATAGCAGAGTGAAAAGTTTTTAAACTTCTTTAAAACGTAGTCCCGTTTGCCGAAGGTCAAAAGCCCTGCAATGGTGGGGCGCAGTCGGTTGTTAGTATCTTTAGCCGCACACTTGAGCTTTTTCAAAAAGCCGAGGTCGGACAGGGGTTTATCCTTTTCGGCGGGGTCGGCAAGCTTTAAACGCAGTCTGCAGTCGGAAACGCAGTCGAAGTCTATCGCCGAGAAGTAGAAGCCGTTGGCGACCTTGATATCCGCAGATATCCGCTTTTTATCTGCAAGCATGGCGTCGACCTGCTTTTTAGTGCAGCGGTAGTCGCCCTCGCCGCCACGCCTGTAGGTACCCGTGTACGGGTCAGTGCCTATGTAGACGGGGCGTTCCAGCCTCTCCGCCCTCGGCACCCAGATTGCAAGTATACGCTTGCCCTGAAAGGAAATCTTCTGCACGTCCTTTTCGGTTAAAACGTTTGCGCTGACCTTGTTGCGGTTGCGTACGGTGTCGAAGATAGTCTTGATATATCCGTCACGGTTCTGCAGGTCCACGGCGTGCAGGGAGTGGTCCTTATGCTCCTCTACGCCGAGCAGTATTACGCCGCCGAGCGTATTGGCAAAGGAAGAGTAGGTCTCCCACATACTGTTGGGAAACCCTCCCGAAGCTCTCTTAGCCTCAATGCGGTTATTCTCCCTGTACTCTTCAACGTTGTTCAAGTCAATCATAATACCACCTGTAATTATTATATCACGGCAATTTCAGTTAATCAATAATTAATTTATTATTTAACAGCCGCAGGATAGTCACGGGCGTAAAAATCCCGTCGCTGATCTCTTGACATTATACTGCTGTATTGTATAATTAATACGTTAAAAACGAGGAGAATTACCATGAATAAGAAATTGCTTATAATCCCGACGGCAATAATTTCGGTTTTTGCCCTTACGTTCGGGTTAACCGCCTGCGGACCACACAATAAATCGTCAGGTTCGTCGGGTTTGAAATATACCCTTTCCGACGACGGAAAGTCCTATATATGTACGGGAATAGGAACGTGTACGGAGAAAGATATAGTAATCGCCTCTTCGTACGGCGGTAAAAACGTAACGGGTATAGGCAATTCTGCATTCAGGGGTTGTTCGGATATGACGAGTATAACCATTCCCGACAGCGTTGAAAGTATCGGCGAATATGCGTTCCTCAGTTGCGGAGGGCTGACGGGCATAACCGTTCCCGACAGCGTTGAAAGTATCGGCGATTCTGCGTTCACCGAGTGCAATAATCTGATAAGAGTGGATATTACCGACTTAGAGGCTTGGTGCAGGATATCGTTCGGCGGTCGCTATGCAAACCCGTTGACAATCGCCCATAACTTATATCTGAACAAACAATTCGTAGCGGAAGTGGTTATTCCCGACAGCATAACAGATATCCGCCCTTATGCGTTCAGCGGTTGCGAAGGGCTGATAAGCGTAACCATATCCGACGGCATAGAAAGTATAGGGCAGTCTGCGTTCATCGGTTGCAGCAATATGGTGGAAGTAACCCTTCCCGACAGCGTTAAAAGTATCGGCGCAGGTGCGTTCTCGGGTTGCAGCTATCTGTCAGACATAACCATTCCCTACGGTGTGGAGAGCATCGGCAAGATGGCATTCAATTATTGTCTCGGGCTGACGAGTATAGACGTTCCCGACAGCGTTGAAAGTATCGGCGAATATGCGTTCCTCAGTTGCGGCTATCTGGAGAGGGTAACCATAGGCAATAACGTTACGAGTATCGCCCCCGGTGCGTTCTTTGCTTGCGGCAATCTGACGAGCGTAATTTTTGAAAACACAAGCGATTGGCAGGTTTCAATCGACGTTACGGCAACGGACGGAACGGATGTTTCAAGTACCGACCTGGCAAACGCTTCCACGGCTGCAACGTACCTTACGTCGACGTATAAAAGCTACTATTGGAAACGTGGTTAAGATATAACAACTCAACAAAACTCAGCGGAGATGGTGAAAGCTTTCTCCGCTTTTTAATGCATAAATCTATTTAAAGTTATTGACAAGGCAATACTTAAGCAATTAAAATTTAGGTATGAAATTTTTCCATTTAGCCGATTTGCATTTAGGCAAACGCTACGGCGAACTGCCGTTAATCAACGACCAACGCTACATACTTTCAAAGATTTCAGAGCTGGCTCAGACTCACCGCCCCGATGCCGTTTTAATAGCAGGCGACGTGTACGACAAGTCCATGCCCACCATTGAAGCGGTGGAGCTTTTGGATTGGTTTTTAAACAGTCTTGCCGACCTTGACATAAAGGTCTTTATAATCAGCGGCAACCACGACAGCGCAGAGAGGCTTGCGTTTGCTTCAAACCTCGTTAAGCATAGCGGAGTATACCTCTCCCCCGTCTTTTCGGGCAAGGTGGAGGGGGTAACGCTTGAGGACGGGTACGGCAAGGTCAACGTATATTCCCTGCCCTTTATCAAGCCTGCAACCGTAAAGAGGTTTTATCCCGACAAGGAGATAACAAGCTATACCTCCGCAGTCGCCTGCGCAATCGAGGCGATGGAAATCGATACCGCCGAGCGCAACGTGCTTATCGCTCACCAGTTCGTCACGGGAAGCGCAGGTTCGGGTTCGGAGGAGGTGACGGTGGGCGACGTGGGCAACGTCGACGCCGAGGTGTTCGCCCCGTTCGACTACGTTGCGTTGGGGCATATCCACGGTGCGCAGAATATCGGCAGCGAGAGGGTACGCTACAGCGGTACTCCCCTAAAGTATTCGCTCTCCGAAAAGGACAACCAAAAGTCGGTTACGGTGGTAGAGCTCAAGGCAAAGGGGGAGATAGAGGTGACTACTCTGCCGCTAACCCCTTTAAGGGACGTGTACGAGATAAGGGGCAGTTACGACGAGATTTCCTCAAAGCCCTTCTACGAGAACGCTCCCTTTAAAAACGGGCTGCTGCACGTGGTGCTGACCGACGAGGACGAGGTGCCCGACGCCTTTGCAAAGTTAAGGCTTATCTACCCCGACCTGATGGGGCTGAGGTACGATAACGTCCGCACACGCAGCTCGGCACAGCTTGAAACGCTTGCCGCCACGGAGGAAAAGTCCCCGATAGAGCTGTTTAAAGATTTATATCAAAAGCAGAACAACTGCCCGATGAGTGAGGAGCAGGTTGAAATAGTAGAGCAGATAATCGAAAAGGTATGGGGTGACGGGAGATGAAACCTATTAAACTTGTTATGTCGGCTTTCGGACCCTATGCGGACAGGACGGAGTTGGACTTCACCCTGTTAGGCGACAACGGAGTATACCTTATCTGCGGTGAAACGGGTGCAGGCAAGACTACCATTTTCGACGCCATAGTCTTTGCCCTTTTCGGTAAGGCGAGCGGCGACAGCCGTCAGCCCGAGATGTTCCGTTCCAAGTATGCCCAACCCAACGTGCCCACCTTCGTGGAGCTGACCTTTAACTACAGGGGTGAGGAGTACACCGTTGTGCGCAACCCCGAGTACGAGAGGAAGAAGGCAAAGGGTGAAGGCGTAACCAAGGAGGCGGCAAACGCCACGCTTACCCTCCCTGACGGCAAGGTGATTACCAAGGTCAAGGACGTCAACGAAAGGATAACGCTCATTCTCGGCATAGACAGGGAGCAGTTCAGGCAGATTGCAATGATTGCGCAGGGCGATTTTGCCAAACTTCTCCTCGCCCCTACCGACGAGCGAAAGGCGGTTTTCCGCAAGATATTCCGCACCCAAAGCTATTTGCAGCTTCAGGAGGAGCTTAAAAAAGCTGAGAGCGAGGCACGTTCCGCCTACAACACGGCGGTGGCTACGCTTGTTAACCATACAAAGGGGATAGACTGCAAGTCGGACTCTCCCCTCTATCCCCTCGTGCAGAGAGCTAAGTCGGGCGAGATGCCTGTTGCCGAGGCGATAGAGCTCATCAAACGGCTGATTTCCGACGATAGCGAGGAGCTTAAAGCTTCGGAGCAGGAGCTTAAAGCCATCGAAGAGGAGCTAAGCAAAAAGACGGCGCTCGCCGCCACGCTCACCGAGAGGGACAGGATAATAGCCCTCAAGGCGCAGGAGGAGGGGCAGCTCCCCGTATTGGAGGAGAGGTGTTCCGAGCTGTCCGCAAAGCTTTCCGCAAGCGAGCAGGAGGCGGCGGCGTGCGAAGAGCTGGTTAAAGAGATTGCGAAGATTAACGAGCGCATGCCCCTCTACGACGAGCTGGAGAGATACCGCACCGAAGTTGAAAGGCTGTCTAAGGCGATAGCGGCTGCGCAAAAGCGAATTGAAAGCGCCAAGGCGAAGGCGGAAGAAAAGAAGAAGTTAATAGTCGAGCTTGAGGGCAAGAGGGACAGATTGGTTAACTTGTCCGTTGAGGTCGTAAAGACCCAGAACGAGCTCTCAGAACTGACCAAGCAAAAAGAGGAGATTAAGTCCCTTTTAGCCCTGGCTGCCGACTTAAGGGAAAAGAATATACAGTTTAACGCTGCGGCAGAGGAGTATAAACGCCTGCGTGCCGTTGCAGAGAGGTGCAGAGACGAATATAACTCAATAAATCTTGCCTATTTAGACGCACAGGCGGGTATACTTGCTTCTACGCTGGAGGAGGGCAAACCCTGCCCCGTCTGCGGCTCGTTAAGTCACCCCTCGCCTGCCACGTTGCACGGGGTAGCGCCTACCGAAGCGCAGTTAAAGCAGGCTAAGGCCGACACGGATAGAGCCGACGAACAGTTAAGGCGTGCAAGCGACAAGGCAGGGGAATTAAACGGTGCATATCAGGCGCTCAACGCACAGTTAAAGCAGTCTGCGGCAAAATACTTAAGCGAAAGCGTCACCAACTTAAAAGAGGTTAAAGATGCGTTGAACTCCGCATATACCGAAGTAAGTCAAAAGCTCGGTTCGGTTGCCGAACTGCTTGAAAGGCAGAGGGCGGAGCTCAAAAAGGGAGAGAATATCGCACAGGACATTCTCGCCGCCAAGGAGGCGGCGGAGGGCTATGCAAAAGAGGCGGACGAAGCGCTTGCGAGCCTCAACGGCGACAGTGCTTTAAAGGCGCAGACCGAAGAGCTTTTAAAAAAGTCGCAGTCCAAGCTTTTGTTTGAAAGCCGTACCGTTGCGCAGGGCAAAATAAACGAGCTGACCGCAAGAAAGACGCTGCTCGAGCAAAATCTCGCCGCCGCACGTAAGGCGTTCGAGGGATGCAAGGAGCAGGCAGGGGCGTTAAAGGCAAGGCTGGAGGGCTACACCGTTCAGCTCGCCCAGGCAAGCGAGGGGGATTTAACCCAAGTCAACGGGGAGATTGCGGCAATCAACCAGACCAAACAAGCCCTCTTATCACGCAGGGACGGGGTCAGCCTCCGCCTCAGCATCAACAGGCGTTGCCTTGAAAATATCAACCTTTCACGCACCCGTGTGGAGAGTGCGGAGGGCAAGTATACTATAATTAAAAATCTCTCGGAGACGGCTAACGGCAATCTCTCGGGCAAGGAAAAGGTGACGTTAGAGGCGTACGTTCAGGCTTCGTTCTTTGACAGAATACTGTTAAGGGCTAACCGCAGGCTAATGGTTATGACGGGCAATCAGTACGAGCTCAAACGCCGCATAGCAGCCGACAACAACCGCAGTCAGAGCGGACTGGATCTGGACGTTTTGGATCACTATAACGGCACGACCCGCAGCGTAAAAACCCTTTCGGGCGGCGAGAGCTTTAAGGCGTCTTTGGCGCTTGCTCTTGGTATGTCGGAGGAAATCCAGTCCACCGCAGGCGGAATCAAGCTGGACACTATGTTTGTGGACGAGGGCTTCGGCACGCTCTCCTCGCAGTCGCTCGACGCCGCAATGAACGCACTCGTCGGGCTGTCGGAGGGCAACAGGCTGGTTGGCGTAATCTCGCACGTGGCGGAGCTTAAAGAGAGAATCGACAGGCAGATAGTCGTCACCAAAGACGTCACGGGCGGCAGCAGACTGGAGATAAAGTAGAGGTAAAAGTTGGATAAAGATTTCAGAAAGGACTGTATATCAAAGTTTGAAAACGGATACGTTTACGACAGCGAGGTGTTGACCATATTGCTGCAAAACGCCTTTTCGGGGATAGATGCGGAGGGGTTGGTTAAAAATCTTCTGTATTGCTTCCCCTCGGTTTCCGCCGTGCTGGAGGCGGAGTATTCAGCCTTAAAGGTAGTACACGGCATGACTACGCAGGTAGCCGAATATTTAGTCGCCCTCGGCAAGGCGAAGAGGCTTTCAATTCAGCCGTTAACCACTGTAAGCAGCAGTGAAGAGCTTATGGAATACGGCATGGGCAGGTGCAAGGGCATCGACTGCGAGGAGACCGAGCTGTTCTGCGTAAACAAAAACGGTAAGGTACTCTCGCACCACGTCTACAAGTCGGACAAGATGAAGAAGGTCGAGCTAAACTTCCGCACCGTCACGGCGGACATAACCTCTGGCGGAGGGAGCGGATTCTATCTTTTGCACAACCACGTCTACGGCGCAGTCCGCCCCTCCGAGGAGGACGATATCTTCACCTTAAAACTCCTGTCGGTATTCTCACAGGGCGACATTAAGTTTATCGACCATTGCATTGTGGGAGAAAGGGAGGGGTACAGCTATTTAAGGTCTGGGAGGTTAAGGCTTCTGGAGCAAAAGCTTTAGTCAATCGCTCTTCATATATACGCCATATATACGCCGTGTTTCGGCGTTGATAAAGTAGAAAAATTGCACGCCGCCGACGGTCAAGTCGGCGGCGTGCATTTATATGACTTATTTTCAATCGAAATAATCAACGTACTCAATCTTATAGTCGCTGTTCGGGAACAGTTTTTTGTGCAGGGCGATAAAGTAATCGTCGGTCATGCTTGCAATATAGTCGATGACTATCTGTTCGTTTGCCTCCTTCTCATAGGGCTTCCTGCGCTTAAAGTAGGGCTTGTCGACGTAGGATATATGGTGGCGGTAGATATAGGAGGAGGCGTCGCCCTTGACCAAGTCGTCGAGCAGTTTTTTAAACAGCTCTTCCATCATCGGCTTGACTGCCTCCGTCTGGTACTTCTGCGCATAGTCGGACTTGTACACCCTGTTATAGTTGTCGCTCTTGACCTTCTGCAGCTCTTTAAAATGTCTTTCGTCCAGCGAAATGCAGTCTCTGCCGTAGCTGTTCTCTATTATGTTGACGGTAAGGTTGTTCATAATCTGGGCGTTGTACTCGCCCAAGCCCTTCTCGTCGAAGTCGTCCTCGGCTAAAAGGTGTGCCCTTGCGGCGTCCTGTCTGTCCTTGCCGACGTAGGCGATGATGTCGGAAATTCTCACCACGCACCCCTCTAAGGTGTCGGGTACCAGCCGTTTAACCGCACCTTTATCGAGGTAGCAGTTCTCTATTATTTCGTCGAACTCCTCAAAACTCTTTATAGGTTGAGGGCGGTAATTGCTAAGCTCTAATTCCCCGTCGTGGGCGGCTATACCGCACAGCGTCTGCAACGTTATGTTATAGGGGAATATCCTGTCCAACACCCTGACAGAGTGGATATTATGGGCAAACGCCCTGCCCGTATAAGCTTTCGAAATGCCGTCTAAAAAACTCTCGCCGGCGTGACCGAAGGGGGTGTGCCCGATGTCGTGCCCTAACGCAATGGCTTCGATTAAATCGAGATTTAAATTTAACGCCGCACCTATCGTTCTGGCTATACGGGAGACGAGCTGAACGTGCAGCCCACGCCTCGTTATGTCGTCGTTTTTGTGCAGGGAAAAGACCTGCGTCTTGTCGGCGTAGCGGTTATAGTAGGGGCAGTTGATAATCTTGTCGATATCCCTGACGAACGCAGGGCGCAGGACGGTAGCCCTGTCCCTTGCCGTATCACGGCGCAAGGCGTTGGCGTTTTCGCACCCGACCTTGATAAAACTGCCCTCTGCCTTTTCCTTAATTATTCTCTTTTCCAAATCTGATGAAAGTTCTTCGTACATACCTAATAATATTATAGCACTGTTATAATTAAAAGTAAAGGGTGTAACCGTAGAGTAAAAACGGGATAAAAATTTTGTTTAAAACTGTTGACAATTGTTTTCTTGTTTGTTAGAATATAATTTGCTGTGAATTATGCCGTGGTGTACTATGCCCTTTTGAGAAAAGAGGGGACAGCCTAAGGCAGATTGACGGCGATACAAAGCTTTTTGAGTCTTCCGCATTGTAAGGGTAGTGCGGCAGGATAAAGAAGATATATTCCACAGGTTTAAAAAAACCGAGTAAAAAAAGGAGGAATCACAATGCCCACCATTAACCAGCTTATCAAGCACGGAAGAGAAAGACAGGTTTACAAGAGCAAGTCTCCCATTCTGGACAACTGCCCTCAGAAGCGTGGCGTATGCCTTTCGGTTACGACTACCACCCCTAAGAAGCCTAACTCCGCAATCCGTAAGATCGCAAGGGTAAGACTTACCAACAAGCAGGAAGGTACCGTATATATCCCCGGCGAAGGTCACAACTTGCAGGAGCACTCTTCAGTTTTAATCCGTGGCGGACGTGTAAAGGACTTACCCGGCGTTCGTTACCACATCGTACGTGGCGCTCTCGATACCGCAGGCGTATCCAAGCGTAAGCAGTCCCGTTCACTTTACGGCGCAAAACGCCCTAAGTAAGTTTTAAGGCAAACCTTTACGGCTTAAAGCTAAAAGCCGAAGAACAATTCTTCCTACTTTTCGGAATATATATTTCTTTACCCTTACCGATAAAAGTAGGCAGTATTCGCAGTTAAACTGCGGAGAAGATTTGCTACCCCCGAGAGATTTATTCCCGGCGGCAAGCATTAGCTTATTTAAAAACCCAAAATAATCAAGGAGGATATTTTTATGCCCAGAAGAGGTAACGTTCCCAAGAGGGACGTATTGCCCGATCCCGTGTACGGCAGCAAGGTAGTAACCAAGCTCGTTAACCAGATTATGTACGACGGCAAGCGTGGCACGGCGCAGACAATCGTCTACGACGCATTCAAAATTGCGAGCGAAAAGCTCGGTCAGGACCCCATGGATGTATTCAACCAGGCTATGAACAACATTATGCCTGTATTGGAAGTAAAGGCAAGGAGAGTAGGCGGTGCCAACTATCAGGTACCTATGGAAATCAGACCCGAAAGACGCCAGACCCTTGCAATCCGTTGGTTGGTAATCGCAACCCGCAAGCGTTCCGAAAGGGATATGAGCGCTAAGCTCGCAGCAGAGCTTATGGACGCTTACAACAACGCAGGCGGCGCTGTGAAGAAGAAGGAAGACACCCACAGGATGGCAGAGGCTAACAAGGCATTTGCACACTTCCGCTTCTGATAGAGGTAAATTATGGCAAGAGAATACGACTTATTACACACCAGAAATATCGGTATTATGGCGCACATCGACGCTGGTAAAACCACGACGACAGAGCGTATCTTATTCTACACCGGTATTAACCATAAAATCGGTGAAACGCACGACGGTACCGCAACCATGGACTGGATGGTACAGGAGCAGGAGCGTGGTATAACCATTACTTCCGCTGCAACCACCTGCCATTGGACCCGTACCGGTAAGACTAAGGCAGACGAGTGCCGTATCAACATCATCGACACTCCGGGTCACGTTGACTTCACGGTAGAAGTTGAACGTTCGCTCCGTGTACTTGACGGCGCCGTTGCAACTTTCTGTGCAAAGGGCGGCGTTGAACCTCAGTCCGAAACCGTATGGCGTCAGGCAGATAAGTACAAGGTTCCCCGTATTGCATACGTTAACAAGATGGACATCAACGGCGCTAACTTTGAAAGAGCCGTACAGATGATGAAGGACAGGCTTCAGGCTAATCCCGTTCCCATCGAACTTCCCATCGGTAAGGAAGATACCTTCAAGGGTATTGTAGACCTTATCGAAATGAACGCAGAAATCTACGATTCCGACGACGGCAAGCAGTATCACAGGGCAGAGATTCCCGCAGATATGTTAGACGCAGCTCAGGCTGCACACGAAGCCGTTATGGAAGCAGCTGCTGAAGGCAACGACGAACTCATGGAGAAGTTCTTAGAGACTATGGAACTCACTCCCGACGAGATCAGGCAGGGCTTGAGAGAGGCTACCATCGCAATGAAGTGTACGCCCGTTCTCTGCGGCTCTTCCTACAAGAACAAGGGCGTTCAGATGCTCTTGGACGCAGTCGTTGACTTCCTTCCCTCACCCGTAGACGTTGACCACGTCCAGGGCGTTAACCCCAACACCGGTGAAGAGGAAATCAGAAAGACTTCCGACGAAGAACCCTTCGCAGGACTTGCATTCAAGATTGCAACCGACCCCTTCGTAGGCCGTCTTGCATACTTCAGAGCATATTCCGGCGTACTTTCCGCAGGTTCCTACGTTTACAACTCCACCAAGGGTAAGAAGGAGAGAGTCGGCAGATTAGTGCAGATGCACGCTAACACCCGTATGGAAATCCCCGAAGTTTGCTCAGGCGATATCTGCGCAATCGTAGGTCTTAAGGATACCACCACAGGTGACACCCTCTGCGACCAGGATCATCCTATCATCTTAGAGCAGATGACCTTCTCCGATCCCGTTATCCAGCTTTCAATCGAGCCCAAGACCAAGGCAGGTCAGGAAAAGATGACCCTTGCATTAATCAAGCTCGCTGAAGAAGACCCCACCTTCAAGACCTATACCGATCAGGAGACCGGTCAGACCATTATCGCCGGTATGGGCGAACTTCACCTCGACATTATCGTAGACAGACTTCTTCGTGAATTCAAGGTTGAAGCTAACGTTGGTAAGCCTCAGGTTGCTTACCGTGAAACCATTCGCAAGGCTTGCGACGCAGAAGGTATGTACAAGCGTCAGTCAGGTGGTAAAGGTCAGTACGGTCACTGTAAGCTTCACATCCTTCCCGGCGAACCCGGTTCGGGCTACGTATTCGAGGATTTAACCGTCGGCGGTTCCATTCCTAAGGAATACATCCCCGCAATCGACAAGGGTATTCAGGGTGCGGCAAAGAACGGTTTCCTTGCAGGCTACGAGATGGTAGACTTCAAGGTACAGGTTTACGACGGAAGCTACCACGAAGTCGACTCCTCCGAAATGGCATTCCAGATCGCAGGTTCCATGGGCTTCAAGGACGGTATGTCCAAGGCTAACCCCGTACTCTTAGAGCCCATTATGAAGGTTGAAGTCATCACTCCCGACGACTACTTCGGCGATATCATGGGTAACGTAACCGCTCGTCGTGGTACCATTCTTTCCACCGATGACAGAGCAGGCGCAAAGGTTGTTGACGCAGAAGTTCCCCTTTCGGAGATGTTCGGCTATGCAACCGACCTTCGTTCCCGTACCCAGGGTCGTGGTCAGTTCACAATGCAGTTCGACCACTACGCAGAGGTACCCAAGTCGGTAGCCGAAAAGGTTATTGGAGAGCGTGCAAAGCGCAACGCTTAAGCGTTGTCGCTTAGAACGAACGCTTTGTAAATATGCTACGTAATAGTTCGTCGAGCTGTGGCAACCTTCGGTCATTTACGTCTGTGTAAACTCCCTCAGGTTTTCCTCGCTCTCCTGCTCTTACTTGCATCTTTCCAAAGCCGCATACCCCAGATAAGGTAAAGAATATTTAAAAATAATCAAAACCATTTTAATTCTTTATCCTTTAATTAATCAAAAGATACGCATACGGTGTTTTGGGCAATTTGTCATAAAATGCCGTATGGTGTCAATCAAAATTTTTAAAAACGTCGTCAAAATAATTGTGTTTTTAAAAGTTTTAATATATAATAAAAATAACGCACAAGGCGCTATTATAATTGCAGCCCCAAAAAGACGTAATATGGATAGCTGCGACGCCTCAGCAGGCGTAAGTTATCATTAAATAAAAAAAATAACAGGAGAAACAAAAATGGCAAAAGCTAAGTATGACAACAGCAAGCCCCACGTTAACATTGGTACTATCGGCCACGTTGACCACGGCAAGACCACTCTGACCGCAGCTATCACTATGGTTATGGCATGCAAGGGTCAGGCACAGAAGATGAGATACGACGAGATCGATAAGGCTCCCGAAGAGAAAGCTCGTGGTATAACAATAAACACCGCTCACGTTGAGTATCAGACCGACAAGCGTCACTACGCTCACGTTGACTGCCCGGGTCACGCAGACTACGTTAAGAACATGATCACCGGTGCCGCTCAGATGGACGGCGCAATCCTCGTAGTTGCAGCAACCGACGGTCCCATGCCCCAGACCAAGGAGCACATCCTCCTTGCTCGTCAGGTAGGCGTTCCCTACATCGTAGTATTCCTCAACAAGATCGACCAGATGGACGACCCCGAACTTTTAGAGCTCGTTGAAATGGAAATCACCGACACCCTTGAAAGCTACGGCTTCACCGGCTGCCCCATCATCCGTGGTTCCGCTTTGAAGGCTCTTGAAAAGGCTACCTCCGGTGCATCCGATGCAGAAATCCTTGCAGCTCCTGAATGCCAGTGCATTCTTCAGTTGATGGATACCGTAGACGCTTATATCCCTACCCCTGAAAGAGATACCGATAAGCCCTTCCTTCTTCCCGTCGAAGACGTATTCACCATTTCCGGCCGTGGCACCGTTGCTACCGGTAGAGTAGAAAGAGGTGTAGCTCACGTTAACGATCCCGCAGAAATCGTAGGCCTTATCGACAAGCCCGTTGGCACCGTTATTACCGGTCTCGAAATGTTCCACAAGAGCGTTGACGAAGCTATCGCAGGCTTCAACATCGGCGCACTCCTTCGTGGTATCGACAGAAAGGGTATTGAAAAGGGTCAGGTTCTTGCTAAGCCCAACACCGTTAAGACCGCAACCAAGTTCGAAGCTCAGGTTTACGTTCTTAAGGCAGAGGAAGGCGGACGTCACACTCCTTTCTTCAACCACTATCGTCCTCAGTTCTTCATCAGAACTACCGACGTTACCGGTTCCATCGAACTTCCCGAAGGTACCGAAATGGTTATGCCTGGCGACCACGTAACCATCACTGTAGAGCTTATCAAGCCCGTTGCAGTTGAAGAAAAGCTTAAGTTCGCTATCCGTGAAGGCGGCAGAACCGTTGGTTCCGGCGTTGTAGCAAAGCTTCTTGGCTAATTAATCGCTAACAATCAAAAGGCGTCTACGCATCTGCGCAGACGCCTTTTTCTCATATTCTGTCCGGCAAGCCATAAAAATATCGATATTTTTTAAAGCTACTTGCAAAAACAGCTGGGGCATAGTATAATGAAATTGAAATCAAGGTAAAAATTACAGTCAGGAGGGCTATTAAATGAAGATTATTAAAAAACTGTTGATAGCTTTGTTAATAATAGTAGGTATCATCGCCATTGCTATCGTGGGCGTATATATTTACGTCCGCACAACGTACGAGATTGACTTGTTCAGGACGATAGGACAGATGAATACGTTAAGCCAGACGGTGGACGAAAACGTGCTGTGCCCCAACGCCTTTTCCGACGAGGATATGGAGGACGTGCAGCTCGAAGTCAACAGCTCGGTGGAAAACTTTATTTCTTATTCCGAGCAGGACGGTTATACTGTCGATTTAGACCTCATTTCAAGCACAATGGGGCAGGATATCAAGCTCACCGACAAGCAGGTAGGTGCATTGGCTGACACCGTTCTCAAGCAGGAGATGGGCAGTAAAATAGAGGTTGCGGGAAAGGAGATAGCCATTCAATTAAAGCAGGTTAAGTTTTCCGAATTATCCAACGGAAACGTCGTTTTAAACACCGTAATCAAACTTGATATAACGACTATTAAAGCCGATTTAAGCGGTTTCCCGTTCAATTTGCTCAAGAACTTAATTCCCGATTATTTATACCTGTCCTCGACCGTGACCGTTGTCAAGGGTGACGAGGCGTTCTCCTATTCGACCGCACAGCCTTCGCTGGCGCTCAACAATCTGGACGCAAGCGAGACGGATGACTTATTCCACACGTTGGACGTGGTGCTGAAGATAGGCAGTGCAAGCGAATTAAACGCACAGATAACGGACACCTTCCTCGATGCACTTATCGGCAATGAGACCAATAAAGGTTTTGCCTATTCTTTAAAGGACTTAGGCGCAACCGATTATGCATTTATTATGGAAGGGGAGCAAATCTACTTTAGCGTAACCGACTAAATCCCACTCAATCCAATGTCCTATCTATGGAGGCAGATTTATGAAGAAATTTAAATTTAAAAGCTTAGCTGCTGCACTTGCTGCGTTAATCTTCGCCGTGCCTATGGCGAGCGCACCCGCATTTGCAAATTCCGCTGCCAAGTGGGAGGAGGGCATAACCTCCACGGGCATACACTGCGTTCACGAGGACAGCGTTTTAGAGGTTAAGGAAGAGACGTTAACCTTCAATATCGGCACGCCCCTTTACGAATTACAGGACGGCGAGAAGTATAACACCACCGTCACGGCGGAGTACACCTTCTACAACCCCACCGATGAGACCGTAAACACAAAGATGGCGTTCCCCATCGGGTTGATGCCCTACTATGCGAAGGACAACGAAAAGATTGACAAGGTTGAAAATCCCATAACGGTTGACGGTCAGCCCGTTGAATACACCTTACGCCACACCTACGGCACGTATAATTCCTTTGAAGAGGACGTAAAGAAGATCAGGGACGCCTACTACGAAACCGACTTTTTCAAACCCGATAGTTTACATGTATACGAATACGTGTTTAAAGTAAATCTTGCAGACTACGATTACGCAACCTTCAAGGTGAAAATGCCTTCAAACGAGGGGACACGATATTTTTGCAACACCGACGGCAGCGGTAACTTTTATTATACGCTGAACAACGGGGATAAATTCTCAATTTTCGTGCTCGGCAACGACTACGACTTGTCAAATTTAAACTGGTCGGTCACCCGATACAGTTCGGTATTTGGCAGGGAAATACAGGTCAACGGCTCGGTTACTCTCGAAAAGAAGATGGAGCCCAAGACCTTTGAAAGCTACGTTTTGCAGGGTTACGACTCCCAGAGCGACGTGAGCGTAGTGGACTACTACAACGCAATGTTCGAGCTCATCTATACGGACGGCATCTATGCAGGTACGGGTATCTTACCCGTTATCGGCAATAATTTCACCGAGTGGTACGTGTACGAAACGTCGGTTGCCCCCGGCGGTACCTTTAAAAATTCGGTGACGGCTATCCTCTATCCCACGGTCTATTACTATTACACGCCCTACGTCTACGAATACAACTACTATCTCTCCCCTGCAAGGGAGTGGGCTTCGTTCGGCAATCTGACGGTAAATATTAACACTACGCAATATCTGCAGAAGGGTGATTATTACAACCCCGACGACGCCGAAAACAGCTATTTTACCAAGACCGAGACGGGATACACTGCAACCTTTACCTCGCTTCCCACCACGGAGTTAAGCTTCAGAACGTGTTCGGTCGAAACGTCCGTACTGTACGAAAACACCTCGAGCAGTACAGGGCTGGCAATAGTAGGCATAATCTTATGCGCAATCTTCGTCGGCGGACCTTTGGTTACAGGTCTGGTTATGCTGATAATCTTCCTCGTGCAGAGGAAGAAAAAGAAGAAGGCTGCATCTAATCCCCCTGCAGATTCACCTGACCAGACGCCTGCCACCGACCTTCCCTCTGCGTCAAACGATATGAACGAGGGCATTGCAGGCGGCGAGGCAGACGGCGCAAATACGGCAAGTCAGGCGGCTGACGGTCAGATTGAAACTCAGGAGCAGCAGCCTGCGGTTGAAGAGCAGGACGAGCATAAGTTCTGCATGTATTGCGGCAGCAACTTAGAGAGCGGGGTAAAATTCTGCCCCAACTGCGGAGGCGCCGTTCAGCCGGTTAAGCCCACTCAAGCAATTCAAAGCGCACCCGTGCCCGATAGCGGCAAAAGGGTCAACGGCTTCGGCATAGCAGGCTTTGTTCTAAGCATATTATCCCTGTTTGCATTTGGCTCGCCCATGCAAATTCTGATTGTCGGTGCGGCGTTCGGCTTAAGCCTTGCAGGCGTAATTTTAAGAAAGAAGTTAAAGGGCGTCTACGGGCTTGCAATCGCAGGGCTTGCTATAAGCTCGGCTGTTATCGTCATAGATATTATTGTTATGCTCACCGTATGTTTAACTTTCGGGTGTATATAACCTGACGAAGAATAGACAAAAAGCGTACCGCATCAAGCGGTACGCTTTAATTTTTCACAAAACCAACCGTCAAAAATTTATTGCATATACATAAAATTACCATAGTGAATACACAACGGCGTTGTATAATAACGGCATATCGAAAAGGAGATTAACTATGAAGAATTTTAATGAATTGTGCAAAATTGTCGAGGAGCTTTCCCCCGAGGAGTACTCGGGTGTAATAACCGCAAAGACTGCGGAAATTATGCCTGCGTTACATAACATATCAGGCGGTGACGGGGCGGTGGAAATATTTACCTCCTTCCTGCTCGCCTCGGTAGTGGCAGACGGAAAGTTTGACGAGGCGGAGTACATATTGATGTACCCTCTTTTAAGGGCTGTGTTCGGCGATGAGATAAGCTTCGACTACGTCAACAGCGTAGCCAAAAGGCTTCGTCCCGAGATAGACTCCCTTAAAAAATCGGTAAAGGAAACGCTGGACGAAATAGGGGAAATTGACGAGGATTTGAAGGACGATTTGATATTAATCAGTCTTTTAGTCTGCGCTATCGACGGCAAGATTTCCACCAAGGAAAAGAACTATATTAAACAGCTTATCGCCTGAAGAGGTCTCATCTCAAGTTTAAGGGAGCGGTTTTGCAGATATCTGCAAAACCGCTCCCGCTCTTTTACTTTTTATTAAAGTATCTGCACCCCTCTTTTAAAGTGCAATTCTCACAATCGGGTTTTCGGGAATGGCACACCCGTCTGCCGTGGTAGATAAGCCAGTGATGGGCTTTCGACCAGTCGCTTTTGGGTATAACCAGCTTTAACTGCTCCTCCGTCTTTTCGGGTGTGGCGGCGTTGGCGAGCCCCAGCCTGTTGGACACCCTGAAAACGTGTGTATCGACCGCAATGGCGTCGCCGCCGAAGGCGACGGACCACACAACGTTAGCCGTCTTTTGCCCGACCCCTGCCAGGCTTTTAAGCATATCGAAGTCGGAGGGCACCTCTCCGCCGAACTTTTCGCAGATGTCCCTGCTTGCCGAGAGGATATGTGCAGCTTTAGCACGGTAAAATCCGCAGGAGTAGATATATTTTTCAAGCTCTTCTTGCGTTAATTCAAGCATATTCTGCGGTGTATTGTAATTTTTAAACAGCTCTGCGGTGACCTTGTTAACCCTCTCGTCCGTGCATTGAGCGGAGAGGATAACGGCAATCAACAGCTCGTACGGGCTCGTGTATTTAAGCGCAGGGCGTGCGTCGGGGTACAGGCGTTTAAGCTCTGCTAAAATGTCGTTACTTTCCATACCCGTATTTTATCACAGCCCGACCGACTTTGCAAGATTATTTTATCACCGTCCGGCCGCCATACGACTGAATTTTTAAATACCCTGCAAAGGAGGGGTAGTTCTCCCTTGCGATAACCTGCTTAACCTTGGCAAAGGCGGAGTAGGGCAGTTTAACGCTTAGCCCACACCCCACGTTTGCCTCTTTGGGCGTACCTATTAAAGAGGAGGGGACGTTTAACGCCTTTAAAATACGGTTACAGTCAATGGCATGCGAACGGGAGCGGAAAACCGCAATAATTTCTGTCATATATTTCATCCTTGAGTATATATATTAATATAGTATATGATTTGGGGGTAATTTATGATTTATATGGACAATGCGGCTACGGGCGGACACAAGCCCGACCAGGTGGTCAGCGCAACGCATGCGGCTCTAAAGGTATGCGCCAACCCGGGCAGGAGCGGACACAGGCTTTCGATTGCCTGTGCGGAACGTGTTTACTCCGTTCGCAGACTGCTTTGCGAGTTCTTCGGCGCACCCTCGGCGGACAGGGTGGTATTCACTAAAAACTGCACGGAAGCGTTAAACGTAGCCATATTCGGCACTCTGCGTTCGGGGGATAAGGTAGTAACCACCGTAGCCGAGCACAACTCCGTACTCCGCCCCTTGAATTTTTTGGAAAAGCAGGGGGTCAACGTCTTGGTTGCTCCGCTCGACAAAAACGGAGCGATAGACTTGACGGCGCTTGCCTCTATGGCGGCGGGGGCTAAGGCGGTGATAATAACCCTCGCCTCCAACGTGACGGGTACTGCCCCGCAGATTGAAAGATTAAGGGCGGCAATCCCTGCCGAAACTCTGCTTATCTGCGACGGTGCGCAGGCGTGCGGACACGTGCCGATTAACATTACCGAGAGCGGCATAGACGCCCTGGCGGTTGCAGGGCATAAGGGAATGCTCGGCATACAGGGCAGCGGTGCGCTAATCTTCTCCAAACGCTTCAACCCCTCGCCCGTACTCTTCGGCGGTACGGGCAGCGAGAGCTTTAACCTCGATATGCCCGAGTTCTACCCCGACAGGTTAGAGAGCGGAACGCTGTCCTACCCTGCCATAGTATCCTTAGGCGAGGGTACGGTGTATTTAAAAACCCACCTCTTCGAGCACAGGGACAGGACGGAATATCTCACCTCCAAACTGTACGAAGGGCTTATGAACGTCAGGGGCGTTAAGCTGTACTCCCTGCCCAACCCCTACGGCATTATCTCGCTTGCCTTTAAAAATATGCAGTCGGAGGTCGCCGCCTACCGCCTGAGCGACGAGTATTCCGTCTGCGTCCGTGGCGGACTGCACTGCGCACCCCTAATGCACGAGGCGCTCTCCTCGTCAGGGCTTGTGCGCATATCGCTCTCGGCGTTTAATTCGGAGAGGGAGGTGGAGAGCGTAGTTCGGGCAGTCGAAAAGCTGTCCATGGCGTAAAATAATTTCTTTAGCCCTGCCTGCCGACTACAGTCGGCAGGCAGGGCTAACCTTTTACTCGATTCAAATCTCTTTCAGCTTTTCAATAATACTCTTTAATTTTTTCCGCTTGGCTCCGTCGACGAGGGGGTATACCGTCCTGTAAAAATTGTCTAAGTCCCCGTTGGTCAAAGTCCCGTTGCGCTTGCCCTCTTCAGCCTGGGCGAGTATCGCCTGCCAGACGTCCTTCTGGCTCTTGCCGTAAAACGCCTTAGCAATCTCTGCGGTTAAATTCGCCACCGCCTGGGGGTCGCCCTGCCCTGTTTCAGCCCCCGCTTTGCTCTCCGCCTCCTCCTTAATTTCGCCCTGCTGCTCCTTCCTTTGTCGGTTAAAACTTTTAAAATCGCTCATTGCCACCTCTGCATATTATGTATTGTCAAAGCTTTTAATTTGCTATTACAGTTTATGAAGGGGGTATAAATTATGCAACTTGTAATTTTATTGGCAGTACTTTTTCTGTCCGGACAGAAAAACTTTTCGCAGATAAAACCGCTAATCGAGGAGTTCGGCGGCGAGGAGGCGAAGTCGGCAATCAAACAGGCGGAGGAGCTTAACCAGCTGATATCCACGGTTCAAACGTTCGCCTCGCCGCAGGGGGAGGGCAATCAACCCACGGGCGGCGGTGAAACCTCGGGTCAACCCACGGGTAAAGAGCAACCTCTTTCGGCAGAGCAGCCCGTACAAACCCGCCACCCCCTCGACCCCATAAAGAACGTTGCGGACGAGAGGACGCTGTCGGCTTTTTCGACGCTTATCGCCTTAGGGGAGTAAGTCGGGGCGGCTAAAATAAAAAAAATCGGAAAATTTTTAAAAATTTCAACAAAACGGCGTTTTCATCTGTTATAATAGTGAGGATATGAAAGTTTCCTTACTCGAAGAAAAGATCGCAAGGTACAAAAACGGTGATAAAACCGCCTTCGATTACATATACGAGCAGACCTATAAACCGCTGTATTTCAATATCCTCTATTACGTCAAAGATAAGGCTATAGCCGAGGATATTATGCACGACGCCTACTTAAAGGCGCTTGCAAATCTTGAAAGCTATCAGAGCGGAACAAACTTTACAGGTTGGCTGTGCAGGATAGGTAAAAACCTTGCGTTAAACTTTCTTGAAAGGCGGAAACGTGAGGTTTTGACAGATTTTTCCGAACCCTTTTTCGGGGACGGTTACGAGCAGGAGATGCCGTATATCTTTGAGTTAGCGCAAAAAGTCCTCTCGGAAGAGGAATACCAGATAGTAATGATGTGTCAGGTGGCGGGGTACAAAAGAAGAGAGGTTGCCGAAATTCTCTCCCTTCCCATAGCCACCGTAACCTGGAAAAACAACCAGGCTTTGAAAAAGCTTAAGCAATCGTTAGAGGATAGTTAAAAGTGAACGTAAAGAAATTACTCAAACAACAAAAATCAGCCGTTATGCCTTCGGACAGCGTTAAAAGGCGTATTGCCGCCGATTGCGGCGTGCAGGACAACGTGTCCAACGCAGGCGGCGGAGTCGCAGTAAAGACAAAGCGCAACATTGCAATTTCGGTTTGCGCTTGCTGTGCGGCTGCCGTTGCGGCGGTTGCCTGTGCGATTATACTTTTAAATCCCTCTGCACCTGCAATCCTGCCCGACGTAATCGATAGCAACTTCGGCTCGGTATCTTCGGCAACCGAATTCTACGCATACAGCGCAGTATCCGTCGGCGCTATGCTGGACGGAACCGATTTAACAAACGTAGCTTCAGCCTTTGCTTTGGCGGACACCTACGATACGACTTTTTCTGCATCCACCGAGATAACCGACCTGCAGAAAAAGATTCTGGATAAGTATGCAATGTTTGCGACGGGTATGCTCGGCGAGGGCAAGATAACGGGCTCCTGCACGGCTGCGGATATCGATGAGTACGAATTTAAGCTCAACGTAGGCTATAGCGACGTGTTCGGCAGCTCTGCGGAGACGGTGTTATACTTCAAAAAGGTTGAGGGCAGCGTTAAGATTAAAGACGACGAAGAGAAGTATGAAATCGAGGGTATATTGGTTAAAGGCGACGTAGCCTTCCCCGTAGACGGCAAGTACAAGACCGAAACCGACGATGACGAAACCAAGAGCAAGACGGAGTTTATAGCTTACACTTCTCCGGACAGAAATTCGTATATAGTAATGAAATACGAATTCGAAAGCGAAACGGACGAGACGGAGAGCAAGGTAGTCGTAAGCGTCTATGAAAACGGCAAGGAAACCGAAACGGCTAAAATAAAGGGTGAAACGGGCGAAGATACCTCCTTTGAAGTTGACATAGAGCGCCCCGACGAGAACGAAAACGTTAAAATTCAATTCAATCCCTTTGAGGAAAACGGCGAAAAGATTATGCAGGTCGACGCCTGGTTCGGTGACTATAAGCACGAGCTTATAATGCAGAACAAGCCTTGGGAACAGGGCGGCGGCTTCGACTTCATCAACCGTATCAGCGGCGACGAGCCTGTCGAGCCCGACGACGATTTTGACGATTGGGAGGACGACAAAGATGATAAGGAAGATAAGGACGACCCCTTTGCTCCCCCCGAGTACGATTGGGACAAGGACGAGGAAAAGGAGTGGGAGTACGAATATCCCTATACTCCTCCTTACGGCTTAGATTTTTAATAATTTAATATATAAAGTTATAAGGGCAGAACGCATATCGTTCCGCCCTGTATTTTTGTCTTAAAAAAATAATTAAAAAATTTTTTTATATTTACCAACAAAACCGTAACGCAGGCTGTTATATAGGTGTAAGTAAAAGCGATAAGGAGAACAAAAAAATGAAAAAGCTTATTACGTCAATAGTTTTATCAACAGCACTTATAGGCGGTGCTTGCATGGCAACAGGCTGCACGTCTAACAACAACAGCTCGACGGACGGCGACGACGTTGCCACCGTAGAACAGCTCAATTCGGCTAACTTCTATACCTACGGCGCTGCGTCAATCGGCTCCATAATATCTGCAGAAGAATCAACCGAGGTTGTTCCTGAAACTTCCGTAGAGGAAGAGGGTACGGCTGCAACCCCTGAAGAGGAAGAGAGTACGACCGAAACTCCCGTAGAGGGCGAAGAGGGCACGACTGAAGGTACGACTGAAGGTACGACCGAAACTCCCGTAGAGGAAGAGGGCGAAGTCCTTCCCGAAATCCCTGAAGAGGGCGGAGAGGGTTCAAGCGAAACTCCCGTAGAGGAAGAGGGCGAGGTCCTTCCCGAAATCCCCGAAGAGGGCGGAGAGGGTTCAGGCGAAACTCCCGAACAGCCCGCAGACGAGCTCACCGACGAACAG
>JBJFGI010000007.1:0-1579 GCA_051892535.1 Candidatus Coproplasma sp. | reverse complement strand
AGCGGTAATTTTCAGACAATGATACCCAGAGAGCTGTATGACGAAATCAATGCGTTTTTAAAGGAGCGCAAAATGACAAAGGTGGACTTCATTAAAAAGGCTTATGAGTACCTGAAGTCTACCGACAACAACGGAATATAGTTTAAATACAAGCTATACTTAATACACCCGTAATGTCGGGAATATTAGGCTGTGCCATAACCAAAATTTACGGCGTAGCCTTCAAGGAGAAAATTGTGTAAGGGCAAACCGCACTCACCTTTCCGTTATGGGTGCGGAAGGAGGATAGAACAAATTAAGTAAACTAAAGGAACTGCAAGGCGACGGAGAGTAGTCGGTAAAGAAGAGATAGACAAAGACCTATAAGGCAAAAATGATGATTAGACAGAAATCCCAAGCCAAGCGACCTTATAAAACACAAATAACAAAAAGGAGAATTGAACTATAAGCAATTAAACAATTTACAGGCGGACGATACCGTAGCCCTGTTGATAGAGAATATGCGCAGACAGAGCGAGCTGTGTGAACAGGTGCTGTCGGGGTTGCCCGTTCAAAGAAATTTACAAAACAGGAGTAAGGTGCTGAACAATCGGAAGTATCTGAAATTTACTAAAAAGGAGATTTCAAGGATGCCGACAGCATACAAAAATATCTTTGCGACGAACGATATGATAGTGCATTACCGTTTAAAACCTGACGGCGTATACGAGGCGAGATTCCATAGAAAGGGAATCAACATAGAGGTGTCGTCCAAAGACCTTACAAAACTAAAGCAAAAATTTATCGATAAACTGAATAACAAAACTTACGAAGAACCCAAGCCCAAGAAACCTGAAAAGGTGGTTAAGACCTTTACGGAGTACGCCGAGGAGTGGCTTAAACTCAAAAAGGTTACAACCAAGCCGTCGACGTATGGCGAGTACGTGCGAATGTTGAACAAGGATATTTTACCCGTGTTCGGCAGTCTGCCCGTTACGGAGATAGACCGAAATTCCTTGCAGAATTTCCTCCTGACCTACGTTGAGAGAGGAGTACTGCGGACGGCGCACAAGTTGTTTTTACTGCTCCGCTGTATCTTCGATATGGTAGCCGAGGACTACTCAATATCATCGCCGATGAAGAAGGTAGTCGTGCCGAGCTACGAGTCCAAGCAGGGGTGTGCGTTTACCTACGAGGAGGAAAAGCAGTTGGTCAATTACTGCCTTGCCAACCTCGAAAGAGATACCTCTCACGCCTTGTTGGTGCTGTTATACACGGGACTGAGGCGTAGCGAGCTTGCGAGCCTGAACTTAATTGACGGCACCTGGCTGGAGTGCGAGACGAGCAAGGAGAAGAAGGGCAGAAACGTTGTTAAACGCAAAATTCCGCTCACGCCTATGATGAAACGTGTGTTGCCGTATATCGACTTTGAAAAGGCGAAGAACGTCAACCTGAACAGCTTACATACGGCAATGAAGAGATTGTTCGCCAATCATCACTCTCACGAGCTGAGGCACACGTTTATCAGCCGTTGCAAGGAGAGCGGAGTTCCGGCAGAACTCGTCAGTATCTGGGCAGGACATTCTTTAAGCGGAACGAT
>JBJFGI010000006.1:0-25357 GCA_051892535.1 Candidatus Coproplasma sp. | reverse complement strand
GGTTTGCCTTTATAGGCTTTCTGCCCGACAAGGAAAAGGACAGAAAAGCCCTTTTAGAGAAGTATAAAAATTTAGACTTAACACTGTGTTTCCACGTCGCTCCGCAGGACGTAGACAGGCATATATCCTCTATCTACGGCGTTTTCGGCGACAGGTGCGCCTGTGCGGTCAGGGAGATAACCAAGCTCCACGAAACGGTCGAGCACTTCAATCTTAAAGACGGGTTGCCCGGCGAAAAGCGTGGCGAATACGTGTTGATAGTCGAGGGCGCAAAGTGCAGCGAAAACCCCTTAAACTCCCTCTCCGAGCGTGAACATATCCTCTTTTATATGGAGCAGGGTATGGACAAGAAGGAGGCGTTAAAGGCGGCAGCGAGGGACAGGGGAGTGAGTAAATCGGAACTATATAAGTTCGCCATAGATTTATAGTTCTCGTCCAATAAACTTCGTAATACGGTGTTAGGCTACGTTTTTCTCGGGTCATTTACGTCATTGTAAACTCCCCGTCGAAAAGCCTCGCCTTCCTTGTCTTACTCGCTTCTTGAACGAGAGATGAGCCTGGGTTTTAAATCGTGCAATACGGTGTCAGGCTACGTTTACGAGAGATGGGCTGAATAAGGTTGAATTACTGAATAAGACCGAATTATTAGAGATAAAAACATACCTAAATAAGGTAGGACAAAATTATGAGAAAGAATAAAAAAGACGAGTTGGCGGTAGCGGCTGCGGCGGCTGCCCCTAATACTACGGTCGGTTCGGGCAGTCAGGCGGAGAGTGCCAAGCCTGAAACGCCTGCCGAAACCGCAAAAATGACCATCTACGAGTACGAGGAAAAGTACGTCAAGCGAGAGAACGTCAAGGCGGCAAAGACGTTTTTATACCTTTTAACCGCCCTTGTCGGCGTGGTGTTCGTGTGGTGCTTTTTCTCGATAAGCAAGACGGCGTACGACTTCCACCCCCACGCAGGATATCTGGCGGCGGCAATCTCGGTGGTGCTGTTTATCCTCTTTTACATAGTGCCAATCGTTAAGATTTACCGCACGCAGCACTTCATAACCAACGTCAACTACAAGTCTGCGGCGCATGCTAAGCGCCACAACAGAAAGACGAGGCGTGAAATTGCTACCAAGATAGTCGAGCTGTGCAACACCGTTGCGGGCGTGGGCTGGTACGACAGCTTAACGGTCGAAAAGCTGGAGGCAGGTTTAAGGTTTAACGACGACGCCGTGATAAAGGAACAGCTCACCGCACTGTACACGGGTTCGGTTAAAAAGAGTGCTCAGCAGGTTATTTTGCAGAGCTCGTTAAAGTCTGCAATGTACTCCGCACTCTCTCAGGACAGCAAGATAGACACGATGATGATAGCCGTCGTAAACCTGCAGATGATTAAGGACATAATCTTTTTATACGGTTTCCGCCCGTCGGAGGCTAAGCTGGCTAAAATTTTTGCAGCGGTAGTTAAAAATTCGCTTGTAGCCTACGGGCTTGGCGGCGTGAAGATAGGCAACGGATTAGTGCGTACTATGGGCGATGCAATGAAGGGTCTGCCCGTCTTGGGCGGAATTATCGCCACCGTGGTGGACAGCTCCATTCAGGGGCTTGCGAACGGTACGTTAACCGCCGTAATCGGCTTCCAGACCATTAAGTATCTCACTGCGGAATACAGGCTTCAGGACATTTTGGACAACGTGGATATAGCCGAATCGGAAGAGGAGCTTGCGCAGACCTGCGAGGAGCTTGAAAAGGAACTGCGTTCAAAGAAGAAGGGCAAGGCAACGGCATAACCGTAGGTACGGTTTAGTTTAACCCCCGTATATGCCCGTGTTAACGGCAAAAATAGATTTATGAAAACTGTAGTAGTAGGCATGAGCGGTGGAGTGGACAGCTCCGTCGCCGCCCTGCTTTTAAAGGAGCAGGGGTACAACGTAATAGGGCTGTTTATGCTCAATTGGGAAGAGGAGGACGCAAGCGGTGCGTGTACGGCGGAGAGCGACTTTGCCGACGTGCGCAGAGTGTGCTCTCTGCTCAACGTTCCCTATTATTCGGTCAACTTCGCCAAGGAGTATCAGGAGAGGGTGTTTTCCCACTTCTTAGCCGAGTATGCGGCGGGCAGAACGCCTAACCCCGACGTGTTATGCAACCGTGAGATTAAGTTCGGTCCGTTCAGGGAGTATGCCCTCTCTTTGGGTGCGGACTATATCGCAACGGGGCATTATTGCGGCATAGACCACGCCGAGGACGGCAGGCACTACCTTTTAAAGGCTAAGGATACGGGCAAGGATCAGACTTACTTTTTAAATCAGGTCACCCAACCCCAGCTTGCAAACGTGTTGTTCCCCCTTGCCGATTTAGATAAAGCCGAGGTGCGTGAAATTGCAATAAAAAACGGGCTTGCCACGGCGAAGAAGAAGGACTCAACGGGTATCTGTTTTATCGGTGAGCGGAATTTCAGAAAATTCCTCTCCGAATATCTGCCGGCAAAGCCGGGCAAAATTCTCTCGCTTGAGGGCGAAGAGGTGGGCGAGCACTGCGGACTTATGTACTACACCTTAGGACAGCGCAGGGGGCTTGACCTCGGCGGAAAGAAGGGCGAGAGCGGAAGATGGTTTGTAGTTAAAAAGGATTTACAGAACAATATTTTATACGTCTCCCACGGGGACGAGGCGCCTCTCTACTCAAACGAGTGCAGGGTGACGGGGCTCAACTGGATAGGCGTAGACCCCCCTGTATCCCCCTTTGAATGTACGGCAAAGTTCCGCTACCGTCAGGGCGAGCAGAAGGTGTGCGTAATTCCCGACGGCGACGGCGTTAAGGTGGTCTTTGCCGAGCCGCAGCGTGCGGTTACGGCAGGGCAGTACGCCGTGTTCTACGACGAGACACGTTGTCTCGGCGGCGGCGTGATAGTCGATTAACCCCCGAATATATGCCCGTTAACAGGTTTTATAAGGAAGATTAAAATGGAAAGAGTTGAAGATAAATTTTTAAGGTACGTTCAGGTGGACACGCCGAGCGATGAGGATAACTTTGACAACACCCCCTCGACCGACTGCCAGCGCAACCTTGCAACAATGCTTGCAGGCGAGCTGGAGGCGCTGGGCTTAAAGGCTGAGGTAACCGAACACGGTTACGTCTACAGCGCAATCGAGGGCAACTGTGAGAGCAAGTATGCTATCGGACTTATAGCCCACCTCGACGTCGTCTCCCACCCCAAGGGGTACGGCGTTAAACCGCAGGTGGCGGACGGGGTAATTACCTCCGACGGCACCACGATTTTAGGTGCGGACGACAAGGCGGGCGTCGCAGAGATTATGGCGCTTGCCGAATACCTTGTGAATAACCCTCAGATTAAACACGGAAAGGTGGGCATTGCCTTCACCCCCGACGAGGAGATAGGTCACGGCGCAAAGCTGTTTGACGTGGAAAGGTTCGGCTGTGATTTTGCCTACACCGTCGACGGCGAGGAGCTGGGCGAAATCTCCTACGAGACCTTTAACGGAGCCTGCTTCGATTTGGAGATTACGGGCAGGAATATTCACCCCGGTCAGGCGAAGGGCGTGATGGTTAACGCCATAGTATTAGCCAACGAATTCATAAACTTACTTCCTTGTGACCAAAGACCCGAGACGACGGAGGGCAGAGAGGGTTATTACTTTATCACTGACATTGCGGGCGGAGTGGAGAGCTGCACCGTCCACGGCATAATAAGGGAGCACGACAGGGCTAAGTTTGAAGGGCGCAAGGCGTTTGTTCAAGAGGTTGTCGACAAATTGAATAAGAAGTACGACGGGCGCATATCTTTAAAGATGCGTGACCAGTATTATAACTGTGCGGAGGTCATAACTCCCCATATGCACCTGGTGGAAAACGCCGTGGCTGCAATGGAGGAGGTGGGCGTAGAACCCAAGATATTCCCCATTCGTGGCGGTACGGACGGGTCGTCGCTCTCCTTTATGGGCTTACCCTGCCCCAATATCTGTACGGGCGGGCTCAACGCTCACGGGCTGGACGAGCGCATTGCAATCGAAGATATGCACAAAGTCGTGCAGATTCTGCTTGGCATAGTCAAGCGCTATGCGGTATAATTTATAAAACGAGGTTCATTGCGGGAGAATTTTCCCGCAACGAACTTTTGATACTTTATACACCCGTAGCTCAGTTGGATAGAGCACGAGCCTCCGACGCTCGGTGCCGCTGGTTCGACTCCAGTCGGGTGTACCATAACGCCCCCAAGCCTTTTTGGCTTGGGGGCGTTGTAATTCAGTCGGGTGTACCATAAAAAGACAACCCCCTGCCTACCAGGGGTTGTTCTGCGTTTACGGCGGTTGAATATTAATTGCAAAAAACAGCCTGAACCTAATCGGTTCAGGCTGTTTGGGCTATTTTTAAAACTTATTCCTGTGTAATGATTATCGTGTATTCATTTGCGCCGTCAACTTCAACAGGGAAATCGGGGAAATCGTTTTCGGTTTCGATAAATACGTGGAATGAAAATTTGGTAACGTTTACTTCAGGATTGCAAATCTGATCAACTTTGTTCTGGGAAAGGGTTACTTTGCCGTTAGCGTCGGGCTTTACGTCTTTAATCTCATAGCACGAACTATCGGTACAAATCTGCAAGAAATACACTTCGGTACAAGGCGTTCCGTCTTCGTACTGAATAGTAAAGACGTATTTAGGACTTCTATCGCAAGCCGACAGTGCAAACATGCAGGCGAATACCGCACAAACGGTTAAGAGTACGAGAGAAACTCTCTTAAATAATTTTTTCATAATATAAACTCCTTAAAGTTTTAATTTTTTAGTTTCCTGAATAGGTCAGGTGTTCCATATAGACTGCAAAGCACATCCAGCCACGGTTGTCGCCTGCACCGCCGCTATTCTGACTTGTATTAGCGATGAGGGAATTCAAGATGTTGACGATGGTGCTGTCCGCCTCTACAAGTCCGTACATATCGCCCGTGTTGGCTTTAGCCTGGTTGATGTAGTTAGCTATTAATGCGGCTGCGTCAGCGCCGACTCTTTCTTCAAACTTACCGCCCTCCTGAAGCTCTTTTATGGATGCGCCGTTCCAGCCGTTCATCTCGCTCCTGAAGAAGCTTTCATATACCATATTGATATAGATGGGCTTTGTGGTGTCGGGTTCGCCGTCAGCCTTTGCGTGATAATATTTGCCGTCTGCGGTGTTAAAGGCTGCGTCAATTCCGAGGTAGATATAAGAGTAGGTCTCCAAATCATACGTCCAGGCGCCGCCGCTGGTGGAGCAGTGCATAAGCGTATCTACGCTATCGTGATAGATAACATCGAACGTGAAGTCACCCGTTGTATTTTCAGGAATGTACAGAAGCAGGTAAACGGTTTCGCCTTCGCTAAGTTCAATATAGTGGTTAAAGGAATTGTACTTCGACTTTTCCGTTGTTGAATCGTACGTTGTTACGTCGTCGAAGTCCTGAATGAAGCCGGTGTAGTCGATAACCTCTGTATTGATATTGTCTTCCAACAGTTTTAAGATGGTCAGACCTTCGCATTCGCCTTCATAGTCCCTTATCTGATAGATACCGTCTTTAGGAGCGGTAAATTCATAGTAAAGACCGTTGTGTCTCTTAAGCGCATACTTTACGGTGCCCGTAACAATACCTATGCTGTCACCGTCGTCGGGGGTGGAGTCGAAGCCTATATTATAGGTATTATAGACTGTAAGACCCTTGGTTATATCGGTATCCCTTAAGCATACGTCGTCCTCGCCGGTATGCTCTGCGCCGTAGTGGTCGTAGTAGAAGCAGAACTCAAGCCATTCGTTTTCGTGAGAAGAAGCACCGTTGTCCTTTTCGTACTGGTTGGTGAATGCAATAGCCCACTGCCTGAGCTGTTCGGATACGGGCATAAGCTCATAGGGCTCTTCCAACATAAGCACCATATGGTTGTACTGCTGAAGGGCGGTACCGAAGTCCTTACCGTCCATTTTTGTGGAGAACTCCAGGACAACGTTGTCTTCCTCAACCGTTTTGGCGTACATAAAGTAGGACATTAAGTACAAGGTTGCGTAGTCGGTTGCGCCGTCGTGTACAAATTGGTTATCGGTGGCGTGAAGCTCGCTCCAAGGGGTGATGTTGGTTAAGCTTATATACAGCAGGGGACCGGTCTTACTGCCTACGTGGTAGAAGCCGTCGTCGCCGAGGACGGGGGTTACGTAATGGCTGTACTTGCCCTCCGAAATATCGCCCGAAGCCGCCTCCCTTATTACGTCGAGTGCGGGGGTGTCTGCGCTTACCTTGGAGGTGCGGATATTTTTAATCTTAGCGCAGTCGTCGCCTACAGCCTCTTCACTGGGGTCGCCGTCGTCCTTCTGGAAGATGAAGGCGAGTTCTACCGTCTTATCCCTGTCGGCAACGTAGGCGTCGTATGAAATCCAACCGTTCTCTGTGCCCGACCAGCCTGAGCCGTTAATAAGCTGACCGTCGAGGAGTACGTATAAGCAGTCCCTTCCCTTTTCCGAAGATACGTAGTAGTCGAAGGAGAGTAAATCGTCCTGCTTAAGCTCTATATCCACGTACAAGGTTGCGTAGGAGTTCTGCTTGCCCGTGTTGGTTGCGGTTATTACGTCGCCGTAGACGTCGTCGGTTGTCGTCGTCCAGGGCCATGCGTATTCGTCCTTGGTGTCTGCCCTGTAAGTAGCCTTAAGCCCTGCAGCGCTTGCCGCAGCAGCCATCTGGTCGGAGGTGGGCATAGTCACGTCGGGTTTTTCGATCTCCGAACTGTCGCCGCCGCTCGTGCTGCCGCCGGTGCCGTCTACGTCCTGAACGTAGTCGTTGGAGGCGTACTTCTTAAACAGGTTCTGCCAGAAAGCTACGGTGGGCTGACCGCCCGACTCCCAGAATGCAATCATACCGTATCTGTCGATAACTATAGTGGTAGGTGCGCTGGTAATGTTAAACCTCTTCTGAATACCCGCCGTGTCTACGCAGAGGGGGAAGGTGAGTTTAAAGTCGTTTTCATGGCTTTTTACGTAGCTTGCCACGTTGGCGTTGCTGTAGCTCGAGAAGCATACGCCGATAACTTCGACGTCGTTCTTAGCCTCGGCGTAAGCGCTCTGAAGGTAGGGGAATTCCTGAGTACAGAAGGTACAGGTAGGATACCAGAAGTTGAGCACTACCGCCTTCTTCCTCGTTAAAATCTCGGAGAGCTTATAGCTCTTTGTGCCCGTGTAGCCCTCGTCGTTTTCACGATAGTCCTTTAAGGTGAAATCGTTGATAATTTCACCCAAAGAGTAGAGCTTGTCCGCCGTAGCCGCCTGAGAGATTACCTTGGAGGGGATGCTGATGTTAATCGTTTCCCTCTTCTCGGGGTTGGTGGTATACGTTAAGCCCTCTTCCACGTAATAGCCTGCGGGGAGGGTGTCCGGGTCAACTTCAAGGGTGTAACTGCCAAGGGAGAGGTTGAAGTTGATTTCACCGTCCTTGGAGATACCCGACCTCACCTTAACGTTCTGCGAGTTGTAGGCGGTTACCCTTACGCCGTCGAGTTTCATTCCGCCTGCGGAGCGCACGTTAACGGTATATTTCTCGCTCGTCTCCACGCTGGTAGTGCCGTCGCCTGCGGGCTTAAAGGAAGGGTAGTCGGTGCTCTTGCCGGGTACGTCACGGCAACCTGCTATTCCTATCGACATAATCAATGCGGTTATGCCTGCTATAATTCTGGTTATTTTTTTCATAATTACCTTTTGTTAAGCGTAATAACGCAGTTTACTTCAAGTATCATTTTATTATACGCAAACAGAAAAGTCAATTAATTATTCATTTTGATATTATTATAATTTGTATAATTATTTATTAACAGTGCTTTTATGCATTATATGCGCATAAAGCAGGTGCGACCTGCAGCGGCAGGTGCGACCTGCAGCGGCAGGTGCGACCTGCAGCGGTGTATCTTAATTACTCAAACGCTTGACCAGCTCAATTCCCGTCAAGCAGGTGATTAACTTCTGTGCCAAGGCGAGGGTCAGTCCAACGGCAATAAAAAAAGCCCGCAGGGTGTGCGGGCTTGAATTTACAGGGGGAAGTTTATCTTTTCAAACGCTAAGTTGTCGTCAAAGTATGCGTCGGCGGAAAGGTTTGCGCCTAAGGCACTCATAACCTTGGCTACGGTCATCTCTATGGTCAGATCGTGGGAGATTTTAACGTTGTCGGGCAGGTGGCGCATACTGTCGTACACCTTCGCCCTGCTCATTACGGGTCCGATAATAACCTCGACGCCGCACTGCCTGCAGTAGTCGGCAAAGCGTAAAAAGTTTAAATTATCGCCCTGCGTGCATATCGTTCCGCTGTGCGAAAGCTCTATTATTACCGCCTTGGGCTTGACGTCGGTAAAGTCGTACACCGCAAAGTTCAAAAGGGAGCGCATGGTGATTAAGATTACACCGCCCGAAAGGGAGGGGTTGCACCCCTTTTTGCGGTTGTTTTTAATCTGCTCCAACGTGGGCAGGTAGGGCGACTGGTTAAACACTACTTCGCCGTTTACTATCTCGGCAAGGTAGGCGTTGAGCGCCGAGTAGTAGTGACCGCTTATCTCCGAGGGGTAGGTCAATCTGGAGCCCAAGTGAATTTTGCAGTTCTCCCATTCGTTGGCAAACGAGCAGTAGACGCCGTGCAGACCTGCCTTTTCGATAAAGTCCACCGCACCCGAAAAGTTGGTTACGCCGTTGGAGCGGTTGTCGGTTAAAGGGTACAGCGCAGACACGAATACGATGGGCAGGGGGTAGTCGCAGAACACCTGCGAGAACCAGTTTACGGTAAAGCATAGCGTGTCCGTACCGTGGGTTATTATCACGCCGTCGTAGAGCGTGGTGTCAACCGCCGCCACGCAGTCGTAAATTTTTTTAAGGTCGGAGGGCTGTACGTTTTCGCTCAGCACGTTTACGGGCGAGACCTCGTCGAACCCGACGTCGCTCCCCGTCCTCGTGCGGTAGGCGTTGATGAGCAGCTTCCTGCTCTTTGTATCGAGGGCTACGTTTTCGCCCTCGGTGTCGCTGCCTATCGTACCGCCTGTAAATACAACCAGAATTCTCTTTTTCACAAGATTTAACCTCGCTGATTAATCGTAATTAATTTTACTACAACCTCCTATATAATGCAAATGTTTTTAGCTTAATCGGCGGAGGCGGCTAAACCGATTTTTTGATTTGGGTATTGATTATATTGTAAAGTGGTGTTATAATGACAATAAGATAATTTCGGGGGAAATTAATAATGAATAATTTTTTATATTTTACGCCGACTGCCGTCTACTTCGGTAAAAACGGCGAGGAGCAGCTGTCGGACATTTTACAAAAGTACGGCTGCAGGAAGGTGCTTATCCACTACGGCGGCGAAAGCGCAGTAAAAAGCGGACTGCTGCAGCGTGTAAAGTGGGAGATAGAGAGCGTAAATATAGCCTGGTGCGAGTTGGGCGGCGTCAAGCCCAATCCCCGTCTTTCGCTCGTTAATCAGGGCATATCCCTGTGCCAACGTGAAAACGTCGACCTTATTTTAGCCGTCGGCGGCGGCAGCGTTATAGACAGTGCCAAGGCGATAGGCTTAGGCGTGGCTAACGGCGGAAACGTCTGGGATTTCTACTCCCGCAAGAGGGAGGCGGCAAGCTGTCTGCCCATCGGCGTGGTGCTGACCATCTCTGCCTCGGGCAGCGAGATGAGCAATTCCTCGGTTATAACCAACGACGAAATCTGCGAAAAGAGGGGGTTAAGCTGTGACCTCACAAGACCGACTTTTGCAATTTTAAACCCTGACTTAACCGTCAGCGTCTCGCCCTTCCAGACGGCGTGCGGCGGTGCCGACATATTTATGCATACCGCAGAGAGGTACCTTGCCGCAGGCGGCAATATGACGCTTACCGACGGGATAAGCGAGGCGCTTATGACTACGGTTATTGCGGCGACGCCTAAAGCCCTGCGCAAGCCCGACGACTACGAGGCGAGGGCAAATCTTATGTGGGCGGGCAGCCTTTCCCATAACGGGCTGACGGGCTGCGGTACGGACGGCGGCGACTGGGTTGTCCACTGGCTGGGTCACGAGCTGTCGGCTCTGTACGACGTGGCGCACGGTGCGGCGTTGACCTCGGTCTGGGGCAGCTGGGCGAGATACGTCTATAAAAACTGTCTCAACAGGTTCCACCGCTTTGCCGTCGAGGTAATGGGCGTAAGACCGAGCGGCACGAGGGAGGAGCTCGCCTTAAAGGGTATCGACGCCTGCGAGGAGTGGTTTAAATCAATCGGTCTGCCCACTACTATTTCGGGACTGGGCGTCAACCCCACCGACGACGATTTAAAGCTTATGGCGCACAAGATGGCTGTCAAGTGTAACGGCACTAAGGGCAGCTGTATGGCGTTGGGCGAAGAGGATTTCTACAACATTTTTGTCAACGCCTTAAAGTAACTTCCCTGTAAATATGCGTCGCAACAGTTCGTCGCCTTTACGTTTTGGCTCAGTCATTTACGCTTAAGTAAACTCCTGTCGCCAAAGCCGCAGGCTCCTGCTCTTGCTCGCATCTTTGCAGAGAGATGGGCAAAAAAATTCGGTGAGCGATATTTAGAAAATGAACGGACAACCGACCTATAAAAATCCTGTTATATTTGCAGACTACTCCGACCCTGACGTCATCAGGGTCGGTAAATTCTTTTACCTCGTCTCCTCGTCGTTCAACTTCGTGCCCGGGGTGCCTGTGCTTCGCTCCGAAAACCTTGTAGAGTGGGAGATAGTCAACTACGTTATAAAAACCCTGCCCTTTGAACGCTTTAACGGCAGAGTATGCGCTGGCGACGGGGCTTGGGCGCCGTCAATCAGGGAGCACGGCGGTAAATTTTACTGCGTAATTCCCTTCCCCGACGACGGGATATACGTCTCCGAGACGGTGGATATCGAGGGCGAGTGGTCGCCCCTGCGCCCCTTGATTAAGGCTAAGGGAATTATAGACCCCTGCCCCATATGGGAGGGGGACAGGTGCTTTATCGCCGTAGCCTTTGCCCGTACGAGGGCTGGGTTCAACTCAAAAATAGGGCTGTACGAGGTCACCCCCGACCTGACGGAGTGTATCTCGGACGGCTATAAAATAATCTACGACGGCAGGGATAACAACCCCGTTATCGAGGGACCTAAATTCTATAAACGGGAGGGTTATTATTACATCTTCGCACCTGCGGGGAGCGTCAAGAGCGGCTGGCAGGTTGCACTGCGTTCCAAGGATATCTACGGACCGTATGAGAGCAAGGTCATCTTAATGCAGGGCGATACTTTGGTCAACGGACCCCATCAGGGTGCGTTGGTAGACACGCCTGAAGGTAGGGAGTACTTTCTGCACTTTCAGGATATGAGAGCGTACGGCAGGGTGGTTCACCTTCAGCCAGCCGTATGGCAGGACGGCTGGTGCATATGCGGCAGACCGGGCTACGACGGCATTGCGGGCAACCCCGTTGACGGCGGAATATATCCCGTTCAGGTTAGTACGGGGGCTAAATTGCCCGACGGCGATAACTTTAACGGCAGGCTCTCCCCTATGTGGCAGACCCCTGCAAACCCCGTCGACGGCTGGGGGACTGTCGGCGACGGCTTGACGCTCAACTGCCTGAACTTTGACGGCAGGATAGAGGAGCTGCCCACCGCCTTAACCACTATGGTTCTGGGCAGGGAGTTCAACGCCTCGGCTGACTTTGCCCTGTTCGGCAGGCAGGACGGCGACGAGGCAGGGTTCGGCATAATCGGGCGTGAGAGTGCCTTTGTCTCGGTCGTCTGCGAGGGCGGAGAATATCTCCTCCGCTACAGCCTTTCGGGCGAGGGCGGAGAGAAAATTTTAAAGCAGATAAGCCTGCCCGACGGGGCGGTCAGCGTGCAGATAAAGGGCGTTAACCGTGACATATACCGCATCGAATGCACTTTTACGGTCAACGGGCAGACCCTGTCCCCCGCCTTTTACGCAAGCGAGGGCGTGTGGGTAGGCGCAAGGTTTGCCCTCTTTGCAAGGAATTGTAGAAGCAAGTCGGACGGATACGCCGTCTACAGAGCATTTAAACGTTAAAAAATTGACGGCGCACCGAACACGTTCGGTGCGCCGTAAACTTTGGCGAAATATGTTTAAAAGGCACATAGCAGGGGTTTAACTCCCGTTAAAACGGGTTAAGCCCCTCCTGGCAAAAGGCTGAAGCTACTTTAAGCTATGCGGTTAAAGCTCCTCTGCGTTCTGGTCCTGATAGCCCTCGCCGTAAATCTCCTTGGCGGAAGATACTATCATAAATGCGTTTTTATCCTCTTCCTTGACAACGTCACGAAGCCTGGGGTACATAAACGACTTGACCACGCACAGCAGCATCACCTTATCCTCTTTGGTGTATGCCCCCTTGGCGTCGACAATGGTTGCGCCCGTATCGACTTCGGTCAATAGTTTTTGCGTGATACTTTCATACTTGGCTTTGTCGGTTATTATATATACCATCTTTGCCGAGTTTCCGCCGTAGAGTACCCAGTCGAAGACGAGGGTGAACACTATTACCGACAGTGCCGTATAGAACAGCGTCTGCAGGTCGGGCTTAATGAGCAGCGAGCAGGAGACTATAGCCATATCCGTTCCTAAGGATATCATTCCCGTGGGGATATGGCGGAACTTTTTCCTGAGCAGCTTTACGATGATGTCCGTACCTGCGGTGGAGGCGCCCATGCGGAATATGAGCCCCATGCCCACGCCGAAGAGCACGCCGCCCACCACTGCGCCGATGATGTACGCCGTAGCCGTGTCCATACCCTGGGTAAAGGGCAGAACGTTTAACCCTTTTTCGCCCAAAATGAGCTCCCAGGCACTCATCATAAGTGCGGAGACAACCGTGGCGTAACCCGTCGAGAGCAAGAACCTCCAGCCGAAGAAGATTAAGCCCAATACAATCATAGGTATGTTTAAAATAATGTACCACACGCCCTGAGTGAGCTGGGGAACGTAGTGGTTGACGATAATCGAAATACCCGTCATGCCGCCCGAAGAGAGGTTGGCGGGGGAGACGAACAGGGCTATTCCCGTGGCGTATATAAGGCAGCCTAAGGTTATTATCAGGTATTTTTTTATTGCCTCCCACACCCTTTGTTTTTTGTTGGGCGAGGGCAGTGTTTGAGTGTTTTTATTCATAGACCGACATCCTTATTTATTGGTATTCAGTGCAATCATTATGCGCATATATTACCTTTTATACATTATATTTTATTCGTAGAATAAAGTCAATTAACGCACGTTCATATTCTTTACATTTTACAAATTATGTACTATAATGTCGGCGAATGTGTCAGAAGAGTGGGAGAGGGTTAAGTGGCTAAAGTTAAAACGCAGAAAAAGACCTATTCGCTGTTTACGGGTAAGCGGCTTTTATGGTTAATTCTGCCAATCGTAATTGAACAGATATTTTCTACCTCGCTTGGGTTTATCGACTCCATTATGGTCTCCAATATCCCCGGCGACAGCCAGAGCGCAGGGCTTGCGGTAACCAATATGGATTACCTCAACAACCTGATAATTCAGCTCTTTTCGGCGTTTGCGACGGGCGGTGCGATAATAACCTCGCAGTTTTTAGGGGCAAAGGATAAGCAGAGTGCAACCAACAGCGCAAAGCATATGTTGATTATCGTCGTGCTCTCCTCCCTCGTAGTTGCGGGGGCGTGTCTTGCCTTAAACTATCCCCTTCTGCGCCTTCTTTACAGCGACATAGACGTCAACAGCGCAACCTTCAGTTTTCAGCGCATATATTTCTACATAACGGCTGCGTCCTTCCCCTTTATAGGTCTGTTTAACGCCTGCGCCGCCCTGCTCAGGGTGCAGCGCAAGAGCTTGATTACTATGATTTCAGCCGCTATGAGCTGTGTATTAAACGTCGGCGTCAACGCAGTGTTTTTGTACGTATTAAAGCTCGGCGTAATGGGTGCGGCGCTGGCTACGCTTATCTGCAGGGCTATACCTGCGGTGTTTATGCTGATTGTGCTCGGCAATAAAAAGAACGACGTCTGCGTTAAGGTGTTCGAAAGGTTCTCCTTCGACGGCGTTATGATTAAAAAGATTTTAAAAATCGCCATACCTTCGGGGATAGAGAGCGCACTCTTTCAGTTGGGTAAACTGATGACTTCCACTTTCGTCAACGTGGGCTGTTACATAACCGATACGGGTATGTTGGACGAGGCGGGCAACGCAATAACCGTCAACACGCAGGCGCTGGGCAACTCGATTGCCAACAACATAAACAACTTCGCCTCGGTGGTGGGCAGCGGCGTAGGTACTTCCTGTCTGACCGTCATTGGTCAGGCGGTCGGCACGGGGGATATAGACCAGTGCAAGTACTATATGAAGAAGATGTTCATAATCTCCTACGCAGCCAACACTGTCTGCGTGGGGCTGTTTATGGCACTCACCCACGTGTTGGTCTATTGCTGGGGCTACGGCGAGGAGGCGGCGGCAATCGCAAAGAGCTGCTTATACTTCTGCTTATCCTTCCAGTTCGTGACCTATCCGCTCTCCTTCACCACCCCGGGAATTTTAAAGGCGACAAGCGACGTAAAGTACGTTATGTGGTGCGCAATCATCTCAATGGCGTTAATGCGTGTGGGCTTGTGCTTTATACTCACCACCGACAAGATTGCAGGTCTGCCTCAGCTGGGTGCGTTCGGCTACTGGATAGGTATGTGTTCGGACTGGGTACTGCGCTCCGTGCTGTTTATGACAAGGTTGCTTTCGGGCAGGTGGAAACGCTCGTCGGGCTTGTTTAAGGACAAACCGCAGGCGGTCGTCGTGACGGGCGAAGGTATGCCCGAGGGCGAAAACTCAGACTTAATAACGACGGCTGAAGATGCTCAGGTCATCATTGAACAGCCGCAGGATATAGAAAAAGGAGAGTAATTAAAATGTTCAGGCAGATGTTTGAGGAAAAATATATCCGTTTCCCGGGCGGCAGGGCGAAGGCGTTTACCTTGAGCTACGACGACGGAATAAAGGCGGACAAACGCCTTTTAGAGATAATGGAAAGGTACAATTTAAAGGGTACGTTCAATCTGAACTCCCGTCTGTTTGACTGCGAAAACTGGCACGGAAGAATGGACGAGGAGGAGACATATAAAACCTTTTCAAACTGCTCTCAGGAGATTGCCCTCCACGGCGCAAGACATATATTTTTAAACAAGGTACCCCTCCCCGAAGCCGTTCGTGAAGTGGTGGACAACAGGGAGTATTTAGAGGAGAAATTCGACAGAATAGTCAGGGGTATGGCGTATGCCTATAACGGCTTTAGCGAGGACGTAAAGAGGGTTTTAAAGGATTTGGGCGTGGCATATGCCCGAACGACCAAGTCTACCTACAGCTTTGATATCCCCACCGACTGGCTGGAGCTCAACCCCACCTGCCACCATACGGACGCAAGGCTGAAAGAGGTTGCGGACAGATTTTTAAACTCCTCTCCCGAGGACGAGCTTAAGCACCGAGAGGGCTGGCTGTTCTTCCTCTGGGGGCACAGCTACGAGTTTGACGACGACGATAACTGGGAGGTTATCGAGTCCTTGGCTGAACGCCTCTGCGGCAGGGAGGATATCTGGTTTGCAACCAATATCGAGGTGTACGACTACGTAACCGCCTACAACAATCTCGTCTTTTCCATCGACGGGGAGAGGGTTTTCAACCCCTCGTGTCAGTGCGTCTGGATAGAGGTTCGTGGCAGGATATATGCCGTCGAAAGCGGTAAAACGGTCGTGTTCGACAGGGAAGATTAAAACTAAATTTGCGATAATTTCGTTTACCCCCTTGAAATTTCTTTCGGGGGGTATTATAATATATAGGCGAATTAAATTGTGAGGTGGAATAATGATACTTGATTTGTTCAGCTTAAAGGGCAAAGTGGCAATCGTAACCGGTTCTAACACGGGGCTTGGTCAGGGCATTTGCAGGGCATATGCCGAGGCGGGCGCAAAGGTGGTAGGCGTTTCAAGGAGACCCTCTACCGAGACGGAGGAGATCATCGGCAGCGAAAACTTCTATAACGTCATCGCCGATTTATCCTCAGTCGACGTCATTCCCGAGGTTATATCCAAGACTTTGGACAGGTTCGGAAGAATTGATATCCTCGTCAACAACGCAGGAATTATCAAGCGTCAGGACTCCATTGAGTTTTCCGAAGAGAATTGGGACAGCGTTATGAACGTCAACTTAAAGACGGTGTTCTTCTTAACCCAGGCTGTGGCTAAGCAGTTTTTGGCTCAGGGCGGCGGCGGAAAGATAATCAATATCGCCTCCATGCTCTCCTATCAGGGCGGAATCAGAGTGCCTTCGTACACGGCGAGCAAGTCTGCCATCAAGGGCATTACTATGACGTTGTCCAACGAATGGGCTAAGTACGGCATAAACGTAAACGGAATAGCCCCCGGATATATGGCGACCAACAACACCCAGCAGCTCCGTCAGGACGAGGAGCGCAGTGCCGACATTCTCTCCCGTATTCCCGCAGGCCGTTGGGGTACCCCTGCCGACCTCGAGGGTGCCGCAGTCTATTTAGCAAGCGCTGCTTCGGACTATGTGAATGGGTTTACTATAGCGGTTGACGGCGGTTGGTTAGGTAGGTAACTTTGGAGTTGCGCTTTGTAAATATGCGTCGCAATAGTTCGTCGCCTTTACGTTTTGCCTCGGTCATTTACGTCTATGTAAACTCCCGTCGGCAAATCCGCAGGCTCCTGCTCTTGCTCGCATCTTTCCAAAGGTACATACCCAAATAAGGTGGTAATTATTTAAAATAATTTTACTGCTTTAAATAATTTAATATCTGTATTCATTGATAAAAATTACGCCCCGCACGGAACCGTGCGGGGCGTTTCTTAATTATTCATAACATTATTATTCACAACATTTTGCAACAGTTCGATTAAGTTGTCGAGCCCGTTTCCGATTCGCTCGAGGAGGGTGTTACGGGTATCATAATCGTCGCACCGCTCTCGCCCGTCATAACCTCGGGCAGCTTGCCGTCCCACTTATCGAGGTATTCGGTATACTTTAAGTATTCGGAGATGAGTTTAATCTCCTCCGCACGCTTGCCTGTAAAGTCGATATCGTACCTGATAGACGTTACGGTGGTAGTGGTCTCCACGCCGTTTCCATCGGTCTCGGTCACGTCCTCGGTTACCTCTGTCTCGGTAATAGTAAAGCCGAGCATACGTGCAACTTCGATTGATTTAGCCTTTAATGCGTCAGCCTCTGCCTGAGCGACAAGCACCTGCGCCTTAGCGTCTGCGTTAGCGGCGACGAGCTTTGCCTCTGCCTGACGTTTACTTACTTCCAATTCCTTTTCCGCATTGATGATAGCCGTCTCTTTTTCGTATTCAGCCTTTAACTTTTCCTGCTCGGCAATCATCTTGTCCTCGACCGTCTTTTCAAATGCGTCGGAGAAGTCTATGTTGGTCAGCACAACCGTATGTACGGATACGTAATAGTTAGCGCCTATTGCCGACTGAACGGAAGATTCTACCTCGGGGGAGATAGACGACCTCGTCTCGATAATCTTCATTGCAGAATACTGAGAGAGTACCGACTTACACTTTTCAATCGTAACCGACTGAATTCTGTTGGATAAGGTGTCAAGCGTACCGTAGTTGTTAGCAATCTCGATTCCCTTTTCGGAGTTAATCTGATACTGCAAGGTGAGGTTGACGTCCATCGTCTGTGCGTCGGAAGAGTATGCAGTGGTGGATATGTCGAGGTTCTGCACCTTTGCGTCGTACTTTTCGTAGTCCTCGGTAATCCAGAAGTCGAAGTAGGTTCCTGCAGTCCTCACCGCCTTTGCGTCGCCGAGGTGTTTAACCACGGCAATTTCGCCTGCCTGTACTGTGTGGAAGCTGAAGGGGATGAGCAGAAAGAGTATAAACGCTACTGCCGCACCGCCGAGCGAAATTCCGCCGGCAACCGGTCTTTTAACGGCACGGCTGCCTACGGCAAGACCGGGGCGTATGCCCGTGAGAAAGAATATGCCGAGCACAATGCAAGCTATGACGGCAATCACAAGCACAATTCCTATGATAATTCCAATTGTCATTTTTTTATTCTCCTTTTTTTAGCGTAGGTCGGCTTAAAGTCAACCGTACGCAGTATTACTTTTTTAATTAATTGCAACATATATACGGGGTAATTACAAGTTACGGCTGTAACTTGATCGGTTGGTAACGGTTATTTTTGAGCCTTTTTCTTCCTTTTGTCGATAACCCTTTCGACGAGCTTCTGAAGCTCTACCAAGGGGATAATCGCAACCGAAACGCCTATCGCAACCAGCCACTCCCAGCCGTTTAAGGTTGCGGTGTGGAATACTGTGTTGACGCCGGGGATAAGTACCACGCCAATGGTGAGTACTATGCCGAGCAGTGCGGATAAATTCAAGAACTTATTTCCAAAGAACCGTTTATTCAACACGCTGTGCCTCTGCGAACGCAGGTTAAACGAGTGGAAGAGCTGTATAAGACAGAGCGACACGAACGCCATCGTCGAAGCCTCCGCCGTGCTGCCCAAAACGAAGTAGCCGAGGCAGAAGCTGGTCATAACCAGCGCAGACTGCAAAATACCCTGAATTATAATATCCTTGCCTAAACTGCCCGAGAACAGTGATTTATCGCTCTTTCTCGGCGGTTGAGACATGACGTCGTCCTCCGCCTTTTCCGCACCAAGCGACAGGGCGGGGAAGGAGTCGGTGACGAGGTTGACCCAGAGTATCATAACGGGGGTTAAGAATACGAAGTCGGGGTCGGTTGCGCCCACGATTCCCGCCAGCACTACCGAGGCTATGAAGAGGCATATGACCTCTGCAATGTTAGCCGAAAGCAGGAACTGAATAGCCTTGGTTATGTTGGAGAAAATCTTTCTTCCCTCTTCGACTGCGCCGACGATGGTTGCAAAGTTGTCGTCGGTCAGAATCATATCCGCCGAGTCCTTGGATACCTGCGTACCCGTTATGCCCATTCCTATGCCTATATCCGCCTCCTTAATGGAGGGAGCGTCGTTGACGCCGTCGCCCGTCATAGCGACTACCTGTCTATTGTACTTAACGGCTTTGACTATACGTACCTTGTTCTCGGGGCTGACCCTTGCGAACACCGCAAACCTGCCTATATTTTCGTTTAAATACTCGTCGCTCATCTCGTCGAGCTCGGCGCCCGTTGCGCACAAATCGCCGTCACGCAGGATATCTAATTCCCTTGCGATAGCCTTTGCCGTTTCAACGTGGTCGCCCGTAATCATAATGGTGTGTATGCCTGCGCTGCGGCACTTGGCTACAGCCGCCTTGACCTCTGCACGGGGAGGGTCTATCATACCCGTCAATCCCACGAATATAAGGTCTTCTTCCTCAAGGTTTTCGCCGTCTGCGTAGGCTGCCGCAAGCACCCTTAACGCCTTTTGCGCCATACCGCTGTTGGCTGACTTAATAGCCTCTATTTCCTCTTCGGTCAAGGGTTGCACCTGACCGTCCTTTAATATGAATTTACACCTTGCAATAAGCATATCGGGCGCACCCTTGGTGTAGCTGACCCTCTTGCCCTCGCACTCGTGTACGGTGGTCATAAGCTTTCTTACGCTGTCGAAGGGTTTCTCGTTCACACGGGGATATGTGGCGGTTAACGAGTTAAAATCGTCTCCGCTCTCTATCGCATAGGCAACCAACGCCGTCTCGGTGGGGTCGCCGACTAACCCTGCGGAGGTCTGGGCGGTGTCGTTGCACAGCGCCATAATTCTTCTCAGCAGCGTCTGGTCGCCGTCGGGGCAGTAGCACTCCTTGACCGTCATCTTGTTTAAGGTTAAAGTTCCCGTCTTGTCGGAGCAGATAACCTCGCAACAGCCCAGCGTTTCGACCGAGGAGAGGTTTTTGACTATCGCCCGCCTCGCACTCATCTTCCTTACGCCCATAGCCAGCACTATGGTGACTACCGCAGGCAGTCCCTCGGGGATAGCCGCAACGGCAATCGCAACCGACGTCATGAATGCGTCTATGAGCTTGTTCATATCCTTGTAGTCGCCGTAGGCAAACGCACGCACGAGGAAGATTACCACCGCAATCGCAAGCACTGCAATGGAGAGAATTTTGGCTGTCTTGCCAAGCTGTCTGTCGAGGGGGGAGGGAGCCTCTTTAACCTCGTTTAACATCTTTGCAATCTTGCCCGTCTCGGTGTCCATACCCGTGGCGGTTACCACGCCCTCGCCTCTGCCGTAGGAGACGGTGCCGCCCGAGTATGCCATATTCAGCCTGTCGCCGAGGGCGGCGTTCTCTTCAACGATGACTTCTGCCGATTTGTCTACGGGTACCGATTCGCCCGTCAACGCCGACTCCTCTATCTTAAGGGAGGCGGAGCTTAACAGCCTCATATCCGCAGGGACGATATCGCCAGCCTCTAAAAAGACTACGTCGCCCACGACTAACTCTTCGGACAAAATGGTCTTTCTCTGTCCGCCACGCAGCACTTTGGCGTAGGGTTTATTGTTGTTCTTTAAGGCTTCCAAAGCGTTCTCCGCCTTGCTCTCCTGCACGAACCCGATAATCGCATTGATTATGACTATCAGCAGAATAATTCCGCTGTCGATAAGCTCGGTGTATTCGCTCCTGACGATTGCAAGCACTGCCGAGATTACCGCCGCAACGAGCAGCACGATAATCATCGGGTCGGTGAACTGCGATAAAAACTTGACGATGGCAGGTTTTTTCCTGGCGGCAACGAGTGCGTTCTTGCCGTTTTGGTTAAGTCTGTCCGCAGCCTCTGCCTCCGACAGACCGTCGTGCCGTGAGCCGACCTGCTTTATGACCTCGTCGCACGGTAGGTGGTGGTAGTTCATAATTTCCTCCAGAAAATTGATGTGGTTTAGACGTTTTAAATATTTTTCACCTTATTCGGGGTATGCGGCTTTGCGGAGAAGCGAGTAAGAGCAGGAGAGCGAGGAAAACTCGAAGGAGCTTACATAGACGTAAGTGACTGAGAGTTGCCACAGCTCGACAAACTATTACGAAGCTTATACGCAAAGCGTAACTGAAAACCCGAAGAATATAAAAAAACAGACTTTTGGCTAATTGCCAAAAGTCTTGTCTCCTGAAAAATCGGTTCCGCTCCCGGGTTTGAATAAGGTATTGTGTGCCGCCTTACAAAACCGTGATGACGTTAGCGGAATGGGGGATTTGCTCCCCTGACTACTCCCTTTTACGTAGTCTATAATAGCATATTCTTCTCAATTTGTCAATATGCCCCCTGTGAAATTTCGTCCAATTTTCGCAATGTCCGTAAAAGGTATAAAAATGTCCGTTTTGTGTATGGAAATAGAGGGTGGGGAAAAGATATAATTATTTTGCATAAAAATGTTGCGCACGTGCGTGTGCGTAGATAAGGAGAAAAAGGTTAATTATGGCAATCAAAGAGAAAATCGACAAGGTTGTTGAAGAGCTTGGCTGTATAGGTATCGTACCCGTCATTAAGCTCGACAAGGTGGAGAATGCCGAAAAGCTTGCAAAGGCTCTTCGTGACGGCGGAATAAACTGTGCTGAAGTTACCTTCAGGGCAAAGGGTGCGGACGAGGTCATTAAGCGTATGACTACGGCTTATCCCGATATGCTCGTAGGTGCAGGTACGGTGTTAACCTGCGAACAGGCTGACGCAGCTTATGCTGCAGGCGCAAAATTCTGCGTGGCTCCCGGGCTTAACCCCAAGGTTGTAACCCACTGTCTTGAAAACGACATACCCTTCGCACCCGGTCTTTCATCGGCAAGCGAGGTGGAGCAGGCGTTGGAGCTTGGGCTTGATTTCGTCAAGTTCTTCCCCGCAGAGCAGGCTGGCGGTCTTGCTTACATAAAGTCCATTTCCGCACCCTACAGCTCAATGCGCTTTATGCCCACGGGCGGCGTCACTGCGGACAACCTCAACACCTACCTTGCAAACAGCAAGATAGTCTGCTGCGGCGGCAGCTGGATTGTTCCCGGCAAGCTTTTGGACGCAGAAGATTGGGCAGGTATCACCGCACTTTGCAAGGAAGCTATCAACAAGATGCTTGACTTCAAGGTAGTTCACGTCGGCATCAACTGCGCAGACGCTGCCGAGGCAGAGGCTGTTGCGGACAAGTTCGACGACGCATTCGGCTTTGCAAAGAAGATAGGCAACAGCTCTATCTTCGCTGCATCCTACGTCGAGTGTATGAAGTCGCCCTTCAAGGGCAGGTTAGGTCACATTGCCGTTTCCACTAACTCGGTAAAGAGGGCGGTATATCAGCTTAAGGCAAAGGGCTACGAATTTGACGAGTCCACCTATAAGTATGATAAGGCAGGCAATATGACGGTGGCGTACTTAACAGCCGACTTCGGCGGCTTCGCTGTTCATTTAGTTCAGGCTAAATAACGCTTTGCCAATAAACGTCGCAATACTGTGTCGGCTGTGGCAACCCTCAGTCACGTACGTCGGTGTACGCTCCTGTCGGGTTTTCCTCGCCTCATTTCTTGCTCGTTTCTTGTCAAAGGTACATACCCCGAATAAGGTGAAGAGTATTTAAAAATATTTCACCGCTAAAAAAACAAAAATTAAAAAATCAATTAAAAAAATTATATAGGAGAAAACAAACTATGAAAAAAATCGTAACCATGGGCGAAATTATGCTTCGTCTTTCCACCCCCAACAATGAGAAGTTCATTCAGGCTGATGAATTCGACGTATGCTACGGCGGCGGCGAAGCTAACGTTGCAGTATCTTGTGCTAACTACGGTCACAAGGCTGAGTTCGTTACCGCAGTTCCTGCAAACGAAATCGGCGACTGCGCAGTTGCAGCTTTAAGAAAGTACGGCGTTGAATGCGACCATATCGCTCATTGTGGCGAAAGACTCGGTATCTACTACCTTGAGACCGGCGCTTCTATGAGAGCTTCCAAGGTTGTATATGACAGAGCTCATTCTTCCATCTCCACCGCTAAGCCCGAAGATTTCGACTTCGACGCTATCTTCGAGGGCGCTGACTGGTTCCACTTCACGGGTATTACTCCCGCAGTTTCCGACGACGCAGCAGTTTTAACCGAAGCTGCTTTGAAGGCTGCTAAAAAGCACGGCGTAACCGTTTCCGTTGACCTTAACTTCCGTAAGAAGCTCTGGTCTTCCGAAAAGGCTCAGAAGGTTATGAAGCCCTTGATGCAGTACGTTGACGTATGTATCGGTAACGAAGAAGACGCAGCGCTCGTTCTCGGCTACAAGCCCGGCGCAACCGACGTAACCAAGGGTGACCTTGAGCTTGCAGGTTATAAGGATATCTTCGAAAGAATGTGCAAAGACCTTGGCTTCAAGTATGCTATCTCTTCACTCCGTGTATCTCACTCCGCATCTGATAACGGCTGGTCTGCTTGCATCTACGAAGCAGCTTCCGGTGAGTTCTATCACTCCAGAGAATACAGAATTTCTCCCATCGTTGACCGTGTAGGCGGCGGCGACAGCTTTGCCGGCGGCACCATCTGCGGCTTCCTCGACGGCAAGAACTTCAAAGAAGCTCTTGAGTTCGGCGTTGCAGCATCCGCATTGAAGCACACCATCCCCGGCGACTTCAACCTCGTAAGCAGGAAGGAAGTTGAGGCGTTGGCTGGTGGTGACGGTTCCGGTCGTGTCCAGAGATAATTAACCATAATATATACACGCACACGCACGTGTATGCGTGTGCGTGTATAAAAAGCGTTTTGCCAATAAACGTCGCAATACGGTGTCGGCTGTGGCAACCCTCAGTCACGTACGTCGGTGTACGCTCCTGTCGGGTTTTCCTCGCCTCCTTGTCTTGCTCGTTTCTTGACAAAAATACATACCCGAATAAGGTGAAGATTATTTTATAAATAATTCCTTCCGCAAGGATACATACCCGAATAAGGTGAAGATTATTTTAAAACAACATTTTCACCGCAAATAAAAATTTAAGGAAACACAATGAAAGTAGCTTTCAGGACGCATGACTTAGGCGTTAAAGGCGTTGAAGCCGAAGTTGAAAAATTAAAGGCTTGCGGTATAGATACCGTTCAGCTTGTGGTGTACAAGTTCGTCGACGAAATACCCTACAAGCCGGGTGCGCTCAATGCCGAAAACGCAAAAATGGTCGGCGACGCCTTAAGGGCGGCAGGGATAGGCGTAGGGCTTGTAGGAGCCTACTTCAATCCCGTACACTCCAACAAGCAGAAGGTGGCTGATTGCAAGCAGATATTTAAGGACTACCTTACGTATTCGTCTGTTCTCGGCTGTCCCGTTGTCGGCAGTGAAACGGGTTCGTTCAACGACGATAAGTGGACGTACAACCCACAAAACCGCACCGAAGAGGCGTTAAACACCGTCATAGAGACCTTTACCGAGCTTGCCGACTATGCAAAAAGCGTAGGGGCGTGTATCGGTATGGAGGGTGCGGCAGGGCACGTTTGCTGGAAGCCTTCCGTGTTAAAAAGAGCGGTTGACGGCGTCAACCGTGACAACGTAAAGGTCATATTCGACCTGTATAACTATCTCGATTCAACCAACTACGAAAACTATATGGATATCTTAGACGAGGGGTTAAAGCTCTTCGCAGGGAAAATCTTAGTATTCCATATGAAGGACTTTACGGTTGAAGACGGAAAGGTTAAACAAGTTCCTCCCGGGAAGGGCAGGTTTGACTACCCCGCAATCCTCAAAAAAATCAAGGCGTACGACAAGGACGCAATTCTGGTTTTGGAAGGCACGACGGGAGAGGACATCATCCCTTGCACACAGTTCGTAAGAAGGACGTGGGAAGAAGTATAGTATAAACGAAAAGGAGTATATATTTTAATGAAATTCGACGTAAGATATGCAAATCACCCCGACGACTCTAAGCACTACGATACCGATGAGTTGAGGGAAAAGTATTTAATAGAGAAGCTGTTCGCCAAGGACGATATTCTTTTGACCTATTCTCATCAGGACAGAATTATCGCAGGCGGTGCAATGCCCGTGGACGAGACCTTATCTTTAGGCACCTTCAAAGAGCTTGCAACCGCATATTTCCTTGAAAGAAGGGAAATGGGCGTTATCAATATCGGCGGCGCAGGCGTTATAACGTTGGACGGCAAGAAGTGGGAGATAGGTCACAAAGAGGGAATTTATATCGGCTTGGGCACCAAGGAGATAGAGTTCTCTTCAGTAGACCCCAAGAACCCTGCAAAGTTCTACATTAACTCCAGCCCCGCTCACAAGAGCTACCCTACGGTAAAGATTACCAAACCTGTAGAGGGCGTAACCCCTCCCGAAGGCACCCGTTACTGCGTACAGCGCCACCTGGGCGACCAGATCGGCATCAACAAGAGGACGATAAACCAGTTTATCGTCGGCG
>JBJFGI010000005.1:0-1599 GCA_051892535.1 Candidatus Coproplasma sp. | reverse complement strand
GGCTGGTGCAAAAGCATTAAATCTATATAGTCGGTCTGCAACTTTCTGAGTGATTCGTAGACCGATTTTTTCGCCTCCTCATAGCCGTAATGCTCTATCCACACCTTGCTGGTTATAAACAGCTCCTCTCTTGGAATGCCCGATTTAACGATAGCGTTGCCCACCTCTTCCTCGTTGAAATAGCTCTGCGCCGTGTCGATATGACGGTAGCCGACTTTGAGTGCGTCGAGAACGCAACGCTCGCACTCCTCCTTTGAAACCTGATACACGCCGTAGCCCAGCTGCGGCATTTTAACTCCGTTTGATAAAGTTACATATTGCATAATAAAACCTCCGATATTTTGTCTGATAACATTTTAACAGAAATTAATTTAAAATGGAATAGCAATTTAGTTTATTGTATCAACCAACGATTAATACAACAGCTCGGAATTACTTCCGAGCTGCTCTCTGCACGATATCTATGAATTTTTTTACCTGTGTCGACGGCGACGGCGAGTAGAATATTCCAAAGGGAATTGTGTGCCGCCAATTTGTCGGTTTAAGCCTTAACAGCGGATGAACGTCCTCCCACCCCTCAACCGTGATTATGGGGATATTCTCCTTTACCGCCTGATTGTAGGCATTGATATTGAACATTGCAAAATCTTCAATCGCAACACCGTTTGCCGTCAACTCTTCACGAAGGGTATCAATATAGGTATTCCAGCCTTTGCGGATGACCATAACCCTGTTATCCTTTAAATCGCCAAGCCCTATTACCTCTTTTTTACAGAGGGCGTGGTTGACGGGGACGGCGAGCAACACCTGCTTGTCGTACAGCTTAGCCGCAAGGCACCCCCTTTCGCTTAAGAAATTGTCGTCGTAAAGCCCTGCTACCACGTCAATATGTTTACCTAAATTCTTTAAAATCTCAACCGAATTTACGGGGGTGTTGTCGAAGGGAATGAGTTCGAATTTTAGGTTTTTATCGTACGAATGTATCTCGTCCCAGATATCCAAAAGGAATTTTGCAGGCGTCATAATGGACGTGCCTATGCGGATAGTCTGATTCTTTTCCTTTGATTCTATCTCCCTCGCCTTTTCCACGGCACGGGCGGAATAATCTATTAAATATTTTGCGTCCTGCAATAGACTTTTACCCGATTGAGTGAGCTGCAGACCGTGATTGGTACGCAAGAAAAGGGTAATACCCAGCCTCTTTTCAAGCGAGTTTATCTGCTTCATTACCGCCGTAGAGGAAATAAAGAGCGTATCGGCAGCCTTGGTAAAACTACCGCTTTCCGCAACGGCTATAAACGTCTCAAGCTGAGCATTGTACAATTTCGCCTCCCCTCCCTGCATTAACTTTAAGTTACCGTAATTATAACATTAACGCCGCTAAAAATCAACCCTCCGAATAATAAGGTCGCTATAGCCACGCCGAGTGCCGATAATTAAAGGCGGTATACCCTTCAAAAAAGCCCTGCCCCAGAGCTTTGCTGCAAAGGGGCAGGGCTATGTTTATTTTTTGATTAACCTGTGTTTACGCCGACTGGATCGTCGGCTGAAATTATATCAATAGTTTTCCTTTCTTACTTCGAAGTATGCCTGAGGGTG
>JBJFGI010000004.1:0-25772 GCA_051892535.1 Candidatus Coproplasma sp. | reverse complement strand
AAATTTAATCTTCCGTAACGCTTACACTATATAGTAGTCAAGATCGTATTTAACCCCGGCTTTATACAGGAACTCTATTACCCACTCGTCGGGCGACAACAGCTGACGGGGCTTGTCGCTGTCCGCCACAATCTGCGGCACAACCACAAGCCATATTTCAGCGGAATATTTCTGCTGAATATCCAAAAGAGTCTGCTCTCTGCCCACAAAGCTTGCAAGCGACTGCTTAAGCATTGCGTTGACGTCTATGTCATAGCTGTCGCACACGCCTGCCACGACGGAGTTTTTCTCACGTTTGCAGGGGGTGAATTTGGAGATACACCCCATAATATCATCGAGATAACGCTCTTCGGCGACAATTCTTAAATAGGTCTTGCACTCGTTTTCACGGTTGTATTCTGCCATAAAAATATACCTCTTGCGATATATTATATCACTTATTTGGCTCAACTTCAATACTTTAAAGAAAACTCGGTTAAACTTTTATTTATGAGGGATCTTCCTTTGTACCGCCATAGTTAGTCTTTAAAGATGAATCGTCTGACGTTGCTGAAAGGTTTTCATTCGTAAGACTTACGCTTGTCGCTCCGCTTGTATCGATAGTTACGTCAATATAACAGCACATTGCGTCGCTTGTCATTAAGAAATAGACGTGCGTACCGCTTGTACCTTTTTCCTTATCGAATACAATCTGGAACATATATAAATTCTCCAAGGTTTGGTAATCAATAGCCGATTCGCTTGCATTATACACAAATCTGACGCCCGTTATTTCATAGTCTGTTTCAGTTTCGCCACCGCTGCTGCCGCCCTCGCCGCCGTTAGCACCTATATCGAGGTACATAAGGTATGCGGAAGAACTAGCTCCACCCAGGCAGTAATCACCTGCCTTTAAAGGTATTTCAACGTAATATGCAGTACCAGGCACAACTAAACCATTATACCAGCTCGAATCATAGACTTTTGTATAACCTGTCGTATCGCTTAAATTATACTGAATATCGCCGCTGCTGTTAGTCCAGACGCTGGTAATTTCATTAAACGAGGATATTGAAGACTTTGCTGCATTTCTTTCAACTTCGTAAAGCTTAAATCCATTTTGATTATTTAGTCCGTGACTATATCCGCCCAAAACCGCAGTCATATAGCCCGATTGACTAAGATTGAAATTAATTGCAGATTTAACTAAGGCATAGTTAGAATAAGTAGTTCCGTTTATTGATACGTTGCCCGCTATCGTATTTGAACTTGAAGGAGTATTCGTAAATCTTAATCCGTATATTAGATTATTACTTAATAACTTATCAAATTGGTCTCTTACCTCATTATATCGAACAAAATCACCACTCGACATTGTATCGTCTGACGTAACCGCTATATTATCATCCGTTCCCCATTTATTATATTTATCTTCAATTCGATAAACTTTCCCATCTATAATCGTGACTAAATCAAGGTTTTTGTAATTATTTACAGCATCAACTGTTTTATAAGCAACCTCGGAAGAAGTATCAAATTTACTAGAGTAAGTAAATGTTTTATCTAAACCAGATGAAGTATAGGTCATATTATATCTTAAAGACTTAAAAATCGTTCGACCACCCTTAGCTGTGTCCAACGTGCCATACCCGTAATTCAGAGGTGTAATTCTTAAAGTCACATAAGCAGAAGATGTATAGGCATCACCACTGGCTCCACCTACAATATATCCGGTATTGGATGCGCTAACAACTTCTTTTCGTGTACCATCTATACCGTTTTTATAAATATCATTATAATAATATGTGCCTGAAATTGTAGATAATGTTGTCGAATAATTCTGATCCGTTGAACTATCTGTATCGGCTAAATTCATAGCCGCTAAATCTATATTTAACGGCAAGTATGTTCCATTTCCAAAATAACTTTCAAGATGTGCGTTACTGGTTTGTGTCAAACTTGCGCTTTGATAATAAAAACCGCTTGCTAAATAATCTTGAATACTACCTCCTTTATACACGTTTAAATTAAAGTTTGATTTAGTATCTAAACAACCACCAAGCGTTAATGAACTACTAGCATTTGTTACCAGATAGTTATAATTAGTATTTTTGAAACCACTGTTTTCATTGTTTTCCAACATACTCGTTATCATATAGCCGACACGGCGACTTAAAGTTTTCATGTCGATACTGCCGCCGAAGCCTGCGCCCGCTTCACCGGCGCCTGTGTCCGTCGCCGCCCAACCCGTGGAGGCTTTGTCATAGTCGCCTATCAACGCATAGTTTGAATGGGCACTATACGTGCTGTCCAGCGTATCGGCTTCACTGCCTATCGAAACTAAGGAGCGGTAAACGCCAATGTTGCTGACGTTTCCGCAGACGTAGCCTGCAAACAGACCTATTAACGTATTTGAAGTACGGGTACGGACGGTTAAGTTATCGAGGTACAGATTTGAAACGCTTACTTTATTATCGGTTAATGTTTTAGCATTACAGTCATTATCAGGATGATGCCCGATAACGCCAAAAAAGCCCACGATATCCGTATACCCGTCACCGATTGTGTTATACGTCTTCGGTATTCGGGAGACTTCGTGGGGCATTAATTCATCATCTTTTTTAACGTTCGAAACGGTGAGGTTGGATATTGTATATCCACCCCCGTCAAGGTTGCCGACAAACGGGTTTTCCTTTGTTCCTATCGGCGGTAGGACGTAGCCCGTCATATTTAAATCAGCGGTTATCTTAAAATAATACTGTTGCGTTAAGTTACCTGATTCGTCAGTCTTATTAAATTCACCGTTGTTCTGTAGCCAGGCGAGATTATACAAATGATTTGATCTGTTAATTATAAAAGGCTCTGATTCCGTTCCTTTGCCCGAAGCAAAATAGTTTGAATAAACCGAACCCGTGTAATTAGGCTGAATTTGCGTGCCTACTGCCAGCCAGCCGAAAACGGCTACCACAGTAGACATAAGCGCAACTATTAAGGCTAATACACTTAAAACTATTTTTTTCACTATTTTGCACCAGAGTTATGAAACGGAGAAACTGAAATCGCAGAGGTCGAAAGCCACCTTGGCGTCACTGCAGACTTCGTTGCCGATGTTATGACTGAAAACTTCGCTTATTGCGATACTGTTATACTTAATGACTATGTAGACGGAGTTACTGCCTGTACCCGTAAATTCGTGCGTGCCGAGCGAGACGGAGCTTGAAAGCTTTTTGTCCTCCGTAATAAAGGAATACTCCTCACGGGAATCGGGAGTAAGCGTAATTGCAGTAGTTTCACCGTCCGAACCTGTTTCAGAAATTGACGAAGAGTCCGTATCGGAGTAATAAATTTCAAAAGCCACTACGCTGCTCATTGGATTACCCGATTCAACAAGATAATCCGCATCATCCGCCCCGAGATATTTTTTCGTTGCCGTGCCGCTTTCTGTCTGGAAGGTGTAATCCAGTACCTGTGCGACGACGGTCACGCTATCCGTACCTGAAGTCGGGGTGATTTTAACGACAATCTGGTAAGCGTTGTCTTCAGAGCTGTCGTACGTATCCATCTGAGCATTACCGGAATCGTCGCTTTCCGGAGCGGTAAACGTGTAGGAACTACCGCTAATTGAACTAATCTTGTAATAATCCACCGAGCCGACTACGCTTTCATCGACTTGTATGCCGACTTCGATACCGTTTGCAGAAACCAAGGTGTTCTTTGCAAACCAGGCGTAGGCGTTATCCTGCAGCACGAAAACGACTGCTAACACGGTGACAACGACGGCTACTGCGCAGACGAAAATAAGCTTTATTAAGTTTTTAACCTTGTCTTTAGACATATTTCGCCCCGCAATTGTACTTGATTTACGGGCGGCGGAGTTTTTAAGAAAATAAAAAACCGCCCCCCATTAAACGTTTGGGTAAGCGGTGGCTGGCTATCCTTGCGGACCCTATAGTTTTGCGTCGCCGAATTTCTTCGGGTTTGCCTTTTCGCTGATTTTTATCTTTTAATATATAATATTAAAAACGATTTGAAATGTCAACCTCATTTTTAAAAATTTTTTTCGGGGCGAATTTTTGAAACTTTTTAACATTCTTACGCTAACGAAAAACGCATTGCCCACTGAAAAAATGAAAAATATATATATTTTTCCGTTTATAAATCACCGCCTTTACATCCCCGTCCGTCAAACCGTTTACCCGCCTTCGGGCAAAAAAATACCGCCCCTGGCAATAAATGCCAGGGGCGGTACCGTGTTTTTTGGTAACTTTTAACTTAAAACAGCTGACCGGGAAGCTTTAATTTTTGCTTAGGAGGGAACCGACTATCAAAGTTATCCACCTCCGCATCGTCCACAAAATAGCACTGCGGTGTGGAATACTCACCCTCTACCCCGTTCAGAAAACCCTCGTTAAGCTCCTTGCACAGGAAGAACGAAGCGTCCTCGCCCTCGGGCAAGCCGTGGTAGCGTATACCGTATTCGCTCGCCAGTTTAAAGCCGCACTTTGAGTAAAAGCCGATATCGCCTTCAAAGCATACGGCGCCGCAACCCGCCTCCTTTGCCTTTTGCAAAGAATAGTCGAGAAGCATTTTACCGTACCCTTTTCGCTTGAACTCGGGGGCAATACATATAGGACCCATAGTCATAATCTCTATGCTTTTTCCGTCGTTCGCCCGTATATATGCCTTGACGAACACGTTTTGCCCTATAATTTTACCGCCCTTTTCCATAACGAAATCGAGCTCTTTTACAAAGTCGGGGCAGGTGCGCAGAGTATGTAAAAGGTAATGCTCCGAACACCCGGGACGGTACACGTTCCAGAAGCTCTCCCTTACCAGGTTTTCAACTTCTGCAAAGTCCTCCTCCCGTTCAAGGCGGATAACAGGATTAGCCTCTATCCCACTCAATGAACTGCTGAAGGGTCATCTGACCGTTGCCGAGCATCAAGAACTTGTCGTTGTATCTGTCGGTGGTGGTGAGTGCGGTGCCCATCATATCCATGAAGAAGCCTTCGCCGACTTCGCAGCCGCAGTAGCTGGTGGAAAGTCTGAACCTGATTTCGCCGTCGTTGATGTCGAAGTCGAAGGAACCGTTAACCAGACCGTAGTTAGCAACGCAAACTGCTATAGCTGCGTCAACTCTCTTATCCTCAACGATGTTGAAAGGCATTGAAGAGATGAATTTGATAACCTCTCTCTTTGCATCGATTTTGATGATAAAGTTCATGGTGATGTCTTCGCCCGAGCATGAGGATACGATAGTTAAATCCTCTGCCTTCTCGATGAACTTCCAGTTCTTAGCATTTAATGCTCTGACCATCGTGCTATAAACCTTCTTTGCCTGTGCCTGTAAATCTGCCATAATATAAATCTCCTTTATTTTTTAAGCAATTAAAATTGCTATATTTTTCTTTTCGTACGAATTTACTTGACGAAACAGTCTTTGAGTACCGCTTCGATTTCGTTGCCTTTAAGGGCGTTTTTGCTTAACAACTCGCTGACGAGGCGGTCAACCCCCTCTTTATTCCTTTCGATGATGGCTTTTGCGTTGGCAAACTCCTCGTTAAGCCTTTGGTTGACACGCTCAAGTATCTGTGCATAATAGGGCGAGCGGGACACTTCGGACAGGTTGAGGGTACAAAGTCCCATCTTCTCGTCCATGCCGTAACTGCATATCATCGCCTGCATAATGGCGGTTGCGGTCTGCAAATCACCGCTTGCGCCCGACGATAAGCCGTCCTCGTCACCGTAATATACAATCTCCGCAGCCCTGCCGCCAAGCGCCGTCCTCACCCTTGCAAGCAAATCGCTCCTCGTGTAGGTGCCCTTCTTCTCGTTGTCGCCGTGTTGCATATATCCGCCGTGATCCGCCCTTGCCACTATCGTAAGATAGGAGGGTTTTTCACCCGAAGCCCAACATACCACGGCGTGACCTGCCTCGTGCCTTGCAGTACGGAGGAGTTCGGTTTCATCCCATTTTTTAACCTCGCCGTTGCTGAAGGTTTCGAAAGCTTCCTCCAACACCTTGTCTGAGAGTATGCCGTCGTCCGCCTTGATAACGTTGCGGATAGCCAACTCGAATACCGAATCCAACTCCGCAAGGGATGCGCCCGTCGAGCGTAACGCCAGATTTTCAACGGCGTCCCTGGTGATGGAGTGGTTTCTTATCTTGGAAATTCTTAAATCAATAAACTGCGTTCTCTCTTCCCTGTCGGGCAGGTCGATATAAATTCTCCTGTCAAACCTGCGGAGGAGTGCAGGGTCAAGACTTCTCGGATTGTCCTTATCCACGCTGAAGTTGGTTGCCGCCAGCACGAATACGGGTCTGTCCTTGTCGGTGCTGAAGCCGTCCATTTCGGTTAAGAAAGCGGTCAGAACGTCCGAACCGTTTGACGATTCTCCACCCTTCTGCCTGTCCTTTGCGATTGCGTCTATCTCGTCGATAAAGAGGATAGACGGCGCATACTTGCGGGCGGTAGCAAACAGCTTATGAACGCTTTCCACGCCCTGACCTACGTATTTTTTAAGGAATTGGTTGCCCTCAGCCCTGATGAACGTCACGTTGGATTCGCCTGCCATAGCCTTTGCAAGCAGGGTTTTACCCGTACCGGGAGGGCCGTAGAGCAAGATGCCCTTAGGCGCCTTAATGCCCCTCTTAACGTACTTGACGGGGTCCTTGAGATAGTCGATAAAGTACCTCAACTCGCCCTTTGCGTCCTTTGCGCCGATGACGTCGTCAAAGCGAACGGAAGGACGGGACACGTCGTTTATCATACCCTCGTTGTCCTCCGCATCGACTGCGGTGGCGAGCTTTAAGTCGTAGAGAGATATTACCGCCTCTTCGCTATTCTTTTTAATCGTCTGAACGGTGCCGAACGACAGAACTTTATTCGCCCTTGCAAGGGACGCCATACTCTTTTTAAGGTGTGCACAATGGGTTATATGCTTGACAAAATCCCTGGTTTGGGCAGCCGACCACGTCTCGTCGAACACGCCGCTTGCACCAACCGACGTAAGGGACTGAAGCTCCTCGTCGCTGAACTTATTGCGCCTTGACTGCATGATATATACGGGGATATTGGTCTTGGCTGTGATATAGTCGAAGAAATCCCTGCCCGTGGAGTGCAAATCTTCACGGTTTAAAATATCCTTAATGCCCCTCGTATTGTAGGTTATGTCGCACAGCACGAGCCCGACGTCGTTGATATCGAGCAGCTCTTTAGCCTCCCCGATATTGTCTGCGGTCAGGACGGTTACGCCCTTTAACTTCTTAGCGCACGAGGCATGTTTAGACTTGTCCGCAAAGACGAGCACGCTCGTCTCCCCTTGGTTTTCGAACAGGGAGACTATCTCCTCGTCCTGAGTAGGGAACAGCTTGAAGTGTACCGATTTGAGTGCGGAGACGTCGTAGGGGTTGTCCTTGGACTTCATAAGCCTTAACAGCTCGTACGTCTCGTCGTAGATAAATTTAATGCTCTTTGCCTTAATGGTTCTTGCGTCAGCCTTGCCGCCCTCGCCGAACAATACCGCATAGGGAATGCTGCTGTCGAAGGTGACTTTTATGTCCATATTGCGGGCGATTGCGTCGCACTGCTTCTTCATCTCGCTTTCGCTTATCTTCAGCAGGAAATCGCCCTGCATGCGGTTGAACATAACCACGTTACCGGAAGCAAAACGGGAACATATTGCGGTGGGGAACAGCGGCTCACGGGTTTCGGGATTGACCTCTGCCCCGAGTGCCTTTAATATGGTCTTTTTAGGCGTGTTGACAAGGTTAATCGACTCGTCCTCGTACAGACGCTTACCCGCATTTGTAGTTAAAATTATTATCGCATCTTTGAAAGATACTTCTTCGTCGGTGAAGTTATCCCTCAACCTGCCTGCGTCAAGCATCTGCAGGAAGAGATATATTACCGATATATGTGCCTTTTCAATCTCGTCGAATAACAGTACGCAGTGGGGATTTTCTTCGACGAAGCCCGTCACGTTGCCCTTTGCGCCGTTCTTATATACCTTATCCGAACCGCAGAACTCAAGGTTTGCCTCTTTATGGTTGTATTCACTCATGTCGAAGCGTTTGAAGGGGAGCTCCAACGCCTTAGCCACGAGCTCGGACAAGAAGGTCTTGCCCACACCCGGAGGGCCTGCAAAGAGGAAGGTTGCCCTCGGTTTATCCCTGTCTTCGAATACTGCCGCCGTCAATTCTGCCTGGAAGAATCCCGACACGAATGCGGCAATCGCATGGTCCTGACCGAACACGTTTTCGGATAAGACCGTACGGAGTTTTTCCACCTTATCCATCAACTCGGACATAGTGGGCTTGACGGCAGGGGTGCTCTCCGTCGTCTTTTTACCCGTCACCGAATGATAACCGTCGCCGAAAAATCTCCTTAAGAACTCGTCCTCGTCGATTGGCTCGTCGCCATCGCCCTGACCTTCTTCCTCGGTGCCCTGACTCTCTTCACCGCCGTCCTCTGCGGCGCCCTGACTTTCTTCCTCAGTGCCCTGGCTTTCCTCCTCGCTCTCTCCATCGGCGTCCTGAGCTTCCTGCCCGTCGTCTTCTGCGGCGTCGGCAACCACGGATTTTCTTTCCGCAAGGGGCTTGCCCGCCAATGCGGCGGAGATAGCTGCCGTAGGAGAGGCAAGAATACGTTCGCAGAGGAAGAGTGCGTTCACGGTCGTACCGTTGTTAAAGGTATCGAACTGCTCGACGTCCCTCATAACCTTTCTGAACATAAAGGAGTCTAAGAAATCACCTGTCGCAAATCCCGAAGAAGCCTGTTCCGCACTGCTGTTTACAGCCGCTTCCATCGCAGACAGTACGGTGGGAATATCTATTTTAGAACTTACAAAAAACAGGCGTATACGGTTTTTCTCCTCCAGCACCTGCTCTGCAATTTCCACCGGATAATCGGGCATCTGCGCATCGGGGAGGAGGAGTTTTAAAAGTTCGATAAACAGCCTGTTCAGACTTGAGCGACTATCGTCCTCAATGCCGTAACGTTCAAAAACCAAATCGAGAAACTTACTTCTTTCGTTCATATTTCACCGCCAATGGTTTAACCGCCGTTAAACCGCATTTGTATCTTCAAAATAGTTTTGTGCAAGTTTAAACGCCTTGCCGCTTCGACAAGACTTATATATTGATTATACTACATAAAATATTTTTTTCAATAGTATTTTGCAATTTTTTTGTTAAAATTTTCATTTATTTGATTGTCAAGTCTGCCAAAAAACCTGAAGAAAGGGCAACCATCCCGCCCGACTGAATATGGGCGATTTTAACACATGGGCTTAAACGGCAAAAAAATACGGACCGTTGCGGTTAACGATCCGTATAATTTTTACCGTTGGGTGCCATATATGGCTTAGTTATTACACTCCGATGATTTTATCCTTTGCCTTTTCACGCTCGCTTAGCCGGGCATAGGGGATAAGGTCGGGGTGGGTCTTGGCGATGTCGTCCTTTACGACGTCGCAGACGTACCCCTCCGCACGGGTATATGCGTTCCAGCGGTTGTGTTCAAGCATTTTATCCTGCAAATCGGAGATGTCCATAAGATTTAACTGCTTGCGGTAGTAGACGTGCAGCGCCTTGGATATAGACGACCTTCTGTAGTACTCGAACTTGTCGTAACTTGCCTTAGCCGCCTCCACCTCGTCCTCGGTCTTTGCCCATTCGAGGTGATACCTCAAGCCCTCTTCCTCCAGCTCGCTCTGCTCTATCGAGGCGAGAGTATACCGCTGCTTCATACTTCCGATAAAGGTGATATTGTAGTCAACGCCCTTAATGCTCTTTAAGCCTCCGTTCTGCTCGAAGATTTCGTTCCTTATCGAGCTGTATACTATGGCGTATATCGACGGCTGAATTCTGTTAAACTTTATTTCGTCCCTTGAGAACTGCATACGCATACGCATTGCCGTACCGATGTTCAGCTCGTCGTCGCCGAGGCAGGTATAGACGGTTGAAATTTCCTTGATTTGGGAGAGTTCGGTTAAAAAGTCCTGACTTTTAACGTTGACGTTCTCGTGGAAGAATATGTCGTAGAAGGGTTCGCCCTCTATCTGCTTGTGGTTGTACTCGATGAGCTCGGGGGCAAATGACGCTATCTTGCCTTCGAGATTGCCGTCGGCGTCGAAGACGTGTATCTGAAGGATATATCCCTCCATCTGACCGCACCAGCAGATTGCCTTGAACAGCTCGGTGCCGTAATGACCTAAGCCGACTATAACTATGCTGATAAGCTTTTTGCCGTCCTTGGTGAGCTTTGTATCGAATATGGAGTACTTGCGGAGGGTGTCGATTGCAAAGTTCCTCGACTTGCGCACCCTGCGCACGTGCATCTGCCCGTTGTCCGCCGAGTTGAGCAGCGCCTCGCTTTCAACGCTGCCCGACACGACGTATAAGTGCGTATCTTTAGTGTTGAGCCTGGGGTTCTCACGGCAGGCTGAAATCATAGTCAGTGCCTGCTGAACGTTTGCGTCCTCGTCGTCGCCGACGAAGTATATCTTGCGCTTAATGCCCTTTGCGTTGGGCTTTAAGCCTATTTCGGTGACGTCCTTTTTAAAGCAGATAGCGCCGAGCTGTTTTGCCTTTTCGACCAGCTCGTTCATCTCCTCTTCCTCTTTGTCAAAGACGCCTGCGAACAATACCTGCTTTCTGCCCTTGACGTCGGGGTTGGTGAGTATATCCTCCGCCAAAGCAATCGAACGCTCGTTGAGTTCTGACATAACGTATATATCCGCCTTAGGGGCTAAAGCATACTTAACCGAAGCCGATACGTTTTTAAAGAAGGAGAGCGCAAAGCCAGCGGTAAGGACGGGGGCTATTACGAACAGCATAGCCGCATACAGCGAGAACGCCTTCTCCATTCCCGCCGATACCGTAGTACTGTTTACCGTGGTGTTGATTATTTCAAAATCGCCGTCTAAAATAAACAGCCTCATCGTGTTGTGAATGGACAGTAATACCGACTTGATACTCCTTAGTATAAGGACGTCTCCGTCGAAATAGCTGTGGTAATATATCGGGAAGAACATTACCACCGCCGAGATGAAAAATCCCACTAAAAAGATCTGGAAAGAGGTGAGTATAAACGCCTTTCTTCCCGACGATTTTTTACTGATTTTTATGTGTCTGAAATGTATTATGCAGCCGAATACTATAAAAAAGACAAATATAGTTGCCGATAATATCAGCGCAATAAGACACGCCGTTTGCATATTTTTATCCTCCGAAGCCAAGCCTTGAAAAAACCCGACTTTTCTCTACGAATATAGTTTATTGTATCACAACTTAACGTGCAAATCAACAGTTTAATCAATTAAAAGAAGCCGCCACCGCCGTCGTCGTCGCCGAGCCCTGCGGCAATTAACATCGCCGTCTGGTATTCCTCGGACAGCGCCCTGTAATATCTTATCTCCGAACGCCTCTGCGGCTGGAACTTTTCGAGCAGCGTGACCATATTGTCTGCACAGTCCATTATCCATATGCAGCTGAGCTCGTTACTCTTTATCTCGTCCTCGTTGTTTTCAAGGTCGGCGGCGTCGAGTATCTCCTTGCATATCGATATAGCCTTTAATCCGTCCTCCGCCCTGTCGGACTGAGCCAACGCCTTGACCACGCCTATCTTTGCGGAATAGAAGGTGAAGAAGTCGTCTGCACTGACCCCTGCCCTTTCATACAGCTCCATCGCCCTCTGCCTATGTTTTAGCTCTTCCGACTTGGCGTAGACCTCCGCAACCGTATGCAACACTCCTGAGAGCAACCTTTCGCCGTCCTCGCCGTCTTTTGAATACGCCTTAGTGTAGAACTCCACGTCCTCTTCGCCGATTGAAAGCAGCTCTTCAAAGAGTTTACGGGGGTTACCCAGCTCCTCGACGACGTCAGCAATGGCGGTAAAGTTTATGTTAACGCAGTTTTCGTCGCATAATATCCCCGTCTCAATCTCCAACCTGCGCTCCAACGCCTTTCTCTTTTTATACAAATCGTAGGCGAGTAAGAGGTTGTCCCTTCCGCCTATGGTGGCGTAGGTTCTGGCGAGCATTTCGTACGCCGCCGACACGCTCCGCCTCGAGGCAACGGTGTCGTTCTTCGCCTCTATCTCCTGCACGAGGGCAAGGTACTGCTTGTTTATCGAGAGCGCCTCGCCGTACATCCTCTTGTTTCCGCTGTCCAGATAGACGCCTGCCAGCTCGGAATATGCGCTGGCCAACCCCTGTGCGCTGGCGTCGGTGTTTAACATTCCGTGGAGAATTTCCCTAATCTCTATTGCCTTTTTAAAGTAGACGGTTGCCCTTTTATAGTCCTCGTCCGAGCTGTAATCCCACGCCAAATCCCTGTAGCCGTCCGCAAGAGCTTCAAGTATATCGGGGTCGGGGTTTTCCTTGTACGCCCTCTCGTAGATGGCTACGCTCTTTAAATAATAGTCGTACGCCAACTTGCCGTTGCGCTTATCCCTTAACGATATTACGCTTAAACCACGGTAAGCTTCACCGAGCTTTTTATACAGCTCTGCGGTCGCCAACGCCTTGTCGATACCCTCCTCCATATTCTTTAACGAAGCCAACGCCTCGTTGTAGAGGTCGATTTTATCTTCAAGGGAGTCGGGGTCGAGCTGTGAGTCGTCCGCCGATATATCCGCCGTCAGCGCCAGGCAGTCGGAGAGGGTCATTGCGGCTAACCCCTCCATATCGGTGCCCTTAAGCCTCCTCGTCAGCTCCTTTGCCATCTCCATTGCGGAGGAGGCTGCCTGCTCGGCTTTTGCCCGGTATTCCACCGTGTCCACCGCCGAATATAGCCTTGTTATTGCGGTGTAGTCGGTGCAGAGCAGCAGTGCGGTTACGACGTCGTCCCCGTCCTGCAACAATAGCGCCTGGTTGAGCAATATGCTCCTTTCACGTATTTCAACGGCTTTATTCAGCCTTTGGATATCGCCGAATTCCGCATATGCCCTCGACAGTATGCGGTAGCAGGAGGACAGCGCGTTGACGTCCCCCCTGTTGCCCTGTATGGTCTCGCCGTAAGCCATCGCCATTGACGATTGCTTGATAACGCTGTCCATTCCGCCCATCTGGGTTATAGCTTCGCTTATGTCTCCTGCGGTCAAGCCATCGAACCCTTCGGGCAGTCCGCCGTCGGCAAACAGGTCCGACAACGCCGAATTCAACGCCTGAGCGTACTCGTCAAGGCTTTCGTCGGTTGCGGTTGCGCCCGTCTGACCGCCGCCCGACTGCAGATATTGCCTATCGACGTGGTTCAAGTCCTCCAGAAGGCTTATGTCGGCGAGCATAATCTGCTCGATAATTTTAAGCTCCCTGCTACCTGAATTGAAGCGCAGGACGACCTCTTCTGCGATAAACAGGCAGAAGTCCACGCCGACGCCCAGCTTTTTACCCGACTGCAAAACGTCCAGTATCCACTGTCCGCCGTCGAGATAGCACTGCTCGAACAAATCGCTGCTTAGCGCATTGCGCAGCGCCTTGTCTTCGCCGCTTGCGTTTACGCACCCCACGAACTCACGGTATCTGTTGTCCTTGATTAGGTGATATCCCAGCTCGTTTACCCTTATCTCGTCGGTTGAGGGCAGTTTGAGGAAGTGGTCGGCAAGTTCTTTAAATATGCCCTTCTTGTCCCCCGTCTTAGAAAGACCGCTGCGCAGGCTCTTGTGGGTGAAGTCGTAACGCCCGTCGTCACGCACCATAAAGCTGTCGTTCATATAGTAGACGAAGTGTATAAAGTCGAGGTAATTCCACTCGTTGCCGAGCAGTGCGGCGAGGTCGCTCACCCTTAAGCCGTGCCTGGTTGCGGCGATATACTCCATACACTTCTGTATAAGTCTGCCGTTGACGTGCGTGCCCGCCTCCCTGAACAGGGCGACGCTCATGCCCTCGACCTCGTCGGGGCAGGCGGCGAGTATCTCCCTCTGGTGTGAAGATATGGTCTGCGGGTCGGTCATCTTTTCAAAGTCGTCCGCCCTGAGCAGCAGCATTCGCTGTACGAGCAGGCTGATATATAGGGGGTTGCCCGAACCCTTTTTGGAGATAATCTCCTGCACGACTCTGTCGTCGAGCTCCTTATTCATAGGCGAGAGTATACCCTTGATTATCTCCTTTCTGTCCTCCGTATCGAGGGGGGAGAGGGTTACGCAGTCGCCGAGGACGGGGAAGTCGTCAATACACGTCATAATAAACCTGACGTTTTTGGACAGGTTGTAGGGAATGAATACGAGGTTGTCCCTGTTCTCGTCGTCGTTAAGCTGGTCGACAGCGTCGAGCATTATTACGAACTTAACGCCCTTTTTTGCATACAGACCGCACACCTCTTCAAGGCGGTTTCTCCAGTCCTTGACGGTGGCTTGCTTACGCCCTATCTCTACAACCTCCCCTGCGGTATCCGCAAAGTGGGGGAGGGATAGCTTATCCTCCACGTAATAGACGGTATTTTTAAGTATATCGAAGGCGGTGTTGCTCTCCAGCGTATAGCCGCCGATAAAGGGCAGAACGTCGTACCCCAGCGAAGAGAGCCTTTGCGCAAGCGAGGAGAACATTGTACTCTTGCCCATACCGGCAGAGGCTTTGATAATCAGCTTTTCGGCACCGCCCTGCACCCTTTTTACAAGCTCTTCAAGCATGGGCAGCTTAGCCCTGAAGCAGGCTGCCTTTTCCCTGACGAAAGCCCACTGCGTGTTGCGTTCACGCTGGAAGGGGGTTAAAGCTTTGTCCCTCTCCCATTCGGGTTTTAACATCTTTATTACGTCCTGTTCGACCATTTTAGTAAAGCCGTCGATGCCCTCAAGCTTACTGCCGTCCCACTTCATATGGTAGGTACGCAGGTTTCTGCCCGCAAGCTTTTCTATCCTGCGCTTGAGCTCGTTGAGCTTTTGGGTATGCTCCTCGTCCTCGCCCATATATCTTGCAGGGGCGTCGTTGTCGATTTCACGGAAGTAGAACAACGTCCTCCCGGGTGCCTTGCACAACGCACCGTACTCTATCTCCAACGCCGTTACGCTCATATTGAGGTCGTCGAGCATAAGCTTTTTTCTCTCGACGGATTCCTTTAAGGTCTCCTGCGAGGGAATCCAGCCGTACCTGTAACCTAAGATTACTATCATAGGCGGCTGGCACCTGTCTATCTCGTCAAGGCAGACGTCCAGCACCTTTTTTGCACCCGTCTCACTGTCGAGGTCGAGGGTGTTTACGCCCCAGCGCAGGTCGGAAAAAGATACGCATTTGCCGTACTTTTGGGCGGTAGCGTTAATCGCAGGTGCAACCGTCTGTTGCAGTGCGTCCCTCTCCGCCTGCATATCCTTGAACGTACTTGATACAAATATAGTAATCATATCCCTTCTCCTTTCGTTAATCAATCGTACCCGCCCTGAAATTCCGTCGAGTAAGGCGTAAACGTTTTATTGACAATTATTATATCAAACTCATATGCCGAATTCAAGCCCTTCGGCAATTTTACACACTAAAGATTGATTTATGTATATCGCCTGTAAAATAATAACGCAAGCCGAACGCTGCCGCTCAACCTGCGTTAAAATTAATTTAATTCAATCAATACCTGTTTACGATTTCGCTGAAGGCGGAGTTATTCAAAATCATTCTGTCGAAAATTTCATAACCCAATTCCGTGACTATCCTGGCTTTTGCGTTCATCCATTCCCTCACGTCCGCCTCGGTAAATTTATCCCTGTTTACGCTGTAATACTCGCAGAAAGTATAAATAGCCTGTATTAAATTGATATCCTGCGCAATCTTTGCATTGATATTTATGCCGTTATAGTACCCCGTCCATACGTTGTAGAAGTAGGTTAAGTTCGCCACGTCGGGGTAGGTTCCCTTTAAGAGGAATTTACGCATAATGACGTTTTCGGTCTTGAACTCCAGCTTCTTGGTGACGGGCATCTTCTCGCCGCTCTCCCCCTGCACCGTCTGCGCCATGTCGTGGATGAGCAGCATATCGAGAATTTCCCGCTTGTTATAGCCCTCGTACTTCGCCTCCTGCGGCAGGAACAGCATTGCAAGCAGCCAGGAGCTGAACACGTGCTCGGACACGCTTTCGGGGTCCTCCACGCCGTGGTTAACCCACTGATGACGCTTTACGCTCTTCATAAATTTACAGCGGTTATAGAGCATGGGTCCGATGTCGAAAGGACCGTTTTCAAGGTAGTTTTCCAGATCGTCTTTTACGCAGTCGAGGTAGAAGAGTATCTTTCCCGAGGCAATATTCTGCGGTTTGAACTTATAGGCGTTTAAATACTCCAACGCCTTTTTGACGTAGAACGAAATATCGTAGCCTACGTTCTCCCCCTTTGTCTGAATACGTGCCTGCAAAAGGGTGAGCAGGGTGACGAGATTGTTTTCGACAAACTGACCGTCGTTGCCGTACAGCGATTTTTCTATGCTGTTATTCAGCCTCTTCAACGCCCTTTCGCCCTGCCTGGTGTCGGTGTCGAGATAGTACTCGTTAAATGCACACATCTCGTAGTCGTTGCAGAAGTACTCCACGGTAACGCCACGGTTGATTGCGTTTGCGATATCGTTGGTTATGACCACGCAGAGGTACTCGTCCATCATATTCGCCTGCCCGTGGGAGAGCATTGCCGTACACACGGCACGGAATACGAAATGGTTATCCATATTCTCCTGCGTGGCGGAGTTGTTCGATTTGACGAGAACCTTTAATTTCGTAAACTGACTGGTTAAGAAGGTCACCGCCTGATTGGTGAGCTTTTTATTGTAGTTTATCTTGCCCAGCCAGTATGCGGCGTTGCTCTTTTGCCTTGCGTCGAATATCTCGTACTGGGAGTTTATGAAGTCGTAGAAGGACTGCTGCAGGTCGTAATTATCCTTTAGCATTGAGGCGATAAACTCGTTTGCCGTAGCCGTCAGCATGACCTTGAAGAAGGAGTAATCGTCTATACTTTCATATCTTTCAATGGAATGGGTGAAGTAATAGGCAAGCAAAAAGTCGAGGCAGGTGTGGTGCCTGTTGGGCAGCGACCATATTTTCTTGCCCTGCTCGCCCGAGTAATTGCTTATATTTCTGTCCGCAAACACGTAGTCGAACATATAGCGTGCGACTTCGAAAACGTTGTCCTCGTCGCCGTAGTCGTTTATCGCCATTGTCTCGTAGATATCCGCCAGCGAATGATACGAGGCGGTGTAGGAGGAGAACGCCTCCTTTGCAATCAGCCTTATCAGGTAGATATCCACCGTGCTGTAGTTGTATTTTACCAGGGCATTGTACAGCTTTTTTGCGTCGAGGGTGTAGTCGTACATCTTCAGTACGCAGTCAATTACCTTTAATACCCTTTCCCTGTCCTCAATCTCAATAGGCTCGGTGCGGTAAATATACCCCCACCTGCTGTCGCCGGCAACGGCGAACACCTTTTTAAGACGTTTCCTGTTTTTGATTAAGCCCGTGTCTATCGACACCATTCTGCTGTATTTTCTGCAGGGTTCAAGGGCTTTGCCTATTATACCTTCAACGGTGTATTTGGTCGTAACGTATTCCCTCATACCGTCGATGAGTATGACGGGGCTGACCTCTTTATTCTCGCAGACGTAGTCGATAAAGGGCTGTAAATCTCTCTTTAAAAGCTCCGTCATCTCTTCCTGCTCACGCCCTGCGTTATAGGAATGCCTTTCGTAAAACCCCACCGACAGGTATATGGGCAGATAGTTGCTTTCACCGCTGACGAACTTGTCCATCATTGCAAAGAACACCAGCTGCAAAAGCATATTTTTTGCGCTTCCCGGCATACCGAGGACGTGTATTGAGACGTTGTTAGACGCAGACAGAGCCTTGACGGCAAAGTCGACGTAACCCTCAAATTCGGTTATCGGGTTGCCACGGTACTCCAAAGACATAGTATTGCCGAAGAGTATTTCCGCATTCTTTAAAAACTCTGCGTGTTTTTCGGGGGTGTTAATTCTCTCGTAGACGGTGTAGGAGTACTTGGTCGTCATCTGCTTCAAAACCGAAGCGATTTCATCCCTTTGAACCTCCCTCTTTTCCTCCGTCTCCCCCTTGTCCTCTGCGCCTCTGTCTGACGAGGAGGTGTGCTCTGTAACGTGTAAATAGGGTTTAAGTACGTCCTTTGCACCTGCGGCGGTGGCGTCTCCACGGAGAATACTCGTCAATGCGGCGTAAAGCTGTTCGAGGGCGTTCTCCATATTGGTAAACCCGTCTATCCAGTGCTTACGCTTGAGGTAATACATATACTCATCCGTGAAATCGACGTCCTCGAGCCTGAATACTACGAGGGGCTTTCTCGCATCGAATGCGGTAGCCACTTCGTTGCTTACGTGCTCGGAGCGGTTGGTATTTTCGGACGAGAGGAGGATAAACGCCGAGCAATTTCTTATCCCCTCCACAATCTGCGAAGGGTAATCCTTGCCGGCTTTTAAAGACTGCGGTGCCATCCAACACGAAAAGCCCCTGCCCGTTAAATAATCCCAGACAGTTTTGGCTAAATTCTTATCGTTGGACGAATAGCTTATAAATACGAACTTCGTTCCGCTCATCTTTCATCTCCCCTCTATCGCAGATACGGTATGGTGTTGAGTTTATTCAACTGAAATTAGTCGTGCTCCTGCTCCTCTAACCCGTCCGAAGCGTTCTTCTGTTCGGAGACGAACTCCTCCGCCTCCTCTACAATCTCGGGGGTCATATTGTAGTCCTTCTTAACGGGCTGATTGATAACCACCTGTTCGAAGCTTACGTCAATGCCGTGGGCAACTATTAACTGGCGGTACTCCCTGAGCAGGTCACGCTGAACCTGATACCTGTCCTCTTCGTGGCACTGAGCGACGATTTTAACTGCAACGTTGCTGGCTGCATAGTAGGACACGCCCTTATAGAAAGGACCTTCGACTATTGCAGGAATTTTAGCCTTGAACTCGGTTAAATTGTCCTTTAACAGCTTTTCGATAAATTCTAAAGGTACGTCGTAGGGGAATTCGCAGTCAACCACGGCGAGGGACAACTCCCTTGAAAGGTTGACGACGTTTTTAATGTCGGAGTTGTTGATAATCTTAATGTTCCCCGCCATATCTAAAATCTTGGTAGCCCTTATGCCTATTTCGGCGACGGTGCCCCTGAAGTTGTCTATCGACACGATTTCGCCTACGCTGTACTCGTCCTCAAAGATTATGAACACGCCTGCTATTATATCGGCTATGAGCGACTGTGCGCCGAGACCTATAATCAACGTTATAATTCCGACCGACTCCCATATAGCCGTGGTGTTGACTCCGCATGCCTGAAGCACGAGGAATATAAGAGCTAATGCCGAACCGTACTTGATAAGTCCGTCTAAAAGCGTTATGACCGTCTTAGCCCTGTTGCTCTTAGCCATCAGCTTCTTAAAGATAAGCCTTAACAGCCAGCTTGCCGAAAGGATTACGGATATTAAGAGCAGACAGTGAATTAAAGTCTTTTTATGCTGATTCCAGGAGTCGGGCAGGGTGGAAATATCCCACATGTTCTCCTTAACCCACAGGGAAAAGGGTAGCTCGGGGGCAGCCGCCTCGATGATAACCCCGATTACGCAAAAGAGTATAAAGAGGGCGATTATCACGATAGCCGTTATCTTTATCACCTTTCTGACCGTCTTTTTGTCAATAGCCTTATTTTCCATTTTTATCCTCCGTTAAGCCTCCGTCGGCGTCACTAAAACGACGTGCCCGACGAATTTGCTTCCTTTCATTGTTAAGTCGCTGTATTCAGCGAAGGTATCGTAGTTATAGCCCTGCTTGGTGAAGTAAATAGTCACTTCGCTTACTTCTATCTCGCCGTCTATCACAAGCGTGGGAGCGGTCTCGTACTCGTCCGTATAAGTAGTGTAGGTGTATTCGGTGCCGTTAACTGTAATCTTATTATCGAGATTACCGCTTGACCATACGTTGACGGAAATTGTCGTCTGTCCGTCCGCACAGAGTACGTCTGCGGATGCAAAGTCTTCATAACCGTCGCCGTCCGAATCCGAATATACACATTCAACCATGCCCGACGGCGTTTCGGCATTCATAATGTAGCTTACGCCGTTATAGTCGAACATATGGTAGTAGGTAAACAGGTAATTCTGCAGAGGAATATTCTCGATTATGGCAAACCTGCCCCTGCCTATTACGTCGTACCTGTCCGTCTCGATGAAGTTATACTCTTCGTCGTTATATCCGCTGCAGACCACGGCGTTGTAGTATATCCTCTCGTCGTCGGAAATCGTATCTCTGCCGTAAACCGAAGGTATCATCTCACGATAGATATTAATCGTTCCGTCGTCGTTATAGGTCACCACCGCAGCGATGGGGCTGGGGTGATCTATCGAAAGCTCATCGGTGTACTCTGCCTCCGCCGCCGACTTGGAGATAGTTACCGCCTTAGCTTCGCCCCAGTTGTTGCCGTCTGCGTCCGTCACCTGAACGGTCAGGTTATAATCGGCATCCATTGCCAAACCGTTAATCGAATACTGTTTGGTCAAATCAAGCGTCAGATCTATTGCGTTGGTCTCGTCGGCTATCTTAATTAAGTACCCCGTGGGGAGCTGATAGTCGAAGTTCAACTCAACCTGCAGCGTTTCGGCTGAGTAACCCGACACGTCTGCAACAACTTTCGTCACCTCAAAGGCATAGTTCATTGTATAATCTGCCTGCGCCACCGTCAGCGAGCGTTCCGCTCCGTCCGACTGGTTGTCCGTGAAGTTTAAAGTAACCTTTATCGTTGCGCTGCCGGGTTCGCCCGTGACAAAGTCGAGCGTTACAGTTCCGCTCTCCGCAACGCTGGCTATATGCTTGGTGTAGCCCGTACCGTCGCCGTCCGTCACCTCTATATCCATACTTGCCTGAGCATAGTCGTAAACCATATCGCAGACGTAGGACAGGGTGAAGTACTGCCCGTCAAAGCCGTATTCGGAGCCAAGGCTTAAGGTGGGCACGCAGAAGCCTACGCCCGTAGTCGTGTGGTTGCCTAACTCAACTTCGCCGTCGGCAAACGTGCCTATGTCGTAATACGTAAAATTAATCTGGTCAAGACCTACATAGTCGGCTATCTCTATAACAGCCTCGCCTGTGCCCTGGTACTGTCCGTATACCTCGCCTGCGGAGTTGGTCACGACTAATTTATATTCGTAGTTGCCGTAGTCCGAAGTAAACTGAGGGTCAACGGTTATGGTTACGCTGCTTGCGCCGTACTCAATCGTTGCGTCTGTAGGTTCAACCTTGGTATACGTTGCGCCGAACGCCTGACTTGCGGTGAATTGCCTTTCGCCGCTGTCGTAGACGACTACCTCGTTTTCGTCCTCGTCGTACGTGCAGATTACGTATTTATACGTGTTAACCCCGTAATATGCCCCACTTTCCACGGTGTAGATCATAGTTTCGAAGTCAATGCTAAAGGCGGCTTCCTGCGCATCTTCAGTAGCCGTGCCGTCCTCATTATACTGCGTTACGTACGCAAAGTAGCTGTAATTGTTATTTAAATTTGTTATCTTACCGCTTACGGTGATACTGTCGGGCTGGCAGGTTATATCCTCCGCACTCTCGTCGGCGACAAAGTATGCTCTGCCCGTTACAGGCGTTGTCGTATGGTTGCCTAACTCAACTTCGCCGTCGACAAACGTGCCTATGTCGTAATATGTAAAGTTAATCTGGTCAAGACCTACATAGTCGGCTATCTCTATAACAGCCTCGCCTGTGCCTTGATATTGTCCGTATACCTCGCCTGCGGAGTTGGTCACTACTAATTTATATTCGTAGTTGCCGTAGTCCGAGGTGAATTGAGGGTCAACGGTTATGGTTACGTTGCTTGCGCCGTACTCGATTGTAGCGTCTTTGGGTTGCACAACGCTATACGTTGCGCCGAACGCCTGACTTGCGGTGAATTGCTTCTCTCCGCTGTCGTATACGACTACCTCGTTTTCGTCCTCGTCATACGTGTAGATTACGTATTTAAACGTTTTAACCCCGTAATATGCCTCGGCGTTAACGCTATAGGTCATATTTTCAGGGTCTGTTATTAACCCTGCTTCCTGCCTTTCTACAAGAGCAGTACCGCCCGAATTATACTGCGTTATATACGCAAAGTAGGTGTAATCAGCGTTTAAGTTTGTTATCTTACCGCTTACGGTAATACTGTCGGGCTGGCAGGTTACTTCCTCTGCACCCTCGTCGACGACAAAGGCGGGCGTTGCGTCTTTAACCCACTCTTCGGGCAGCCCCACCTCTATCTTATGCGAGAGCAGGCAGGTCGCCTCCGCCCCCGCCGACGGCTGAGCGACGACGTACAAATACAGTTGTTCGTACGTTATTCCGTCCGCCGAACCCTTGAAGAAATTGTTCTCGTCAAGCTCTTCGCTCGAGTATACTACCTGGGTAACGTGCGAAAAATCGGTCTGTTCGCTGCTGCACAGATAGAGCGTTGCGCCGCTTAACGCCTTAGCATAGTCGGAGAGGTAGACCGAATAATATACCGATGCGGTCTGGGTGGTCTGGTCGAGGGATACGTAGTTATTCAGCTCGTCCCAGACAGCCGAAGGCTCGCCCGAGCCCGAGGTGGTAACCGTCTGACTGAAGCAGGAGGAATTGCTGCCCAAGGGGGGATTGCTGCACATCAAGCTATAGGTGTAGCTTTTTTCGGGCTGTAACCCCGTCACGAGATAGCTGTGCTTGCCGTTTGTCAGTGGAACGGTTAAAGGTTTACCGTCCTTATCAAACTGCAGATAGAAATTATCGGCGGAGAGGGAATAGGACTTGTCCGTCTCGGACAGAATTTCGTCCATATCGACGGTAATGGCGACGTAGTCCATACCCGTATTGTATTCGACGTGTTTGCCGACGTCGGTTAAGAAACCGCCCGTTACCACCGCAGACACGATTACGACCGCCGCCACGGCTGTTGCGCCTGCACTCGCACCTGCTGCGCCCGCCGCACTGCCGCCGACCGCACTGCCTGCCTGAGCGGCACCGCCCGACGAGGAGGTTGCTCCGCCCGATGAAGTGGACGTCGCCGTCTGCGAGGGGCTGGACGTGGCGGACGAATCAGCCGAACCCGAATTTTCCGCCTGGTTTATCTTATCGTACTCTTTCTGAATATCGTCTAAATCTGTGGAAGATTCTTCGCTTCCGCCCGTAGGCTTACCGCCGTCGTCCTCAAACGATTCGTTGAACGATTGATTCTCCACGGGTGGCTTCTGCGATTCCTGAGAATAGTAAATTTCAGCAGAAAAAGGCTGGTACTCAGAGAAATCGTTATACTGATTTATATTATAAAATTCTCCGGAATCAGCCTTTTTCATATCTTTTTCAACCGTTTTTCTTTTTATTATAAATAATTTTGTCCCTTATATCAAGGGAAATTTACAAAAAAATATAATTTTATATATATCCACGTACGTTCAGCCCGATTCAAGTCAAAATATAAGGGGTCGGATTTGCACAAATCCGACCCCTTTAAATATGGTTTATCATATACGTTTAATTTTAATCTTGCTGAAAGGTCCGAAATATTTCGTGCCGAATATCCTTTTCTCATGTCCTTGGTACCACTTAGGCATTGTAACTTGTATCCTTCCATGCCCTCTGAATGCATCATTATCAATTTGACCTACGCTTCCGGGGATGGTTAAGCTTTTCAATTTCTTGCAATTACTAAACGAATACTCCCCGATATATTCTACGCCGTGGCGGAGTTCCAGACTTTCTAAATTTTTACAATCAGCAAACGCATAGCGACCGATTATTTTTACGGAATTGTCGATTATTATGCTTGTAATAGCCTCGCACCCACAAAAGGCATAAGAATTAATCGTCTCTACCCCTTCGGGGATTACTAAATCTGTCACAAGCTTATTTCTTCTGAACAGTTGTTTTGCAAACCACACGGGATTTGCCGATACATTAGTGAATGTTATTTTACACCAATCCGCTATATCCCCGTTATAGTAAACGCTCTTTAAGCCGACGCAATCGGCAAACGCATCTTCGCAAAAATAATTCACTCTGCCCGGAATGGTTATATTCTCCAAGCTGATACAACCTCTGAACGCCTTGCTATCAATTGTGATCAAGCTGTCTGGCAGCACTACTTTTTTCAGATTCTTACAGTCGTCGAACGCACAGTCCCCGATACTTACTACCCCTTCAGGAATCGTAATACCCGTAAGACCTTCACACTTCCTGAACACATATTTTCCTATGCTCTTAACGCCGTCGGGGATTATTACATCGCCGCCTTCGCCCAGGTACTCTGTAAGCACACCGTCCTTAATTACGAAATCTTCCTTTGGCGAAGACAATTCATCCACTTTTTTATGGGCTCTTCCTCTTTCATATCTGCTCCTTTACCTGCGTATAAAGTCATATAATATATATTGTTATTTTAACATTATAGAACATCTTTGTCGATAACTTCCAAATTAAAATAACGCAAACCGAAGATAAATCAGCTTACGTTATTTGCTTTAGTTAAGTTAAATTTAAAACCGTATTATTTAGTGCCGAAGAGCCTGTCGCCTGCGTCGCCGAGACCGGGAAGGATATAGCCGTTTTCGTTAAGGCATCTATCCAACGTGGAGACGTAAACGGGTACGTCGGGGTGGGTGGTGGCAACCTTTTCTACGCCGACAGGTGCGGCGATTATAGCCATAAACTTAATCTTCTTGCAGCCACGCTGTTTCAATGCGGAAATGGCGTCGCATGCGGAACCGCCCGTCGCAAGCATGGGGTCGATTAAAAATACCGTCTTATGCTCGATATCTTCGGGGAGCTTGCAATAATATGCATGGGGCTCCAGCGTCTCCTCGTCACGGTACATACCGATGTGACCAACCTTTGCGGTGGGGAATACCTTGTGAACGCCGTTTACCATACCTAAGCCTGCACGCAGAATAGGCACGATTGCCACGCTGTCGTCGGCAACTTTATACTGGGTAGTAACTTCCAACGGGGTCTCAACCTGAACGGGAACCAACTCAACGTCTCTCATGCTCTCGTAGGTCATTATGGTGGTAATCTCCTCGATGAGCTCTCTGAATTCCTTCATGCTCGTTTTTTTGTCCCTTAAAATGGCAATCTTATGGCGGATTAAGGGGTGGTCGAAGACGAATACGTTTTTAAATTCTTTCATTATTTTTCCTCCTTTGTATCTTCGGTTGTCTCGGTTGTCTCTGCGGGTTCAGCCGTTTCTGCCTCAACCGTTTCGGTTGCTTCGGTTGCCTCAACGGTTTCGGTTACTTCAGCCGTTTCAACAGCTTCGGTTGCTTCAGCCTGTTCAGCCTTCTTTGACTTGATGTTTACCAACACGTTGGTCAATATACCGAGAATAAGCGAGCAAGCAACAGCGGTTATCGTAATCTTGCCGAACGTAAGCGAAAGTCCGCCGACGCCTGCGATGAGGATAACCGATACGACGAACAGATTTCTGTTGTCGCCGAGGTCTACTTTCTGAATCATCTTGAGACCGGATACTGCGATAAAGCCGTATAAAGCTATGCACACGCCGCCCATTACGCAGGGAGGAATGGTCGCAAGGAAGGTAACGAACGGAGCAATGAAGCTTGCCACGATTGCCATAGCGGCGGTAACTAAAATAGTGATAACCGAAGCGTTGCCGGAGATTGCCACGCAGCCAACCGACTCACCGTAGGTGGTGTTGGGGCAACCGCCGAAGAGTGCACCCGCCATAGAGCCGATACCGTCGCCGAGCAGCGTCCTGGTAAGGCCGGGATCTGACAACAGGTCTGTTTCGATTATGGAAGAGATGTTCTTATGGTCTGCGATATGCTCTGCAA
>JBJFGI010000003.1:0-87853 GCA_051892535.1 Candidatus Coproplasma sp. | reverse complement strand
CAGCAGGTCTGTGCGGCGTCATCGGTGCGGTTACTAATAATAATCAGAATAAAGAGTAGGCGTAACAATATCCGTTGCCTGTTCCCCGAATGAAGCGGTTGCCGTTAGGCGTAACAATCCCCATCACTAATTTCTTGAATGAAGCTTTTTGCCCCTGTCAGCGTTAAACGTTCTCGTCGTACGTCCTTGTACGACTTCAACCGTTTGCCTTGACAGAAACATAAAAATCTTCTATTCAAGACGCTTTGCGGTTATAAGCTGAAAAATTCAAAGAGAAAGTTGTGGATGTTCTTGCAGCTGAACAGTGACGTACTGCAAAAGGATTTGTTTGATTAGTGATTATACAATCAATCCACCAGCAATTAAGATACTCTGGTCAAGCGGAACGCTTGAATTTTTCGCTTAGAACAATTAGGGGTAGAGATTGTTACGCCTAATTAATATTTTTCACTTAAATTTTACTTCCAACTGTTGAAAAACACGAAGAATAATGATATTATATCTTTATAGAACAAATAAATATAATAGGGTATAATATGAAAATTAAGATAACTTCCGATTCAACATGCGATCTGGGGCAGGAGCTCATTGAAAAACACAATATCGGCATCTTCCCGCTGACCGTAATTTTAGGGGACAAGAGCTATAAAGACGGCGAAATCGTCCCTCAGGACATCTTTGATTACGTCGCCCAGACGGGAACTCTGCCCAAGACTGCGGCAGGTTCGCTTGAAAGTTACACGGAATTCTTTGAAAATAACTTAAAGGGTTACGGCGCACTCATTCACTTTAACATCTCCTCGCTGGCCTCCTCTTCATACAATGCGGCAAGCAAGGCGGCGGAAGGCTTTGGCGGCAAGGTCAAGGTTATCGACAGCCGTGCCCTTTCCACGGGGCAGGGGTTGCTGGTGCTTAAAGCCTGTGATCTGGCGGCTGAAGGAAAGAAGCCGGACGAGATCGAAAGGCAGGTTAATTCGATAAGGGAAATGGTTAACACCTCTTTCGTGCCCGACAGCCTTGAGTATCTGCACAAGGGCGGCAGGTGTTCGCTTGCGGCTATGCTTGGCGCAAAGGTGTTAAAACTCCACCCTATGATCTGCGAAAATGCAGACGGTCAGCTCATTGCTAAAAAGAAGTATATGGGCAATATGGAGAGGTGTATCCGCTCATATATTGCCGATTTAAAGGCACAATATCCCACCTATGACAAGACGAGGGTATTTATAACCCACAGTACGGCGGACAGGGAGTTGGTGGAGCTTGCAAAGCAGTTGGTTTCGGAGAATTTCGAGTTTGACGAGATGATAGAGACGGTTGCAGGCAGCATAATAACCTCGCACTGCGGCAGAAACACGTTGGGCGTTTTATTTATAACCAAATAAAATTTATACCGTTACACGCTTGACATTGCGCTGAGTTATTATTATAATTTAATCAAATTTAAGTTATTCTTTGGGGCGGGGTGCAATTCCCCACCGGCAGTAAAGTCTGCGAAGAGGCAGGGCTATAAGTTCTGTTTCCCGAACGGGTGAAATTCCCGTACCGACGGTATAGTCCGGATGATAAAAGAAAAACTTTTCCTCTGCGCTTCTATGCGTGGAAACTAAGTTTTAAAATTTACCCCGAAGTTATCTTCGGGGCTTTTGTTTTAAAGAACGACTTAAATTAAAAAATATTTTATTTAAGGAGTTTTTTTATGTTAAAGACAAAGACCTACTTCTCACCTACCCGTATAGCGGTAATCGCCCTGTTCTCTGCTTTGGCAGGGGTATTGTACGTGTTCGGCTTCCCCATTGCGGCAATCTTCCCCTCGTGGTTAGAGCTGAATTTCTCAGATATCCCCGCACTCATCGGCACGTTTGCGTTGGGACCCGTCGCCGGTGCTCTTATAGTCCTGTTCAAGATATTGATTAAGCTGATTATAAAGGGCACTTCTACCGTGTTTGTTGGCGAGCTCGCCGACCTGTTGATAGGCTTAGCATTCGTTGTGCCTGCCGGTATTATCTATAAAAAACACCGTTCCTTCAAGGGTTCGCTTGTGGGAATGGCTGTCGGAACGGTAGCCTCGGTTGCAATGTCGATACTTGCAAACTATCTCGTACTCGTGCCCTTCTACCGTCAGCTGTTCTTCGGTGGGTCGTGGGCTCCGCTCGTGGGTATTATGCAGGGTATTTTCGGCGAGGGCTGTACGGAAGAGACCTTCTATAACTTCTATCTCTGGGCGTCGGTACTGCCCTTTAACGTTATGCGTTGCTTAATAGCCATCTTAATTACCCTGCCCATATATAAGCATATATCGAGGGTTATTAACAGGTTGGCGGAAAAGCTGGAGATTAAGCCTGACGTAAACCAGACCGAAGAGCAGGCGGCAGCCTATAAAGCCAAAGAGAAGAAACGCACGGTTATTACAATCTGTATTTGCGCAGGCGTTGCTCTGCTGCTTGTCGCAGGTGTGCTTTTGAGATATTTTTTAGCCTGAGCGGTTAATGTATAATTACCGTTAAAATAATTGCAAATATTTGCCGTACGGGGTATAATATAGCCGTATGGCAATTTTTTTATCGCATAGCGAACGTGATACTATGCAGTTTGCAACAGAATATTCAAAGACCTTGAAGGGTGGCGACGTAGTCTTATTAAACGGCGAAATGGGTGCAGGAAAGACCGTATTCGTCAAGGGCATAGCCAAAGGGTTGGGCATTGACGACGAGATTTTAAGCCCCACCTATGCCTATATGAACGACTACTACGGGAAATTATACCACTACGACTGCTACCGCCTATCCTGCGGCGAACAGGCGGAAAGGCTGGGTCTGACCGACTACTTCTACGCAGACGGTATCTGCGTTATCGAGTGGGCGGAAAACATTGCAGACGTGTTGCCTGCCGAATGTAAAAGGGTAACCATTAAAAAGACAGGGGATAGCGAGAGGGAGATTATCTGTGAGTAATTTTTTGGCGGTCGACACCTCCTCTAAACACCTGACCGTCGTTGCGGTCAAGGGAGAGAGGTGCAAAGTAAACTTCATACCCGACTGCGCTATGCGCCATTCCGTTCTGCTTATGGACGAGATTGAAAGGACCTTAGGCGAGATAGGCTTAACCCCTGCCGAGTGCGACTACTTCGTCGCCGTGACGGGTCCCGGGTCTTTCACGGGGATAAGGATAGGCATATCCTGCGTTAAAGGTTTTGCCACCGCTTTAGACAAAAAGTGTTTAGGGGTAACTTCGTTCGACCTCGTTGCGTATAATGTCAATAGCGACGTGCCCTACGCCGTTGCAATAGACGCCGCCCACGACCACTATTACGTCTGCGGATATTCGGCGGAGGGCGAGTGCGATATTCAGCCCTGCTATATCTCCAAAGAGGCGTTGACGGCGTTAGACCGCCCCATATACGGCTTTGAAGAGCTGGATTTGACCGGTTATACTAAGGTGGATATAAAAGACTGTCTTGCTACGGCGGCAAGCGGCTGCGCTAAGGAGGGCGTGTACGCCTGTTACGTCAGAAGGTCTCAGGCAGAGGAGGAGCGACTGGCTCGCTTAAGTGGAAAATGATTATACGCAGGTGTAAATTCGAGGATATTCTCGCCGTTGCCGAGCTTGAAAAACAGTGTTTTTCGGGGGAGAGTTGGGGGTACGGTACGCTTGCCTCTTCCTTTGAAAATTCACAATATTCCATGTTCGTCGCCGAAGAGGGCGGCGAGGTGGCTGGCTACGGCTGTATCAGCGTAAGCTTTGAAAACTGTGATTTGGAGAACGTGCTCGTCGCCGAGGAGTACAGGCGCAGCGGAGTGGGCAGACGGATTTTAAACGAGCTTATCTCCGAGGCAAAAAGCCGTGGTGCGGAGAATATGTTCTTAGAGGTCAGGGTGTCCAACGCCCCTGCAATGAGGCTGTATCTGTCCAGCGGATTCATCGGGGTGTATGCCCGTTCGAGGTACTACTCCGACGGCGAGGACTGCCTCGTTATGAAGAAGAGCTTGATTTAAAATAAAATTAAAGGTGATTAATCATTTTAGTCAACGGTAAATACGTTGCCGTCACCGTAAAGGGCAGCGGCAAGCCCGTGGTATTTTTACACGGGTATCTCTCCTGCAAGGAGAGTTTTTACCATCAGATAAACGCCTTCAGCACAAGCGGTTTTAAATGCATTGCACCCGACATGCCTGCCTTCGGTGCAAGCGAAGGGTTGGACGCTCCCTGGGGCGTTGAGGAGTACGCCGACTGGTTTAAATGCTTTTTAGCTAAGTCGGAGGCGTGCGGTGCGGATATAGTCGCCCACAGCTTCGGCGCAAGGGTGGCGATTTTAGCTTTATCCGAGGACAACAGTCTTTGCGACAGGTTGATAATTACGGGCGGAGCAGGGTTGGTTAAACCCCGTTCGGCAGAGTATATCCGGCAGGTAAAGAGGTACAGGCTGATAAAAAAGCTGTTTCCGAAATACGCCGAGAGGCACTTCGGCAGCGAGGAATATAAAAGCCTTTCACCCCTTATGAAGGAGAGCTATAAAAAGATTGTCAACCGTGATTTAAAGGCGGAGGCAGCTAAGGTTAATAACAAAACGTTGTTAATCTACGGTCAGGGCGACAAAACAACCCCTGCTACAGAGGAGGGGGCAACCTTTGAAAGGTTGATGAAAAATGCCGAGCTGGTTACGATGACGGGTGACCATTTCTGCTTTATGAATTACCCCGAACAGTTTAACAAACTTGCCCTTGATTTTTTAAAGGGCTGAAACGATACTAACCGAAAGGAATTAATATATGTGGTGGTTTTTTATTGACGTGCATACGACGGTAGAGTGTATTTTGGTTGCACTCTTCTTCGCTTGCTGCTTAAGTATTGTAAGCTTTAAAAGCCTTGGCGTGTTGCAGGCGTTCGGCTATTCCGGCAGACAGCTGATGCGCTGGGCGGGCAAAAAGGGTAATTTAATGCAATCAAGGCTTTCGATACTCTTCCTCTGCGTGGCGCTGACGTCGGCGGTTACCTCGCTGTGCTTCACCTTTACAGGCAGGTGGGCTGCGGTCATAGGACTTGTTGCATACCTCGTGTTCTTCGTCGCCTACTTTATCGCAGACGCAACTCACACGTTCAAGTCCAACGCAAAGCTTACGCCCCGTTTCAAAAGGCTGTACGTAACTACATTTCTGACCTTTGCAGTCCTTGCCTACCTTATGGCAACGCTGCTTAACTTTGTTCAGAGCCTTATAGGCGATAGCCTGTTTACCCAGCTTAAGTACAGCATATTATCGCTTTTACCCCTCTGCGTACTGCCCATAATCTGCCTTGCCAACCTCATCACCAAGATTTGGGAAAAGCCTATCGGGGCACACTACATCAAAAAGGCTAAGGCAAAGCTTGAGGAATGCAAACCCTTGATAATAGGCGTGACGGGCAGCTACGGCAAGACGAGTGCTAAAAACATTCTCGCCGCAATGCTCTGCCAGAAGTATCAGGTGGTTACCACCCCTGCCTCCTACAACACCCCTCAGGGCATCGCTAAGGCGGTCAACGGGCAGACTATAACCCAAAACTGCGTATTCATTGCCGAAATGGGTGCGAGGCGTAAGGGGGATATTGCAAAACTGTGTACCATCTGTCCCCCCGACTATTCCCTGATTACAGGCATTTGCCCTCAACATCTCGAGAGCTTTAAATCTATCGAAAACGTCGTTGCCACCAAGGCGGAGATAATTCCCGCCACCAAGCATACCTGCTATATTGCAGCCGATGCGTTTGAGAGCTTCAGCGGCTTCGGCGGTGATATAAAGTGCTGTCAATGCGTTTCAGACGTTGTAACGGGCGAGGGCGGTACGGAGTTTACGCTTACCCTCGGCGGCGAGAGCGAGAGGGTTAAGACCGTTCTTTTAGGCGAGCACAGTGCGTATAACATAGGTCTTTGCGCAAGCCTTGCCTTTGAGCTTGGCGTGTCGCTTAAAGAGATTGCCCTTGCAATTTCACAGCTCCCCTACGTCGAGCACCGCTTACAGCTTATACGTTCAAACGGAATTAATATAATCGACGACGGCTACAACTCCAACCCCGTCGGCGCAAAGGCGGCGGTCGACACCTTGAAGCTGTTCGGCGGAAAGAAGATTGTCGTCACTCCCGGGCTCGTCGAGCTGGGTGTGTTAGAGCAGGAGGCAAACGAGCAGTTGGGCGCAAGCCTTGTCGGGCTTGACTGCGTAATACTCGTGGGCGAAACGCTGGTTAAGGCGGTGGAGAAGGGCTATCTCGGCAACGGCGGAGATGCTGAAAAATTAATTCAGGTTGCCGACCTTGCCTCTGCGCAGGATAGGCTGAAGGATATTCTGCAAAAGGGCGATACGGCACTCTTTTTAAACGACCTGCCCTCTCAATATCTTTAAGAAAATTTAAAATTAAATAGCCGTAACTACCTCGTCGCTGAGGGTGGTTACGGCTATAAGTCACCAAAGCTGAAAAATTTTTGGCGGAGGTGATTTTTTTATGCTTAAAAATTATTCGGTTGCCGTTATTTTCGGCGGAGTGTCGAGCGAGAACGAGGTCTCTGTAATCACGGGCACGATGGTTGCCAACGTTTTAAAAAAGGGCGGCAAGAGCGTTCTGCCCGTCTACGTAGACCGTAGCGGAAATATGCTTGCAGGGGAGTGCCTTGCCGACGTGACCGCCTACCGCTCGGGCGAAAGTCCGCTTGAGCAAAGGGCGCAGCCCTGCGCAATGGCAAAGGGCGGGTTCGTGCTGTTTAAGAGGGGAAAGCCTAAGAGCTTTGTCAAGGTGGGTTGCGTGATTAACTGTTGCCACGGCGGCTGCGCCGAGGGAGGTGCGGTGGCGGGTGCGGCACTGTTAAACTCAATTCCCTGCGCCTCCGCACAGACGTTTGAAAGCTCTGCGTTTATGGATAAGTACTACACGAAATTAGTGCTTAAATCCCTTGGCGTAAACGTCGCAAAATACGCTTATGCGAGGGATATTACGGGGGCAATAGCGGGGGCGAAGGCAATAAGCTACCCGTTAATCGTCAAGCCTGCAACTTTAGGGTCGAGCATAGGGGTGGTTAAAGTTGAAAACGACGACGAGCTCAACGAGGCGTTAAATACTGCCTTTGAGTTGGACGGGGCGGTTCTTATAGAGGAGTACTTTGCCAACCGCAGGGAGATTAACTGCGCCGCATACCTGTCCGGCGGCGAGGTGGTCGTCTCCCCCTGCGAGGAGGTGTATTCCTCAAGCGATATCTTAACCTACGACGACAAGTACTCGGGCGGCGGCGAGCGGAAGTTCCCCGTCGACGGGGAGAGCGAGAGGGAGGTTCGCCGTGTGGTTGAAAGGGTGTACGGTGCTCTCGGAATGAGGGGTATCGTCCGATTTGACTTTATCGAGGCGGACGGCAGGGTGTATTTAAGCGAAATCAATACCGTTCCAGGCTCGCTCTCGCAGTACCTGTTATCTAAAGATTATCAAAGCTTTTACGGCGTGCTGTGTGCAATTATCACTCAGGCTGAAGCCGATTTTGAAAACCTGTGCTCACGGCGTATAATTTCTACGGGGATATTGAACAATATCCGTGTAAATGCTTGCAAGTTGAAGTGAATTTATAGTAAAATGGTGCAAAAGATGAGGTATTAATATGGCAAAAATAAAGATGACGACGCCGCTCGTTGAGATGGACGGCGACGAGATGACCAGGGTTTTATGGAAATGGATTAAGGAAATTCTCATCGAGCCCTACGTCGACCTTAAGACCGAGTACTACGATTTAGGTTTGGAAAAGAGGGACGAAACGGACGATAAGATTACCGAGGAGAGCGCAATAGCCACCAAAAAGTACGGCGTTGCGGTCAAGTGTGCCACCATAACCCCCAATGCGCAGAGGGTTGAAGAGTATAAGCTTAAAAAGATGTGGAAGAGCCCTAACGGCACTATCCGCCGTATATTGGACGGTACGGTGTTCCGTGCCCCCATTCTCGCAAAGGGCATAACCCCCTACGTCCCCGGCTGGAAGAAGCCCATCGTGCTTGCAAGGCACGCCTACGGCGATATCTATAATTCGGTTGAAAGTAAGGTTAAAGGCGGTCAGAACGCCTACCTCGTAATAACCGATACCGACGGCAACGAGGTGGAGAGGAAGTTAATCCATAGCTACGATAGCGACGGCATAGTACAGGGCGTACACAACGTAGACGCTTCAATTTCCGCATTTGCGCACACCTGTTTTAACTATGCTTTAGAGAATAACTTGGATATGTGGTTAGGTGCAAAGGACACCATTTCCAAGACCTATGACCACCGTTTCAAGGATATATTCGCCGAGATTTACGAGAACGAATATAAAGATAGGTTTGAGAAGGCAGGGTTAACCTACCTGTACACCCTCATCGACGACGTCGTTGCAAGGGTTATGCGCAGCGAGGGCGGTATGCTCTGGGTGTGCAAGAACTACGACGGCGACGTTATGAGCGATATGGTGGCAACCGCTTACGGCTCTCTCGGTATGATGAGCTCGGTGCTCGTCTCCCCCGACGGCAAGTATGAATACGAGGCGGCTCACGGTACGGTTACACGCCACTACTACAAGTGGAGAGAGGGTCAGGAGACTTCCACCAACTCGGTCGCAACCATCTGGGCGTGGACGGGTGCGCTTGCTAAGCGTGGCGAGCTGGATAATATCCCTGAGCTCGTCGACTTTGCAAAGAGGCTGGAGGCGGCTACGCTTGCCACGATAGAGAGCGGATATATGACGGGCGACCTCATTCCCCTGTTTAAGAGCGAGGGCATAACCCCCGTCAAGCTTGAGAGCAGAGCTTTCCTGAAAAAGATTGCTGAAAGGCTTTAATTTAAAATTTGCTGCGGTCAACGCAAAGTAAAAGCGGCGGTGCGAATTATTCGCACCGCCGCTTAAGCTTTTTATTGAAAATTATTTATTCAAAACGCTTTCAAAGTTGACGCCGTAGAAGTGGTCGGCATCGGTTGCCTTCAGACAGTCAATGACGAACCTGCTCGCCTCGCTGCAGCTGTCGGCAAGGCTTTTGCCGCCGAGATAGTTTGCAGTGAAAACCGAGGCGAATATGTCGCCCGTGCCGTGGCGTTTCTGTGGCTCTTTGGGGAGCAGTACGTACTCGCCCCTGCCGTTATCCAAGATATACTCGCCAATCAACCCGTCTTTTTCCGCACCCGTGATTATAACCGTTTTGCCCGTTATCTCATATAGCTTTTGGGCAAGGCCCTCCACGTAGCCCTTGCCCTGCACTTCCGAGTAGGGGGTGTCGGTCAGAAAGCAAGCCTCGGTAATGTTGGGCAGAATGATATCCGCACTTTTTATAAGCTTTTTCATTTCAGCGACGTAGTTTAAATCAAATCCGCCGTACAGCTTGCCGTTGTCGGCAAACACGGGGTCGATGATCTTGGGTGCGCCCTCTGCGGAAAAGCGTTCAAAGCACTCTTCGGCAATCTCCATAAGCTCTTTCTTGCCCAAATATCCTAAGAGGAAGGCTTCAAACTTAATGCCGTTATTGCTCCAGTATTTAAAGATTTCGGGAATTTCGGGGGTTAAGTCGAGGTAACTCCAGCCGTTGAACATCGTGTGGTTGGAGAGTACCGCCGTAGGCAATACGCACGTCTCCACGCCGAAGCGGGAGAGTATGGGGAGCGCTACGGTCAGCGAACACTGCCCGACGCACGATAAGTCCTGCATGGTTAAAATCTTTTTGCTCTTCATGGTTTCGATGCCTTAAATTAATTTACGAATTCTTTTAAAAAGTATTCGTGAAGGGACGTGTCGTCGTTGAGTTCGGGGTGGAAGGCGGTTACAAACATATTATTCTGCCTTGCCGCAACCGTCTTGCCGTTTACGGAGGCAAGCTCTTCTACGCCCTCGCCAAAGCTTTCGATGTAGGGGGCACGTATAAAGGTCATAGGCACTTTGCCCAACCCCTTGAAGTCGGAGTTACAGAAAAAGCTGCCAAGCTGTCTGCCGTAGGCGTTGCGCTTAGCCACGATATCCATAGTGGCAAGGTGGGGCTTTTCGCCGCCGTCTATGCGCTTGGCGAGCAGGATTAGCCCTGCGCAGGTACCCCAGACGGGCATGCCGTTTTCAATAAGGTTGCGCACCCTGTCCATCATACCCAGCTCGTTTAACAGCTTGCCCTGAACGGTGCTCTCGCCGCCGGGGATAATAAGAGCGTCAAAGCTCCTGTCCAGGTCGCTAAGCTGACGTATTTCAAAGCTGTCTGCACCTAACTTTGCAAGCATTTTTTCGTGTTCGATAAACGCCCCCTGTAGTGCAAGTACGCCGATAATCATTATTTGCCCCTTTCTTCCATAATGATTTTAATTTCGTTTTCGTTAATGCCGACCATTGCCTCGCCTAAATCTTCGGAGAGCTCTGCAAGCATCTTTGCGTCGTTGAAGTTGGTTACGGCTTTTACGATTGCAGCCGCCCTCTTTTCGGGGTTGCCGCTCTTAAATATGCCGGAGCCTACGAACACGCCCTCAGCGCCGAGCTGCATCATAAGCGCTGCGTCGGCAGGGGTAGCAACGCCGCCTGCGGCAAAGTTAACTACGGGCAGTTTGCCGTTTTCGTGAACGTATTTAATTAAGTCATAGGGAACCTGTAAGGTCTTGGCTGCCTCGTACAGCTCGTCCTCGGAGAGGGAGACAACTCTTCTGATTTCGGACTGCATAGCCCTCATATGTCTTACCGCCTGAACGACGTCGCCCGTACCCGGTTCGCCCTTGGTTCTTATCATGGAGGCGCCCTCGGCAATACGCCTTAACGCCTCGCCCAAGTCCCTTGCGCCGCACACGAAGGGTACGTCGAACTTGGTCTTGTCGATGTGGTACTTATCGTCGGCGGGGGATAAAACCTCGCTCTCGTCGATGTAGTCGATTTCAATCGCCTGTAAAATCTGTGCCTCGGCAAAGTGACCTATACGGCATTTTGCCATAACGGGAATGGATACCGCTTCCTGAATGCCCTTGATCATCTTGGGGTCGCTCATACGGGAAACGCCGCCAGCCGCCCTGATGTCTGCGGGAATTCTCTCCAACGCCATAACGGCGCAGGCGCCTGCCTTTTCTGCAATTTTAGCCTGTTCGGGGGTGGTAACGTCCATAATGACGCCGCCCTTGAGCATCTGTGCAAGGTTTTTGTTCAATTCATATCTTTCATTACTCATCTTTATAAATTCCTTTTTTGATTTTCTTGTTGTACTGTTGACAAGTATACACCCATTTTGATATTATTAAAATATCCAAAATACATATATTTTATAATACCAGATATGTTGACCTACCAGCTTGACGAAAAAAATAAATACTATTCCCTATATTATAATATAAGGGAGGATATTCTCCACGGTGTGCTGTCCGCAGGGGAGCGGTTGCCCGGCAAACGGACTTTAGCCGAGCATTTAGCGGTGAGCGTTATAACCGTACAGACCGCCTACGAACAGCTGCTCGCCGAGGGCTATATCACCTCGGAGGAGAGGCGAGGCTACTTCGTTGCGGAGGTCAACGTGGGTGAGAGTGCGGACGCCACCCCGCCGCATAGCATCGAGCCGCCCAAAAAGGAGTACGACCTCGACTTAACCACGGGCAGAGCTCCTGCAGAGCTGTTCCCCTTTTCGGTGTGGGCGTCGCTTATGCGCAAGACGCTGTCGGAGGAGGGAGAACACCTCCTGGAGAGGGTGCCTTGCGACGGCTCGCCGAGGCTTAAGGCGGCGATAGCCGCATACCTTTTCAGGTTCAGGGGCTTTAAAGTCGACCCCCGCTATATAGTCGTCGGCGCAGGTGCGGAGTACCTCTACGGGGTTATTGTTCAGCTGTTGGGCAGGGATAAGCCCTACGCCGTCGAAAACCCGGGCTATGGCAGGGTGCCCAACACCTACCGCTTAAACGGTGCGAGTTGTACCTTTATAGACGTGGAGGAGAAGGGGGTTAATATCGAAGAGGTTGAAAGGTCAGGCGCCTGTGCTCTTCATATATCGCCTGCCCATCAGTATCCGACGGGGGCGGTTATACCCGTGTCCAACCGCTCACGCCTCATCTCCTGGGCGCAGAACAATAACGCCTATATCATTGAGGACGACTACGATTCGGAGTTCAGGCTCTGGGGTAAGCCCCTGCAGACAATGGCGGCGATGAACGGGGAGAGGGTTATTTATTTAAACACCTTTTCCAAGACGCTCGCCCCCTCGATGAGAATGGGGTATATGGTGCTGCCTCCCCATCTGTATAACGTCTATCTGCAGCTGTACTCCCAGACGGCTAACGTAGTGCCGCTATTCGAGCAGTTAACGCTTGCCGCCATGCTCGACGGCGGTTACTTCGAAAGGCACGTAAACAGATTGAAAAATTACTACAAGGGCATCAGGGGGGAGCTCGTCTCGTTAATCGACAGCCTGCCGTTTGATAAACGCATTATCGAGACGGGAGGCGGACTTCACCTGACCTTGCAACTGCCCGACTTTGCCAGCGACGGGGAGATTAAAGCCAGGGCGGAGGAGTATGCCATTAACGTCAAATGCCTCTCCGACTACCTGTTTACGCATACGCAGAAGTATCGGGGCGTTGCTGTCATCAATTATTCCTCGGTAACGCAGGAGAGGCTGGAGAGAATTAAGAAAAGGTTAAACGGGGAATATAATTAATATGGAATATAAACTTAAATTTGAATTGGTGCCCGAGAGCTGTTGGTGTTCAAACTTAAGAAGCGAACTGCCCCCCGAAACGTGGGACGTTATACGTAAAAAGGCATATGCCCGGGCGGGCGGCAAGTGTATGATTTGCGGTCGCCCTTCAACGAGGCTGGAGGCGCACGAGCAGTGGAGCTACGACGACGAGCGGTGCGTGCAGAGCCTTGAAAATATCGTTGCGGTATGCAGGAGCTGTCACGAGGTAATTCACATCGGCAGAACACAGCTTATAGGCAGGGAGAAAGAGGCGAGCGAACACTTTATGAAGGTCAACGGTTGCAGCTACGCCGAGTACAGAAAAGCCCTCGGCGAGGCGACGGCAATTCACAGGGAGCGGAGCCGCAAAGAATGGCAGCTGAACGTAGAAAAATTGAATTTATTTATGTAATTTACCTTAAAAACCCTTACGCCGTAAGGGTTTTTGCACTATATATTGTAACAATGTTAAAAACTTTCACACAATATATTGTGTCTGTTTAGTTGACAACAAGGCGTTTGAGCCATATAATAATAGCCGTTGTGCCTGAAAAATGCACCGTTTACGCTGAAAACAGGCAAAAATCGCATAAGTTTGAAAAAAACTGATATAAGTAAACTTAATACAATATATTGTGTTTTAACTATTGACAATCAACAATATATATGTTATTATAGAGACGTTCCGCATAATAGACGCAACTGCGCCTAAACGATATGCAAAAGGGGAAAGGTATGAAAGTTATAAAGAGAGACAATTCGGTTGTAGATTTCGACAGATCAAAGATCGTCAAGGCTATAGGCAAAGCCAACGAGGCGGTTGACCCTGAAGACAGGATCACCGACGAACAGATAGAGGCTATTGTCGACGATATCGCCAGCCGTCACCGTGCGAGATTGCTCGTTGAAGACATTCAGGATATGGTGGAAGAAAAGCTGATGGAATTGCAGAAATTCCAGCTTATGAAAGCCTATATTCTGTACAGGTACGAGCGTGCCTTGATAAGAAAGGCAAACACCACCGACGAGAGTATTCTTTCGCTTATAAGAAACTCCAACAAGGACGTAATGGAGGAGAACTCCAACAAAAACGCACGCACGGCGTCCACTCAGAGAGATTTGATTGCAGGCGAGGTCTCCAAGGACTTAACCCGTCGTATCCTTTTGCCCGAGTACATCTCCAAGGCTCACGACGAAGGTGCCCTGCACTTCCACGATGCGGACTATTTCTTACAGCCCATATTCAACTGCTGTCTTGTCAATATCAAGGACATGCTCGACAACGGCACCGTAATCAACGGTAAGCTCATCGAGAGCCCTAAGTCCTTCCAGACGGCTTGTACCATAACCACCCAGATTATCGCCTCCGTCGCATCTTCCCAGTACGGTGGTCAGTCGGTTAACGTCGCACACCTCGGCAAGTATCTGCGCCGCTCTGCGGACAAGTACCGTGACCAGATTGAGGAACAGTTCGGCGACGAGCTTTCGGAAGACGCAAAGAATAAGATTGTAGATATGAGGGTTAAAGAGGCTTTAAAGGCTGGCGTGCAGACCATTCAGTACCAGATTAACACCTTAATGACCACCAACGGTCAGTCCCCCTTCGTAACCTTGTTTATGTATCTCGACGAGAGCGACGAGTATATCGAAGAGAACGCTATGATTATCGAGGAGATATTGAAGCAGCGTTATCAAGGTATTAAGAACGAGGTCGGCGTCTACGTCACCCCTGCGTTCCCCAAGCTCGTGTACGTGCTCGACGAGAATAACTGCCTCAAGGGCGGTAAGTACGACTACCTCACCAGGCTTGCCGTTAAGTGCTCTTCCAAGCGTATGTACCCCGACTATATCTCTGCAAAGAAGATGAGGGAGAATTACGAGGGCAACGTGTTCGCACCTATGGGCTGCCGTTCGTTCCTCTCCGCATGGAAGGACGAGAACGGCGAGTACAAGTTCGAGGGCAGGTTTAACCAGGGCGTCGTGTCCATAAATCTCCCCCAGTGCGGTATTTTAGCTAAGGGCGACGAGGCTAAGTTCTGGCAGATTTTAGACGAGAGACTCAACCTCTGCTATGAGGCGTTGATGTGCCGCCACCGTGCGTTAGAGGGCGTGACGAGCGACGTCTCCCCCGTGCATTGGCAGTATGGCGCAATCGCAAGGTTAAAGCCTGGCGAGACTATCGATAAGTATCTGCACAACGGTTACTCCACGTTATCTCTGGGATATATAGGCCTCTACGAGGTTACAAAGCTGGTTAAAGGCTGTAGCCACACCACCGAAGAGGGGCAGGAGTTTGCAGTTAAAGTTATGCAGACCATGCGCTCCGCCTGCGACAAGTGGAAGAAGGAGACGGGCTTGGGCTTTGCGCTCTACGGCACCCCTGCTGAATCGCTCTGCTACCGCTTTGCAAGGATAGACAAGGAGAAGTTCGGCACCATCGAGGACGTGACCGACAAGGGTTACTACACCAACAGCTACCACGTAGACGTGCGTGAAAAGATAGATGCTTTCACCAAGTTCAAGTTCGAGAGCCAGTTCCAGAAAATTTCTTCCGGCGGCGCAATCTCCTACGTTGAAATTCCCAATATGAAGCAGAACCTTGACGCTATGGAGACGGTCGTTAAGTTTATCTACGACAATATCCAGTACGCCGAATTCAACACCAAGTCCGACTACTGTCAGGTGTGCGGCTTCGACGGCGAGATAATAATCAACGACGAAGGCGAGTGGGAGTGCCCTGTCTGCCATAACAAGGACCACCGCAAGATGAACGTCACCCGCCGTACCTGCGGTTACCTCGGCGAAAACTTCTGGAACGTAGGTAAGACAAAAGAGATTAAAGCAAGGGTATTACACCTTTAAGTTTAAAGCGGTAAATCGCCGTGGCATAACCGCCACGGCGTAATTTATAGAGGGGGAATTATTATGAATTATGCCACAATAAAATGGTACGATATAGCCAACGGCCCCGGCGTGAGGGTGTCGCTCTACGTCTCGGGTTGCAGAAATTGCTGTAAGGGCTGTTTCAATAAGGAGACCTGGGATTTTGCCTACGGCGAACCCTTTACCAAAGAGGTGGAGGACAGCATTATCAAGGCGATGGAGCCCGATTATATAAGCGGGTTTACCCTTCTTGGCGGCGACCCGTTCGAGCCTGAAAACTCCAAAGTGTTGGCGCCCTTTATGAAGAGACTGCGTCAAGCCTATCCCGAAAAGTCCCTCTGGTGTTTCACCGGCTATGACCTCGACGCCGAGCTTTTAGCAGGTAAGAAGGGGGATATGGCTGACGTAATGGACATTCTGCACACCTTGGACGTATTAGTCGACGGCAGGTTTGTGGAGGAGAAGAAGGATCTGAACTTACGCTTCAGGGGTTCTTCCAACCAACGCATAATTCTCGTCAAGCCTACGCTGGAGAGGGACGAGATTGTGCTTTGGGACGGCGAGACTAAGGTTTAATACAAAGAGGGATATTATGGAGAGAACAAAGGTTAATATTAAAAAGCTCAATGCAATGGCGACGGTACCCACTTACGGCAGCGAGTATGCCGCAGGGGCAGACCTGTACGCCTGTTTAGAGAGCGAGGTGACGATAGCACCCCATACGACGGTACTTATCCCCACGGGCATTGCAATGGAGTTGCCCGTAGGCTATGCAGGGTTAATCTATGCCCGTAGCGGACTTGCGACCAAGAAGGGGCTTGCGCCTGCCAACAAGGTTGGCGTAGTCGACTGCGACTACCGTGGAGAGGTCAAAGTCGCTCTGCACAACCACGGCGAAATCGCCCAGACTGTTGCCTGCGGAGAGAGGATTGCCCAATTGGTCATTGCACCCTATCTGACCGCACAGTTTATCGAGCAGGAGGAGTTGTCGGAGACCGTTCGTGGGGCTGGCGGCTTCGGCTCCACTGGCTCTAAATAACTCCGTAATTACGCTTTGTAAATATGTGTTGTATTTCGGCGTTGCACTGCGTGCCACCTTGGTCACTTACGTCTGTGTAAGCTCCCTGCGGTGGTACTCCTGCGCCTTGAACTACTCGCATCTTTCCAAAGGAGCATACCCCGATGAGGGACTAAACCGAATAATGAACATACCCCAATAAGGTACATAACCGAATAAGTATAAGGTACAACCCCAAATAAGGTGAAGAATAATTTTAACCGCTTTTATTCATATTGAATTGATAAAATAATTTTGCAGCGCAACGGCTTGCCGTTGCGCTGCTATCATATTTTTACGACTGTTTCAATATAATAACCAACTATGGTAAAGAGGGAAAGGGGTGATATATTTGCGGCGGTAGGGGCGGCTACGGGGCTGGGCAACGCCTTCCGCTTTCCTGCGCTGTGCGCCAGGTTCGGGTTTGCGTTTATTTTTGCGTATGCCCTCTGTCTGGCGCTTGTCGGCTATCCGCTGCTCTGTGCCGAACTCGCCTTCGGGCGGTCGAAAAATCGTGGCAAGGGTGCAGGCTTTATCAGGCTGTTGATGCGTGCCGCCGCTGCAAATTCTGCGGTAATTGCGCTATACTACGGGGTCATTGCCTGTAAACTGAGCGGTGCGTGTCTTAACTACGCCGTTTTCTCAACCGTAGATACGTACGCATATATGCCATATTTATGTGCAATTTTCATCTTTCCCTCCGTCTTTTTTATACTAAAAAAGGGGAGCTCCGCCTTAGGGGTTACGGGCAAAATCTCCGTGTGCGCCTCGCTTGCGCTCTTCAGCTTTCTCGCAGTCAAAGGGCTAAGTATTGGCGTAGTGCCTTTCGACCTCTCTGCGCTGTTATGCGGCGAGGTGTGGGCAGAGGCGGTGGGGCAGACACTGCTCTCTCTGTCCCTTGCAGGCGGAGTTATGCCCTCTTTCGCCCGTAATATGCATAACGTTTCCCTGCCTTTAACCGCCTTTAAAATAATTATTGCCAATTTTATCGGCTGTATATTCTCGTCGCTCTCCGTCTGCCCGTTTTGCATAAATCTGGCAGTCGAGGGCGGCATATCCTGTGCCTTTACCGTCTATCCGCACGTTATCTCTTGCGCTGTAGGCGGCGTTATCGGGCGAAAAATTCTCGGCGTATGCGTCTACGGCGTTTTAGCGGCGGTAAGTATTCATTCGCTCTGCTCGCTTGCCGTTCCCCTGCTCTCGCACTTTAGCGGCAGGCGGTCGGCTCCCGTCTGGGTTTTCTGCGCCCTGTCAGCCATAGTTGCCCCCGTACTATCCCTCAACGAGTGCCAGGCGCTCTCCTGCTGCGACAGGGTTGCCTGTTGCGTAACCGCCGTAATACTTGCCTTTTTGGAGTGTATTGCGTTTGCAAAGCGGTACGAGGGCGAAAAAGCCATAGGGGTGTTAATCAGGTTTGTCTGCCCCATAGTATGCGGTGTTTCGGCATATCTTTCAATCTGCTCGGCGAGGTTTGCAGGGTTTAACGCCCTGTCCCTTGCCTTAGGCTTTCTCTCCGCCGCCTTCCCCGTAGGCTATGCCCTGCTTCCGCTTATATCAAGGTTAAAAGTCAGATTGCAAAAACTTTGCTCAAGCCCTTGACAAATGAAAAAATCTGGCTATAATAATAGTTGCACACGCAACAATTGCGAGCGCAACTAAAATTGATAAGGCGGTAATCGTTATGGAATTTTTTATGAAAAACGTATCTCTTTTAGCGCAGAGTACGATGACGTACCGTGACAAAGTCCTTTCCCCGATAGGTATTACGGGTGCGCAGGTTAAGTACCTTTTAGGGGTGGCAGGCGACGAGGGCATATCGCAGGATATGCTGGCAAGGAAGATGATGATAAACAAGTCCAACGTCGCCCGTCAGCTCAGCGCCTTGGAGGAGAGCGGCTATATTAAAAGGGTACAGAGTGCGGAGGATAAGCGGGTAATGCTTGTTTATACTACCGATAAGGCTAAGGCAATCGTGCCGGAGCTACGTAAAGAAAACGGGCGCTGGCGTGACATTGTCTGCGAGGGGTTGACGAAGGAGGAGATTGATCAGCTCGCCTACCTTTTAGATAAACTCATTGCAAACGCACGTGCATATCTCGGGTGTGAACTATGAAAAAGACTTTAAAATACGCAGCTCCCTATAAGGGCGAGGTGGCTGGCGGACTGATATTAAAGTTTATCGGCAGTTTTTCCGAACTGTTTCTGCCGCTGCTCCTCGACTATATGGTGGACTACGGCGTCCCGTCAAAGGACGTTAAATTAATCTTAACTCTCGGTGGAATAATGCTTATCTGTGCAGCTATGGCGATGCTCGGCAATATCTTTGCCAACCGCATCGTCGCAAACTGGGCGGGCAAGATGACCAAGGATTTAAGGCAGTCGCTGTTTACCAGGATAACCTATATGTCAAGTTCGGGGGTGGATAAATTTACCGCTCCGTCGCTTGTGTCGAGGTTGACGAGCGATACATATTACGTCAATCAGACGGTGGCAAGAACAATGCGTTTAGGGGTCAGGGCGCCAATACTTCTCATCGGCGGAATAGTGTTTACGTTTGTCCTCGACTGGCGCCTTGCGTTAGTGCTTGCGGCGTGCGTACCCATCGTTACGGTTGCAATGTTTATAATAACCAAAAAGTCGGTCAAGGCATACGCCGACGTGCAGCAGGGCGGCGACGCAGTCGTGCGCTCCATGCAGGAGAACGTTTCGGGCGTAAGGGTGATTAAAGCCCTTTCGCAGACGGGGTACGAGAGTGAGAAGTTCAGGGATACCAACCAACGTCTGTCCTCAAACGAGTTTAAAGCTGCCAGGATAACCTCTCTTACCAACCCCCTGACCAACCTGTGTTTAGAGCTTGCGTTGGTGGGCGTTATTGCTCTCGGTGCATATCTTGCAACGTCGAGCGGAACGCTGCTTGCGTTTTTATCCTACTTCACGCTGTTAGTCAATGCAATGTTGGGTATTTCCAAGATATTCGTGGGGTTATCGAGGGGTGTTGCCTCTTCCTCAAGAATTGAAAAGGTGTTGGACTACGACGGGGAGATGCCAGTTATAGACTGCCCCGAGGGGAACGCCGACAACGCAATAGAATTCAGGGACGTAAGCTTTTCCTATAACGGCAAGGTCGATAACTTAAGCGACATCAGCTTTGCGGTCAAGAAAGGTCAGACGCTGGGCATCATAGGCGGAACGGGCAGCGGTAAGAGTACGGTTATTAACCTGCTACTCCGCTTTTACGACGTGGGCAAAGGTGCCGTGTACGTGGACGGTAAGGACGTTAAAAGTTATGAAAGTCAGGCTCTGAAGGGTAAGTTCGGCTGTGTGTTCCAGAACGATTTTCTCTTTGCCGATACCATAGAGGAGAATATAAAATACTTCCGTGATATTCCGCAGGCGGATCTTGAAAAGGCGATAAGGTGTGCCTGTGCGGAGGAGATTGTCGCAGAGAAGGAGGAGGGGTTGAAATACCGCCTTGCGCAAAAGGCAACCAACCTCTCGGGCGGACAGAAGCAAAGGTTGTTAATCGCCCGAGCCCTTGCAGGCAACCCCGAAATTTTAGTGCTGGACGACAGCTCCTCGGCACTTGACTACGCTACCGACGCAACTTTGAGAAAAAACCTCGCAGAGGAATATGCAGATTGCACTAAAGTTATAGTCGCCCAGAGGGTAAGCGCCGTAAGGAATTCAGACCTTATAATAGTGTTAAACGACGGTAAGGTTGAGGGTATGGGAACGCATGACGAGCTTTTGGCTACCTGCGAAGAATACCGCCTTATAGCCAAGGCGCAGATGGGAGGTGAATTATGAGAGAACCGAGAATACACCTCTCCGACACCCGTAGCTTTGCCGAGAAAAAGGTGGATAAAAAGTACACTGCATACAGGCTTATGGGCTATTTAAAGCCCTCGCTGCCCCTGTTTATTGCCGTGTTTATCGGCAACATCGTCTCGGTGCTGTTATCGCTGGTCGGACCCTATCTTTGCGGACTTGCCATTGCCGAGATTAAGCTTGACGGCTCCACCGATTTTGCGAAAATAGGACTTTTATGCTTAGCGTTAATAATTACCTACGTAGCCTCTCACGTGTTGAACTATCTGACGTCTATCGGTATGGCGCACGTAGCGAGGAAGATGACGCAGAAGATGAGGGGTGATTTATTCAACAGACTCATTAATATGCCCGTCGGCTACTTTGACAGCCGTCAGGCAGGCGACGTCATATCCATTCTCTCCTACGACGTGGACACGGTGGGCGCCTCGCTCGCCAACGATGTGATAATGGTACTTAAAAGCGTAGTGCAGATAGTCGGTGCATTCGTAATGATGCTGGTTATCGCAGCGCCGCTGGTTGCCGTGTTTGCCGTAACCTTGCCGATAAGCTTTGTCGTAACCGCCGTAATAACGGGGAAGGCACGCCCTCTGTTCAGAAAGCGCAGTGCTTCGCTGGGCGAGCTAAACGGCCTGGGCGAGGAGCTTCTGGGCGGACAAAAGACGACTAAGGCATACGGCAGGGAGCAGGAGGTCTGCCGTCTGTTTGAGGAGAAGAACTCCAAGGCAAACGCCGCATATGCCAAGTCGGAATACGTCGGAACGCTTACGGGTCCTACCGTAAACTTTATCAACAACCTGTCTTTAACTTTAATCTCCGTGCTGGGTGCGCTGTGCTATGCGTTCGGTCTGTTCGGTATAGGCATAGGGCAGATATCCTCTTTCGTACTCTATTCGAGAAAATTTTCGGGACCTCTCAACGAGATTTCAAACGTCCTCGGCGAGTTCCAGTCTGCGTTTGCGGCGGCTGAAAGGGTGTTCAGGGTGCTGGACGAAGAGGAAGAGGAGCTCAACGCCCCCGACTGCAAAACGCTTGAAAACGTCGAGGGAAAGATTGAGTTTAAGAACGTTTCGTTCGGCTATATAGCGGGGTCTACGGTCATAAAAGACCTGTCTTTAACTGCTAATAAGGGCGACGTCGTGGCGATAGTAGGGCATACGGGCGCAGGCAAGACTACGCTGATAAACCTGCTTATGCGCTTTTACGAACCGCAGAGCGGTCAGATTCTGATTGACGGGCAGGATATCAGCGGGGTAACCCTGTCCTCGCTGCGCAGTGCGTTCACGCTCGTGCTGCAGGATACCTGGCTGTTTGCAGGTACCGTATACGAAAATATCGCCTACGGCAATCCGGGCGCAACCAAGGAAGAGGTGGAAAGGGTGTGCAGGGCGGCACGTATTCACTCCTTTATCGAAAGGCTGCCCAACGGCTACGACACGGTGCTCTCCGACAACGCCGAAAACGTCTCCAAGGGGCAGAAACAGCTCTTAACCATTGCAAGGGCAATGCTCTCGACTTCGCCGATATTGATTTTAGACGAGGCGACCTCCAACGTCGACACCCGAACCGAGCAGATTATCTCCGAAGCTATGACGGGCTTAATGCAGGGCAGGACGTGTTTTGTAATCGCCCACCGCCTGTCCACCATACGCAACGCCGACAAGATTTTAGTAGTCGACAGCGGCAACGTGGTTGAGCAGGGTAATCACGAAGAGTTGATGGCAAAACGAGGTTATTATTACAACCTTTATAATTCCCAGTAGTATTCTCTTCATATATACTTCGCATTTCTGCGTTGTGCTCCGCTCCGCCTCGGTCATTTACGGGTTAGTAAACTCCCGTCGGCGGTGCTCACACGCCTTGAACTGCTCGCATCTCTGAAGAGAGATGGGGACAAACAGATTAAAGAATAGAGAATAAAGAATAAATAAAGAACAATGAATAATGAATAAATAACAAATGTGGTGGAGAATTTATTAAATTAAGTTCTCCGCCACGTTCTATTAAAAATGTTATAAACTAACAAAAACAGGGGAGAATTTTTATAAACCGACAAATGAATTGCATATCCATATTCCTTGTGATATAATACCTATGTTTTTAATAATATTTTAATCTAAGTTCATGGAGTGTGTTTAAAATGTCACAAAACAATTTCAGCGGTACCGACGAGCAGGAAAAGCTCCTCCGGGAGTGCATTGCAAAGCACAAGTCGGAGCGTGGCTGTCTTATGCCCGTCTTACACGAAGCGCAGAACATCTACGGCTACCTGCCTGCAGAGGTGCAGAGCATAATCGCAGAAGAGCTCAATATCCCCCTTTCAGAGGTGTACGGCGTTGCAACCTTCTATGCACAGTTCTCCCTTCAGCCCAAGGGTAAGCATCAGGTGTCCGTCTGCCTCGGTACGGCTTGCTACGTAAAGGGTTCGGACAAGATTTTAGCGGCTGTGGAAAAGGAACTCCGCATTTCCTGCGGTGAATGTACGCCTGACGGCAAGTTCTCCATTGACAGCTGTCGTTGCGTAGGCGCTTGCGGACTTGCACCCGTAATGATAGTGGACGACGACGTGTACGGCAAACTTACGCCCGAACAGGTCCCCGCCATTTTGGAAAAGTATATGCAGGATTAAGGGGGTAAGATATGACCGTTAAAGAATTAGAAGCAAGGGCGGCAAACAAGGCTGACCTTGTCAAAGTAAGAAGAATAATAAGAGAACAGGCGGAAAAGCTTGCCGAAAACACCGGTTACAGAAAGCAGGTGTTGGTCTGCGGCGGTACGGGTTGTACCTCCTCCCAGTCGCTTAAGGTTATCGAGCAGCTTGAAACGAGCTTTAAAGAGCTTGGCATCGACGACGTGTTAATCGTCAAGACGGGTTGCTTCGGTCTCTGCGCCTTAGGTCCTATTATGATAGTCTATCCCGAGGGTGCGTTCTATTCGCAGATGACCCCCGAACACGCAAAGACGGTTGCCGAAAAGCACCTCATCAAGGGCGGCGAGGTCGTTAAAGAGCTCTTATACGAAGGTACCGTTCACGAGGACGGCAGCATCATTCCCTTTGCTGAAATCCCCTTCTATAAGCACCAGGTCAGAATTGCACTGCGTAACTGCGGCGTAATAGCAGCCGAGGACATCGACGAGGCAATTGCTGCAGGCGACTATATGGCGTTAAAGAAGGCACTCTTTGAGATGACCCCCGACGAGGTTATCGCAGCCGTTAAAGCTTCTGGCCTCCGTGGCAGGGGCGGCGCAGGCTTCCCTACCGGCTTGAAGTGGCAGTTCACCAAAGAGGCAGTCGGCGACGTTAAATACGTCTGCTGTAACGCCGACGAGGGCGACCCCGGTGCGTTTATGGACAGGTCGGTTCTCGAGGGCGACCCCCACACCGTGTTGGAGGCAATGGCAATCGCAGGCTATGCGGTAGGCGCACACGAGGGTTATATCTACGTTCGTGCAGAATACCCCATCGCAGTCGAAAGACTTAACATAGCAATCGCTCAGGCGAGAGAGGTAGGTCTTTTAGGTAAGGACATTTTAGGCAGCGGTTTCGACTTCGATATCTACGTACGTCTCGGCGCAGGCGCATTCGTCTGCGGTGAGGAGACGGCGCTTATGACTTCAATCGAAGGTCACAGAGGCGAACCCCGTCCCCGTCCTCCCTTCTCGGCGCAGTGCGGTCTCTTCCAGAAACCCACCGTATTGAACAACGTTGAGACCTGGGCAAACATCAACCCCATAATAATGAACGGTGCAGACTGGTTCTCCTCAATCGGTACCGAAAAGAGCAAGGGTACCAAGGTATTCGCACTCGGTGGTAAGATTAATAACGTAGGTCTTGTGGAAGTGCCTATGGGTACGACGCTCGGCACCATTATCTACGAGATCGGCGGCGGAATACCCAACGGCAAGCAGTTCAAGGCAGCCCAGACGGGCGGACCTTCTGGCGGCTGTATCCCTGCCAAGTACATAGACATTCAGATGGACTTCGACAACTTAGTCTCCATAGGTTCAATGATGGGCTCGGGCGGTCTTATCGTCATGGACGAGGACACCTGTATGGTAGATATCGCAAAGTTCTACTTAGAGTTCACCGCCGACGAAAGCTGCGGTAAGTGTACCCCCTGCAGAATAGGTACGAAGCGTATGCTTCAGCTTCTCACCAAGATAACCGAAGGCAACGGCGAGATGGAGGATTTGGAGAAGATTAAGGAGATCGCTTCTCATATGAAGTCGTCTTCACTCTGCGCTCTCGGTCAGTCGGCACCCAACCCCATACTCTCAACCTTAACGCACTTCGAGGACGAGTACATAGCACACATTCAGGACAAGCACTGCCCTGCAGGCGTATGTAAATCGCTTATGAACTACTACATCAACCCCGACAAGTGCCGTGGCTGTACGCTCTGCGCACGCAACTGCCCTGTAAATGCAATTTCAGGCGCCGTTAAGAGTGCACACGAGATAGATATCAAAAAGTGTATCAAGTGCGGTCAGTGTATTTCGCATTGTAGGTTCAATGCAATCGAGAAGAAGTAAGGGAGGGTTAAAAAATGGTTAATTTAAAGATCAACGGCATTGCAGTCAGCGTGCCTGAAGGTTCAACGATATTACAGGCGGCTAAGCTCGCCAACGTGCGTATTCCCACCCTTTGCTACTTAAAGGAAGTGCAGTGCGCAGGCTCCTGCCGTATGTGCCTTGTAGAGGCTACGGGGGCAAGAGGTCTGGTTGCAGCTTGCGTCTATCCCGTTTCCGAGGGTATGGAAGTCAGGACTAACACCCCCAAGGTGCGTAAGTCCAGAAAGACTTCGCTTGAGCTCTTGCTCTCCACCCACAAGAAGAAGTGTCTCTCCTGCGTTCGTTCAATGAACTGCGAGCTGCAGAAGCTTGCACTTGAATATAACGCCGAAGAGGATAAATTCGGCACCGACCACTACGACAGACCTATAGACGATTTGTCGCCCTCAGTAGTCAGGGATAATTCAAAGTGTATTATGTGTACCCGTTGCGTTGCTGCCTGCGAAAAGCAGACTATCGGCGCAATCGGACCCAAGAACAGGGGTTATGCAAAAGTAATCGGTTCACCCTTCGACGTATCTCTCGCACACACGACCTGCGTAAACTGCGGTCAGTGTATCGTTGCCTGCCCTGTAGGCGCTCTCTATGAGAAGAGCAGCATCGCAGACGTATGGGGTGCTATCGTAGACGAGACCAAGAAGGTCGTGTTCTACACCGCTCCCTCCGTCAGGGCAACTTTAGGCGAGGCGTTCGGTCTGCCCGTGGGTACCAACGTAGAGGGCAAGATGGTTACGGCTATCAAGCAGCTCGGCGACGTGCAGTGCTTCAATATGGATACCACCGCAGACCTCACCATTATGGAAGAGGCTAACGAGTTATTGACAAGGGTAAAGACGGGTGGAACAATTCCCATGTTCACCAGCTGCTGCCCCGGTTGGATTAAGTTCTGCGAGCATTACTATCCCGAATTCTTACCCAACCTCTCAACCTGCAAATCTCCTCAGGAGATGTTCTCGGCACTCTTAAAGACCTACTATTGCGAAAAACACGGCATCAAGCCCGAAGATTTATTCGTTGTATCGGTTATCCCCTGCACGGCGAAGAAGTTCGAGCTTACCCGTGACGAGCTCGGTCACAACACCGACGCCTGCATAACCACGAGGGAACTTGCTAAGATGATTAAGGAGGCAGGTATCGACTTCGTCAACCTCCCCGATTCCGACTATGACGACCCGTTCGGCATAGCTTCCGGCGCAGGTGCAATCTTCGGCGCAACCGGCGGCGTTATGGAGGCGGCTCTCCGTACGGCGGCTTATGCGCTCGGCGACGAGGACGAACCCATCGTATTCAACGAGGTCAGGGGTACTGAAGGCGTTAAAGAGGCTATGTTCACCCTCGGCGGCGTACGTGTAAGCGTGGCTATCGCAAGCGGTCTTGGCAATGCAAGAAAGATTTTAGAGGATATCAAGAGCGGTAGAAAGAACTACACCTTCGTTGAGGTCATGGCTTGTCCCGGCGGCTGTATCAACGGCGGCGGTCAGCCCTACGTTCACGACGAAGTCCGCAACAGCGTAGACTTAAAGACGCTCCGTGCGCAGGCGCTCTACGACTACGACTCAGACAGCAAGATGCGTTTCTCTCACGAGAATGCAACCGTAACCAAGCTGTACGAAGAGTTCTTCGGCGAGCCCAACTCCCACAAGGCGCATGAGCTGTTGCATACTTCGTACGAACCTCGCCCTAAATATTAATTTCTCTTCATATATACGTCGCAATACGGTGTCAGGCTACGTTTTTCTAGGGTCATTTACGTCTGTGTAAACTCCCCGTCGAAAAGCCTCGCCTTCCTTATCTTGCTCGTATCTCTGAAGAGAAGATGGACTTTGCGGTAAATGCTATTACTCGCTTCTCCGCAAAGGAACATACCCAAATAAGGTGAAAACTTACGCCCCGCACGGTTCCGTGCGGGGCGTTTATATTTTGTCACCTTAATTTTTGGCAATAAAAAATATTTTACGAAGTGTTTGAAAACGCTCGGGCTGCTTTATAATATAACTGAACAAAGAAAAACGGAACTTACACCGAGGTTGCGGTGATTAAAGTTCATCGCTTTTCCGAATTTAAAACATTTGGTAAAAGGAGATTTTATTATGAGACGTTATTTACAGACCAACACTAATTCAGACAACTACGATTTATTCGATGCATTCAACGATTTCTTCCGCCCCGTTTTCTACGACGAGAAGAGCACCATGCGCACCAACATTAAAGAGAGTGCGTCCGACTACGAGCTGGACGTGGAGTTGCCCGGCTACACTAAGGAACAGATAAAGGTTTCGCTTGAGAACGGCTACCTCACCGTCTGTGCGGAAAAGGCGGAAAGGGAAGAGGACAAGGATAAGCGTTATATCAGAAAGGAGATAACCGAATCCTGCTCGAGGAGCTTCTACGTCGGGGAATACGTAACCGACGACCAGATTAAAGCCAGGTACGAAAACGGAGTACTCTCCCTCACCGTGCCCAAGACGCAGCCCAAGAGAGTACAGGGCAGGTACATTGAGATAGCTTAAATTTAAGAAAGTCTCCCTGAACGGGACAACTCAAATTAATCGTTTAACGGCGGCGAAGAGCAATCTTCGCCGCCGTTTTCTTATAATTTTCAACCGCCTTATTGTTGATTTCTGTTTTCCGTGGTGCTATAATCAAAAAAATTATACCGCAGAAAGGGTGATAAAGATGAATATTTTATGGCTTAAATACGCAGTAGAGGTGGCGAAAAAGGGTTCTATCTCCGCCGCCGCCAAGAGTTTATATATGGAACAGCCCAACTTAAGCCGTGCCATTAAAGATTTAGAGGACACTTTAGAGATCAGGATTTTCGACAGGACGACAAAGGGTATTGTCGTTACCCCTGCCGGCATGGAATTTCTGCAGTATGCCGAAAGCATTCTGCGCCAGCTTGACGAAGTGGAGAATATGTACAAAAACAAGGTTGAAAAGGTTCAGCGTTTCTCCATATCCGTTCCCAGAGCAAGCTATATTTCAGCCGCCTTCGCTGAATTTTCCGCAGGGCTTGACCACACCAAGCCGATGGAGATTTTCTATAAGGAGACCAACTCCATACGGGCAATCAACAATATTTTACACGCCGACTATAAATTGGGCGTTATACGCTATGCGGAAGATTTTGAAAAGCAATTCTCCGATATGCTGGAAGCTAAGGAATTGCACTTTGAGAAAGTAACCGACTTTACCTATTGCCTGATAATGAAAGAAGACAGCCCTCTCGCCCATAAGGAGAGTATAACCTATGCCGATCTTAAAGAGTTTATAGAGATTGCTCACGCCGACCCTTACGTGCCCTCGCTCTCGCTTGCGGCGGTCAAAAAGAGCGAGCTGCCCGACGATATCGATAAGCGTATATTCGTCTTTGAAAGGGCAAGCCAGTTCGAGCTGTTGTCCTCAGACCCACGGACGTATATGTGGGTTTCGCCCGTACCTGAAGATCTGTTAAAGCGTTACGGTCTGGTTCAGCGCAAATGCGTGGATAACGGCAGGGTGTACAGGGACGTGCTCATCTACCGCAACGACTATAAGCTTTCGGAGCTTGACAAGCAATTTATCGCCTCGCTGACAAAATCGAAGAAAAAGTTTATAGTTTGTTAGTTATATATTTAAAGATATATCGACATATAAAAACTGCCACTACTATTAATTAATATAAGGTGTTATAATGATATCCGCAGGGAAATTTTACCTCTGCGGTATATTTTTGACTATATAGGAGGAAATTGTAATGGCAAGATTTACGTTACCGAGGGATATATATCACGGTGCGGGTGCGTTGGAGGCGCTTAAGACCTTTAAGGGTACCAAGGCTATGGTCTGCGTCGGCGGCGGTTCTATGAAGAAGTTCGGCTTCCTTGACAGGGCTGTCGACTATCTTAAGGAGGCTGGAATGGAGGTTGAGGTCTTTGCAGGCATTGAACCCGACCCCTCCGTTGAAACGGTTATGAAGGGTGCGCAGGCTATGCTTGACTTCGGCCCCGACTGGATAGTAGCCATCGGCGGCGGCTCGCCCATAGACGCAGCCAAGGCAATGTGGATTAAGTACGAATATCCCGAGTGTACGTTCGAGGAAATGTGTAAGGTATTCGGCATTCCCGAACTCAGAAGAAAGGCACACTTCTGCGCAATCTCCTCTACTTCAGGCACCGCAACCGAGGTTACGGCATTCTCCATTATTACCGACTATTCCAAGGGTATCAAGTACCCCATAGCAGACTTCGAGATTACTCCCGACGTGGCAATCGTAGACCCCGAACTTGCCGAGACGATGCCCAAAAAGCTCGTCGCTCATACGGGTATGGACGCAATGACCCACGCCGTAGAGGCGTACGTCTCCACCGCTAACTGCGACTATACCGACCCCCTTGCAATCCACGCAATCGAGATGATTCAAAACGACCTCGTCGCCTCCTACAACGGCGATATGGCGGCAAGGGACAGAATGCACAATGCCCAGTGCCTTGCAGGTATGGCTTTCTCCAACGCACTTTTGGGTATAGTTCACTCAATGGCTCACAAGACGGGTGCGGCTTTTGCGGACTACGGCGCACACATCATTCACGGTGCGGCAAACGCAATGTATCTGCCTAAGGTTATCGCATTCAACGCCAAGGACGAGACGGCGAAAAAGCGTTACGGCGTTATAGTCGATTATATGGGTTTAGGCGGCAAGGACGACGACGAGAAGGTTAAACTTCTTATCGAATACCTCCGCAAGATGAACGACGACCTCAACATTCCTCACTGCATTAAAAACTACGGTGCGGACAGCTATCCCTGCGAACAGGGCTTCGTTCCTGAAGAGGTATTCCTTGAAAGACTCCCCGAAATTGCCAAGAATGCAATCGGCGACGCCTGCACGGGATCTAATCCCCGTATCCCCACGCAAGAGGAAATGGAAGAGCTTCTTAAGTGCTGTTACTACGACACCGAAGTTAATTTTTGATATGTAAAATTTTGAAAAAGGCGGTATCCACATTGACTTATCAATGTGGATATTGTATTATTATAATATGTATTGTATTAATATACAGAGGTGTTATTATGTATAAAATTGTTAAAAAAAGAGTACTTAACCCCACTGTAACCCTTATGGAGATAGAGGCTCCCCTCGTTGCCCGTAAGGCACAGGCAGGGCAGTTTATCATCTTAAGAGTAGACGAGGACGGCGAACGTATTCCCTTGACGGTTGCAGGTTGCAATTTAGAACAGGGTACCGTGCGCATCATCTTCCAGGTGGTAGGCGGCACGACCGAGCTACTTAACCACAAGCAAGAGGGCGACTATATCTGCGACTTCGTCGGACCTCTCGGCAAGGCTACCGAGACCGAGGGAATGAAAAAGGTGTGCGTAGTCGGCGGCGGCGTGGGCTGTGCAATTGCCCTTCCTATCGCTGAAAAGTTCCACGAGCTGGGCGCCGAGGTTCACTCAATCGTCGGCTTTAGAAACAAGGATTTGGTCATCTTAGAGGACGAATTCACCGCTGCTTCGACCAGACTCACCATAATGACCGACGACGGCAGCTACGGCACTAAGGGACTTGTAACCGAACCTTTAAAGGCTGCACTGGAGAGCGGTGAAAACTACGACGTGGTCATTGCAATAGGACCTGTAGTTATGATGAAATTCGTCGTTGCTACCTGCAAGCCCTTCGGCGTAAAGACGGTAGTCTCTATGAACCCCATAATGATAGACGGCACGGGTATGTGCGGCGGTTGCCGTTTAACCGTCGGCGGCAAGACTAAGTTTGCCTGCGTTGACGGCCCCGACTTCGACGGCTACGAGGTGGATTTCGACGAGGCTATGATGAGAGGTACGATGTACCGTGACTTTGAAAGACACGCATACGAAGAGGCGTGCAACCTCTTTAATAAGGAGGTTAAATAATTATGGCTAAACCCAATATGAGTTTAAAAAAGAATCCTATGCCCTCGCAGGAACCCCTGGTTCGTGCAAGAAATTTTGAAGAGGTAACGCTGGGCTACTCACCCGAAGTTGCAATCGACGAGGCGCAGAGGTGTCTGCACTGCAAAAACGCCCCCTGCATTCAGGGCTGCCCCGTTAACATTCACATTCCCGACTTTATCGACAAGATTAAAGAGGGTGACTTTGAGGGTGCCTACAAGGTAATCTCCCTTTCCAGCTCCCTCCCCGCAGTATGCGGCAGGGTTTGCCCGCAGGAGAGCCAGTGCGAGAGCAAGTGCGTAAGAGGCATTAAGGGCGACCCCGTAGGCATAGGCAGGTTGGAGAGGTTTGTCGCTGACTATCACAATAACAACTCGACGGCTGAAGCAGAGGTTCCTGAAGCTAACGGACACAGGGTTGCCGTGGTAGGTTCGGGTCCCTCGGGCTTGACCTGCGCAGGAGATCTTGCCAAGCTCGGCTACAAGGTAACCGTTTTCGAGGCTCTGCACCTTGCAGGCGGCGTGTTGGTATACGGTATTCCCGAATTCCGTCTGCCCAAGAAAATCGTTCAGAAGGAAGTTGACGAGCTCAAAAAGCTGGGCGTAGACGTTGAGACCAACGTCGTAATCGGCAAGACTTTGACCATTGACGAGCTGTTCGAGGACGGGTATGAAGCCGTGTTCGTAGGCAGCGGCGCAGGCTTACCCAGATTTATGGGTATCCCCGGCGAGAGCTTAAAGGGCGTTTACTCGGCTAACGAATTTTTGACCAGAAACAACCTTATGAAGGCCTATAAGGATAACCCCACCACGCCTATATTAAAGGCGCAGAAGGTGGCGGTAGTCGGCGGCGGCAACGTTGCAATGGATGCGGCGAGGACGGCGTTAAGACTTGGCGCTGAGAAGGTCTATATCGTTTACAGGCGTAGCCTGGACGAGCTTCCTGCAAGAAAGGAAGAGGTTGAACACGCAATGGAGGAGGGAATTGACTTCCGTCTGTTGCAGAACCCCGTAGAGATTCTTGGCTACAACAACCCCGACGACAGGCGTGACCCTAAGAACGGATTTGTAAGCGGCATTAAGGTCATCAAGATGGAGCTCGGCGAACCCGACGCAAGCGGCAGGCGTAGACCCGTAGAGGTGCCCGGCAGCGAGGAAGTTCTCCCCGTAGACTGCGTGGTTATCTCCATAGGCACCAGCCCCAACCCCTTAATCAAGGATACTACGGCAGGCTTGGAAGTCAACAGGCACGGCGGCATAATCGTTGAAGAGGAGACGGGCAAGACCACCAAAGAGGGCGTATACGCAGGCGGCGACGCCGTAACGGGTGCGGCAACCGTTATCCTTGCAATGGGTGCAGGCAAGACTGCGGCTAAGGCAATCGACGAGTATATTCAATCTAAAAACTAATATTTAAAAAACTTTAAGTGAATTATCGGGCTGAGTTTTGTGCTAAGTCTGGTAATTCACTTTTTTTGTTGTGAATTTTCTGCTCCCCGACTAAAGCAGGGCGGGATTTACCTCATACGATTTTATGGGTAAATATTGACAAGTGTCATATTGTATTATATAATAAAATCATAAAATAAATCCAAGGGGAGAGAATATGCACATTAATTATAGCAACGCCTACTATGACGGGGAAGTCATGAACGGAGAACCGCACGGATACGGGAAAATGGTCTGGAATGACGGCAACCGTTACGAGGGAAATTTTTATTACGGTAAGTTGCATGGTCCGGGTAAAATGATATATTCTGACGGAAGGGTATACGAAGGCGAATGGCGTGACGATACCTATTATGGCTGGGGTAGGCTTGATTGCCCCGACGGTTCATATTATCAAGGTAATTGGACATACAGTGCGGCAACCGGTCTCCAGCTAAAGGGCGTATGTAAGATTATTTATAAAGACGGAAGGATATATCATGGCGATTGTGATCGTGGCAAACGCAACGGTCAGGGCGATATGTGGTATTCCAACGGAAATCATTACGAAGGCTATTGGAAGGACGACGAGTATGACGGCCAAGGCAGGTATACCTGGTCGAACGGCGCATACTATGACGGTAGATTTTCCCGGGGTATGTTTGACGGCATAGGCAAAAGAGTATATGCAGATGGATATGTTTACAATGGTGAGTGGCGTGAAAATTTGCGTCACGGTCAAGGTGAGCTTAGAAGCCCTGATGGCAAGGTACAAATGGGAACGTGGGTCAATGATAAGTATATGGGTTGGGGCTATTGAAAAGTTAACAGCTGTAAATTAAGTAATTTATAAGCCGTAGCGACTTGAAGTCGCTACGGCTTTTCTTTTACAAAAAAGTGCGGTAGCACAGTTAACTGTGTGCTACCGCACCGTCTATTCAATTGTCATTCTTTTTTTCATCTTCCGCAGTCAAGTACAACGTAAGCGAGGGGAGAAATTCCGTAAGCATTTACGTCGTCGAGCCTGATGATGTCCTCATAAATTTCGAACATGGCTGTTTTCTGCCTCCTTGAATTTTAGTATTCCGAAAGGCTGTTTGATATTCCAAGCGCTTTTCCGCACCTGAGAAATAATGTGTTTTGCTGCACCTCCCTTCGAAATCACTTGCAGTATATCACTCGCAAAAATGTAAGTCAATAACATTTTAAAAAATTTTGAAATGTCCCAAAATGTTAGATTACAACATAATTATATGTTTACGGGGTATATTTTTGTGAATTTAAAGGGTTAGAAATGGTCAAATGTTTGAAATTTACAAAACCGACAGGTTTTTTCTGGAAATTAACATTTTTTATTTTGGGCGTAAAATTACTTGATTGAGAGGTCCAGATACTTGTCGGGGTCAGCGGTTTCACCGTTTTCGATAACCTCGAAATGGATATGGGCTTCAAGCAGGCACTCCTTTCCAACCGGTTCGGCAACGGTGCCTATGGTATCACCCTTTTTAACGCTGTCGCCAACCTTTAAACCGCTCTTAACGTCAATAAAGGAATAGCTGGTCTTAACGCCGTCTGCGTGCTTGATTACAACCTTATTGCCGTCGAGGGGGTCGTCGCATACAATGCTTTCGACTACGCCGTCGAAGCAGCACGCAACGGGCGTGCCCACCTCAGCGGCTAAATCCAACCCCTCGTGGAAGTGCCAGGAGCTGTTAAGCGTTACGTCCTCTACAAATTCGTAGGGGGTTATGACGTTGATTGTCGCCAAGGGGGTAACCCAGCTCGTGTCGGAGGAGGTGGGTTTGTCGTCGCCCTGGTCTCCATTGCCGCCGTCGGTGTCGCCGTTCGCATCGCCGTCGGTGTCTCCGCCTGTGTTATCGTCGGGCTTGTTGTCTTCACCCTTGTCCACCGTGTCGGTCACGTCAACCTGAAACCAGTTGTTTGCGGCGCAGATACTGATGACCGTAACCGAGGCAATCAGCAGTATGCAAGCCGCTAAGATGAGGTAGCGAAATAACAGTTTTCTCTTGTTTGTTCTCTTTTCGTTGTCCATAATTTGGTCTCCTTTTGGATTTTATCGCCTTGGTTATTGACGGCGAACGGGCTTATTATTCCCTTTAATTTAAAAAAATTTTTTAATCTGAATTTTACGGTTAACCCCGTAATATCCCTTAATTAACTCCTCAATAACCCCCGAATATTATGGGTGAGGCGACGGTTACGCCGTCTTCTTTTACGCAGATATGCAGGTTAATCATCTCGCCGTAGAGCTCGACGGAGTAGGGCAGGTCTGCCTTGCAGTAGTAATTTACCGAGCCGTCAATCTCTTCGGTGAAGATTATCCGACCGCCTACGGCTGATATAAAGCCGTCCACGTCTAAACTCGAATAGGTTGCGCTCTCGCCGTTTACGCCGTGGAGCAGCAGCCTTGTCAGCGGTGCGTCCTCCCCGTCCGCAAACACCTCTTTACAGTTTTTAGAGGTGTCGCCGAGGTAAAAGCGATAGCTGTCGCCGCCGCAGAACAGCAGTTTGTTGGGCAGGGTGCAGATTGCGCACAGCACAAGGGCGGAGAGGGCTAAGGCTGATAAAAGCTTGACCGTCGTCTTGAAAATGCCCATAAAAAATCCCCCTTGCGTCAGCAAAGGGGTTATTGACCACACTTTTATGTTTTATTCATCGGGTTGTAAAAAACCCTGCGGAGATTAAATATCAACCGAAGTCCGATTAGTCACGCTGAAGGGGGCTGGGGGGGGTAGCCGAAGGAGGGAGGTAGTCGGAGGGGGTTGAGGTGGGGGGATATTAAATCAAAAATAAAAAACCGTGTAAAGCCTGTCGCTTCACACGGTGGGTTAATATTCATTTATATTAGTGGCAGCCGCCGCACGTCTTGCAATTGCCGCTGCACTTGACCGTCTTTTTGCCCGTGGCTGAGAACACTTTACCGCTGTAACATCTTTCGGCTTTAGCCTTGCAGTCGGGGCAGGTTACCTCGTCGGAAAATCTTTTAACGAGTTCTTCAAACTTTTTTCCGCAGTTGGGGCATACGTATTGTAAAATGGGCATATTATTTCTTTTTCCTGTTGTTTCTCTTCTGGCGCCTGGGTTTATTTTTTGCAGGTCTTCTCTTGAGTAAAAATATAGCTACTAAGAGCGTAATGGCAATAGCACTGCCTATTACGACGTAGAACCATATGGGCGAAGTCTCTCCGCTGCTGACGTCGAACGGGACGGGCATATTCATTCCCCAGAAGCCTGCAATCATAGTCGGTATTGCGAGCAGTATGGTGATGATGGTCAGCTTTTTCATCGACTCGTTGGCGTTGTTGGATATAACCGAGCCGTAGGCGTCCATCGTTACCGAGAGCGTATCCTTATAGATTTTACACATCTCGTTTGCCTGGTTGCATTCGATGGTCAAATCGTCGTATAAATCCTGGTACTCCTCGTATTTTGCAACCGCCTCGACTTTAGCTAACTTATCGTGCACCTTTGCGTTGGAGTTTAAGGAGGTGGAGAAGTATACGAGTGAATTTTCCAGCTCTAAAAGCTGAAGGATATCGTCGTTCTCAAGCTTATTTGCAAGCTCGGTTTGCACCCTCTGGCTGCGGCGGTCAATCTGCTTAAGGCAGTACAAAAAACGTTTGGTGTTGCTCATCATAAAGGTTAAGATGAAGAACACGGGTTTCTGGCAGTCGACCTTGGTTCTGCCCGTGATAAAGTCCTTTAAAACGGGGTTACCCTTTAAGCATACGGTTATTATGCACTGCTTGTTGTATATAAGTGCCAAAGGCAACGTGGAGTAGGAGTCGCCTGCGTCGCTCGCCTCTATTATAGGGCAGTCGACGACGAACATAGAGCAACCCTCGTCAAACTCGGTACGAGCCATTTCCTCTTCGTCGAGGGCGGCTTTAATCATATCTTCGGGGACGCCCGTCTCTTTGGAGACGTCCTCAACCTCGTCGTCGGTCGGGCTGACCATATCCACCCAGCAATTGGGGAGAAATGCGTCCTTTCTCTCCAGCCCGTTAGCCCCTGCGCAAAAATATTTAACCATAGTATCACCTCAAAAAAAATCGTGCGGAAGTAACACCTCCGCACGGGGATACCGTATATTTTAAGTCGGAAGCGTTGCTTTACTTGTGTTCAGCCTTAGATGGATAACCGTCCATATCTTAAATAAATCTCCTTATAATATCAGTATAGCCCAATTTTTATATAAATGCAACCATATAGCCGCAAAAAAAATTTAAATTACAACTTTACCGTCCAGATAACTGCCCAACAAGCCCTCCGTATCGTACTGTTTATCAAACTTTGCAATCAGCTCCTCGGGGGAGGCCATCTTAAATTTGTTGTCGGTAAAGTACTCGGTCAGTGCCGTTAAGAACTTTTTATCCCCCATAGCCGTCCTTACGCTCTCAAACATTAAAAGGCTCTTGTTGTAGGCAATATTAACGTATTCGTACTCGCCGTCATATTCGTTGAGGCTGCGGTTCATAGAGGTATCGCTGCTGCCGAAAATCTGGTTATATACCGAATAGTACCCCCTGTACGCCTTGATTGCAGAGCCCAAAATTCCCGTACGGGTATAGCCGTAGGCGGGGTGCGTTTCAAAGAACATCAAGGTGGAGTACTCGGCTAAGCCCTCGTCCTGCCAGGCGTTTTTAACCTGATTGCTGCCCACCATTGCGTACCACCACTGGTGCGCCGTCTCGTGGACGGCTGTGTATACGGCGTCCGCCTCGGTCAGGGCAGAGTTAATCATTGTAAGGGCAGGGTACTCCATTCCGCTTGAATTTAACGGGGTATAGACGATTGAAAGGGTGGGGTAGGCGTAGCCGCCGAAGGTGGAGGAGAAGTACTCTAAACTCTCGCACACGGCGTCAAGCTCTGTAGATATCTGCCTGTCTGAGCAGTAGTAGGCGGTGACCTCACAGCCGTTTACGTTTCTCGTCTCCGTCAGAAAATTTTTGGAGAGGACGGCTGCGAAATCCCTTGCGTTCTCAAGCGTATAGCGGACTACGGTATTGCCGTTTTCCTGCCTTCTTTCAACCTCTTTACCGCTCGTCGCTGCGGCATATTCGGGGGGCAACGACAGCGTTACGTCGAAATTTGCACACTCGGAGACAAAGGGGTCGCCGGTGGAGTAGTAGGGGTTTTCGATAAACCCTTCGGTTGAATAGGCACACAAAATCGGGTAAAAATTACCTAAGTTTACGGTGCTTGCAGTCACGCCCGTGCGGTGGTTGACTTTTGCAAGGTTGAGAGTGTAGCTTACGGTGACCGTAGTGCTTTGGTCGGGGTATATGGGCTGGTCAAGCTCGACTTTTAATATGTTTTCATCCTCGCCAGTCACCTCCCAGCTTGCGCAACCCTCCACGCTCTGTACGCTTTGTCCGCCGTAGCTTGCGCCGCTGTAGTACGCCTTGACGTCACTTGCGGCAACGGGTTTATACTTAGCCCCCTCCCTGTAGGCGTTGCCCCATAGGTTAAACGACAGGCTGTCTATCTCGTTGTCGGTGCGGTTATAATAGGTCAAGGTGCAGGTGCCGCTAAGACTCTTGTCCTCTTCGCTGTAGCAGGCGTTGACGACGTATTTATCTGTTTGATTGCTCTCACTGCTTTTACAGGCGGTGACGGGCAGAAAGGTTAAAACTGTCAGGGTTGCGGATAATATTGCGATAATTTTTTTCATACTCTAAGGGTATGACGGACGGCTGTTTATTAGAACCTTTTTCGCCCGTTTAAAATAAAATGTAAGGTATATGAAAGTCTGCGCTATAACTCAGAGAAAGGGCGGTTTTGCCCTGCCTATACCTCAATGCGATATAATTACGTTCAGCTTTTCCACCCTGGGCGGAGTGGATTTCGGCGAGGAGATTGACGGCAAGAGCAGCAAGTTGCAGACTATGGCTGCATACTCGGCTAAATGCGGCTGCGGCGTTTTATGCGGTTGCATAACCGATAGCAGGGGGTTAAAACGCAAATCGGTAGCCGTGGCAAGCGAGGGGAGGCTGCTCGGCATAACCGATATGCTGTACGTGCTCGACGGCGAAAGCTATAAGAGCGGAGCGACGGTGGGCATATATAGTCTTCACGGCTACAGGGTAGGGGTGTGCATAGATAACGACCTGCTCTTCCCCGAACACGTAAAAACTCTGTCCGCCTGCGGCTGCAACCTCGTCTGCGTTCACTGTGAAGACCTGTCGAATACTATGGCTCCCCAGCTCATCCGCTCCTATGCGTATCTGTACGGCGTACCCATAGTTATGGTGGCGGGCAACGTGGCTTTCTTTGCGGATACTTGCGGGGTAATCGTATCCTCCAACCGCCCCGTGTCGCTGTTTGAGTACGATATTAAGAACTGTTACAGGGTGGTAAATTCCAGAAAGAGAGGGCTCTCCGATACGTGCGGTGCAGACTTTTAAAATCTGATTGCTACGCCCGACTTTAGCTATAGCTAAAATTTGAGTGAAAAGTCATTAAATGGCTTGAAATTTGAGAGGGGATAATGTATAATGGATAATGCATAAATATTTAGAAGAGGGCAATAGCGTATGTTCAGTATGACCGGTTACGGCAGGGGTGAATATAAACAGGGCGGACTGGAGGTCACCGCAGAGATAAAGACGGTTAACAACCGCTATCTTGACGTGGCGATGAAGTGCCCCAGAATTCTCGCCTCCTGCGAGGACGTTCTGCGTTCTATCGTAAGGGAAAAGCTTACGAGAGGTCATGCCGACGTGTATATTACCTACGTCGACAAGAGGGAAAACCGTGCCTCGCTTTCAGTCGATTTACAGGCGGCAAAGGCGTGGGTGGACACGGCGTTGAAATTAAAAGAAGCCTTTCCCGAGATTGAAAACGACTTCACCGTCTCTGCGCTGATGCGTCAGCAGGACGTGTTAAAGCAAGAGGACGTCGCCTGCGATGAGGAGCTCATCGAGGGCGTAAAGGCAGCTCTGTCTATGGCGTTGGACAAGCTCAACGTTATGCGCAAGACCGAGGGCGATAAGCTTGCAAAGGATATGCTTACAAGGGTAGACGTCGTTGAACAGCTCGTCGGCAAGGTCAGTCAGAGGGCTCCGCTGGTTGCCCAGGACTATGCAAAACGCCTTGAAGAGAAGATTAAAACCTGCCTTGAGGGGGTTAACTTCGACGAGGGTAGGCTGTTGACCGAGGTTGCAGTCTTTACCGATAAGAGCAATATCGACGAAGAGCTTACGAGGCTTGCCTCCCACATATCCCAGTTCAGGGAGATTGCCAAGGCTGATTTAGTCGGCAGGAAGTTAGACTTTCTGGTTCAGGAGTTTAACAGGGAGACAAATACAATATGTTCAAAGTCCAACGATCTGACTATAACTAAGCTGGGGTTGGAGCTCAAAAACGAGATAGAAAAGATAAGGGAACAGGTGCAGAACGTTGAGTAAAGGCAAGTTATTGGTGCTTTCAGGTCCCTCGGGGGTCGGTAAGGGCACGATTGTAAACGAGGTGTTAAAACTCCGCCCCAACGCCTGCGTGTCCGTTTCCTGCACGACCCGCAGCCCCAGGGTTGGCGAGGTGGACGGCAAAAGCTATTTCTTTTTGTCGAAGGATAAATTTAAGAGCATGATTGCGGAGGACGGTTTTTTGGAGTATTCCGAGCATTTCGGCAACTTCTACGGCACCCCCCGCAAGTTTGTGGAAGAAAAGCTCGAGACGGGGGACGTCATCTTGGAGATAGACGTCAACGGCGCATTGAGCGTAAAAGAGAGTATGCCTCAGGCAGTACTCGTTATGATTGCTCCGCCCGATAAAGAGGCGCTGTACGCAAGGCTTCGGGGAAGGGGTACCGAGGGCGAGGACGTCATATCAATGCGTATTGACAGAGCGGAGTTCGAGCTGTCTAAAGCCCCCCTGTACGATTATACTGTAATTAACGACGACTTGTTTAAGGCGGTCGGCGAAGTGGTTAAAATATTAGAAGAAGGAGAACAAGAATAATGATTAATCAACCTGCTGTAGATACACTGTTAGAAAAACTTACCCGTGACGGTCACACCGCTTCACGCTACGAGCTCTGCGTGGTTGTTTCCAAACGTGCCCGTCAGCTCATCGAAAGGGGTTCGGTAAACAACGTCAACGAAAACCCCGGCAAGCTTAAAGAGATTGCTCTCGCTTGCGAAGAGATTGAGGACGGCAAGATAGTTTCGGTTAAGGACTGATTGTTTTTAAAAATGAGTGAGCCCACCCGTTCTGGGTGGGCAACTTTTAAATAATACGGAATTTATTTTATTTAGATTATGTACGCAAAGGTCATAGTAGATATAGCCCATTCGCAGGTGGACAGGGTGTTTGAATACTCCTGCCCTCCCGGGACGACTGCGGGCTGTAGGGTTAAAGTGCCCTTCGGGGGCAGAATTATCGAGGGGTTCGTCATAGGCGTAAGCGATACCCCTTCCTTTGCTACAGACAAAATTAAGCCCATAACCTCCCTGTACGACGAGCTGCCTGCGTTAGTGCCCGAGTGTTTTGCACTTATGGAGAGCATAGCGTTAAGGTACAGGGTACCCAAAGCCGCATCGCTGAGGCTGTTTCTGCCCTCGGAGATGAGGCTTGGCAAAGTAAACGAGGTATATCAGAAGTTTATCCGCCTCTGCGGAGATGTATCGCAGATAGGCAAAACCGCAAAAAAGCAGGCGGAGGCGGCTTGCATTTTAGCCGAGGGCGACGCCGACTACACCGCATTGTGCAACAGGTGCGGCAGGGCTGCGGTAAACGCCTTAGTAGAAAAGGGTGTTGCCGAAATTTATAAAGTCAAGCGCAACCGCACCCCGATGACGGGCGAGGGCGAAGCTGTCGAAACCAGGACGTTGACCCCTGCTCAGGCTTCGGCGCTGGAATACATTGAAAACTCCGACAAGCGTGTTCAGCTCATTCACGGCGTGACGGGCAGCGGCAAGACGGAGATTTATTTAAACATAATCGCCCGCCAGCTCAAGAGGGGTAAGACGGCAATCTTCTTAGTGCCTGAAATATCCTTAACCCCCCAGATGCTCTCCCAGCTCCGCTCGAGGTTCGGGTCGGAAGCGGCGATAATGCACAGCGGACTATCGGCAGGCGAACGCTTTGACGAGTGGTGGCGTCTGCGCTCGGGCGAGGCTAAGATAGCCATCGGCGCACGCTCGGCAATCTTCGCACCCCTTGAAAACATTGGCGCAATAATAATCGACGAGGAGCACGACTCTTCCTACCGCTCGGAGACGGCGCCGAGGTATTCGACCATAGATATTGCCACGATGCGTGCCGAGTACAACGATTGCAAGTTAATTTTAGGCAGCGCAACCCCCTCGATGGAGAGCTATATTGCAGCGAGCGAAGGGCGGTACGGTCTGGTTACGCTCACCGAGAGAATTAACGGCAAACCCCTGCCCGAAATTATTATTGCCGATATGCGCAAGGAGATTAAAAGGGGTAACAATTCCAACCTGTCCAGGGCGTTGAAAGAGGAGTTGAACAACACTCTCTCATCTGGCAATCAGGCTATAATCTTTTTAAACCGCAGGGGGTATTCCCAGACGGTTATCTGTGCCGACTGCGGCTACGTCGCCAAGTGCGAAAACTGTGACGTAAGCCTGACCTACCACAGCGAGGAGAACTGCTTAAAATGCCACTACTGCGGTGCTAAGTACAGAATGCTCTCCGCCTGTCCCGAGTGTGGAGGCAGGCACCTGCGCTACAGCGGTACGGGCACTCAGAGGGTGGTTGCGGAAATTCGTGAGCTGTTCCCTCAGGCAAAGGTCATCCGAATGGATAACGACACCGTGTCGGGCAAGGACGGGCACTACAAAATCTTAAAGAGCTTTTCCGAAAAGCAGGCGGATATATTGGTGGGAACGCAGATGATTGCCAAGGGACACGACTTCCCGTCGGTAACCTTAGTCGGCATTTTAGACGCCGATATGAGTCTGCATTTCTCCGACTACAGGAGCGGGGAGAGAACCTTTCAGCTTATAACCCAGGTTGCAGGCAGAAGCGGCAGGGCAGGGGCTAAGGGCAAGGTGGTCTTACAGACCTATTCGCCCGAAAACTACATCTTGCGCTATGCGATAAACTACGACTACAACGGCTTTTTCGAAAACGAGGTAAAGATGCGTAAGGCTTCGCTCTTCCCCCCGTATTCGCTCATATGCCGTGTAATGGTGGTTGCAGATAAAGACGAGAGTGCCTTAGAGGCGTTGAAAAAGGTATACCTTGCAATCGAAAAAATCAGGGCGAATGACCCCGACGAGTTTATCTTCTTAAACAAGATGCACTCACCCATTAAGAAAATTCAGAACAAAGTCCGTTATCAGGTGCTGGCAAGATTAAAGACGGACAGGTATTTAAAGGATATTTACGATATTGCGGTATCGGCTTCTAGCGCAGACGCATTGGTCTACGTTGAGGAAAACCCCGTAAATTTATCGTGATAAAAAAGTAAAATACACCGAGAGAGGTTAATTGATATGGCATACAGATACGTGGTACAAATCGGCGACGAAAGGCTGAGGAAGCCTTGCGAGGAGGTTAGGAAGTTCGACTCCGAGCTCTGGGCTCTGTTGGACGATATGAAGGAGACCGTCAAAAAAGAGAACGGCGCAGGGCTTGCCGCACCCCAGATAGGAATTAACAAGAGGGTGGTCGTAATCGATCTGGAAGAGGGGTATTTTGAGATGATTAACCCCAAGATATTGTCCGTCAAAGGCGAACAGACGGGCACCGAGGGCTGCCTTTCCGTAAAGGGTAAGTACGGCGTAGTAACCCGCCCTGAGAAGGTTAAGGCGGAGTACCGTGACAGAAAGGGCAAAAAGCATACGGTGACGGGCGTCGACCTGTTTGCACGCTGTATGTGTCACGAGTTCGACCACCTTGAAGGTATACTCTACGTGGACAGGGCTACCGAAATGTACGACAACGAGCCCGGCGAGGAATAATATGAAGATAGCTTACGCAGGCACCCCCGAATACGCCGTTGCACCCTTAAAGGCGCTGCTCGACAGCGGAGAAGAGGTGGTTGCCGTCATAACTCAACCCGATAAACCTGTTGGCAGAAAGCGTATACTCACCCCCTCGCCCGTCAAGGCATATGCGTTGGAGAGGGGTTTAAAAGTATACGATTTTGAAAAAATACGTGACCACGTCGAAGAGGTGGAGGAGATAGGTGCAGACCTTTTAGTAACCTGTGCCTACGGTCAGCTCTTAACCGAACCCGTACTTAAGGCTTTCCCTATGGGCGTATACAATCTGCACGCCTCGCTCCTGCCCCTTTTCAGGGGTGCAAGCCCCATTCAATCGGCTATACTTGCGGGGGAAACGCACACGGGCGTAACCGTTATGCGTACCGAATTAAAGCTTGACTGCGGCGATATACTCTTAGTTAAGCGTTGCGAGATAGGCGATAAGACCTACGGAGAACTGTCTGAAGAGCTCTCCGCACTCTCCGCAGAGGCCGTTGTGGAGGCGGTGGAGATATTAAAGCAGGGCGAGCCCCAACTGCTTTTGCAGGACGAGGCAAAGGCTACCTTCTGCAAAAAGATAAATAAAGCCGACGGCAAAGTCGACTTTTCAAAGACGGGAAGGGAAGTGGCTAATTTAATCAACGCATTCAGCCCTGCCCCTGCGGCATTCTGCCTGCTTAGCGGCGCTGCGGTCAACCTTTTAAAGGCTGTCCCCTGCGAGGGCGAGGGCGAAGTCGGCACGGTTATCAGGGCGGATAAGGGCGGAATAACAGTCGCCTGCGGTCAGGGCGCCGTCAACCTTTTGAGTCTGCAGTTTGCAGGCGGTAAGCCCATTAAAGCGGCGGACGCCGTCAACGGAAGAAAGATAAAGGTGGGCGACAAACTTGACTAATCCTATTGCCGACCCCTATTTAATACTGTCGAAAGTATATATAAACGGTCAATTTTTAAAACAGGCAATAGCCTCAACCCCCGTCGAACCACTTAATAAAAACCGTACGGTCAAAATCTGCTACGGCGTACTCGATAAGGACTGTTACCTGGAGCATATTATAGGGGTAAACGCCACCGAGCGCCCTAAGACGACGGTCAGAATAATATTAAAAATCGCCCTCTATATGCTGGAGTTTATGGGCAAGCACGACTATATGGTCGTGGACAGTGCGGTTGCATTGACTAAAAAGCTGGGCAAAGGCGGTGCGGCAGGGTTTGTCAACGCCTTTTTGCGCAGTTATAAACTACCCGAAGAGCCTTGTGGCAAGGACGAGGGCATAGCGTTTCGGTGTTCTGCTCCACTCTGGCTGGTTAAAAAGCTGAGAAGGAGCTATAAAGACGAGGCGGAGGATATTTTAAACGCTCCGTCGCTCGGTCAGTGCGTAAGGTTTGTCAGCGGTGCGGAGGGATATCTGGACAGATCTCACGTCGATACCCCCTTTAAGGACGTGTATATATTCAGTAATTTCGAGAGGGACGAGGGGTTTTTCTTGGGCGATTACACCTTTCAGTCGGTGGGCTCGGCGGCGATTTGCAACGCCATATCCCCGTGTGAACGGCTGCTTGACGCCTGCGCCGCCCCGGGCGGTAAGTCGGCGTATCTCGCTTTAAAATGTCAAAGCGTAACCTCCTGCGAGTTGCACCCCCACAGGGTTAAGCTCATCGAGGAGTACTTCGAGCGTATGGGCGTTAAAAACGCCGTCGCAATGCAGGCGGACTCCTCAATCTTCAACCCAGGGTTTGAGAACGCATTCGACGCCGTCTTGTGCGACGTGCCCTGTTCGGGTACGGGGGTTATAAACGAAAACCCCGACATCAAATTAAACCGCAAAGAGGGGGATATCCCCGCCCTCAGCGCAATTCAGCTTAAAATTTTAACCAACTGCTCACGCTACGTTAAAAGCGGCGGCATGCTCTATTACTCCACCTGCTCCATTCTCCCCGAGGAGAACGACAGCGTGGCGGTTAACTTTTTAAAGGATAATCCTCATTTTACGCTTGCAATTCCGTCTTCGCCCTTAGACCACAGGACGACCAAGTACGGTTTGCAGTTTCTGCCCCATATATCGCTGGGCGCAGGGTTTTATTTAACCGCATTCAAAAAGGCATAGCAGGCGGTGTAAACTCAGATGAAAGGCATTTTACAGGATTTAAACTATCAGCAAATTGAAGATTTGGTTCTTGAGCTCGGCGAGAAAAAGTTCAGGGCGAAACAGCTGTACGACGGGCTTATGCAGGGCAAGCGCATAGGCGAGATTAACCTGCCCAAAGCCTTAAGGGAACAGCTGTGCGAGAGGTTTGAAGACTGCCCCATTGAGATTATAAAGACCCTGACAAGCTCCGACGGTACCGAAAAATACCTCTTCCGCCTCGCCGACGGCAATATAATCGAGGGCGTTTTTATGCGGTATAAGTACGGCAACACGCAGTGCGTCTCCACGCAGGTGGGGTGCCGTATGGGCTGCAAGTTCTGCGCCAGCACTTTAGGCGGCAGGGTAAGGGATCTGACCTCGGGTGAAATACTCTCGCAGGTGCTTGTAGTCAACGCCATGCACAAAGAGGGCGCAAAGCGTGGGGTTACCAACATAGTTTTAATGGGCAGCGGCGAGCCGTTAGACAACTATTCAAACGTCGTAACCTTTTTGCGCAACGTGTCGGCGGAGGGCGGAATTAACGTTTCCCCCCGTAATATATCCCTTTCAACGTGCGGTCTTGTCGATAAGATGTACGACTTAGCCGAAGAGGGGTTGCCCGTGAATTTAACCGTGTCGCTCCACAGTACGACGGACAGCGAGAGGGCGAGGACCATGCCCATTGCCAACAAATGGAGCATTGCCGAGATTTTAAAGGCGTGTGAAAACTACTTTAAAGTCACGGGCAGGAGATATATCTTCGAGTATGCCCTCATCGCAGGGGAGAACTGCGATAACCGCCATGCCGAGGAGCTTATAAATCTGTTAAAGGGCAGACCCTGCCACGTCAACTTGATAAGGCTTAACGAGGTCAAAGAGAGGACGCTTATGGCGGCGGAGGAAAAACAGGCGTACACCTTTCTCGCTCTTTTGCAAAAAGGCGGACTCTCGGCAACCCTGCGCAGAAGGACGGGTGCCGACGTGGGCGGCGCCTGCGGACAGCTTAGGGCTTCGCATTTAAGCGGAGAGGAGTAATTTTTTATTCGGATATTGAATATTTTCCCACCGTATGATAAAATATAACCGAACCCGTATAAAGGAGGATTGGTTATGAAATTTAAAATAATTAAAACTACTACCGGCGTCATGGGCTTGATTGGCGTAATTCTCGCCGTATTCTGCTATTTTTTCTCGCTGATTTATTCAGGCGGACGGGATACCGACGTTGAGATGCTCGGCGTAGCGATTGTGTTTATAGCTTTTGGCATTCCCCTCGGCGTTGTAGCGTTGGTCGAATTTATAATTTCAATAATATATTTAGTCGGTAAATTCAAAACCCGTACATTCTATGTTATAGGTGCAATTTTATCTATTTTAGACGCTGTAATTTTATTTGCATTAGTATACTTTGCGTTCCTCGTTACGGAAGAAGTCGGCGGAATAGTGATACCGATAGTTACTTTAATATGCTCTCTGCCTGTTACGGCAAATATGGTATTAAAGATTGTGTGTGCGGTTAAATTTCAAAAAACAGAAAATTAAGAATTAATTAAGGAGAAATACAGATGGCAAAAGTTGCACCCTCAATACTCTCAGCCGATTTTTCGGCAATGGGTCAGGCAATTAAAGATATCGAGGCGGTAGGGGCGGATTTAGTTCACTGCGACGTCATGGACGGAAGCTTTGTAGAGCCCATAACCTTTGGCGGTCAGATGGTTAAAAATATCCGTAAGGTAACCACACTGCCCCTGGACGTACACCTTATGATTGAACACCCCAAGACGCAGATAAAGTTTTTTGCCGAAGCGGGTGCGGATATCATAACCGTACACTACGAGGCGTGTTCCAAGATTTCGCCCTCCTATTTAGAGGAGACGTTAAAGCTCATCAAAAGCTACGGCGTCAAGTGCGGTGCCGTAATTAACCCCGACACCGATGCGGAGAAAATCTATTCCGTTTTACCCCTTTGCGATATGGTGCTGGTAATGTCCGTCTTCCCCGGTTACGGCGGACAGAAGTTTATCCCCACCTCGCTTGAAAACGTTAAAAAGCTCAAGGCTTATGCCCTGGAAAACGGGTTGAGCTACGATATCGAGATTGACGGCGGCGTGACCGTGGACAATGCCGAGGAGATAAGAGAGGCGGGCGTAGACGTGCTGGTTGCAGGCTCGGCAGTGTTTAAAGCCGAGGATATGTCTGCGGCAATCAACGTCATAAGGGGCTGAATATGAAGGGGATTTTGCTTTTAAACGGCGAACCCTATCTTGAGGAAATAGACGCTTCAAACGCCTTCGTCACCTGTTGCGACGGCGCCTACGAGTGGGCAAACGGTCGCATAAGGATAGACGAGAACGTGGGGGACTTCGATTCCCTTCCCTATATCCCCACGCCTCCGCCCACCGAGATATACCCCTCCGAAAAGGACTTCACCGACGGCGAGATTGCGCTGAGAAAGTTAATTGCAAGGGGTGTTAACGAGGTTGAAATCTACGGCGCAGGCGGCGGCAGAGAGGACCATTTTTTAGGTAATTTGCAGCTTTTGTACTATGCGCATAAGCAGGGCGTTAAGGCGAGGATAATAACGAAAAATTCTATCATCTTTCCAGCAAGCGGAAAAATTGAGATAGACGGAATAAAGGGCAAGACCTTTTCGGTGTTACCTTTCGGCGGGAAAGTGCATATAATGTATGGCAGGGGTTTTAAGTACGACTATCCCGAAAGTCTCTCTTACGGCGAGTGCAGGGGCATCTCCAATATAGGTATCGAGGAAAGCGGAGTGATAGAGATAGGCGAGGACGAAACCGCCCTGATTATAATAAATAGGGGGAAAGTATGACCATAATCTGCATTAAACCGCCAAAGCCTATAAGAAAAGTGTTGAAACTGTTTAAAAAGGGTGCTTAATAATCAGGCACCTTTTTTGTTGCAATAATAATTTTCACTTTTTTCACACTTTGTTTTCTTGCTTAAGCTATAAATATTTGATAAAATAATTACGTTATGAAAAAGTTTTTATCTTTAGCCCTTGCTACTGTGTCTGTCGCTGCATGCCTGTCTTTCGTCGGCTGCAGCGGGGGCGAGGCGGTTGTCAACTATACCCTCTCCGAGGACGGAACCTATTATATATTAAGCTCGGTTTCAGGCAATAAAAATGCGTTAACCGAATATGAGATTCCCTCGACATACTCGGCTGAAGAGGGGGGTGATCTGCTCCCCGTAAAGGTTATCGGCGACAGTGCTTTTTTTGAATGTACTTCGCTTAGCAAAATAACCATACCTGACAGCGTGACGCAGATAGGCAACCTGTCTTTTGCGCTGAGCGGTATTTCGGAAATTGATATTCCTGACAGTGTGGAGAGTATCGGCTATTCTGCTTTCGGAATGTGCAAATCTCTTAAAGAGGTCGTTATCCCCGCAAACGTAACCTCCCTTGGCGAAAGGGCGTTTGTAAGCTGTGCTGCGCTGGAGAGGGCGGAAGTCTACGCCTCTATAACCGACTTAGAGCAGTTTACTTTCTATAATTCGGTAATTTCTATGGGCGGTGTCGTCTATTCCGATTCGGCGCTTTCTAAAGTTGTTTTAACCGACAGCATAACAAAGATATGCGATACGGCTCTGCAGGGTAACCCCATTACCGACATTTATTATATGGGCAGTGAAGAGCAGTGGGACGAGTTGTATTTTTACACCAAAACAACCGACGATAAAGGGGAAACGGTAGAAGAGAAGGTGGACAAGAGTACCTATCTCGCCACCACAACCGTTCACTTTAACTACGTTCCCGAAACTTAGAGAATTAAAAAAATAAAAACGAGTTCCGTATTGGAACTCGTTTTTCGTTGCCTGAAAAATCTGTTAAATTGCCGTAACCCGCCCGATGCATTTCACGCTTTAAACTATTATGAAAAGCGTAACCCGGGTTACGCTATCTTTAAAGTCATACAAAAAATATTGCCGACAGCAGGGTTGAGGCAAACGCCTGGTTGGTTATGCCCTCTTGACTGACTTAAGGCACCTTGCGCAAACGTAATCGTTTACTACTTTGCCCTCGGCATTAACGTAGGAAACCTTCTGCACGTTAGCCTTAAAGGTCCTTCTCGTTCTTCTCTTGGAGTGGCTTACGTTGTTGCCGGTGGTCTGACCCTTACCGCATACGCTACATACTCTTGACATATCGTTATCCTCCTGTACAGGTGTATTTCAAAGGTTAAAAATAACGCTATCCGATTGAATAGCTAAACTATAATATCACCTCTTATAAAAAAAATCAATCAAAAACGGGTGTGGGATAAAATATTTTTGCTTTTATTTAATAAAAATGATGTTATTAATAACAAAATAGTGTAAAATATATCAAACTACTTGCAAAATGTGGAAAAAGGGGTTAAACTTATTATATAGACGCAAGTAGCCTCTTACTGTTTGGGAGAGGATAATTTCGTCTGCGGTCAGGAAAGAGTATGACCAAAAGGATTGTCTTATGTCGGTAAATACCAGCAACGTTTACGGTAAAATTTCCATATCCGATTTAGCCATAGCAAAGGTAGCGGCAAACGCTGCCTTAGAGTGCTACGGCATTGTGGACACCGTCTCCCGCCGTCTGTCCGACTCTATTTCGGAGTTATTTAAAAAGCAGAACGACGGCAAGGGCGTTAAGGTCACCACAAACGGAGACAGAATTTTTATCGATATAAAAGTAATAATCAAATACGGCGTATCCATTAACGCCGTCGCAGAGAGCCTTAAAGAGGCTATTAAATACAAGGTGGAAAAGTTTACGGGTATGATAGTAGACACCGTAAACGTCAATATCGTAGGGGTTAAGCTCTAAGTAATTTAAAGTTTAACTCCCTTTTCGTGTACCTTTGTTTTTGCGACGGTATTTTTAGTTACGTCTAAAACATCAACTTTAATACAACAGAGAGAAAAAAATAAAATTTCCGTGGTAATCGGAGAGAGCCGAAATAAACCACAAGAGGAAACCTAAATGCAGAAAACAGTCAACAGTACCGAATTCCGTAAAATGGTTGCATCCGGTGCAAGAATGCTTGAAATAAACAGGGCTAAGATAGACGCCCTGAACGTGTTCCCCGTTCCCGACGGCGACACGGGTACTAATATGTCACTCACATTACAATCGGCGGTTAAGGAGATGAACGCCTGTTCGTCCAACCGCTTCCAGGAGATCTGCGATTCAGTCTCCAAGGGTGCGTTGAGGGGCGCAAGAGGTAACTCGGGCGTTATATCCTCCCAGATATTCAGGGGCATCTGCTCGGTGCTTCGTGAGTGTAATGAAAATTTTGATACCAAGACCTTTGCCAAGGCACTTGAAAACGGCACTAAGGTTGCTTACTCCGCCGTTTCTATCCCCAAGGAAGGTACAATACTTACGGTCGTCAGGCTTATGAGCGAATCGGCTTCCAAGCTTGCCTCCAAGAACAAAGACGTAGGTGATTTTTTAAGGGCGTTAATCGCCGTCGGCGACGAGGCGTTGGCGCAGACTCCCGAGCTGTTGCCCGTACTCAAAAAGGCAGGCGTCGTGGACTCGGGCGGTATGGGTCTTATGACCATAATGAGGGGCTTCCTCGCAGCAATAACGGGTGAGGATATCGGCACCGACTCCATGCCCACCGAGGCGCAGGAGGCGGTAAAAGAACCCGACTTCGACGACAACTCGGATATAATCAACCTCGATTTAGGCGATATCGAATTTGCATATTGCACTGAATTTTTCGTAATCAACTTAAAGCCTCAGACGACTTTAGCCGATATCGATAAGCTCAAGGAAAAGCTTATGGGCTTGGGCGACAGCGTTATCTGTATAGGCGATCTGGAATTTATAAAAGTTCACGTCCACACCAATACCCCCGGCATTGCGCTGACGTACGCATTAGAGCTCGGCGAGCTTGACAGAATTAAGATAGAGAACATGCTCGAAGAGAACCGTCAGCTCAAGAAGAAGATGGAGGCCGAGAAGAAGGAGATGGGTATGCTCGCCATCTGCGCAGGCGAGGGCTTGAGCGAGATATTCAAAGACTTAATGGTCGACAGAGTTATAGAGGGCGGTCAGACGATGAACCCCTCCGCACAGGACATCGCCGATGCGGTACAGAAGATCAACGCATCCAACGTATTCGTATTCCCCAACAACTCCAACATTATCCTTGCGGCAGAGCAGGCAAAGGGACTTGTCAACAACCGTACCATTCACGTTATACCCACCAAGAACGTGCCTCAGGGCTTTGCGGCGGCACTTGCCTTCAACCCTGAAGAGAGCGTACCCGAAAACAAGACCAATATGACCCATGCAATCGACAACGTTGCGGCAGGTCAGGTAACCTATGCGGTGCGCAACACTACGATGAACGGCTTCAAGCTTCAGCAGGGCGACATAATCGGTCTTAACTCCAAGAAGATTTTAGCAAAGGGCAGCGACATTGAAACGGTAACCTTATCGCTCATCAAGTCGATGAAGAACAGCGAGCACGAGATGATTACGCTGTACTACGGCGAGGGCGTTGAAGAGGAGCAGGCGCAGTCTCTTGCCGATAAGGTGGGCGAGGCTTTCCCCGACTGCGACGTAGACTTCCACTTCGGCGGTCAGCCCGTATACTATTATATAGTAAGCTTAGAGTAAATTTTTAGTAAAAATTTCGTGGAGCCGTCAAGTTCTCTATATAGTCAGCTTAGAGTAAATTTTAGTAAAAATTTCGGGGAGCCGTCAGGTTCTCTATATAGTAAGCTTAGAGTAAATTTTTAGTAAAAATTTCGGGGAGCCGTCAGGTTCCCCGTTTTATTTTGGCAGGTAAAAATATGAAGTTGACGCAACTTAAATACATTTCGGATACGAGGGAGAAACAGTTTGCAAAGCTTGGCGTACACTCCGTTGAGGAGCTGGTCAGGCTCTTTCCTCGTGCCTATTTAGATTTAACCAAAGTCAACTCGATAACCCAGCTTCAGCACAACGCCTATGCCCTCGTCAACTGCGAGGTGATAAGCGTAGAGACAAACAACTACTCCCGCCGTCCCTACGTCAAGGCGCTGTGCAGACAGGGCGACAACCTCTTTCAGACCATCTGGTTTAACCAGCCGTACGTTGCACAAAAGCTAAAAGGCGGAGGGCAATACCTGTTCTACGGCAGGGTGCAGAACAGGTACGGAATGGGTGCCTCTATGGTCAACCCCACCTTCGAGGGTGCGGATAAGGTTAACAGGCTCAAGGGCATAATTCCCGTCTATCCGCTTACGGGCACCCTATCGCAGGGCGACGTAAGGCGTGCGGTGCAGCAGGGCATAACCAAGTTGGATATCTTAAGCAAGATACCCTACCCCTTGCAGAAAAAATACGGCTTGACCCCGCTCAGGGAGGCATATATACGTGTACACGCCCCCGATACCGAGCAGGAGATAACCTTGGCAGGCGAGAGGATTGCCATTGAGGAGTACTTCCTACTCGTGTCTGCGTTCAAGATAATAAAGGGCGACAGAGAGGTCGTGCGAACCAACCGCTACAGCGTTACGGGCGAGGATATTGCCGAGTTCTGCCACCGCTTCCCGTTCGAGTTCACCGAAGGGCAGAAGGAGGCGGTAAGGGAGATCTTTGCAGACCTCCGTTCCCCTAAGACTATGAACCGCCTCATTCAGGGCGACGTCGGCTGCGGCAAGACTGCGGTTGCGTTAACTGCCATATATATGGCGGTTAAATCGGGTTTTCAGGCGGCGATGCTCTCCCCTACCGAGGTGCTTGCCCGTCAGAATGCCCTACAGCTTCAGAAGTATTTCCCCGACTACGAGGTCAAATTCTTGTCGGGCTCTACCCCCGCCGCAGAGAAGAGGGAGATTAAAAAGGGGTTAAAAGAGGGCAGTATTGCCATAGTATGCGGAACCCACGCCGTAATACAGAAGGACGTGGAGTTTAAAGCGCTGTCCATGGTGGTGTGCGACGAGCAGCAGCGTTTCGGCGTTGCGCAGCGCTCTGCGCTCACTGAAAAGGGGGTCAACTGCGACTGCCTGGTTATGAGTGCAACGCCCATACCCCGCACCCTTTCGCTCGTTTTCTACGGCGATTTAGACGTGACGACAATTAAGGAAAAACCCCGTTCAAGGCAGGATATATCCACGTCTATCGTCAAGAGGAATAGGTATGACGATATGTTGAGGTGGATAGCAAGTCAGGCAGAGCAGGGCAGGCAGGCTTATTTCGTCTGCCCCAAAATCGAGGGCGACGACGAGGGAACGGCAACCTCGGTCACCGAGCTGTGCGAGGACTTGCAAAAGGCTATGCCGAGGCTGAAGATTGGCTTGCTACACGGCAAGATGAAGGATAAGCAGAAGGAAGAGGTGATGGAGGAATTCCGCACAGGGCGGTTAAACTGCCTTGTATCCACCACGGTTATCGAGGTCGGCGTCGACGTGCCCAACGCAACAATAATGGTCATCTACAATGCGGATATGTTCGGTCTGTCCCAGCTCCACCAGCTTCGTGGCAGGGTGGGCAGAGGCAGTGAAAAGAGCTATTGCTTTTTGCTCTCCGATAGCGAAACCGAACAGGCGAGGGAGAGGCTTGCGGTCGTTAAGAACAACTCCGACGGCTTCGCCATTGCCGAGGCGGATCTGCAGATAAGGGGCGGAGGCGACTTTATGGGCACACGCCAGAGCGGAAGAATTTTAACCGAGCTTAAAAACCTGCGTTTCCCCGTTTCGGCTATATTTACGGCTAAGGCTATTTCGGACGAGGCGTTCTCTGGCAGCTTCGATACCGACGAATTAAGGCAAGCCGCATTGGAGAAATACGAGAGCCTGAAAGACGTTATTTTAAACTGATTTATACCCGATTTAGTGCTAAATCCACCCGAAAATGAGGTATTGACATTCGGGTGGATATTTATTATAATTGGTACAAAGGAATGGGAAATATATCCGAGGGGTACTGCCCGTTCTGCAAATCGTGCCACAATCTGCGGAACAGGTTCTGCCTTTCGGTAGATAATAAGGAGAAAATGAAATGAAGGTAAAAAGGCTTATTCCTATTGTGCTGTCGTTTTTAATGGCGGGAACGGTTTTCTTCGGCTGCCGTAATACGCCTACAGACACAGGCGACACGGGCGACACGGGTACGGAAGAACCCGAAACCCCCGGAACGCAAGACCCCGATTCGGATAAACCCGCTGTTCCGGGTGATAACGTTACAACCGTTTCACACAAGATTTTCCTTGCGGGTGACTCAACCGTAAAGACCTACGAAGACAATCAGTATATTGGCGGTTGGGGTCAGTATTTAAGTGATTTTTTAGGTGATAATTTAACGGTCGTCAACTGTGCTCAGGGCGGCAGAAGCTCCCGTTCGTTCATAAATGAGGGCAGACTTTATGATATTGACGGTTGCACTTATTCGTTTACCCAGAACAACGGCAACTCGATAGGCGACGATATCGAAAAGGGTGATTATCTCTTTATTCAGTTCGGTCACAACGACGACGATACAAAGCTTGAAGCAAGCGCTTCATCGAATTACACCACGATTTACGACAGAATGGTGCCCCTCGGGACGCCAGTAAACGGAATATATCCCACAACCCCTGCCGAAAAGGTTTCCACGACTACGTTGCCTGCGCTTTACACGCAGTACGCAACCGACGCAGAGGAGACGAAGGCACTCGCCGAAACGGCTAAATACGGCACCGAGTACTACGCTTACGGAAGCGGTACGTATAAATGGTACCTTAAACAGTACATCGACTTTGCAAGGGATAAGGGAGCCGTTCCCGTACTCGTAACCCCCGTTGCAAGGGTTAAGTTCTCTGGCAACGAAATAGTAGGCGGCCCCGGGTTACACGGTGAAAACTTTGCCTACGTAGAGGCGGTAAGACAGCTTGCCGAAGAGGAGGACTGTCTGCTTATCGACCTGTTTGCAGAGACCAAGACCATACTCGAGACGGCTACGTCTACTTACGCAAACTACCTTATGGCGTTAAAGCCCAACGATTTAACGGGCGAATGGCCTTCGGGTTACGATACGACTTACGGCAACGGCTCGCTCGGCTATACGAGTATTGAGGCTACGCACTACAATAAGTACGGTGCGTTCATAACCGCCGCAAAGGTTGCCGAAAACATTATCGGTATGAACGGCGAAACGCACAACGACGGCAAGGAGTATTTCGACTTCGTATCCTCGGTGAGCGATCCTAAAACGTACGTCGACCCCTCTAACCTGATGTCCAAGAAGTCAGTTGCGGACGTGGAAGGGTTGTTTAAAACTATAAGCGTAACCAACCCCGACAGGCAGTATCCCGACCCTGCAGAAGTTATAAGTATGATTTCTGCAATCTCTGTAAAGACGGTTACTCAGGAAAACTATACGCAAATAGGCGAGGAGTGCGAAGCGGCACGTGCAGCGTATAACAACCTCAACGTAGACGACAGGTCTGCCGTAACCAATTACAGCGCTTTAGTTACGGCGGAAACAGCCGTTGCGCAATTCGTGGAAGCAAACAGGGTCAGCCCCGTAAAGGTTATAAGGTTCGACCCCTCGACGATGGACGTGGCAACTATAACGTCTACGGTTGCCTGCGCAGGGTTAGTCGACGTGGGCGAGGACGACTCACCTACGCAGTTTAGTATTGTGGGGGCGTCTGGCAAAGCTGTTGACGTTAAGTCGGGTTCGGCTTCGTTCAGCTACAGCGGAAAAGATTACAGCGTATCAAAATACCTGTCAATGGGCGGCAGCGCAACGTTCGGCACAAGCAGGTATATTGAGTTCTCGGTTGAGGGAGCTTGCAAGATAACGGTAGTTGCAAAGTCCACGGGTTCAGACGACAGAACTCTTAATCTCGTCAATTCTTCCAACACCGCCGTGACTTCGTTTGCGGCAAACTCAAGCCAGAGCATAACCACGAAGGATATTACCTCCGCAGGCACCTACAGGCTCGGCTCGGCAGGCAGCGGTATCTACGTTTATGCAATAATCATAGAGTACTTTGCTTAAATAAGATTAAAAAATAATTATGATTAATTTACCGTTCAGGCTTAAGTGCATGTCAGTGCCTTGAGACTTCGGTGAAATATAAGGAGAAAATGAAATGAAGGTAAAAAGACTTATTCCTATTATGCTGTCGTTTTTAATGGCAGGAACGGTTTTCTTCGGCTGTAGAAATACGCCTACAGACACAGGCGACACGGGCGACACCGACACGGAAGAGACCGGCGGTGAGACTGGTGGAGAAACCGGCGGTGAAACCGGCGGTGAAACCGGTGGAGAAACCGGTGGCGAAACCGGTGGCGAAACAGGCGGTGAAACCGTGGCTTCCACGCCTCTGCCTGCAAGCAATAAGATATACGTTGTCGGCGACTCTACGGTCTGCTCGTTCAGCGACAATTATTACCTGCCCCGTTACGGCTACGGTACACAGCTTGCAGAGTATTTAAACGTAACCAGCAGTCAGATTGTCAACCTTGCCCTCTCGGGCAGAAGCTCCAAGAGCTTTTTAACCGAGGCTAATTACACCACGCTTACAAACTCCATTTCAGAGGGCGACTACCTTATTATAGGCTTCGGACACAACGACGAAAAGAGTGCGGAACCTGCAAGATTTACCGACCCTGCCGGCACTAAAGACGTTGAAAATACTTCAAAAGGCACTTCACTCAAGTGGTGCTTGTATGAAAAGTATATTAAGGTTGCAACCGAAAAGGGTGCAACGCCCATTCTCTGTACGCCTATTGTAAGATATGCTTCCGACGGCGACTATGAAGGCTCCAAAGCTCACATAACCGAGGACGGCAATTATCCGCAGGCAATCATAGATTTAGGTGAGGAGACGGGTACGGCGGTCGTAGATTTAACGGCTTTAACCAAAGCTGTATACGAGGCTGACAACGCCAACGCAATTTACTACCACGCACACACTTCCTATGCAGGTGATATAAAGGATACGCTTGACGGCACCGAAACGCCCGACGGCAGAGACGATACGCATATCAATAAGTACGGTGCAAAGATGGTTGCATATCAGTTTGCTACCGCTATAAAGTCAACCGATTGCGGTCTGAAAGCTCACGTCAAGGACGATATAGTTTCGCCTACCAAGGAAGCCGAATACGTCGGGGCAGTCAACCTGTCTTACGTTAAACCTCCCTATACGCCTTTCGATCCTGCAAGCAATGAGGCAAACAAGGTTGCCACGACTACTACGAACGACACTACCGCAGATTGGTATAAGACGGCAATGGGCGTTCTCGGAGGAGATTCAAAGGTTGCAGACTATACAACTACGTATACCGACGGACAGTTTACGCTTACGGCAGGTACGGGCAGTAAGTTTGCAGCGGCTCAGGACGGCTTCGGCGCAGTCTTTGTGCAGGTAGACGTAAGTAAGAACTTTAAGGCGTCGGCTAAGGTTACGGTAACCGCCGCTCCTTCTTCCGTCAATGCGCAGAACGCTTTCGGTATGATGCTCCGTGACGATATCCTTATCGATACAAACGACACGACGCTTGCTTCCAACTTCGTTGCAGCAGCAGTTAACGGAAAGAATCAGGCATTCTTCAGCAGAGATAATAACGCCGCTCTCAGTTATGACGAGAGCGAGACGCTTACGTTTGCGCAGAACGTGGAATATGAAATCAGTATCGAGCGTACGGGTCAGACGGTCGTTGCAACCATTAAGCAGGGTACAACTACTCTTACCACCACTTATACCGACTTCGACTTTGTTGCAAGGGATAATAATTATATGTATCTCTGCCTGTTTGTCAACAGAGGCATAACGGCAACCTTCTCCGACGTATCCTTTGAAATTACGGGAGAGAGCCAGGGCGCTTAACCTTAATTACAAAAATTAAATTTGGGCGGACGGTGAAAATTCACCGTCCGCCCTTGACTTTACGAAAAAGCAGCTATAAAATAATTAAAAAAAGGAGTGATAAATATGGATGCAATAGAATGTTTAGTCCAGAGAAGAAGCATAAAAAAATTTAAAGATACCCCCGTCGACGAGCAGACTTTAAATACGATTATAGAGGCAGGCATCAATGCCCCTACGGGTATGAACAGGCAGTCGCCCACCATTATTGCCGTTACCAACAAAGAGCTGCGTGACAGGCTCTCGGCTTTAAACGCAAAGGTTATGGGCAGTTCCATTGACCCGTTCTACGGCGCACCCGCAGTGCTGGTCGTGCTTGCCGACAGGAACGTCAACACCCACGTCTACGACGGCTCGCTGGTTATGGGTAACCTTATGAACGCCGCACACGCTTTGGGCTTAGGCGCCTGCTGGATACACCGGGCAAGAGAGGTGTTCGACAGCGACGAGGGCAAGGAGATTTTGTCCTCCCTCGGCATCGACGGAGATTTAGAGGGGATAGGTCACTGTATAGTAGGCTACCCCGACTGCCCTCAACCCGCTAAAAGGGAGAGGAAGCAAAACTACGTTTACTACGTTAAGTAAGCCATATTCCGCACTTAAACATAAAAAGACGGGAGAGAACCAGAAGTTCTCTCCCGTATTATTTTACCGTTAATTACTCTACGCCGATCTCTTTATCGTTGGGGATATAGTCGGTCATTCTGCCGCCGAGGTACTCGTCGTAAGCCTTCATATCGAAGTAACCCGTACCTGTAAGACCGAATACGATGACCTTCTTCTCGCCCGTCTTCTTGCACTCCAACGCCGCATCGATTGCACCCTTGATTGCGTGTGAAGATTCGGGTGCGGGGAGGGTACCCTCGATTCTTGCAAACATTACAGCCGCCTCGAACACGTCCGACTGAATGTAGGACTTAGCCGTCATCAGCTTGTCGTGATAGAGCTTGGAAAGTATGGGGCTCATACCGTGGTAACGTAAGCCGCCTGCGTGGTTTGCGCTGGGAATGAAGTCGCAGCCGAGGGTGTACATCTTAGCCTGAGGGCAGATTTTACCCGTATCGCAGAAGTCGTAGCGGTAGGTACCTCTCGTAAGCGAAGGGCAGGATGCAGGTTCGATTGCAATGATTTCGGGGTTGGACTTGCCCTCAAGCTTTTCAGCCATAAAGGGTGCGATTAAACCGCCGAGGTTGGAGCCGCCGCCGGCACAACCTATGATTATATCGGGCTTTCTGCCGATTTTGTCGAGTGCCGTCTTGGTCTCTAAGCCGATAACCGACTGGTGTAAAAGTACCTGGTCGAGTACCGAGCCCAACACGTAACGGGTGGAATGGGTGGGGTCGGAGGCAGCTGCTTCAACAGCCTCGGAGATAGCGCAGCCGAGCGAGCCTACAGTGTCGGGGTGTTCGGCAAGAATGCGCCTGCCTGCCTCGGTAGTGGTGGAGGGGGAGGCGACGACGTCTGCGCCGTATACGTTCATAACGTTGCGCCTGAAGGGCTTCTGTTCATAGCTGACCTTAACCATATACACCTTGACGGGCATATCGAAGAATGCACCCGCCATGGAGAGGGCGGTACCCCACTGACCTGCACCCGTCTCGGTGGTGACAGCCTTCAAGCCCTGAGCCTTAGCGTAGTAGATCTGCGCTGCGGCGGAGTTGAGCTTGTGGGAACCCGAGGTGTTGTTACCCTCGAATTTGTAGTAAATTTCAGCGGGGGTATCGAGTGCCTTTTCAAGTCCGTAAGCACGAACGAGGGGGCTGGGTCTGTACAGTTTATAGAAGTCTAATATAGGCTTGGGAATGTCGATATATTTGTCGGTTGCGTTCAATTCCTGCGCAACAAGCTCGTCGCAGAAAACTGCCTTAAGTTCGTCAGCTGTGCAGGGCTTACCTGTGCCGGGGTTGATAAGGGGTTCGGGTTTTTCCTTCATAAAACCCTTAAGATTTAACCAACGGGTCGGCATCTCGTCTTCGTTGAGGTAAATTTTGTAGGGAACTTTGTTAGTCATAATTTTTTTCTCCTTTGGGGTTGACCCGTTAAATTTTTATTTTTTTATTTCTTCGGCTTTCAGCCGAGTTCCTTTAAAGTATAAAAAAATGACAACGTAAAAAATATACGTTGTCAAGGACGGATTTTTAAGCATCCGTGGTGCCACCTTGTTTCGGAAAAATTTTCCGCACTCTGCAGGAACTTACATTCCTTCGGTTACTTACGCTAACCCTCTCGTCGAACGATACTCGGCGTATCCCTTTGTCGTTCGCCCTCTGCGACCCATCTGACTTTCTGCGTGCAGTCGCTCTCACCTTCCCGACTTCTCTGTATGCGCACGAAATGCCATAACTTTTCGCATCAACGGTTTTGCTTTAACGCATTAAAGCTTTGAATTGATTGTTTAAAAGTATAATACGCTTTTTTGCTTTTGTCAACTGTTTTTTATAAATTTATTAAAAATTTTTTTGCGTTTATGCAAAGCTTTCCGCACACTATTTATAAATATGCATAAAACATTAATAAATTTTATAGTTATTATTATAATATGTATTCATCGGGGATTGCAAAAGTGCAAATAAAGTGGTAGAATTTATATAAAGAGGGAATTTTGGGTGACAGTATGCGTATCAAAGACGGAATTAAAAAGTTAGATATTGAGAAAAAGGCTCCGTTGGTTACGGGCGCAAGCTTCTGGGAGACTGCGGAGTGTAACGACATCGCCATGCCCTCCGTCCGCCTTTCCGACGGACCGCACGGGCTGAGAGTGCAGAAAAAGGACGTGGACCATACGGGTACAGGTCGCTCGCTGCCTGCAACCTGCTTCCCCACTTTTTCGGCGTTGGCTTGCTCGTTCGACGTAAAACTGTTAAAAAGGCTGGGTGAGCATATAGGCAGGGAGGCGGCTTCTCAAGGCGTTTCGATGCTGTTGGGTCCCAGTATCAATATCAAGCGCAGTCCACTCTGCGGAAGAAATTTTGAATACTTTTCTGAGGATAGTTACCTTTCAGGCAAGTTGGCTTCGGCGTACGTTCAGGGTGTGCAGAGTACGGGCGTTACCGCCTGCGTTAAGCACTTTGCGGTTAACAGCAGGGAATATGCCCGAATGTTTTACGACAGCAGGGTTGACGAGCAGACTTTGAGGGAGACCTATTTAACCGCCTTTGAAATTGCAGTAAAAGAGGGCGGCGCAGGTGCCGTAATGACCGCTTACAACAAGCTCAACGGCGTGCCCTGCAACGAGAGTCAATTCCTTATTTCCACCATATTAAGGGGGGAATGGGGCTTTGACGGGGTTGTCGTCTCCGACTGGGGCGGCAGCTTTAACAGGGTGGAGGCGCTGAAGGCCGGTGCCGATTTGGAGATGCCCGTCTGCCCTATGAGCGAAATCGAGATAGTTCAGGCCGTTAAAGACGGCAGGTTAAAGGAAAAGAAGGTGGACGAAGCCGTCTACCGCATTCGTGAGTTTGCCGTTAAATCGCAGAAGATTAAGGCTGAAGCGGTGGACTACGCTGCCCATAACGACTTTTCAAGGGAAGCTGCCGAGCAGAGCATGGTACTTTTGAAAAACAATAACGCCCTGCCGCTTAAGAGCGGGGAGAGGGTGGCGCTCTTCGGCGACTTTGCCGTTACCCCACGCTATCAGGGTGCGGGCTCTTCAAAGGTAAACCCCACTTCGCTGGATAATATGTTGGGGGCAATAAAGGCAAGCGACCTGTCCTTTGTGGGTTATTCACAGGGGTTTAAGCGCAGGGGCAAGGGAAATAAACGGCTGATAGACAGAGCTTTAAAACTTGCCGGAAATGCAGATACTCTTATTGTCTGTCTCGGGCTTGACGAGAGGGACGAGGCGGAGGGAGTCGACAGAAAGACGCTTGCAATCAACCCTGACCAGATTAGACTTGTTCAGGAGCTTTCAAAGCTCAATAAAAAGCTTGTTGCGGTGCTTTGCTGCGGAAGCAGCGTTTTAACCGATTGGGACAGCGGCGTTGACGCACTCCTTCTCGCTCATCTTGCAGGGCAGGCTGGCGCAACGGCGGCGGTTAACGTGCTGACGGGCAAAATAAACCCCTCGGGCAGACTTGCGGAGAGCTATTTAAATTACGACGGTGAAGAACCGTGCGCCGAGGTTTACGCCTCCCATACGCTTAAAAGCGACTATGCGGAGGGCATATACGTCGGTTATAAATACTACACCGCCTTTGAAAAGGGGGTTAAATATCCCTTCGGCTACGGTCTTTCTTACACCTCCTTTGAGTACGGCGATTTCACCGCAGACGGTACGGGGGTGCGTTTCACCGTTAAAAATACGGGCGATAGGGCAGGCGCAACGGTGCCTCAGGTGTACGTTAAAGCCCCCCGTTCCCTTGAGAGCAGCCCCTCTGAGTTGAAGGCGTTCGGTAAAATATTTTTAGAGGCAGGGGAGAGTAAAGAGGTTTTTCTGCCCTTTGACGAATACGCCTTCAGGGTTTGGGACTGCGAGGGCTCCCGCTTCGTCGCAGGGGGAGCGTACATGGTAAGCTTAAACACCGACTGTACTCAATCTCTGTTCAGCGCAGAGGTGGAAATAACCGGGGAAAACCTTCCCCAGGGCTGCGAATATGCCCTGCTGAACGGCGAAAAGATTAGCTATGCAGACTACTACAACAGTCATTTAAGCGAAGATATTCAGCCCGTCAAGCCGTTCAAGGGAATGATGGCTACGCTCGATATGCAGGCGAGCGATTTAATCTATTGCAAGGGGTTGACTGCAAAGATATTCGGGTGGCTGATAAAGATTATGAAACGCAGCAAAGACCCCACTAAATCTGCCATATTCGAGTGGCTAAGGTTGAGGGCTATGCTGCAGTATATAAACTTTAACAGTGTTCAGACGGAGGGTTTTCTGCTCGCCTGCAACGGTCATCTGTTTAAAGGGTTAAAGAAGATGATTGCCAAAAAATAACGCAATGCCCGTTAATAATTAAATACCGTTTATAATGTTGCAATATGTTCAGTATTGTGCTATAATTGCTGAAAGCAAACGTATGACTTGAGTATTAAGGGGAAAATTATGCAAGAGATTTATTATCTGTCGTCGGACGGCAAACATAACGTACATGCATGTATATGGCCCGCTGAAGGCGAGTGCAGGGCGGTTTTGCAGATTATTCACGGTATGGCGGAGTACGCTTACCGCTATGCGCCGATTGGTGAAAAGCTGGCAAAGTTGGGTATAACCGTATGTGCGGAGGACCACTTGGGTCACGGCAAAACGGCACAGGATAAGGACGACCTGGGGTATATGGCAGACCAGAAGGGTTACGCCCCCGTTCTCTCGGATATAGCTTCTTTAACCGAGATTATGCGTGCCAAATATCCTGACGTCCCCTACTTCGTGATGGGGCACTCGATGGGTTCGTTCTTCTGCAGGAAATATATTTCAATTTACGGCAAGGAGCTTGCGGGCGCAATAATTATGGGTACTGGCTTTATGAGCGGTGCCCTTACGGGTATGGCAAAGCTGTTAACCCGAACGGTTGCAACCTTTAAGGGCTGGCGACACAGAAGCGAATTTATAAATAACCTCGCTTTCGGCTCCTACAATAAACGCTTCGAGGGCAGGACGGAATACGACTGGTTGAGCGTCAATCGTGAGAACGTGGACAGGTATATCGAAGACGGGCTCTGCGGAGTGCGCTTCACCTGCAACGCCTTTTTCGGATTGTTTTCAATAATTAACGAGGCGTGCAAAAACAGCACGATTAAGTCGATTGACGAAAATTTACCCCTTCTCCTCGTTTCGGGCAAGGACGACCCCGTAGGCGACTACGGCAAGGGAGTTATTAAGCTCTACGACAAGTTAAGCGAATACGGTAAAAACGTCTCTATGACGCTGTACGAGGGCTATCGCCACGAGATTTTAAACGACGACTGCGCTCCCTTAGTCGAGGAAGATATAGTCGAATTTATAGAGGCTAACATTAATTAACCCGCAAATATATGCCGATTAAGCCTGTAAAGGCGTTCGGTTGGATTAAAACTATATGCTGATTTATAGCATTAGAAATTATGATAATACGTAACAAGGTTAAATTGCAGACTCTTTCAGGAGAGGATGAGAGAACTTCATACATCTACCTGCCCGTAGGCTATGACGGCGGGGATAAAAGCTATCCCGTTTTATATATGTTCGACGGTCACAACTTGTTTTCCGACGAGGAGGCGACCTATGGCAAGAGCTGGGGGCTTTCGGACTACTTAGACTACACTAACACCCCGATAATCGTAGCCGCCGTGGAATGTAACCACAAGGGCAACAGCCGTCTTTCGGAGTACTCCCCCGTGAGCTTCGACTACCACGGTCAGAGGGTTGTAGGCAGGGGCAAAAAGTATATGGACTGGCTGGTGGGGGAATTCAAACCCTGGGTTGACGGCAACTTCCGCACTCTTGCGGACAGGGAACACACCTTTATTGCAGGCAGCTCCATGGGTGGGTTAATGACGTTATATGCCTTAGCCAAATACGGAAAATACTTCTCGAGGGGTGCTGCTCTTTCGCCCAGCTTATGGGTGCAGGAGGGGCAGGTTCCCACCTTTATCGCCAATGCCAAATTCATGCAGGATACGAGGTTGTACACCGACTACGGCACTAAGGAGTTTAAAAACCACTTACCGCAGTTAAAACTGTTCGGCGAGACGTTCTCGATTTTATGCAGCAAGGGCGTTAACGTAACCGCCCGAATAATCCCCGGCGGAACGCACTGCGAGGCTACCTGGCAGAAGGAAATTCCGTACTTTATGGATATTTTATTAGAAGAATAATCGAATTTACAGATTAGAATATATTTTTACAAAGGATAGCATATGAAAAATTTTGTATTTATTTCACCCAACTTCCCCGACACTTACTGGCGTTTTTGCAGAGAGTTAAAGAACAACGGCTTCAACGTCTTAGGCATCGGAGATTGTGAGTACTTCAACCTTACGGAAAATTTAAGAAACAGTCTGACCGAATACTATAAGGTCTCCTCGCTGGAAAATTACGACGAGGTGTATCGTGCCGTTGCATTCTTCACCTTCCGCTACGGCAAGATCGACTGGTTGGAGAGCAATAACGAGTACTGGCTTGAAAGGGACGCAATGCTCAGAACCGAGTTCAATATCTGCTCGGGCTTTAAAGCTGTGGATATGCCCAAGGTAAAGTACAAGTCCAAGATGAAGGCGTACTACGAAAAGGCAGGCGTAAAGGTTGCCAAGTACTGCATTGCCAAGGATGAAAAGACGTGCAAAAAGTTTATTAAAGAGGTGGGTTATCCCGTAATCGTCAAGCCCGACAACGGCGTCGGCGCAAACGATACGCACAAGATATCTTCCGACGAAGAGCTTGCCGCATTCTTTAAAAACAAGCTGCCCCTCTCCTACATAATGGAGGAGTACATTCAAGCCGAGGTCAACTCCTACGACGCAATCGTAAACAGCAAGGGCGAACCCATCTTCGAGACGGGCAACGTCACCCCTACCTCGCTTATGGACGTGGTTAACACGGGCGACAGCTCCATCTTCTATATTTTAAACCAGCCCTTCGACGACGTAAGGGATGCGGGCAGAAGGGTGTTAAAGGCATTCGGCGTTAAATCACGTTTCGTTCATTTCGAGTTCTTCCGCTTAACCTGCGACCAGCGCATCGGCAAGAAGGGCGAGGTCATAGCTCTGGAAGTCAATATGAGACCTTCGGGCGGTATCTCACCCGATATGATGAACTATGCAAACTCCACCGACGTTTACAAGATCTGGGCGGATATGATTGCATACGACTCCACCCTGGTTGTCACGGGCGAAAAGTATTACTGTGCTTTCTGCGGCAGGCGTGACGGCAAGAATTATATGTATATGGAGCAGGATATCCGTGATAAATTCGGCTATAGCTTAAAGGCAGTAGGCAGGGTTCCCAAGGCGTTATCCGGCGCAATGGGCGACACTATGTTCCTTGCAACCTTTAAAACCAAAGAGGAGATGGATGAGTATTATAAGGAATTATTAGCCCTTAAATAAATTCTCTTCATATAAGCGTCGTATTTCTGCGTTGCAGTCCGTGCCGCCTTGGTCACGTACGTCATTGTACGCTCCCTGCGGACGGTACTCCTGCGCCTTGAACTACTCGCTTCTCTGAAGAGAGATGAGTTTGGGTGCATAGCTGAATAAGGTAAAAAATTATGCCCCGCACGGTTCCGTGCGGGGCGTTTATATTTCATCGCTACCTCAGTCATTTACCATTTAGTAAACTCCTTCGGGTTTTCCTCGCCCTCCTGCTCTTGCTCGTATCTCTGAAGAGAGATGGGCTTGGTAGGTAACGTCGCAACAGTTCGTCGGGCTGCGTTTTTCTCGGGTCATTTGTACCCGAGGCAAACACCCCGAAAAACAAATTTACCATATTAATATTTACCACATTAATAATAGTGTCATTGTCATAAAAAGGCGGTGGCACTTTTTTGTTGAGGTTAATCATATTTTCCGCTCATACAAAATACAATATCTACGTAACGCAAACCGACGGAGGCGAGGTAATGTTAGACAGCGGAATTTATAGCGATATTTCAGGCAGGTGCGGCGGCGCACTGTATATTGGCGTGGTGGGACCGGTGCGGACGGGTAAATCTACCTTTATTAAAAGGTTTATGACCGAGCTCGTTCTGCCCAACGTTGAAGGCGGGGCAAGACCTGAAATGGTTGACGAGTTGCCACAGTCGGCGGCAGGCAGAACGGTGATGACTACCGAACCCAAATTCATACCCGCAAAGGCGGCAAGGGTAAACTTAGGCGGTACTGAGGCAAACGTAAGGCTGATTGACTGCGTGGGCTTTGCCGTAAACGGCGCCGAGGGCTTTGAAGAGGGGGGAGAGCCCAGGCTGGTTAACACAATGTGGTCGGATACCCCCATGCCCTTTACGCAGGCGGCGGAGATAGGTACGCATAAAGTAATTTGCGACCACTGCACTATAGGCGTGCTGGTCACGTGCGACGGCTCGTTTACGGGGATAGACAGGGCTAACTACGTCCCTGCCGAGGAGAGGACGGTACAGGAATTAAAGTCAATCGGCAAGCCGTTCGTAATAGTGTTAAACAGCTCCGACCCCCATTCGGGTGCGACGCAACAGCTACGGGCGGAGCTTGCGCAGAAGTACTCCGTACCCGTTGTCGCAGTAGACTGCCAGTCGGCGGACGGCGAGGCGTTGACTGCGGTATTGAAAGAAGTACTCTTCCAGTTCCCCGTGACGGGAATAGACGTAAAAATTCCCGAATGGATAAGGGTTATGTCGCCCGAAAGCTCTGCAATATCCGAACTTTTATCGACAATCCGTTCCACCTGCGAGAACGTGTTCGTTATGAGTGATTGCTCGCTCTTTGAGAGGGCGTTTGAGAATAGCAGGTATTGGAAGGGTGAAGTGGGGCTCTCCCTCTCGCTTGCTACGGGCAACGCCACGGTCGAGCTTGCGCTCAAGGACGGGGTGTTGTACGAAATGCTCTCCGAAATATCGGGGGAGGAGATAGACGGCGAGACCTCGTTGATGAGTTACGTCGCCGCAGCGTCGAGCGCAAAGCGTGGATTCGACAAGGTCAAAGACGCCTTCGAGTGTGCAAAACTCAACGGCTACGGCATAGTCTGCCCTACGGACGACGAGCTGACGCTGGAAAAACCCAAGCTTGTTAAGCAGGGGAGCAACCTCGGCATAAAGCTAAAGGCAACCGCACCCAGCTACCACGTGGTGAGGGTGGACGTCAACGGCGAAGTCAGCCCCATAATGGGCAACGCCTCACAGAGCGAGGAGATGGTCAAGGGCATAATGAACGGGTTCGAGACCGACCCCCAGGCGACGTGGAACACCGCCCTGTTCGGCAAATCCCTGCGCAGCATGGTCAAGGAGGGGTTGGACGGCAAGGTCTCCGCCATGCAGGAGGAGACGAGGGCTAAAATGCGTAAGGCGATAACCCGTATCGTCAACGAGGGCAAGGGCGGAGTAATCTGTATACTCCTTTAATAATAAATAGGTTTCGGGCGGAAACTGCGGTTTGCAGTTTCCGCCCTTTATCTGTTGTTTTGCGTAAATTTGATAAGATTGACCAATAATAATAATTTCATATGACAAATTTAATTAAACCCCGTCATATCGTTTGTAATTTAAATGTCGAGGTGTTATAATGTGATAGTCAGGTGAAATCCTTTCACGAAAATTTTAAACAGGAGTATTTTTATGGATCAGGAAACAAAAGAAGAGCAGGTTGTTGAGCAAACGACTGCTTCTGAAACGGCTTCCGAACCCGCTGCCGAAGCGGTAAAGACCAGCCCTTACAAGGGTATCTGGGCTAAGATCGATAACTTCTTCGGTATCTCCAAGAGCGGTTCGAAGTACAAGACGGAGATTATCGCAGGTTTAACCACCTTTATGGCGATGGTTTACATCTTGATGGTTAATGCAGGTATGTTCAGCGAGGATTGGGGAGTAATTTCTGTAGGACTTTCCTACGGTGCTGCATATATTGCAACTGCAATCGGTGCAATCGTGGGTACTTTGCTTATGGCATTCCTCGCAAAAATGCCTTTGGCTCAGGCTTCGGGTATGGGCGTCAATGCGTTTATCGTCTATACGCTTATTCTCGCAAATACCGGTCTTACCTATGCAAATACGATGGTATTTACTCTGCTTGACGGTGCAATTTTCGTATTGCTCACCGTAACGGGCTTGAGGAAGAAGATATTCAAGGCAGTTCCCAGAACGGTTCGTCACGCAATCACCGTCGGTATCGGTCTGTTCATTGCATTTATCGGTATGCAGAACGCAGGCATAATCGTAGCTAACACCTCTACAAAGGTAGCTTTCGTTTCTTTCAACTTCTTAAACGGTGAAAACTTAGTTTGGAATGCCGTTACCGGAGCTTATGACGCCGTTCCTGTAACATACGGTTCCGTATTACCTGCGTTTATTGCGCTTCTCGGTGTAATGGCAATCGCAATTTTAACAAAGAAGAACGTTAAGGGTGCTATCCTTTGGGGTATTCTCGGCACCGCAGTTGCTTACTATGCATTGGCGGGTCTCGGCTGTGCTTGGGGTGATACCGCTTGCCAGGCAGTGTTTGCTGGAATAACAGTCGATAATCCTTTCCAGGCATTCGGTGATTGGGGCACGCAAGCAGTCGGCCAGGTATTTGTAAACGGTTTCAACTTCACCAACTATCTCGGCATAGAGGGTAACAACGTAGGTACGCTTATAGTTCTTTTAATCACTACCGCACTTTCCCTCTGCATGATCGACTTGTTCGATACGCTCGGCACTGTATACGGTGCATGCGCTAAGGGCGGTCTGCTCGATGAGAACGGTATTCCCCTTAACATGAACAAGATGATGCTCTCCGACGCAATCGCAACCTGCGTAGGTGCAGTTGCAGGTACCTCTACCGTAACCACCTTCGTAGAGTCCTCTTCAGGCGTTGCTGCAGGCGGCAAGACGGGCTTCACCGCTTTGGTTACCGCACTTTGCTTCATCGTAGCAATGTTCCTGTCCCCCATTGCAAGGCTCATTCCTTCGTGCGCAACGGCAACCGCACTTATCTGGGTAGGCGTACTCATGATGAGCGCAGTCACCACAATCGACTGGTCCGACGCTGCAGATGCTATCGTAGGCTTTATGACCTTTATCGTAATGGTACTCGGCTATTCCATCTCCAAGGGTATCGGTATCGGTATCATAACCTTCATCATCGTTAAGCTCTTCACGGGCAAGGTTAAGGATATCTCCGTAGTAACCTGGGTTATCGGCGCACTCTTCGTTGCAACCTTCTTAGTAAGCTCGATGTAGCAAAGCTTAAATTTAAAACAAACAACGCCTTCTCCGCTATGGAGAGGGCGTTATTATTTGTTAAGGGATACAATCCGATTCCAGAGCAGCCCGATAAAGCTGTGATTATTGTTTGACGGGCATTCGGTTGGTTAATTGACAGAGCCGTTAATATACGTCGTCGTGGGGCGTCCACGCATCGTCCTCGCTTGTGTCGAAGTTTTGATCGGGCACAAACAAAGTGCCGTCGGCGTTATATAACGCAGGGTCGTTCTTAAGGGTTGCAACGTATTCGTTGTATTGCTGTTCGCTTAATCTGGGTATTTTAGTTTTACGGGTAGACATAATTAAAAACCTCCGCTCACATATTATGAGCGGAGGAGTTTTGTTTTATTCTTAAGTTTACCGATTAAATAACCCTTACTTTAATTACGCCTTCAATCTCTGAAATCGCCTTGGTAAGCGATGCGGGGACTTTGCCGTCTACGTCTAATACGCAGTAAGCGTAATCGCCCTTGGACTTGTCTAACATACTGTCGATGTTGATGCTTGCCGCTGCAATCATGGAGGTGATTGAGGCAATCATATGTGCAACGTTCTTGTGGTGAATGCAAATTCTTGCAACGCCCGTCTTGGGACCTGCAACGGAGGGATAGTTAACGCTGTTTACTATATTTCCGTTTTCGATGTAATCCATAAGCTGGGTAGCCGCCATAATTGCACAGTTGTCCTCAGCTTCGGGAGTGCTTGCGCCTAAGTGGGGCACGCAGATTGCGTTCTTTACGCCTATCAAAGCGTCGGTGGGGAAGTCGGTGATATACCTTGCAAGCTTACCGCTCTCTAAAGCTTCGATAACTGCAGCTTCTTCAACCAGCTCGCCTCTCGAGTTGTTGATAAGAACCGCACCGTCCTTGAGTTTTGCAAAGGTCTGGGCATTGAACATACCCTTTGTCTCTGCGTTTAAGGGGGTGTGTACGGTGACGTAGTCGGCTGCTGCATACAGCTCGTCTCTCGTCGCCACAACCTTTACGGCGGGGTCGAGCCTTAAAGCGTTTGCGGTGGAGAGGAAGGGGTCGCAACCCACAACCTTCATACCTAAAGCGTGTGCGGCGTTTGCAACGGCAATGCCGATTGCGCCTAAGCCTATAACGCCCAACGTCTTGCCCATAATCTCGCCGCCGACGAAGTTCTTCTTGCCCTTTTCAACCACTTTGGAGAGGTTAGCGCCCTCGCCCTTTAAGGTCTTTACCCAGTCGATTGAGTCGGTAATCTTTCTGCCGCCTAAGAACAGTTCGCAGATGACCAACTCTTTTACGGCGTTGGCGTTTGCGCCGGGGGTATTGAAAACTACGATACCCTTTTCGGCATATTCCGCAACGGGAATATTGTTGGTGCCTGCGCCAGCACGTGCAACGGCTAAGAGCTTGTCGCCTACCGCATAGTCAGCCATTGCGGCTGAACGTACCATAATACCGTCGGGGTTAGCTATATCCTCGCTGTAATTGCAGCCCTTGAAGATGTCGTCTGCCAAGGGGGAGATAGCGTTTAACTTCAATATATCTGCCATTTATTTATTCTCCGTTTCAAATTTCTTCATAAATTCTATGAGTGCCTTAACGCCTTCAACGGGCATTGCATTGTAGATAGAAGCCCTCATACCGCCGACGAGCCTGTGACCCTTTAAGGAAACAAGTCCCGCCTTCTTGGCTTCGGCTACGAATTTAGCGTCCAACGCCTCGTCGCCGGTTACGAAGGGAACGTTCATTATCGAACGGAATTCGGGCACGACGTTGTTCTTATAGAAATCGGAGCCGTCGATGTAATCGTAGAGGAGCTTAGCCTTGTACTCGTTGACCTCCTGCATTGCCTTTACGCCGCCCTTTTCCTTAAGATTTCTGAGCACCAGACAAGCCATATAAATTGCGAAAGCAGGGGGAGTATTGTACAACGAACCGTTTTCATCCTGCACCTTCCACTTGAGCATGGTGGGGCAGATCTTCAAAGGATCCTGAATGAGTGAACGCTTTGCGATAACGATGGTTACGCCTGCGGGGGCTAAGTTCTTCTGCGCACCTGCATATATTACGCCGAACTTGCTTACGTCGACTTCTCTTGAGAAAATCTCGGAGGACATATCGGCGACAAGGGGTGCCTTGCAGTTGGGGAACTTGGAGTACCTTGAACCGAATATGGTGTTGTTGGAAGTGATGTGAACGTAGTCCGCACCCTCGGTGTAGCTGAGCTTATCCACGTCGGGGATGTAGGTATAGGTCTTGTCGGAGCTGTCGCCAATCTTGTTAGCCGTTCCGTAAATCTGACCTTCCTGCCAAGCCTTTTTAGCGAAATTACCCGTTACTATGTAGTCGGCAACGCCGTTATGCATAAGGTTTAAAGGTATCGCTGCAAACTGAGTGCTTGCACCACCCTGAACGAAGATAACCGAATAATCTTCGGGAACGTTCAAAAGCTCTCTTACAAGCGCTTCAGCCTCTTCGACAATTGCCATATAGGTCTTGTCACGGTGGGAAATCTCACAGACCGACATACCCGTTCCGCCGAAATCGAGGAATTCCGCCTGTGCCTTTTGCAAAACTTCCAAAGGCAGGGTGGAAGGACCTGCGGCAAAATTATAAACTCTCATATAAAAACCTCTCTTCAAAAAATTGAAATTTGTATCATTATACTGCCTAAAGTAAAATTATGCAACTATTATTCACCGAAAATAATAAATTTTGCATAAAAAATAAATTTTTATGTATATGCCTGTCCGTAGGCGGCGTAAGAGGGTGCCGGCCCGTCAGCTCAGGCTGCCCGTCTTTGGCGCAGATTTGTTATAAGAATATTCACACAAATGAGTTAAAATTAAAAAAATTCTTATAAATAGGTAAAAAATTTTGGCTAATTATATTTACAATTCCATAAATTTAGTGTAAACTGTTATATGTACAGATAAAATTCTTAAAGCGGATTGCATTGCATATATGCCCCAGCGAATGAAAAAATACCCGGGTAGGTGCGTCCGTAAAAGATAGTGCGAGGTGTATTATGGCTGACAATATGAACGGAAGTCGTACAAAGGCAGATTTAATCGTCGATAGAATTGCTGCAATCGACGGTGAAATTGCAGGCGTTGAAAAGAAGGTTAGCGGCTTGGTCTCTGCTATAGACGAGAGCAAGGCGTTGATTTCGGCTAACTCAAAGGCAAGCGCCGCAGGTATCGAACAGCTTAAGACGGAGATTAATTTCGTCTCCGCCCAGTTGGAGAGCGTGTGCGTTATGCTCACCAAATCGGTTAGCAAGCTGGCAGACGAGGTTGCAGAGCTTAAGAAAAAGCAGCAGCCCGATCTTGACGAGCTGGCTTCGCTTATTGCCGCCAAGATTGTCATACCCGAAGCTGAAAGCGCAGTCGAGCCCGAGAAGCTCGATTACGATGCGCTCGGTTACGCCGTAGCCAAGAGTATATACGTTCCTCAGGCAGTCGCAGAGGAGATCGACTACGAAGACCTTGCAACCAAGATTGCGGAAAAACTTCCCACACCTGAAATCGTCGTGCCCCAGGCTGAACCTGTAAGGGAGGAGGTCAATTACGATTTAATCGCCGCCAAGGTTGCACAGGCAGTCAATATCGAGCCTGTCTCCGCAGACCGCATTGCGGCTATGGTTGCCGAGCAGATAGTCGTTCCCGCAGCAGAGAACACCGTCACCCAGATCGACACCGACGAGATTGTCAACAGACTCTCCGACAGAATGTCCTCCAATATGGCAGCTTCTGCGGCGGACGCAGCTTCCTACTACGTTCAGGAGCAGCCCGCCCAGCACGTTGAAATCGATACGGACGCCGTTGCAGACGAGGTGGTCAGCCGCCTGGCTTCGGCTATTACCGAATCGCTCAATCCCGACGATATTGCAGACTGTGTTGCCAAGAGGGTTGGCAGCGTATCCCCTGAAGATTTTGAAATCACCGTTGACGACGACGGCTGTTCTTCGATTGCCAAGGCAATAGAGGAGAAGCTCGACTACGAAGCGCTTGCCGCCAAGGTATCCGAGAGGATATCGCCCTCGTACGCAAGTATGAGTATAGGTGAGAGCGTAGACGCCGAGGAGGTTGCCGCTGCCATCACCGACAAGTTGACGGTCAATGCGGCAATCGACGAAGATGCCCTTGCTGAAAAGGCTGCGTCAATTCTCTCCAACTATATGCCCGAAGTCGACCATGCGGATATTGCCGATAAGGTTATCGCAGGTATAATTCCTGCAATCCCTGCTCCCGTTGCAACCGACCCCTCCGCTATCATTGACGAGGTATTGACAAGGGTTGCGGAAAATCAGAACGACAGCGACTATGAAATAGTAATCGACGACGAGGGTGTTGCTCAGATTACCGAAAGCATGAAGGGTGAACTTACCAGGATAAGCGAAGAGCACTACGAAAAGGTTGAAAGCGATCTGGCAGCCGTTAAGGAGGAGTACTCCGCACGTTTTGATAAGGTTGACGAGGATATAGAAGAAATAAAAAAATTGTTGGCTGCAGGCGCAATAGTCGTGGCGGCTGCAGATGACGATGAGACGGCTGTAACCGAGGATGAACTTGTAACCGTCAGCGACGTAGTCGGCGAGGAACAGGAAGAGACAGCGCAGGACGAGGTTATCGATGAAATCGTAAGCGACATCGAGGAGACGCCTACGGAGGGCGAGATGCTCCCCGACGGAATGGACGACGAGTCCGAGGGCGGCGTTGACTTCGCAAATATGATGAAGTACAACCGTTCCTTCATTGCAAGAATTATCCAGGGTACAGACGAACAGAAGAACTACTACGGTCAGGTCAAGACTGCTTTGCTTTCATACAGAAAGGTTAACTCCAACATCGCTTGGGGTGCCGAGCGTTTCAATAAGGGCAGGGAGACGATTGCAAGGTTCAAGATAAGAGGTAAGACGCTCTGCTTATACCTTGCGTTAGATCCTTCCGAGTTCGAAACTTCCGTATATCATCACGTCGACGTTTCGGACAACAAGTCGATGCACGGTACGCCTATGATGGTCAAGATCAAGAGCCCTCGTGGCGTTAAGAAGGCAATCAGGCTTATCGACATAATGCTCGAGAGGCGTGACGGTATAAAGAGGAACGTTGCAGAGCGTGACTACGCCGCAATGTATCCTTACGAGACCATTGAAGAGCTTATCGAGGACGGACTTGTAAAGGACGTAAGCAAGAAGTAATAAAAAATTACCGATGGCATTTACAAATCTTCACTAAAGAGAAAAGGGGGCGGCGTTATATCACAGCCCCCTTTAGTAATATGTGTAAAATTAACAAGGATTATTAATATAAATATGGAAAAGGAAAACAAGAACGGGACGAAGAAAAAGCCCCGTACTAAAAAGAATTCGGACAGCGCAAAAAAACGCACTGCCAATTCTGCGAAAAAGAGGGGGTCTACCCGTACGAAGAAGGGAGAGCAGATTACCGCAAAGAAGAAGACTAAACCCGCCTCGAAGGGGAGGAGCAAGCCTGTAATCAACGGTACGGTTAACGGGCAGAACGCCTCCGCAAGCTATACGGAATACGGTTACGGTTTTGCCGACAGAAGCCAGGAGGGCAATACCGCAGCGCAAAACAAGACGAAGAAAGGTCAAAACTCCGCCCGCAAATCTGCAAAGAACGCCGTTAAAATAATATTCTTAGGCGGCGTGGGCGAGATAGGCAAGAACATGACCGCAATCGAGTGCGGAAACGACATAATAGTTATCGACGCGGGCATCACTTTCCCCACCGAGGAGAACCCGGGAATAGATTTAATTGCACCCGACGTAACCTATCTTATTGAGAACAAGGACAGGGTTAAAGCCCTCCTTTTAACCCACGGTCACGAGGACCATATCGGCGGCGTGCCCTATCTTTTAAAGTCGATCGACGTACCCGTCGTAGGCACAAAGCTTACGCTTGCGCTCGTCGATAATAAGCTGAGAGAGCACAAGCTCAACTCGGTCAGGCAGACGGTTGTTGCGCCCGGTCAGGTGTATCAGGCAGGCTGTTTCAAGGTGGAATTTATCAACGTCAACCACTCCATTGCAGGTGCCGTTGCGCTGTGTATTCACACCCCTCAGGGCGTAATATTCCACAGCGGAGACTTTAAAATCGACTTAACCCCCGTCGCAGGCGAACAGATAGATTTAAAGACTATTGCCGACATCGGCAGCAAGGGTGTGCTTTTGTATATGGGCGAGAGTACCAATATCGAACGCCCCGGCTATACTATGAGCGAGACTGTCGTCGGCGAAACGCTGGACAGGCTGTTTGCCGAAAACTCTGCCAGAAGAATAATAATCGCCACATTCGCCTCCAACGTACACCGCCTTCAGCAGATTATAGATTTAGCGGTTAAGTACCGCCGCAAGGTTGCGTTAAACGGCAGAAGTATGTTAAACGTAGTCGATGCGGCTGAAAAGATTGGCGAAATGTCCATACCCGAAGGGGTTATTGTCGACGTCACCAAGACTAAAAACCTGCGTGACGACGAGACGGTTATAGTCTGTACGGGCAGTCAGGGCGAGCCTATGAGTGCCTTAACCCGTATGGCAAACGGCGAAAACCCCGCCATAACCGTGGGTGAAAACGATACTATTATTATATCGGCGTCTACTATACCCGGCAACGAAAGGGGTATTTACACCGTTATAAACAAGCTGTACCACCTCGGTGCAGACGTAGTCTACGAGAGTCTGGAAAAGGTTCACGTGTCCGGTCACGCCTGCCAGGAGGAGCATAAGATTATGCACAGCCTGCTTAAACCCAAGTTCTTCGTGCCCGTACACGGCGAGTACCGCCACTTAAAACAGCACGCACGCCTTGCCGAAAGCCTCGGCATGCCCGAGCGCAACATATTCCTTGCCGATATCGGCAACTGCCTCGAGGTGACTTCTAAGGCTATCCGCCAGCTCCCCGACGTGCCGTCGGGCTCGCTGCTAATAGACGGCGAGGGCATCGAGGACGAAAAGGCGTCTACGGTTATGCAGGACAGGCGTCAGCTCGCCGCAGAGGGGTTGTTTATCGTCTCTGTTGCGGTGTCGGGCGGCGAGGTTATCGGCGAACCCGCCATCAACTCCCGTGGGTTCGTGTTCGATTTCCACCGTGACTACAACAAGGAAATGCGTGAGGTCATCAACCGTGCAATTGCAGGATACGACCTCTCGAGAGGTACTGTCGACGAGCTCAAAAAAGTCATTAAAAAAGCCCTCCGCAACTACCTTCTGAAGAAGACGAAGCAGTCGCCGATGGTGGTACCCGTCGTAGTTGAGCTTTAAACTTTTAAACTTGCGCTTTGTAAATATACTTCGCAATAGTTCGTTGACTTTGCGTTTTGCCTTGGTCATTTACGTCTATGTAAACTCCCGTCGGCAAATCCGCAGTCGCCTGCTCTTGCTCGTATCTTTCCAAAGCCGCAACCCAGATAAGGAAAATATAATACTTAATATATTTACTTTGCTACGGTGTCGGGCTACGTTTTTCTAGGGTCATTTACCATTTAGTAAACTCCCCAAAACTAAAAAAATTTTAGCTTTTACAAATGCATTTTAACGCATATTAACTTTGAAACATATGGATAAAAATTCAAGCAATCAGAACACATATGAATATGCGCACAACGATACTTCCTCGCCCGAGAGGGAGTCGAGGACGTATGCGCTCAACTCCTTTAATTTCAGCGAGGAGGTTAACCTGTTGCGCAGGAGTGCGTTCGGGAGGGGGATACCCGTCTCCTCGGACGAGACGCTTGCCTTTTTAGACATATGCGTTAAAATGGCAAAGCCAAAAAAAATACTTGAAATCGGTACTGCAATCGGCGTTTCGGGGCTTACTATGCTCTTCAGTTGTCCCTCGGCGCATCTGACTACGCTGGAGGTCAACGAGGCGTTTGCATATGAAGCGCAGAGCAATTTTGCTAGCGCACATATGCAGGAGCGTGCAACCGTAATAGTTGGCGATGCGGCTGACGTCCTCCCCACCCTGACGGGTGAATTCGACTTCATATTTTTAGACGGACCTAAGGTGCAGTATATTAAATATCTACCGCAGTTAAAGCGACTTTTAAGCCACGGCGGCACACTTTTTTCTGACGACGTATTAATGTACGGCTGGGTCAACGGCGAAAAGCCCACTCCCCCCAAGCGGCATATGTTAGTACAGCATATAAAGGAATATCTGCAGGTATTAACCGCCGATGAAGATTTAACCACGCAGATTATAGACGTGGGCAACGGCGTGGCGTTGAGTATTAAAAATTAGACACTCTATCCGCAGGCTCCTGCTCTTACTCGTTTCTTGTCAAAGAATATACCTATATAAGGTGTAGTTAATTTAAAAAAGGATACAAAATGAAAGTGGAACTTCTTGCCCCTGCAGGCAACTTCAACAAACTTAAAACGGCTTTTTACTTTGGCGCCGATGCGGCATATATCGGGGGTAAAGCCTTCTCTTTGCGCTCCTTTGCCGATAACTTCGACGGCGAAGAGCTTAAAATGGCGGTAGAGCTTGCGCACAGCCTGAATAAAAAGGTGTACGTTACCGCCAACGTGTTTGCACGCAACGCAGACTTAGGGGCATTGTCCGACTACTTTAAATATCTCTATTCGATAGGCGTCGACGCCGCTATAATTTCGGACAGCGGTGTGGTCTACGCCGCAAAAAAGGCGGCGCCCAACCTTGCGGTGCACATCTCAACGCAGGCTAATTTAACCAACAAATACGCCGTTAAATTCTGGCAGGAGCAGGGTGCAAGCCGTGCAATACTCGCAAGGGAATTATCCTTAGACGAGATTGCCGAAATTCACTCCTTTGTCCCCGATATCGAGCTTGAAGCCTTCGTCCACGGTGCAATGTGTATATCCTATTCAGGCAGGTGCCTTCTTTCAGACTACCTCGCAGGCAGACCCTCCAACAGGGGCGAATGTGTGCAGGCGTGCAGGTGGAAGTACTCGGTTAAAAAGGCTGACGCAGGCATTCAGACCGACGACCTCCCCGTAGAGGAGGACGACAGGGGTACCTATATCTTCAACAGCAAGGACTTAAACATGTCTGCCTACCTTGATAAAATGGCGCAGGCAGGCGTCTGCTCGTTCAAGATAGAGGGCAGAATGAAGAGCGAATACTACCTTGCAACCGTGGTTAACGCCTACCGCAGATGTATCGACGGCGGGTTTAATCAGACTGTTGAACGGGAACTTGCTACCGCAGCGCATAGGGACTATACGACGGCGTATATGCTGGGGGAAAATCACCAGACGGTCAACTATACCGACAGCCAGGCGAAGGGCGACTGCGACTATATCGCCAACGTAGTAGGCGTGGGCGAGGGGTATATTTTAGCCGAGATGAGGGGTAGATTTAAGGTGGGGGATACCCTGGAGGTGTTGACCCCTACCGAAAACTTCGGGAAAGTGTTCACCGTTGAAAGGGCTGCAACGAGCGCAGGCGAGGTTGTCGACGATTGCAAGTTAGTGCAGGAAATCTACACCGTCAACTGCCCCTTCAAGCTTTCGGAAGGCGATATCTTAAGGCGTAGAAAATGATAATAAAAATGAATTTGCGGCAAAGACCGTTCGACGGCATTGCATCGGGTGCAAAGACGGTGGAAATGCGCCTGTACGACGAAAAGCGGCAGGGCATTAAAGCAGGGGACGTAATCGAATTCAGCTCACCCGAAGGCGAAATACTCACGGTTAAAGTTAAGGCGGTTAACCCCTTTAAAAGCTTTGAAGAGCTGTATTCAAACTATACGCCGCAGACCCTCGGCTACGGCGACGGCGAGAGCTGTTCGCCCGGAGATATGCTTGATTATTACAGCCTCGAAGACATTAAAAAATACGGCGTTGTCGCCATTGAGATAGAGTTATGAATTATCAGGTTAAAAATATTTACGGAAAAACCAATAATAACAGCGTATGCGTAGCTGTGCCCGGTTCAAAGAGCATTACGGCGAGGGCGTTGCTCATTGCAGCGCTTGCCGACGGGCAGAGCATATTGTACGGAGTACAGTTCTCCGACGACTGCGCAACCTTTTTAGAGGCGGTCAAATCTCTCGGCGTCAAGGCTGAAGTCGACGGCACTACGGTTAAAATTTCCGGTTGCGGCGGCAAGTTGCCCGTGACGAGCGGTGAAATCTACGTGGGCAGTGCGGGTACGGCGGCGAGGTTTTTAACCGCCGTTGTGGCTTTAAGCGAGGGGGAGTTCCACCTCACCTCGTCTGAACAGATGCGCAAACGTCCCCAAAAGGACTTGATTTGCGCACTCCAGAGCGCAGGCGCAAGCTTTGAGTTCGAGGGCGAGGAGTACTGCTTCCCCTTTAAGGTCAAAGGAACGGTCAAGCCGAAGAGCGAGGTGTGTGTAGACATCTCCAAATCAAGTCAGTTTTTATCAGCTTTATTAATGGCTGGCGTGCTTGCAAATAAGCCGTTCACTATTAAGACGGTGGGCAGCCACGGTATGGACTACGTCACCATGACCTTGGATATGATGTGGTCTTTCGGGGTCAACGTCGAAGAGGTTGACGGGGCGTATACGGTCAGCGGAAGCTATAGGGCAAAGAAGTATGAGATTGAGCCCGACGTGTCTGCGGCGTGCTATCTGTATGCAATCAACCGCATTTTGGGCACGGATATCACGGTTAACGGCATAATGCCCCACACCATGCAGGGCGACTATAAATTTATAGAATTAATTAAAGACTTCGACGGCGGTAAGGTGGATATGTCTGCCTTTTCCGACCAGACTTTAACGCTCGCCGCCATCGCCCCCTATTTTTCCAAACCTACCGAGATTTGCGGCGTTGCGCATATACGCAAGCAGGAGTGCGACAGAATTAATGCAATCGTTAAAAACTTAACCGCCCTCGGCGTCCAGGTTGAAGAGAGGGAGGACGGGGTGAAAATCTACCCCTCGCAGCCCCGCGCCGCCGAAATCGAGACCTTTGGCGACCACAGGGTTGCCATGGCGTTTGCGGTAACCGGTCTGCGCTGCGACGGCGTAGTAATTAAAAACGCCGAGGTCTGCTCCAAGACGTTCAAAGATTATTTTACCGCATTGGATAAAGTGATTGAACAGCTGACCAAGTGAGAATTTGTTAAAAAGAAAGAGGGGCGCGGGGCTTTTTTTAAAAGCCCCGCGCCACATATTATTTAAAAAGTGTAGTTAATAAATAATTATCCTTCTCCTGCTAAGGCAAAGCCATTTTTTTACAAGATATTGACTTGACTTAAAATGTAGTATATAATGTTAGAAAAGTTGGGTATGATAAAAATATCTTACAGGGGGAGAATATGGAAAAGAGCAGGTCAGACATTTTAAGTGAATTATATGCAGTACGTTCGGTTTTATCCATTGTTTCACAGAACGAGGACGAGGTTAATTACGTTACTAATAACGAAATTAATCCTCGTGAACGAACAATTGAAAGTTTGACGAGAGCAAATACAAGTAGAAATAGCGAAATAGAGGGCGTACATAGGTACGATTGCAAAAAGAGGGTGTTAGAGCAAGAGATACGGAATAATGAAGCAACAATCCAAAACAGTACGAGCGAAATATCTGAATTAAAGAAAACTATCAGAAAAGATAAACTTGCGTATGTGGGTTACTTCTTTATTCCTCTTTTTGAATTTTATTTTCTCCCGTTAATTATACCATTTATTATTTGCGCAGCAATATTAATTGTGGTGCTGTTAGTTTTATTAAAAATTGACAGTTCAATATCGATTCCTGTAGCATTATCGTGTGCTGGTGCAATAAGTTTAATAGTTACCATAATTGTGTGTATAAGGGAGAATGAAGTTTTTTCTTCTGGTATCAGTGATGACAAAAAGAAAATAAATGATTTAAATAAAAAAATAGCATCTTGCCAGCAAAAAATAATAGAATGCAAAGGAAAAATACAAGAATTAGAAAAAATAATTGCAGGCGGTATGATTTACACACCGAGAGCTGTTGAGTTAAGAAATGAAATAAATAAAGACCGAAAAGAAATTGATAGGCTGAATAGCATAATTAACCAAAAATATCAGCGAATTCGTGAGATAAGAAACAAATCGCTACAGCTAATATCAAGTGCAAGGAAATCATATCAATTAATAGATTTCAGAGATTGGAAAAATATTGATCTGATTATTTTCTATTTCGAAACACGTAGGGCAGATACCATAAAGGAAGCTTTATGCTTGGTTGACAGGGAAAGACAAAATCAAAGTCTATTAGGGGCTTTGCATATGGCATCAGAGCAAATTTGCAAGACGGTAAATAGTTCAATCGCGGCTCTTACAAATAATCTAGAAAAGGCGCTTGACAGGCTTAACAATACAATAAATTCGCAAAATGAGGAAACCAGAATAGCTCTCGGAAGAAATGCGGAAACGTCGAACGCTTTATTACAGCAACAGAACGAACAAACGGCAAAGCTTATTCAGAGTAATTATTCTGCACAGGAGATGAACAGGGCTTTACTTAAAAAGATAAGTACTTCAAGCGATAGGCTTGTTGCGGATATGGAGTCACAGTTAAGGGCGCAGGGAATTTCTTGTTAAGTTTAAAAAATTCATTAGACAGCATACTGCATCAGGGCGGCGCCGAAAGGCGCCGCCCTGAGTTTTTATGTTGTATAAAGTTTTAAGCAATTAAGAAACCCTGCTACAGGTCGCACCCACGTTTGACGAGTGTGGAGTTGGTCAAGTGACCAGGCATTTAAGATACTCCGCTACAGGTCGCACCTGTTACATGGAGGGTCCGGTTGCGGAAGGGGTGTAAACCCTGCCCAACAGCTCCTGATTGAGCGCATATAAGCCCTTGGCGTCGTGGCCGTACAGCTCGTACTTTCTCAACATATCCTCTGCGTTCTTCTCCTCTTCGCCCTGTTCCTTGATGAACCAATCGAGGAACTGCATAGTTCTGTAATCGTGAATTTTGAACGCTTCGGCGTAGATATTGTTGATTAAAGAGGTTACGTACTGCTCGTGAGCATAGCCTGCCTTCAAGGGGTCGTTGTGGTCGGCAAAGGTCTTGTCGGGTTTAGCTATAGCGTCAAAGGTAACCCTGATACCGTTGTCGATTAAGTACCTTCTCATCATCATAGCGTGGTCGCGCTCTTCCTGAGCCTGAATCTGATACCAATGAGCAAAGCCGTCCAAGCCCTCAGCCTCGTAGTAGTTGGCAAAATCGAGGTAGAGGTAACCCGAGTACAGCTCTTTGTTTACCTGGTCGTTGATAAGTTCTGCAATTTTCTTGTCTATCATAAATAATTCCTCCTGAGAATTTGAATATAATTATACTCTTGCCGTATCAAAATTTCAAGGGCTTTTAAAAATTTTTAACCAACTTTTAAAGCCTGGTCGATAGATGTACACATTAGCCTTGTATAAACCGATAAAAAGTGTTATAATAGAGGTATGGAAAGAATTGTGTTGCACTCCGACCTGAATAATTTTTACGCCTCGGTGGAACGAATGTTAAACCCCGAGCTCGTCGGCGTGCCCGTCGCCGTCTGCGGAAACGAGGAGGAGAGGCGCGGCATCGTGCTTGCCAAGAGCGAGGAGGCAAAACGCTTTAAGATAAAGACGGGCGACACCGTCTGGCAGGCTAAAAAGAAGTGCCCAGACCTCGTCGTGGTCAGACCCCATTTCAATAAGTATATGGAGTATTCGAGAAAGGTCAGGGCGATATATGCAAGGTATACTGACCTCATTGAGAATTACGGCATAGACGAGTGTTGGCTGGACGTGACTAAGTTCACCAAGGTATTCCCCGAATACGACGGGGAGAAGTATACCGAGGTCGACGGTGAAAAGCACTTTTCGGACGGGTTTTTGCGCCATATAGGCGACACGATACGCAACGCCGTTAAGAGTGAATTAAACTTAACCGTGTCGGTGGGCGTCTCGTTCAATAAGGTGTACGCAAAGCTCGGTTCCGATTTAAAGAAGCCCGACGGAACGACGGTTATCTCAATAACAAATTATAAAAAAGTAGTGTTCCCTTTGCCCGTCTCCGACCTACTTATGGTGGGCGGAGCAACGTGCGCAAAGCTGACGGGTATGGGTTACGACACCATAGGCAAGCTTGCGGCGGCGGAGGATAAGCGGGTTATCAACGCCTTAGGCAAGTTCGGGCATACCCTGCTCGTCTATGCGAGGGGAGAGGACGACGCACCCGTCCGCCCTGCCGGCGAGGACAGGGAATTGAAGTCAATCGGCAACTCTATGACCTGCGTTAAGGACTTGACCTCGCTTAACGATATCGAGAGGACGTTATATATATTGAGCGAGAGCGTGGCGGCAAGGCTTAGGGAGAGCGGTTTAGGGCTTGCCGATACCGTACACCTGTGGGTGAGGGACGGAAATTTAACGAGCTATACCGTGCAGAAAAAGGTGCGGCATACCTGCCTCTGCGGCGAGATTGCAAAACACGCCTTAGAGCTGTTTTGCGAGAGGTTTACTCCGCCCTATTGCGTCAGGGCGTTGGGCGTAACCGTTTCGGGCTTTGATAACGGAGCCTCCCAGCTGACCTTTGACGAGGCGGCAGGCGACTATTTAAAGCGTGAAACGGTCGAGCGCTGCGTTGACGAAATACGCAAAAAGCACGGCTACGCCTCCTTACAGAGGGGCATTGTCGCCGAGGACAGTACCGCCATGCACGAGGACGTGAAGGGGACGCATCTTATCAAACCTGCCCGTTTCGATGATTGATATTCTCTTCATATATACTTCGCAATAGTTCGTTGCCTTTGCGTTTTGCCTCGGTCATTTACGCTTTAGCAAACTCCTGTCGGCGGTGCTCATACGCCTTGTCTTACTCGCTTCTCTGAAGAGAGAGGGCTTGAATAGAATAATGTAAAGGGTATTTAAAAAAGTTACCCGTTGACAACCATTCAGGTATAATCTACGCTTATAGTTTTTATTAAGACTTGTGAATGACGTACAAGGTTTTAATTGTTGACATTTTGCCGATAATTTCCTATAATCTTGGTATACAATTTCTTTAGGAGAGACATTTTATGAATATTCCTGAGACTTTCGGCGAAAACGTATTTAACAGTCAGGTTCAGAAGGAAACTTTACCCAGTGAAGTATACAAGCTTTTGAGAGAAACCATTGAGTCAGGCAGGACGCTTGACGTATCCATTGCAGGCACTGTTGCCTCGGCAATGAAGAAATGGGCGGTGTCCAAGGGTGCAACCCACTACACGCACTGGTTCCAACCCCTTACGGGCTTAACGGCAGAAAAGCACGACAGCTTTATCGAACCCGAGGGCGACAAGGCAATTATGAGGCTTACGGGTAAGAGCCTTATCGTAGGCGAACCCGATGCATCCAGCTTCCCTTCCGGCGGTTCCCGTGCCACCTATATGGCGAGAGGTTATACCGCTTGGGACCCCACTTCCCCCGCATTCGTAAAGGAGGGTACGCTCTACATACCCACCGTATTCGTATCCTACACGGGTGAAACTCTGGACAAAAAATCACCCCTGCTCCGTTCGATGACGGCAATCGACAAACAGGCGAAGAGAGTGTTAAAGCTCTTCGGCAAGGAATGCAAAAAGGTTGCAACCACCGTCGGACCCGAACAGGAATACTTCCTTGTCGACGAGGAAGAGTATTTAAAGAGAAAGGATCTCCGCCTCTGCGGAAGAACGCTCTTCGGTGCAAAGGCTTCGAGGGGACAGGAGCTTGAAGATCACTACTTCGGCGTGCTTAAACCCAGAATTGTGGAATATATGCACGATCTGGATAAAGAGCTCTGGTCTTACGGCATCTTCTCCAAGACCAAGCACAACGAGGTTGCCCCTGCTCAGCACGAAATGGCACCCATCTTCGGCACTACTAACGTAGCAGTCGATAACAATATGTTGACTATGGAGATTATGAAGAAGGTTGCTTCTAAACACCACCTCGTATGTCTCCTTCACGAAAAGCCTTTCGAGGGCGTAAACGGTTCGGGCAAGCACAACAACTGGTCTATGTCCACCGACGACGGCTTTAACCTCTTAAATCCCGGCGAAAATCCCGAGAACAACACCCTGTTCAAACTCGTCTTAGCGGCAGTTATCAAGTCGGTTGACGACTATCAGGGTATCTTGAGGGCATCTGTTGCCTCCGCAGGTAACGACCACAGGCTCGGTGCGGACGAAGCTCCCCCTGCAATCGTATCGGTATACCTCGGCGACCAGCTCGGAGCGTTGGTTGACTCTATCGTTAACGACGTCGACTACGTTCCCAGAACTGCACAAAAAGGCAGCATAGGCGTACCCGAAAGCCCTATCTTCCCCAAGGATGCAACCGACAGAAACAGAACTTCTCCCTTTGCATTTACGGGTAACAAATTCGAATTCCGTATGCTCGGTTCACAGGCTAACGTAGCCGACGCAAACATCGTTTTAAACACCATAGTTGCAGATGCATTCGAAGCTTTTGCAGACGAGCTTGAAAAGGCTAAGGATATCGAAAAGGCTTCCGAAGAGATTATCAAGAGGGAGTTAAAGGCTCACTACCGCATAATCTTCAACGAGGACGGCTACGGCCCTGCATGGGAACCCGAAGCTGCAAGAAGGGGCTTGCTCAACAACAAGACCACCGCAGACGCAGTTCCCGTATGCTTCGAGGAAAAGAACATCGAAGTGTTCGTTCGCCAGGGAGTATACACCAAGGAAGAGGCTATCGCCCGTGCTGATATCCAGCTTGAGAACTACTCCAAGATCATCAACATCGAGGCTAAGACCATGATTGAAATGGTCAAGAGGGATATCGTTCCCGCAGTGTCCGATTACGTTGCAACGCTCTGCGCTAACGTAGCCGCTAAGCAGTCGGTATGCGAGGAGCTGCCCTGCGTAGCCGAAAAGGAGACCATTACCGCCCTTTCAACCCTCAACGACGAGGCTTTGGCTTTGACCAACAAGCTCGAGGGTGCTCTCGCAGGTATCGACCTTGCAAAGGTTGGCGAGGCTTCCCAGGCAATGGCTCACGTAATTCTTCCCATTATGGACGATATCAGAAGGCGTGTTGACAAGATGGAGACCATGGTTTCAGCCGACTACTGGCCTTTCCCCACCTACTTCGACCTGCTCTATAGCGTAAACAACTAATTACATTTGCTATATAAAGGTGCGCACGGCATACCGCCGTGCGCACTTTTTATACAAAACTCTTGACAAGTAAACTTGGCAATGCTATTATATATTTGCCAAGAAAACTTGGCAGGAGGCGTAATATGGAAGAAAACGAAGAATTAAACGTTCAAAGCCTTGAAGAGATAGCAACGGGCAACGACGTCGTTACGGAAAACGCAGGCGCCGTTACAGATAGCGATAGTGCCGTTACGGAAAACGCAGGTGCCGTTGAAGGGGAGGCGAGCGCCACTCTATCCAAAGAGGATATTTTGGAGGCTTCGAGAAAGGAAAACAAGAACGGCGACGAAAGGGAAAGGCAGGGTATGCTTTCAGCCAACTCTCTGGCAATGAGCACTGGTCTTTTTATAGGGGGCATAGTAATGCTGGTCTCCGTGCTTGTTAAAGGTAAAATACCGAATGAAATCTGGCTTATCATCAGCGGTATGGAGTCGGTGCAATTTATAGGAAACGCCGTTAAGATGAGTAAACAAAGGGTAATTAATATTGTCTTGAGCGTACTTATGTGCCTATGTTTTATTGGGTTTGTCGTCTTTTGGATACTTGAATTGTGTGGGGTTGTACTTTAAATGGCAGAGGGTAAGCTCGT
>JBJFGI010000002.1:0-1627 GCA_051892535.1 Candidatus Coproplasma sp. | reverse complement strand
CCAATTTAAATTGGAAAAAGGAGATAATATTATGAGAATTGCAGTAACTTACGAAGATGGAGAAATCTATCAACATTTCGGACACACTCAGACCTTTAAGGTCTACGATATCGAGGACGGGAAAATAGTTAACTCGCAGATAGTAGATACTAACGGAACGGGGCACGGAGCACTGGCTGGGTTGCTTGCCGACATAAACGCCGACGTGCTTATCTGCGGAGGTATAGGCGGCGGTGCGCAGGTGGCGTTAAGCCAGGCAGGGGTTAAGCTCTACGGCGGAGTCTGCGGCAGTGCGGACGAGGCGGTGCAGGCGTTTATATCGGGTAAGCTCGATTACGACCCCGACGTGCATTGCAACCACCACGACCACGGCGAGGAGCACTCCTGCGGCAACCACGGTTGCGGTCACGGCAATTGCGGCGACAATTAAGTTTGTGATTTTGTCACGGAAAGCTGAGGACAAATACGCTATAATTGAATAAAAGGAGGCGTAAGATGAAAGAATACGTTTGTACGGTCTGCGGCTACGTCCATAAGACCGACGGCGAACTGCCGCAAGATTTCACCTGTCCGCTCTGCGGTGCAGGCAGAGATGCCTTTAAATTAAAGGAAGAGGGCAGGGCGCAGACAATTGTAGAAAAACCGCACACGGAAAAGGAGCTTTCCGCTATGGAGATGAGCATAATCTGCTCTAACCTTGCCCGTGGGTGCGAAAAACAGTATCTGACGGAAGAGAGCGAGAATTTCAAAAGGTTAGCTGAGTTTTTCCGCTCCAAGGCACAGACAGAAGAGGGAGCAAGTTATGAAAAGCTTCTCGAGCTGATTGAGAAAGATCTATCGTCAGGCTTCCCGTACGGCAATGAAGTTGCGCAAAAGCAGCCCGACAGGGGTGCGCTGCGCTGTCAGGTGTGGGCGGAAAAGGTAACGAGGATGTTGCAATCTCTCCTCTTACGCTACCAAAGCGAGGGCGAAAAAATGCTTGAAAACACGGGCGTTTACGTCTGCACGGTCTGCGGTTTCGTGTACGTGGGGGACGAGCCGCCCAAGCTCTGCCCCGTGTGCAAGGTACCCGACTGGAAATTTGAAAGGGTAGAGAGGAGGGTAAACTGATGGCTGATAAATATGCTGTGAGAAATTTAAGGCTCTGCACTAAAGACTGCCTGTGCCTCTACGTCTGCCCGACGGGTGCAACCGATACGGAGAACAGTATTATCGATACGGACAAATGCATAGGGTGCGGTGCGTGTGCCGAGGCTTGCCCTTCGGGCGCAATCTCGTTAGTGCCCAGGCAATTGCCCCCTCAACAACCCAAAGAGGAAGAGGTTATCGAGGCGTTGCGGGCTTTGGTTCAAAGTAAGGCTAAGTGCGAAAATATAGCGGCTCAACTGCCCTCCGCCCTGGCGGTTGCAATTGAAAGGTCCTCCCGCCTGATGGCGGAAGATCTGTGCCGTGAGGCTGGGTTTATGCTCCCCCAGAGCGCAAACACTTTAGAATTTTTAGAGAGTATAAAGGGTTACCCCGATATACCTTCGGATATAGTTCAGGCTCTGCTTGACTCAATAAAATTTAACGAAAATAAAAAAATTAAAGAGGTAAAAACTATGAAAAAATGGAAATGCACAGTATG
>JBJFGI010000001.1:0-1676 GCA_051892535.1 Candidatus Coproplasma sp. | reverse complement strand
AAGGTATTATTATGGGAAAGGAAGATATTGTCGAAAGAATAATATCCGACGCCGAGGAGGAGGCTCGCAAAATCGTAGCTACGGCTGAAGAAAAAGCGGCGCAGACGATATCGCAAGCCGAACAGGAGGCTGAAAGGGCAAGGGTAGGTACCGAAGCGGAGGTCGCCGAGAAGGTTAAAGGTATTTTGGACGGCAAGGCGGCTACTGCCCGACTCGACTGCGCAAAGATAATGCTTGGAGCAAAGCGTGAAGTTATAGACCAAGTTTATGCTCAGGCGCTTGAGTTGCTTGTCGGGCTCAATAAGAACGACGCTCTTTCGCTCGCCGAAGGGTTGCTTACCGCTTATGCTGAGGAAGGCGACAGGATTATGTTTGCGGAAAATTACCGCTACGCCGAGGAGGTAACAAAGCTTAAAGTTGTCAGGGACAAAAAGCTTGAAGTCTCCCCCGCCAGGGCGGATTTGGACGGCGGTTTTATTCTCGTCGGCAGGAATTCGGATAAAAATCTTTCTTACGGCGCACTCCTCTCTGCCGACAGGGAAGAGATGCAGGCGGAGATTGCCGCTCAGATATTTATAACGGGTTAGACGATGGCGATAGACGTTTTGTATACCAACGGCGTGATAGCCGCAATGGAAAAATATCTTTTAAAGGACAAGATATTAAAGCTGTGCGAAACGGACGCAGAGTCGGCTCTACGCTCTATTTGCGACAGTGGTTTCGGTAAAGGGGCGGAGGCGGCTTCGGCGTACGATTACGAACGGCTGCTTTGCGCTGACGAAAAAGCAATAGACGAATTCATCAGGGAATATTCCCCGTCCGAAGCGGAGAAGGTGTATCTGCTCGCCCCCCGTGACTTTCATAACGCAAAGGCGTTGATCAAGGCACGGTTCCTCGACCTCGACGAGCAGAAATTGCTTGCGCCGGAGGGACTTATTCCCGTTTCGGTCATCTCAAAATGCGTTAAGGAGGAGGACTATTCGCCTTTAGGCGCAGAGCTGGGGGAGGCGGTAAAATGTGCCGCAGAGCTTTTCAGCAGTGACGCCGACGGCGTTTCGGGCTCCGAAGTGGGGTTTGTCTTTGAAAAAGCCCTCTATTCCTATCTTGCTAAATCGTGCAGAAAGAACAGGCTGTTGGCTAAGCTTGTTTCCGCCAAGGCGGACATGACCAACATACTGACCGCACTGCGCTCTCCCGACGCCGATTACGCCGCAAGCCGTTACGTAGGCGGCGGTACGCTGGATGCAAAGAGGCTTGAAAAATTGTTTAGCGACGATACGGCAACGGCGGCGCACTCCCTCGACGATACCCCGTACGCAAAGTTCTGCGCAAAGTGTTTCGAGGATAAGAGCTCAGGCAGAGCGATGACTCAGGCGGAGCGTATGCTTGAGAGCTACGAAACCGAGTATTTTTCTGCAAAGAAGTACGAGCTCGTCAATAACCAGCCCTTCTTATACTACGTGTTCAGGCGGCGTGCCGAGAACGAAAACGTCAGAATTCTCTTCGTGTGTCTGCTTGCAGGATTGAGCGACAGCGAAATAAAGGGCAGGTTGCGCTCGTTCTCGTAAATAAAATCGTAACGCAAGTCTATGAATTTTTACACGGTTTGCGGGAGGTCTTTTAATGATAGGTAAAATGGCAATCGTCGGCGACGGCGACAGCATAATGGTTTTTAA